>NZ_CP059556.1:5709978-6344421 GCF_024734405.1 Saccharopolyspora gregorii | reverse complement strand
CCCTGCGCTCCCCTCACCGGCACGTGACCCGCACCGTTGACTCCCACACCTCGGCAAGTGCGGCGTCGCCGGCGCGGAGTGATGAACTGGCTCCGCGCACGCCCGGACGAGGTGTCCACAGAGTTATCCACAGCTGTGCATGAAGGTACGGCAGCGAACCTCGGACGTGCCCCCTGGGTCCCCGCCGGTACCTGCGATCCTGGTGGTGCCCCTGCGTGCCGCGTCGATGCTCAGTGCGGACGGCGGCTCCCACGCCGCCGGGCGCGCATCGCAGGAGGGACAACCTAACAAGGTCGAGATCGCCTCACAAGGCGGGTGGTCCCGCCCTCCCGGGACCGCTCCGCCGGCTGCGGAACCCCCCGGTGCCCGGGCATCCGGGCAGGTGGCGTAGCCTCGTGCAGTCCCCCGCCGCACGAGCGGGAATGTCGCCGCGCTTGGATTTCGGCAGAGGTCCCGGCGCAGCGCGCGAGGCACCACCGGTGCCGCCGCGTGCAGACTCCCCTCGTTCCAGCGGGGGGTGAGCTCGACACGATGGCCGCTACGGCGGGCGGGGACATCTTGACCGAGCCATCGGGCCGAGCACGTGCCTGTTCCAACGGGCCTGAAGTAACGGGAGATCCACCGTGAGCAAGGGCAAGCGCACCTTCCAACCGAACAACCGTCGCCGTGCCCGCAAGCACGGGTTCCGGCTGCGCATGCGCACCCGCGCCGGTCGCGCCATCGTGTCCGCGCGTCGCCGCAGGGGCCGTGCCTCGCTGACCGCCTGATCATCGGTTCGTGCTGCCCGCGGCCGCCCGGCTGACCTCCAGCCAGGAATTTCGCCTGGCGGTCCGTCGTGGCCGCCGTGCGGGGCGCGCCCGATTGGTGGTGCACCTGCTGGTGCCGAACGCGGCGCCCCGGATCGAGGTCCGCGGCGCCGCCGTTGAACGCGCCCACCAGGTGAACCGCGAGGGCGGGGACCGGCACGACGGGACCACGGCGGCGCACCCCGCGTCGAGCGAGCTCGCGGGGCGCGCCGAGCCGAACCCGGCGTCCGCGGCGGGACCGCGGTCGGACTCGGACATCGAACCCACTCGGGACACCGGCGAACCGGCCCGCGTGGGTTTTGTCGTGAGCAAGGCCGTCGGGAACGCGGTGCTGCGGCACCGCGTCACCAGGCGGCTCCGGCACCTGATGCGCGACCGCCTCGACGCGTTGCCCGCTGGCACACTGGTGGTGGTGCGTGCACTTCCCCCGGCCGCGACCGCATCGAGCAGCGATCTCGGATCGGATCTCGACGCGGCGCTGCGCAAGCTGCGCGTGGTGCGCGGTGGTCCGGTGACGGGTCCCTAGATGGCGCTGGAGGCCCCGGATGTCGGACACGCAGGACAGCGGTGAGCGGGTTCGTCCGAGCCCGGCCGCATGGCTGCTGCTCGGCCCGGTGCACGTCTACCGGAAGATCATCTCGCCGTTGCTGCCGCCGACCTGCCGGTTCTACCCCAGCTGCAGCGCCTATGCGGTCGAAGCGCTGACCGTGCACGGAGCGCTCTACGGCAGCTGGCTCACCGTGCGGCGGTTGTTGCGGTGCGGCCCCTGGCATCCCGGCGGCTTCGACTACGTCCCACCCCGGCGGGGCCGCGCCGGCGGGCCGGCGGCCGAGCCGGGCGAAGCGCCCCGACCCCCCGCGGAGGACTAGTGCTCGACTTCATCAACTACCCGGTCTCGGCGATCCTCTGGTTCTGGCACGAGGTCTTCGGCTTCGTGCTGGACCCGGCCAGCGGGTACGCCTGGGCGCTGTCCGTGGTCTTCCTCGTCTTCACCCTGCGCGCGCTGCTGTTCAAGCCGTTCGTGCACCAGGTGCGCTCGATGAAGAAGATGCAGGAGTTCGCTCCGCAGGTCCGCGCGCTCCAGGAGAAGTACGGGCACGACAAGCAGCAGCTCGCGCAGGAGATGCAGAAGCTCCAGCAGGAGCAGGGCTTCAACCCGATCTCCGGTTGCCTGCCGATGCTGGTGCAGGTGCCGGTGTTCTTCGGCCTGTTCCACGTGCTCAACGGGTTCCGCCCCGGCGCGCCGTCGAACTTCGTGTTCGGCCCAGAGGACGTCGCCTCGTTCGTGTCCGCCGACCTGTTCGGCGCGAAGCTGTCGAACACGATCAGCCAGGCTCCCGAGGTGCTCGCGACCTTCGGGACCGACCGCCCGTCGATGCTGGTGGTCGGTGTCCCGCTGATGGTCGCCGCGGCCATCGCCACGCACTTCACCTCCCGGCACTCGGTGCAGCGGCAGACGCCGGAAGCGGCGGCGAACCCGCAGACCGAGATCATGAACCGCATGGTGCTGTGGGTCTTCCCGATGTTCGCCATCATCGGCGGCCCGTTCCTCCCGCTGGCGATCCTGCTCTACTGGCTGGCCAACAACTTCTGGACCCTGGGGCAGCAGCGCATCGTCTACAGCCGCATCGACCGCGAGGAAGCGGTGGCCGCGGCGGCCGTCGTCGACGGCAGCACCGTCACCGCGTCGACCGCCGAGCCTGCGGCCTCTGCCGCGTCGACCGCCGAGAGCACCGAGGCCGCCGCGCCCGCGGCGATCGAGGCGAAGCCGGCCGCCGCGGAGTCGGACGAGAGCGCGACCCAGGACGCGACCGAGGCCCCCTCCCCCGCGCGCCCGGCCGCCGACGCAGACCAACCCGGTGATGCCTCCGGGGTGTTCGAAGACCGTTCCCGCGACAGCCGGCCGGGCGAGTCCCGCTGACCGACGTCGCGTACCCCTGGAGAGGAGACGCCCAGTGTCTGAAACCGTGCAGGAGCCGACCAAGGTCGAGGAGTCGGCGGAGTCCACGCCGAACACGGACCAGGAGCGCAGCAATACCGAGACGTTGCTCGTCCAGGAGGGCGACGTGGCCGGTGACTACCTGGAGCGGCTGCTCGACCTGCTGGACTACGACGGGGACATCGACCTCGACGTGGAGGCCGGTCGTGCGGTGGTGAGCATCGACGGCGGTGGCGATCTGGAGAAGTTGGTCGGCTCGCGTGGCCAGGTGCTGGAAGCGCTGCAGGAGCTGACCCGGCTCGCCGTGCAGCAGGACACCGGCGTGCGCAGCCGTCTCATGCTGGACGTGGCCGGGTGGCGCGCGGGTCGACGCGAGGAGCTCAGCGACCTCGGTCGCACCACGGCGGAAGAGGTGCTGTCCTCCGGCGAGGAGACCCGCCTCCGTCCGATGACCCCGTTCGAGCGGAAGATCATCCACGACGCGGTCGCGGCGGTGGACGGCGTGCACAGCGAGAGCGAAGGCGAAGAGCCGAACCGGAAGGTCGTCGTCTACAAGTCGAACTGACCTCCCCTCCCCCGCGGTGGCCGCGGGGTCGAACGCAGACGCCCGGTCGGGATCTCCCCGGCCGGGCGTTCTTGCGTCCGCACGTCGTCCCGCGCGGAACCGGGCAGCCGGATCCGCCGTGTTTCACGTGAAACCAGGCGCGGGAGCAAGACCGACTTCAGGCTGAGATGATGATGCGGGTCGCGCGGGCCGCCTGTGCCGAGTCCGCGTTTCACGTGAAACCAGTGCGCCGATCATCGAGCCCGTTCCACGTGAAACAACTCCGTACCGACTTGGTGGACGCGCCCCGTTTCACGTGAAACAACGACAGCAGGGTGGAAGACTGTGACCGCAGCAGAAGGTGATCCGATCCCGGTTCCGGAGGCCGCGCGAGCGGTGTTCGGCGATCGTCTTCCGGGAGCGGAGCGGTTCGCGACGATGCTCGCCGAGCAAGGCGTGCGGCGAGGATTGATCGGCCCGCGGGAACTCCCCCGTATTTGGGACCGCCATCTGTTGAACTCTGCGGTACTCGCGGAGTTGCTGCCACCGAATTGCCGTGTCGTGGACGTAGGCTCAGGGGCGGGGCTGCCGGGCATTCCGCTGGCGATCGCTCGCCCCGATGTCGAGCTGGTTCTGCTGGAGCCGATGGCTCGACGAGTGGCCTGGCTGCGGGAAGTCATCGAGGAACTGGATCTCTCCGTCGAGGTGGTGCGTGGGCGTGCCGAGGAAGGCCCGGTGCGTGATCGGCTCGCCGATCAGGACGTGGTCACCGCGCGCGCCGTGGCGCCGTTGGAACGGCTCTCGGCCTGGTGCCTCCCCCTGTTGCGTCCCGGCGGGCGGTTGCTGGCGTTGAAGGGATCGACCGCTGCGGAAGAGCTGGAACGCGATGCGGCCGCCGTCCAGGCGGTGGGTGGCAGCCCCGGTGAAGTGTTGTCGTGCGGCGACAACGTGCTCGATGTGCCGACGACGGTCGTCGTCGTGGAGCGGGTATCTCAGAAAGCGCCCGGTCGGCGTCGTGACGGCGGCCGCAGAGCGAGGAAGGATCGTGGACGGTGACGGAGTCGAACGGAGCGGATCGTGTTTCACGTGAAACGAAGGGGCGCGTGATGGGTTCCATGCGTTTCCCTTCCAGCGCGGAAGAACGCGGTCAGCAAGCGAATGAGGCCTTCCCGGCGGATGGCGTGGGCTGGACTCCGATCATGGAAGAGGCCCAGCGGGCGACCCGGGTGCTGCACCCCGAGACGATGCAGCTCCCCCGCCCGGATCGGCGGCGCATCCTCACCGTCGCCAACCAGAAGGGCGGCGTCGGCAAGACGACGAGCACGGTGAACCTGGCCGCCGGGCTGGCGGTGCAGGGGCTGAAGGTGCTCGTGATCGACCTCGACCCGCAGGGCAACGCCAGCACCGCGCTCGGCGTGGACCACCGCTCCGGTGTCCCCTCGGTGTACGAGGTGCTGCTCGGCGAGATCAGCATCGCGGACGCCGCGGCGCAGAGCACCGAATCGCCGAACCTGTACTGCGTGCCGGCGACCCTCGACCTGGCCGGCTCGGAGATCGAGCTGGTGTCGATGGTCGCCCGGGAAGGGCGGCTCAAGGAGGCGCTGAAGTCCGAGGCGATCGAGCAGATCGCGCCCGACTACGTCTTCATCGACTGCCCGCCTTCGCTCGGCCTGCTCACGGTGAACGCGATGGTGGCCGCGCACGAGGTGCTGATCCCGATCCAGTGCGAGTACTACGCGCTGGAGGGTCTCGGGCAGCTGCTGCGCAACATCGAGCTGGTGCAGGCGCACCTGAACCCGGCGCTGTGGGTGTCCACGATCCTGCTGACGATGTACGACGGCCGCACCAAGCTGGCGGACCAGGTGACCAACGAGGTGCGCGGTCACTTCGGGGAGCTCACGCTGCGGACGGTCATCCCGCGCAGCGTGAAGATCTCGGAAGCGCCCGGGTTCGGCAAGACGGTGCTGAACTACGATCCCGGTTCGCGGGGTTCGATGAGCTACCTGGATGCGGCGAAGGAGATCGCCGAGCGGGGTGTGGAGAGGAAGACGGCATGACCGAACGCAAGGGTGGTCTGGGGCGCGGCCTCGCGGCGCTGATCCCGAGCGGTCCTCCCGCGGAGAGCGGCGGCTCGACCGGAGTCTCCGTGCGCGGCGCCGGCTTCACCCCACCTCCCTCCCCCGCTCCGGGGGACGGCGCGAGCGCGCCAGAGCCGGTTTCACGTGAAACGAGCGGCGGAACGGTGGCGGGCGCGACCTACCGGGAGGTCGTGACCGCGTCCATCACGCCGAATCCGCGGCAGCCGCGGCAGGTCTTCGACGAAGAGGCGCTGTCCGAGCTGGAGCACTCGATCCGCGAGTTCGGGCTGATGCAGCCGATCGTGGTGCGGGAGATCGAGTCCGGCCAGTACGAGCTCATCATGGGCGAGCGCCGCTGGCGCGCCTCGCAGCGCGCCGGTCTGGAGGTCATCCCGGCGATCGTCCGCGAGACGGCGGACGACGCGCTGCTGCGGGACGCCCTGCTGGAGAACATCCACCGGGTGCAGCTGAACCCGCTCGAAGAGGCGGCCGCGTACCAGCAGCTGCTGGACGAGTTCGACGTGACGCACGACGAGCTGGCGGAGCGGATCGGTCGCAGCCGTCCGGTCATCACCAACACGATCCGCCTGCTCCGGCTGCCGATGCCGGTGCAGCGCCGGGTCGCGGCCGGGGTGCTGTCGGCGGGGCACGCGCGGGCGCTGCTCGCCTTGGACGACGCGGGCGGCCAGGAGGAGCTGGCATCGCGGATCATCGCCGAGGGGTTGTCCGTGCGGGCGACCGAGGAGGCGGTGACGCTCAAGAAGAGCGAGGGGCCGGCGAAGCAGAAGGCGGCGCCGCGGAAGCAGCTGCAGTCCCCCGGTTTGCAGGGGCTCGCGGAGAAGCTGTCCGACCGCTTCGACACGAAGGTCAAGGTCGATCTGGGCAAGCGGAAGGGCCGGATCGTCGTGGAGTTCGGTTCGGTCGACGACTTGGAGCGGTTGGCCGAGTTGTTGTTGCCGGGTGAGGCCGAAAAACTCCGCGAAATCCGGGAGGGATGACACCGGGGCCTTTCGTCACGGTGACGATCACCGTTTTGCCCTGTTCATCCGGTTTGCTGGAGCGGCCGCCACTGACGACCGCTCCCCCTCCTCCGCGGTCCGGAGGCCCGACATCGCTCCGGCCCGACGCCGATCACTTCGGCTCCGCGGATCCGTCAACGCGTAGGCCGACCCCGGAACGAAGAAGAGCCGCCGATGTCGTGACATCGGCGGCTCCTGCTCGAGCGGGGAACTGCGCGTCGGATCAGCGAACCCGACCCGCTCGCTGTTTCACGTGAAACATGCGATCAGTTGCCGCGAGCGATCGCCTTCTCCACCAGTCCGGCGAACACCTCGCCGAGGGACCGGTCGGCGGCTTCCACCGCCATCGGGAACAGCGAGGTCTCGGTCAGTCCCGGCGACACGTTCACTTCGAGGAAGTGCGGCACCCCGTGCTGATCGATGATCGCGTCGGTGCGGGACACGTCGCGCAGCCCCAGCAGCCGGTGCGCCGAGACCGCCAGCTCCCCCGCCCGGGTCGCGACGTCCGGTGCCAGATCGGCCGGGGCCTCGTAGCTGGTGAGCCCCGCGGTGTAGCGCGCGGTGTAGTCGTACACGCCGTCGGCTGCTTCGATCCGCACCGCGGGCAACGCCTCCGGCCCGTCCGCGGTGTCGACGACGCTGATCGCCACCTCGACGCCTTCGACGAACTGCTCCACGAGCACGGTGTCGCCGTAGGCCAGCGCACCCACCATCGCCGAGGGCAGTTCCGAGGCGTCCCGGACGACCCGGGCGCCGAGCGCCGACCCGCCCTGGTCCGGCTTCAGCATCAGCGGCAGGCCGAGCTTGGCGACCAGCGCGTCCAGCACCGCCTGCGCCCCGAGTTCGCGGAACGTGGCGTGCGGCAGCACCACCCAGTCCGGGGTGCTGAGGCCCGCGCGCGCCAGCTCGGCCTTGGCGGTCGGCTTGTCCCACGCGCGGCGGCAGGCGCGCGGGTCGGTGCCCACGTACGGGACGCCGAGCATGTCCAGCACGGACTGCACCGCGCCGTTCTCCCCTTCACCACCGTGCAGCGCGATGACCACGGCATCCGGCCGTTCGTCCTGGACGCGTGCGAGGAGGCGGGAGTCCGCGTCCCACTCCCCCACGGTCATTCCGACGGAGCGCAGCGCGGTGGACAACCGCCTCCCGGAGCGCAACGACACTTCGCGCTCGTGCGACAGCCCACCGGACAGCACGGCGACCCAACGATCGGACACTGGTCGAACTCCCCTGAAAGTAAGAGTCCACTGCGCACCAGGTGCGCAGTGGACCGATCGAATCGTGCGGCAGGACCCGAGGTTACGCCGTGTCGGGAGAGGGAGCTTCGGGCCCGGACACCGCGCGCTGCGGCACGGTGCCGAAGGTCCGCACCAGCTCCATCTCGTCGGTCAGCGTGTTCGCGAGCCTGCGGACGCCTTCCCGGATGCGTTCCGGCGTCGGGTAGCAGTAGGACAGCCGCATCTGCCGGGCTCCGAACGAGTCCGCGTAGAAGCCGGTGCCGGAGGCGTACGCGACCCGCTGGGTCACGGCGCGCGGCAGCATCGCCTTGGTGTCCACGCCTTCCGGGGCGGTGAGCCACACGTAGAACCCGCCGTCGGGCTTGGTCCAAGTGCAGCCGGCCGGCATGTGCTGCTCCAGGGCGCCGAGCATCGCGTCGCGGCGCTCCCGGTACTGCTCGCGGAAGGTCTTGATCTGGCCCTTCCAGTCGTGCGTGGTGAGGTAGCGGGACACGATCATCTGGTTCAGCGTGGGCGGGCACAGCGTCGCCGATTCGGCGGCGAGCACCAGCTTCTCCCGCACCGCGTGCGGGGCGAGCACCCAGCCGACGCGGAGCCCGGACGCGAAGGTCTTGGAGAACGAGCCGAGGTAGACCACGTTCTCCGGGTCGAGGCTGCGCAGCGCCGGGTAGGTCTGCCCGTCGAAGCCGAGCAGGCCGTACGGGTTGTCCTCGAGCACCAGGATGTCGTGCTTGCGGCAGATCTCGAGGATCTCGGCGCGGCGCTCCACGGCGAGCGTGACGCCGCCGGGGTTGTGGAAGTTCGGGATGGTGTAGAGGAACTTGATGCGTTCGCCGCGCGCGGTGACCTCGGCGATCGCGTGCCGCAGCGCCTCGGGCTGGAGGCCGTCGTCGTCCATCGCGACGTGCACGACCTTGGCCTGGTAGGCGGCGAAGGAGCCGAGCGCACCGACGTAGGACGGTCCTTCGGCGAGGACCACGTCGCCCGGGTCGCAGAACAGCCTGGTCACCATGTCCAGCGCCATCTGGGAACCGACGGTGACCATCACGTCGTCCGGGTGACCGGTGATCCCCTCGGCGGCCATGATCTCGCAGATCTGCTCGCGCAGCTCCGGCACGCCGTGCGCGGAGCCGTACTGCAGCGCGGCTTGGCCGTCATCGGCGATGAGCCGGGCGACCTCGGTGGCGAGCGAGTCCAGCGGCAGCGCGGCGAGGTTCGGCATTCCGCCGGCGAGCGAGACGACCTCGGGCCGGCTGGCCACGGCGAACAGTGCCCGGATCTCCGATGCGGTCATGCCTGCGGTCCGCTGGGCGTAGCGGTCGCGGTGCGCGTCGAGGTTGCGCGCCGCTCCTGCCTGCTGGACCGCTGCCTCCTGCTGGGGGCCGGGCTGCTGCTGATCGGTCGGGTTGCTGCCGTGATCGGACATTCCGCGCTCCGGTGGATCGGGTGTGCGCTGTAGTGATCGTCTCCTGTTACCGCTAGGTGACGGTCGCGCGAGTCTATCTGTGCTATCGCGTCCGGCGGTGGCTCGTGTAACGGGCGCCTCGCACAAACCGGCTTGACGGTAACCCATCTCACCATTCCGAGGGACACTGGGAAGGACGAGATGCTTCCGGCGCTCGGTGGGGTCGGCTTATCCTTGCGGCACCCCACCTGCCGTGCGTGGGTTCTGGCGGATTGCAGGGGAGGTCAGGGTGTCGCGACGCGTCGTAGGCGTCACGCTGGACAACCTCGACCACTTGCCACCGAAGTGCCGTCGCTGCGTGTTCTGGGAACTCGCGCCGCACATCCGGGAGCAGGCCGAGGAGTTCGGCGAAACCGGTCTCGAGAAGGAGGCCTGGGTCTCCAACGTGCTGCTGGACTGGGGGTCCTGCGGCCGGGTGCTCTACGTCGACGAGGTCCCCGCCGGTTACGCCCTCTACGCCCCGCCTGCCGCGGTGCCGCGGGCCGCGGCGTTCCCGTCCGGGCCGGTCAGCGCGGACGCGGTGCTGCTGACGGCGCTGCGGGTGATGCCGGACTTCGAGCACGGCGGCCTGGGCCGGGTGCTGCTGCAGAACGTGGCGAAGGACCTGACGAAGCGCGGCGTGCGCGCGATCGAGGCGTTCGGGGACCTGCACGAGGAGACCGACAGCTGCGTGGTGCCCGCCGGGTTCTTGCAGCAGGTCGGGTTCAAGACGGTCCGGCAGCACCCGAAGTGGCCGCGGCTGCGGTTGGAGCTGCGCACCGCGATCTCCTGGAAGGAAGACGTCGAAGCAGCGCTCGAACGGCTGCTCAGCACGGTGTCGGTGAAAACGGCGGAGCCGGCCCTCGGGTGAGCCGTCGAGCCCGGTGCGGCGACCGGCTCCGCGCTGCGGGCGGTGCTCAGGCGCCTTCGGCGCGGGTGAGCTCGTGCCGAAGCAGGTCGTCGAAGGTGAAGGTGCCCGTCGGCTGGTCGTCCTTGCCGAGCAGGTAGAGCCGCTTCACGGCGACCAGCAGGCCCTCGGCGATGATGTCGCGGAACGCCGGGTCGAGCAGCCGCCGCCGGTCCTCCGGGTTGGTCAGGTACCCGATCTCGGTGCGCACCGCGGGCATCCGGGTGAGGCGCAGGACTTCCCACGTCTTCGGGTGGATGCGGCAGTCGAGCATGCCGGTGCGGGCTACGATCTCGCGCTGCAGGAAACCGGCCAGCGCCTCCCCCACCGTGGAGGTGGTGCCGTTCCCGGTGCCGAAGTGGAAGCTGGCGACGCCCTGCGCGGCCGGTGCCGCGTTGGCGTCCATGTGCAGCGACAGGAACAGGTCGGCGCCCGCCTCGTTGGCGAACCCGGCGCGGTCGGCTTCCGGCGGGCAGGAGTGCGGCCCGCGGGTGATCAGCGCTTCCATCCCGGTGGCGACCATGCGGCCTTCGAGCCTGCGCGCCAGGTCCCAGGCGATGTCGGCTTCGTTGACACCGCCGACGGCGACGCCGCGGTCGGTGCCGCCGTGCCCGGGGTCGAGCACGATGCGCTTGCCGCGCAGCAGCGGCCCGGCGCGGCGCACCTTCTCCTGTTCCCGCAGGTAGACCGGCCTGCCGCCGCGGACCTTGGGGGCGAGTTGCTTGAGCGCGCGCAGCGTGCCCGGCCCGCAGATGCCGTCGGCGTTGAGCCCGTAGTCGCGCTGGAAGCTGCGCAGCGCGTGCTCGGTCTGCCAGCCGAAGATGCCGTCGGGCCTGCCCGCGTCGAAGCCGAGTTCGAGCAGCCGCTCCTGCAGGGCGAACACGTCGTCCCCGCTGACCGGTTTGGACACCAGGTAGGCCAGCGATCGGTCACCGAGCCGCCAGCGCGCGTCGATCAGCGCGCGGTAGGTGGCAGGACCGACGACCCCGTCGGTGATCAGCCCGCGTCGTTGCTGGAAAACGCGCACCGCGTGTTCCACCGCTGCGTCGAAGTGCGCGGGACCGGACGCGGTTCCGTTTGGGGGGGCCGGTAGGAGACCCAGCGCAGCAAGGGTGTTCCTGATCTCGGCAACGGCCGGACCGACGTCACCGCGGTGGAGCAGCTGCATGCACTCCTCGCTCGATTCAGGCGCCGGACGGATCCCGGCGCGTAGGACGGTCGTACTCCCCCGAATGTCCACTTTTGGGTGGAAGGGTTCGGATGCGAACCCACCGGCTCATTGTGCCTTGCCTGCAATGCCGCGGCGCTGCGGGCCGCTCGCAGCGCGCTGCGCACGGCGTGACCTCGCGCGTACCGGCGGGAACGACGGAACCCCGCGCACCTCCGCGCGGTGGCGGGGTGGGCGGGGTTCCGGTCGGTGCGACGGGTCAGCGACGCGTCACAGGTAGTCCTCCAGGTCGGACAGCAGCGCGGCCTTCGGCTTGGCGCCGACGATCTGCTTGACCGGTTCCCCGTTGGAGAACAGCAGCAGGGTGGGCACGCTCATGACCTGGTAGTCGCGGGCGATCGACGGGTTCTTGTCGATGTCCAGCTTCGCGACGGTGATCTTGTCCTGGTGCTCGCCGGCGATCTCCTCGAGCACCGGGGCGACCATCTTGCACGGGCCGCACCAGGTCGCCCAGAAGTCGACGAGGACGGGCTTGTCGCTGCCCAGCACGTCGGTCTTGAACGAGTCGGCGTCGACGGTCACGGTGTTGTTCGCGGCCATGTTCATCTCCCTCGGGTGGAATTCAGGTGTCGGTTCCGCGCTCAGCGCGCTGCCGCGGTCTCGGCGGCCGGCGCGTAACCGCCGCCCTCGTGCTCGGGCGCGACGTGCGCGGCCTCGCTCATCTCGTTCTCGGCGAGCCACCGCTCCGCGTCCATCGCGGCCGAGCAGCCGGAGCCCGCGGCGGTGATGGCCTGCCGGTAGGTGTGGTCGACGAGGTCACCCGCGGCGAAGACGCCGGGGATGCCGGTCCGGGTGGTCGGCTGCTGCACGGCGACGTAGCCCTCGTCGTCGACCTCGACCTGGTCGCGCACGAGTTCGCTGCGCGGGTCGTGGCCGATGGCGACGAACATCCCGGTCACGTCCAGCTGCGATTCCTCGCCGGTGCTGGTGTCGCGCAGCTTCAGGCCGGTGACGGCGGTGTCGCCGAGCACCTCGGTGACCGCGGCGTTCGTGCGCCAGCGGATCTTCTCGTTGGCCTTGGCCCGCTCCAGCATGATCTTGGAGGCGCGGAACTCGTCGCGGCGGTGGATGATCGTCACCGAGTCGGCGAACTTGGTGAGGAACGTGGCCTCCTCCATTGCCGAGTCGCCGCCGCCGATCACGGCGATGTGCTGCTCGCGGAAGAAGAAGCCGTCGCAGGTGGCGCAGGCGGAGACGCCGCGGCCGAGGAGCTTCTCCTCGCCGGGGATGCCCAGGTAGCGCGCGGCGGCGCCCATCGCCAGGACGATCGCCTTGGCGCGGTACTCGACGCCGTTGGCGACGACCTTCTTCACCTCGCCTGCGAGGTCGATGTGCTCGACGTCCTCGGCGCGCAGCTCACCCCCGAACCGCTTCGCCTGTTCCCGCATCTGCTCCATGAGCTCGGGGCCCATGATGCCGTCCCGGAAACCCGGGTAGTTCTCCACTTCGGTGGTCGTCATCAGCGCGCCACCGAACTGCGTGCCCTCGAAGACCAGTGGCTCCAGCTCGGCCCGCGCGGCGTACACCGCGGCGGTGTAACCGGCAGGGCCGGAGCCCACGATGATGAGGTTGCGGACGTCGTCGCTCACCGCGCCCCTTTCGTTGTCGCGTGCCGCCCGCCGCGCAGCACGCGCGAGCGTATCCGGGTCAACGCGATCCTAGGCGTCTCTGTTCCCGGCACCGCTCCCCGTGACGAGCGCGACCCGGTCAGCCGCCGAGGGTGCTGTCGGAGATCGTGGCCGGGCGGTTCGGCCCGCAGTCCTGGCCGACGATGAGGATCCGGAACCTCCCGATGCCGCCGCCTTGCAGCACCAGCGCCCTCGCCGGCCGGCCGTCGATCGTGACCTCCCGGGCACCGAGCGGGTTTCCGCTGGTGACGCCGTTGGCCTGCAGGCAGCCGAGCAATCGCGCCGGGTCGGTGAGCTCCCCGTACTGCTCGGCGGAGAGGGCCTCGCCGAGGTGGTTCGCGGGCAGCGTGTCGCCGCCGCGCAGCGCCAGCGGTGGCGGGCCGTCCGCGGGCCGGGCGCTCTCCGGCCGACCGGCCTGCGGGGTGCTGTCGCCGCCAGGGACGGCGGTGCCCAGCACCACGATCCCGGTGACGGCGGCGGCCGCCGCGAGCAGGCCCGTCGTCCAGCCGACCCTCTTGCGCCTGCGGGCGCGGGCGGCGGCGAGGTCCAGCACCGGGGCGGGTTCGCCCTCCCCGACCGGTGCGGAGCCGGCGGCTGGGGAAGAGCCGGCGGCTGGGGAAGAGCCGACGGGCTGCGCCGTGCCCGGCCAGGCGTCGAGTTCGGCGCGCAGCACGTCGTCGAGCCGGGCCGCGACGTCCGCGGGCATCGCGGGCGCGGGCACCTCCGGCGACGGCTCCTTGAGGTCGTCGAGGCCCCGGAGCTCCGAGCTCGTCGCGTCCAGCGCGGCGAGCAGCGCGCTCGCCTCCGGATCCTCCTGGATGCGCGGCAGGAGCCGTTCGGCCGTCTCCGGGTCCAGCGCACCCGCGTGCAGGTCCGCCACCAGATCCAGCGACCACGGTGGGCCTTGCGGCGTGTCGGGGCGCCGTTGTTCGCCGCTCATCGTCCCTCCCGTCGACGCTTGGCGTTGGCGTCATCTGGGACGTTCGCATCCGCACTCGGGTTCCGCAGGTGCCCCAGAAGTTTCGCCAGCTTCACCCGCCCACGGGCGCAGCGGCTCTTCACGGTGCCCTCGGCGATGCCGAGCGCGGCGGCCGTGTCGGTCACCGAGTAGCCCTCGACGTCGACGAGGACGATCGGCGCGCGCTGCTCCTCGGGGAGGGCGGCCAGCGCTTCCTGCACGGCCATCCGGGTGTCCTGCTCTTCGATCGCGTCGCGCGGAACGGCGGGCTCGGCCGGTCCGGTCTCGGGCAGCGGAACTGTGGGCCGCGCCTGGCGGCGGCGGATCCGGTCCAGGCAGGCGTTCACCACGATCCGGTGCAGCCAGGTCGTGACCTGCGATTCCGCCCGGAACGACCCGGCGTTGCGGAAGGCGGAGATCATCGCGTCCTGCAGCGCGTCGGAAGCTTCCTCGTGGTCGCGCATCGTCCGCAGCGCGACCGCCCACAACCGGTCCCGGTGCTTGCGGAAGAGCGCGGCGAACGCGTCTCGATCGCCGTTGACGTGCGCCGCGAGGAGCTCGGCGTCCGTTCTCTCGGGGGCAGACACGGTTCAGCACTCTACTGATCGTGATCCCGCCCACGAGCACCGCGCCGCTGCGGTCCGCACCCGCGCGGGACCGGGATCGCGGTGATCCCGCGCGGGACGCGCGACGCGCCTGGTCAGGCGGCCGAACCGGCGAGGGTAATCTCGTTGATCCGGCTCTGGAACTTGCCGTCGGTCGGGGCGAGCTGCGTCAGCCACACGATCACGTGCTGGGTGGGCTGGGCCGCTTCGATCGGGATGGTGGTCTGCCCCGCGGACAGCGTCTGCTTGCCGAGCACCTGGCTGGAGTTCAGGTCGGGGCTGGTGCCGTCGGCCGCGCGGATCTCCACCACGGTGCCCGCGCTCGGCGAGTCGATGACCACTTCGCGCAGCGTCGTCGGCGACGCGAAGGTGAGCACGGCACCGGTACCGGACTTGAACCCGCTGCCGAACTGGTCGTTGTAGGAGTCGGTGGCCCAGGAGGTCGCCGGGTCGCCGTCGAACAGGTTGCCGAGCTTGCCGGGGCTGTCCGGCGTCTGCTCCAGCACGAACGGCGAGCCGCCGGTGACCTTGACCGGGACGGACTGCTCCGGGCCGGGCGCGGGCTGCTGGTTGCCGTCCTCCAAGGTCACGGACGGGCCTTCGGCCTCCTGGTTGCCCGCGACCAGGCCGATCAGGTTCGCGACGATCCAGCCGACGACGAGCAGCGTCGCCACGGCGAGCGCACCGACGCTGATGGCCAGCTTCTTGCGCTTCACCTCGTCCGGCTTCGGGTCCTGGGTGCTCCAGACCTCGTTGCTCTCCCGCGCGCCGCCACCGGCCGGGGCGGCCTGCATGACGGAGGTGGAGGCGTCCTCCTCGAAGGTGGCGTGCTGCTCCAGCACGCGGAGCACCGCGGCCCCGGTGCGGACGCCGCCGGTGGTGCCGTGCGTGTCGGGGCTGCCGAGGGCGCGCAGCGCGACCGTGGACAGCTCCAGCGGCACGGTGGGGCGCAGCGTGCGCGGCGCGACGATGGTGCCGTCCGGACCGGTCGGCGCGGTCGGCAGCCCGTCCGGGGCCGCGTCCAGCGCCCAGCGACCGGTCAGCAGCAGGTACAGCACGGCGCCGAGGCCGCGCACGTCGTCGCTGGAGCTGGCGGTGGAGAGCGGTCCGGGGAAGGCCATCCGGACCTCGCCCTCCGGCGTCACCCGGATCCGCTGCGGGTGGTCGGCGCCGAGCACGAGCCCGGCGTGGTGGGCGGCTTCGACGGCCGCGGCCAGCGGCTGCAGCACGCGCGCCGCGGTTCCCGGCGCGAGCGGTCCGCCCGAGATGAGTTCGATCAGGTCGGTCCCGTGGGTCCACTCGGCGATGACGACGCCGAGCACCCCCTGCGGGTCGCCCGGGGCGGGCGTGACGACGTCGAGCACCCGCGCGACGCCGACGTGGTTGAAGGTGCTGGCGTGCATCGCGCGTTCCAGCGTGCGCCGCGCGCTCGACGCCGCGTCCGAGTGGGAGCGGTCCCCGGTCAGGATGGTCAGCGCGACGTCGCGTCCGAGCACACCGTCCTTGGCCCGCCACAGCTGCGCGTCGCACCGGGGATCCGCGCCGACCTTCTCCAGCAGGCGGTATCGGCCGTGGTCGAGTACCGCCCCGGGGGTCAGCTGTTCGGCGTCGTCCGCCGTCGAATCGCCCGCGTCACGTTCCGGCATCGCTTGCCTGGTCGGTTTGCTGCTCACCTTCCCTCTCCCGCTCCTCCCGCTCCAGCCGGGGGGCACTGAACACCCCCTCCCCACGGGAGAAGACTTCCGCTCCGAGGGTACGTGACGCCAATGTCAACGACGACGCAGCAGAGCGGTGAGCCGCCCGATCGCAGGCCGCGGTTCCCGCACCCGGAGCAACACCGCCGGACCGGGCATCGCGCCCGCCCTGGTCGGCAGCGGTCGAGCCAGGTCGGCGGTCGCCTCCGCACCCGGGTCGCGGGCGGGGCGGAAGCGGTGCCGCCGCACCGCGCGGTTCGTGCCCGGCGGGTGACCGCCGCCCGCGCGACGGAGTGCGGAGTCGTTCGCCGCCGTCGCGGCCGATCCCCCGCACCCGCCGCCGGCCGGTGCGGCATCGCTCAACGGCGCAGCACGGCCCTGACCCGCCCGATCGCGGGTTCCAGTTCCCGCACCCGGAACAACGCCATCAGGCCGAAGATGACCGCGAAGCCGACGACCGTGCCCGCGAGCAGCTGCAACCAGCCCGTTCCCGACCCCGCTTCGCCGGGGACCACGGCGTCCACGCCGAGCACGACGCCCCAGGTCACGAGGCCGCCGAGGACCGAAGCCAGCAGCGTCTTGCCGAGCGTGATCAGGAAGACGCGCCCTTCGAGCCGTCCGAGCCGGTGGCGCAGCCAGACCTCGCCGACCACCCAGCCGACCACGAAGCTGAACGAGTTGATGAACACCAGGGCATACAGGACCATCTCGGGGTCTTCGACCAGGCCGCACAGCAGCGCCAGCCCGACCTTGACCACGGTCATCACGACCATGATCAGCGTCGGCGTCCGGGCGTCCTTGAGCGCGTAGAAGACGCGCATCTGCATCATCGTGATCGCGTAGGGCAGCACGCCGAACGCCGAGACGGCCAGCGCGATACCGATCTGCCCGGCGTCGCCGCTGCTCTTGCCGACCGAGAACAGGGCCAACGCCAGCGGGAGCCCGATGGCGCTCATGACGCCGCTGATCGGGAGCAGCGTGACCGTGGACAACCGGTTGCCCAGGGACAGGTCGGCGACGACCTTCGGGTAGTCGTGGTCGGCGGCGGCCCCGCTCATCCGCGGCAGGATCGCGGTCATCACGGAGAACCCGATGACGCCGTACGGGAGCTGCAGCAGCATCCACACGTAGTTGTACATCGACCACACGACGGCCCGGGTGCCGACGCCGCTCATCACCATCAGGCCGATCTGGCTGACGCCGACGTAGGCCAGCATCCACAGCGCGAGGCCGCCGAACTCGTTGAGCCGCGGGTCCCAGCCCCACCGCCAGCTGAACCGGAATCCGGTGCGGCGCAGCGCCGGGACCTGGATGAACGCCTGCGCGACGACGCCGAGGGTGACCCCGATCCCCAGCGTCAGCAGGTGCGCGTCGGTCATCCGGATCGGGTTGACGGTGAGTTCGCCGGGCAGCGTCCAGTAGACGCAGATGGTGGCGATCACGACGAGGTTGTTGACGACGGGAGCCCAGGCCGGTGGGCTGAAGATCTGCTTGGCCTGCAGGATCGCGCTCATCAACGCGCTGATCCCGTAGAACAGGATCTGCGGCAGCAGCAGGTAGGCGAACGCGGTGGCCAGCTCCGGACTGGCGTTGCCCCCGTCGCGGACGTACAGCCACACCAGCCCCGGTGCCGCGACGACGGCGAGCGCGGTGCCGATCACCAGCATCACGACCGACAGCGTCAGCAGCCGCTGGATGTAGGACTCGCCGCCGTCGGAGTCCGACTTCTGCGCGCGCACCAGGACGGGCACGATCACGCTGGTCAGCACCCCGCCGATCAGCAGCTCGAACACGCTGTTCGGCAGGTTGTTCGCCACGGTGAAGGAGTCGTTCTCGACGCCGAAGCCGATGATCAGCGCGAGCAGGATCTTCCAGCCGAAACCGGTGATCCGGCTGATGAGGGTGGCGATCGCCATCGAGCCGCTGGCGCGCAGCAGCGACTTGCCGCCGCCACCGCCGCCGCCGGTGGGGCGCAGCACCTGGGTCTGCTCCTGGGCCTGCTCGGCGGCCTGGTCGAGACCCGGTTCGGGCAGCACCGCCGGGATCGGCTGCGTCTCGGCGGCGTGCCAGCCGGATCGCGCGGCGGCACCGCGCTCGGCGGGCACCGGCCGGGCCGCCGCGGGCACCGGCTGCTGCGGCCGGGGCGCCTGCGGCGGGCCGCCGGGCTCGACGCGCGGGATGTGCTGCGTCCGATCGTCGGCGGGAGCCGCCGGGCCGCCGGGACCGCCCGGACCCGCCGGGTGCCGCCGTGCTTCCGCGTCGCTGTCTCGGTTCACTGCCTGTGCCCTTCACTCACCGCCTGTGCCGGCTCGCGGGTGTCACTCCCGCGGGTGGCCGGACCAGGATGTCAGCTCGGGCTGCGGTCACTTTCGGTGGTGCTGCCGGAGACCGCGGTGGACTCGGCGACGGACGCCTCCCCACCTTCCGAGGCGGGGCCCTGCCCCGCGCCTGCCGCGGCCAAGCGGGCCCGGCGCGCCCGCAACCGGCGCAGGATGCGCCGCCCGGACAGGATCACCAGCAGCGCGCTGGCGATCGCGGTGAGGCCGACGGTGAACGGGTCGTAGGTGTAGGACTGCAGCTGGATCCGCTTCGCCGTGCCCAGCTTCGTCCCGGCCTCGGTGGTGACCGCCACGTCGACGGTGAACTGGCCCGCCCGGTGCACCTCGGTCTCCAACCGGAAGTGCCTGCGCCCCTGCGCGGGCACCCGGATGACGCCGAGGTCGCGGGTCTCCAGCCCGGCCGTCGCGGGGATGCGCAGCCGCACCGACACGGTCACCGGCAGGTCGTTGGTGACGGTCATCGGGATCGGCGCGTTCGACGCGGTGAGCGTGATCTTCCCGGCGAACTCGTCGAGCCTGACCTGCGAGAGCACCCCGTCGAGGGTGTCGGTGGCGACCCGCACCCAGTGCCGGGCCGCGGCCGGGTCGTTGCGCCAGGCGCTGGAGGCGCCGCGCAGCAGCCCGTTGCGCAGCGGCGTGGTGAGCGCCGCCCGGTCCAGGTCGGTCGCCGGGTCCTTCTCGCTGGAGCGGTACAGGTCGCCGACCTTGTAGTTCTGCTCGGCGAGCTGGTCGAGCACCGGCTGCGGGATCTCCTCGGCGGCGTTCTCCGCCGGGTACTCCGGTCGCGCCACCGGCAGCGCCGCGTCGCTCTGCTCCGCCTCGCCGCCGCGCTCGGGCAGCCCCGCGGGGCGCACGTACCCGGCTTCGGCGAGGCCGCGCAGGCCGTCCAGCAGCGAACGCAGGTCCTCCCCGCTGAGGTTCCAGCGCCGCGGCGGCGCCAGCACCGAGGTCGCGCCGCCCTGGGCGCCGAGCGTGGCGCGGTAGGTGAGCGCCCCGAGCGCGTTCTGCACGCTGGCCGCGCCGCCGTCCTCCGGGGACATCGCCGTCGTCTCGCGCGGGCCGCCGTGGTTGGGGTCCAGCGCCTCGGACAGCAGCGGATCGATCGGCAGGGCCGTCGGCCCGTCCTCGAACAGCCGGGACGGGGCGGGTGAGCCGGTGGACGTCGAGGCCGGGTCGACGAGCACCGTGTCGATGCCGAGGCCGGTGAGCCTGCGGGAGATCGGCTCGTCCAGCGCGCCTTCGATGGGCCAGAGCACGCTGCGGCGCGGTTCGGTGGCCAGCACCTGCTTCACCAGGCTCGCGCCGTCCAACGAGCCCTTGATCAGGTCGGGCAGCCCGGCGTGCTCCAGGGCGAGCAGGTCCGAGTCGGCGTAGGGCAGCGCCAGCACGCACCGCCCGGCGGTCGCCTCGCGCAGCTTGTTCAGCCACAGCTGCGCCGAAGCCGCCCCGGTGCCCTCCTGCGTCCCGCCGTCGGGCCGCCGCACCAGGTAGCCGCGGCTCATGGCCTGGACGGTGGCCAGCAGGTCGGGGTCGACGGCGAAGCACAACCCGTTGCCCAGCGGCGATCCGGCGCCCGCGCCGTCCACCACGGACTGCACCAGGTCGTAGAGCCTGCCGCCGGGGGTGAGCGAGGCGGCGAGCGCGTCGTCGGCGAGCACGGCCCGCTGGTCCGGCGTGCCCTCCTGCTGCATCCGCGGGTAGTCGACGATCGGCAGCAGCACGGCGATCGGCGCGGGCTCCGCCGGCTTCGCGGGCGGGGCGCCGGGCGGGGCCAGCACCGGCAGCAGGAAGCGGGACTCGCCGATCCGCGCGCGGCCGCCGTCGTCGGGCTGGCCGTTGACGTTGACCAGCAGCGGGAACGAGCCGGATTCGGCGATCTCCAGCGAGTCGGGCCCGGTGAGCGGCACCTTCAGCTCGAACGGGGCCTGCTGGCCCGGGGCGAGGGTGTCGATCAGCGGCCGGAAGCTCGTCTCGTCGACCGTGGCGGCGTTGCCGCGCAGCGCGTCCTGCACGGCGGGGTCCGACTGGGTCGGGTAGCCGCGCTGCACGCGGGCCTCGATGCCGTTGATGGTGCTGCCGGACCGGTTGGTGATCCGGCCGCTGATGCTCACCTCACCGGTCGAGCCCGAGACCACCGACGGCGTGACTTTGGTCACTTCGAGCTGGGTCGCGTCGGACCCCTGCGCGCTCGCCGTGCGGGCCGAGGTGATCGGAATCCCGCTGATCAGCAGGACCGCGACCACTGCGGCTAGCAGACACCTCACCCCGGCTCCGTTCCCGTGTTCCGGGGAGTCTTGCCGCTCCCCTGCTCGTCCGCGCCCGGCTGGGGATCGCCGAGCAGCGCGAGCGCGTGCCGCACCAGACGCCGTTCGTCGGCGTAGGCCAGCACCTCGTCCAGTTCACCTAGCGGCACCCAAGCCACCTCGGTGACCTCCACGTCCTCGTCCGAAAGTTCTCCGCCGACCGCGTCCAGCAGGAAGTGGTGCACCGTCTTGTGCACGCGCCGGTCGCCGGCGACGAACCAGTAGTCGATCGTGCCGATCGCCACCGTCACCCGTCCGATGATCCCCGTCTCTTCCGCGACCTCGCGCACCGCGGTCTGCTCCGGCGTCTCACCAGGCTCGATGTGGCCCTTCGGCAACGACCACAGCAGTCGCCCCCTGCGGTCGGACCTCCCGATGATCGCAGCGAGCCGTTCCGGCTCGGCGACCACCAGCCCCCCGGCGGAGGTTTCGTCCACGGTCCGCAGCCGCCGGCGCCGGCGGCGGTTCCGGCGCCCCGGCTGTGCGCCGCCAGAGCGGCCGGGCGACGGAGGCATGCGGCCGATGGTAATGCGATCAGCGACCGCACCGGTGGTCGAAGCGGCCCCGGAGATCCTTCGCTGAGCAGCCGATATCCTCTCCCCGTGGCCCCTTCGACCCGTGACGCCCCGGACGAGACCGACCTGCGCGCCCGCGAGCGCGAGGCCCAGCCCAGCGCGCAGCCGACGGAGGCCCAGCGCAGCGCGGTCGCCGAGCTGGTCGAGGCCGCCCCGGTCGTCGCGGAGCTCGCCGAGCGGTTCGCCGCCGCGGGCCACCGGCTGTACCTGGTGGGCGGCAGCGTCCGGGACGCGCTGCTGGGCAGGCTCGGCACCGACCTGGACTTCACCACCGCGGCCCGCCCGGAGCGGGTGCGGGAGCTGCTGGACGGCTGGGCGGAGACCGTCTGGGACACCGGGATCGAGTTCGGCACCCTCGGCGCCTACAAGCGCGGCACCACGGTGGAGATCACCACGTTCCGCGCCGACAGCTACGACGGCGTCACCCGCAACCCGGAGGTGGCGTTCGGCGACACCATCGAGGGCGACCTGCTGCGCCGCGACTTCACGGTGAACGCGATGGCCGTCGAGCTGGGCGCCCGCGAACTCGTGGACCTGCACGACGGCCTGGCGGACCTGGCAGGCGGCAGGCTGGACACCCCCGCGACCCCGCAGGAGTCGTTCGCCGACGACCCGCTGCGGATGCTGCGCGCCGCCCGGTTCGCCGCCCAGCTCGGGTTCGAACCGGCCGAGCGGGTGCTGGCGGCGATGCGCGAGATGGCCGACGAGCTCGCCCGCATCACCCCGGAGCGGATCCAGGCGGAGCTGTCGAAGCTGCTGTGCGGCCGGTACCCCCGCAAGGGCGTGGAACTGCTGGTGGAGACCGGCCTGGCCGAGCACGTGCTGCCCGAGGTGTCGGCGATGCGGCTGGAGATCGACGAGCACCACCAGCACAAGGACGTCTACGAGCACTCCCTGGTGGTGCTGGAGCAGGCCATCGACCTGGAGCGGGCGGCCGACCCGGACGGCGAACCCGACCTGGTGCTGCGGCTGGCGGCGCTGCTGCACGACATCGGCAAGCCGGGCACCCGGCGGTTCGAGCCGGGCGGCGGGGTCAGCTTCCACCACCACGAGGTGGTCGGCGCGAAGATGGCCCGCAAGCGGCTGCGGGCGCTGCGCTACTCGAAGGAGATCGTCGGCCAGGTCTGCGAGCTGGTGTACCTGCACCTGCGCTTCCACGGCTACGGCGACGGGCAGTGGACCGATTCGGCGGTGCGCCGGTACGTGACGGACGCGGGTCCGCTGCTGCCCCGGCTGCACAAGCTGGTGCGGGCCGACTGCACGACGCGGAACAAGCGGAAGGCGAACGCGCTGCAGCGCTCCTACGACGATCTCGAGGAGCGGATCGAGCGGATCGCCGCCGAGGAGGACCTGGCGCGGGTCCGCCCGGACCTGGACGGCAACGAGATCATGCGGCTGCTGGGGCTGCCGCCGGGGCCGCTGGTGGGCCGGGCGTGGAAGCACCTGAAGGACGCCCGGCTGGACCGCGGCCCGATGGAGCACGAGGACGCCGTCGCCGAGCTGCACCGCTGGGCCGCCGAACAGGGCGTCGAGGTCCCCGGCGAGGCCTGATCCGCCGGGCTGCGCGGCGGCGGGTGCGGAAGGTTGGCGGCGAGTGGGCTTCGCGACTCCGCCGATCGCACCTCCCGGCCGGGCTCAGGCGCCAGCGTGTCGAGACGGGCGTTCCCGGTTCGCGTTCTCCCTGGTCAGCTCGATCTATTAATACTCAGGTGAATCGCTGAATGCGCAAGGTTCACTGTTCGCAGTCGAGCGGGTCGATCGAGCGTCGTGAGCGCCGGAAACCGGCCGCGTTCGCGGCACGGTCACGCCAGGCGGCGCTCCGCTCTGCGATCATGCGGGGGTGGAACCAGACGCGGAGGTGGAGCCGGGGACGCTGCTGGTGGCTGCTCCGCAGCTGCTCGACGTGAACTTCCGCCGGACGGTGGTGTA
Organism: Saccharopolyspora gregorii; assembly: GCF_024734405.1. Lineage (NCBI taxonomy): Bacteria > Bacillati > Actinomycetota > Actinomycetes > Pseudonocardiales > Pseudonocardiaceae > Saccharopolyspora > Saccharopolyspora gregorii. Next base: position 6,321,187 of record NZ_CP059556.1, on the reverse strand, counting down.
CATCATCCACCACCGGAACGAAGGCACCCTCGGCGTCATCCTCAACCGGCCCAGCGAGGTCGCCGTCAGCGACGTGCTGCCGCAGTGGGCCCCGCACGCCAGCGAACCGCCCTCGCTGTACGTCGGCGGCCCCGTCGAGCAGCGCACCGCGATCTGCCTCGCCGCGCTGCGGGCCGGGGAGGACGTCGGCCGGATCAGCGGCATGGTCGGGGTGCGCGGGCCGGTCGGGCTCGTCGACCTCGACGGCGACCCGGAGGACCTGGTGCCGCGCGCCCGCGGCCTGCGCTTCTTCGCGGGCTACGCCGGGTGGGACGCCAAGCAGCTCGCCGGGGAGATCGAACGCGGCGACTGGATCGTGGTGCCCGCGCTGCCGGACGACGTGATCGTCGCGCCCGGCGCGGACCTGTGGGGGCGGGTGCTGCGCCGCCAGGGCACCCCGCTGGCCTTCCTCGCCACCCACCCCGGTGACGTGAAGGTCAACTAGCCCGGAACGCGAGAACGCCCGCGGATCGATCTCCGCGGGCGTTCCGACGCCGAGGTGGGGTCAGCCGCAGCAGCCGCCGGGGCAGCCGCCGCAACCGGCGGCGACCGGTGCCGGGATCGCCTCGGCGGCCCGGTTGCCCAGGACCCCGCCGACGACCATCAGCGCGAACGCACCGGCGATGCCGAGCACCGCGACGACGACCGCGCTGGTCGTCGTGCTCAGCAGCGGCTCGGACGCGCCGGCGAGGATCGCCACGGCGCCACCGGCGAGCATCGCGGGCGCCGCGACCCGGTTGCCGAGCTCGAACGCCTCTTCGCTGCGCAGCGTCGCCGGCGTGCGCACACCCACGTAGCGGTTCGGCGGCAGCTGGCTCCGCAGTCCGCGCCACCCGATGAACACCAGCGCCGCGCCGAGTACGACGAGCAGCGCGCACAAGACCATCTGCACAGCCATCACCTGGACAGGGTACGACCGGCCCCGTCCCGGCATCCGCGCGCTACCCGGTGGCGTTCGCTGGATCACACGGCGAGCAGGGGTTCCGATCAGCGGTGCCGCCCGGGATCGTCCGGCCACCGGCGACCCGCCGCGCGGCCTCCGGACGGGCCTGCGGAAAAGCGGTTGGGGGTGGGCGGCACACTGGGGGTGTGCGATCCGCGCGGTGAGCAGGGAAGGAAACGCGGTTGATGAGCGGCCAGGCAGCAGGTGCGACGAGCGAGCCGACGGGAACGTCGGGCGGGGGTGAGGAGACGCCCCGGTTCCGCTACACCGCGGAGACGGCGGCGCAGGTCGAGCAGCGCTGGCAGCAGCGCTGGGAGGAGCTCGGCACCTTCCACGCGCCGAACCCGTCCGGGCCGCTGAGCACCGGTTCCGAGCTGGACGCGGCGAACAAGCTGTTCATCCAGGACATGTTCCCGTACCCCTCCGGTTCGGGGCTGCACGTCGGGCACCCGCTGGGCTTCATCGGCACCGACGTCTACGCCCGCTTCCACCGGATGCTGGGCCGCAACGTGCTGCACACGATGGGCTTCGACGCGTTCGGCCTGCCCGCCGAGCAGTACGCGGTGCAGACCGGCACGCACCCGCGCACCACGACCGAGCAGAACATCGAGCGCTACCTCCGCCAGATCCGCCGGTTGGGCCTGGGCCACGACGAGCGCCGTCGCATCGCCACCACCGACATCGAGTTCTACAAGTGGACCCAGTGGATCTTCCTGCAGGTGTTCCACGCCTGGTACGACCCGGACGCGGACGGCGGCAAGGGCCGGGCACGGCGGATCTCCGAGCTGGAGCAGGAGTTCGCCGACGGCGTGCGCAGCACCCCGGACGGGCGTCCCTGGGCCGAGCTGGACCGCGCCGAGCGGCGCGAGCTGATCGACTCCTACCGGCTGGCGTACCTGTCCGAGGCGCCGGTGAACTGGGCGCCCGGCCTGGGCACCGTGGTGGCGAACGAGGAGGTCACGGCCGACGGCCTGACCGAGCGCGGCAACTTCCCGGTGTTCCGCCGCAACCTCAAGCAGTGGATGATGCGGATCACCGCCTACGCCGACCGGCTGGTGGACGACCTGGACCGGCTGGACTGGCCGGACAAGGTCAAGAGCATGCAGCGGAACTGGATCGGCCGCTCGCAGGGTGCCAACGTCACCTTCGCGCTGGACGGCTCCGCCGAGCGCGTCGAGGTCTTCACCACCCGCCCGGACACCCTGTTCGGCGTCACCTACCTGGTGCTGGCCCCGGAGCACCCGCTGGTCGACGAGCTGACCGCGGCCGAGTGGCCGGAGGGCACCCGCGACGGCTGGACCGGCGGCGCCCCCACTCCGGCGCAGGCCGTCGCCGACTACCGCCGCACCGCGTCGATGAAGTCCGACCTGGACCGCCAGGAGAACAAGGACAAGACCGGCGTGTTCACCGGCGCGTGGGCCACCAACCCGGTCAACGGCAGCCGGATCCCGGTGTTCGTCGCGGACTACGTGCTGATGGGCTACGGCACCGGCGCGATCATGGCGGTGCCCGGCGAGGACACCCGCGACTGGGACTTCGCGCAGGCCTTCGAGCTGCCGGTGGTGCGCACCGTGCAGCCCACCGAGGACCACGTCGACGGCGCCTACACCGGTGACGGGCCGCGGATCAACTCCGCGAACCCCGCGGCCGGGCTGGACCTGAACGGGCTGGACCTGGACGAGGCCAAGCGCACCGTCGTCGACTGGCTGGCCGAGCGCGGCCACGGCACCGGCACCGTGCAGTACAAGCTGCGGGACTGGCTGTTCGCCCGGCAGCGCTACTGGGGCGAGCCGTTCCCCATCGTCTACGGCGAGGACGGCGAGCCGCTGGGCGTGCCGGAGAGCTCGCTGCCGGTGGTGCTGCCGGAGGTCGCGGACTACTCGCCGCGCACCTTCGACCCGGAGGACGCGGACAGCAGCCCCGAACCGCCGCTGGCGAAGGCCACCGAGTGGGCCGAGGTGGAGCTGGACCTGGGCGACGGCCTCAAGCACTACCGCCGCGACACCAACGTGATGCCGCAGTGGGCCGGTTCCTGCTGGTACCAGCTGCGCTACATCGACCCGGTGAACGACTCCGAGTTCGTCGACCCCGCCAACGAGCGGTACTGGATGGGCCCGCGCCCGGCGAGCCACGGCGCGACCGACCCGGGCGGGCTGGACCTGTACGTCGGCGGCGTGGAGCACGCGGTGCTGCACCTGCTGTACTCCCGGTTCTGGCACAAGGTGCTGTTCGACCTGGGCTTCCTGAGCTCGGAGGAGCCGTACCGGCGGCTGTACAACCAGGGCTACATCCAGGCGTTCGCCTACACCGACGCGCGCGGCGTGTACGTGCCCGCCGAGCAGGTCGAGGAGCGGGACGGGAAGTTCTTCTTCGACGGCGAGGAGGTGCGCCGCGAGTACGGGAAGATGGGCAAGAGCCTGAAGAACTCCGTCTCCCCGGACGAGATGGCCGACGCCTACGGCGCCGACACGCTGCGGCTGTACGAGATGGCGATGGGTCCGCTGGACACCTCGCGGCCGTGGGCGACGAAGGACGTCGTCGGCTCGCACCGGTTCCTGCAGCGCCTGTGGCGCAACGTCGTCGACGAGACCACCGGCGAGCTGCGCGTCACCGAGGAGCAGCCGGACGACGAGGTGCTGCGCGCCCTGCACAAGACGATCGACGGCGTGCGGGAGGACTTCGACGCGCTGCGGTTCAACACGGCGGTGGCGAAGCTGATCGAGCTGAACAACCGGGTCACCAAGGCGTACTCGGGCGCGGCGGGCACGCCGCGCGCGGTGGTGGAGCCGCTGGTGCTGATGGTCGCGCCGCTGACGCCGCACCTGGCGGAGGAGCTGTGGCAGCGGCTGGGCCACGCCGAGAGCCTGGCGCGCGGCCCGTTCCCGGCGGCCGACGACCGCTACCTGGTGGAGGACACCGCCGAGTACCCGATCCAGATCAACGGCAAGGTCCGCTCCCGCGTCGTGGTGCCCGCGTCCGCGGGCCAGGACGAGGTGCGCGCGGCGGCGATGGCCGATGAGAAGGTGGTCGCGGCGCTGGACGGCGAGGAGCCGCGCAAGGTGATCGTGGTGCCGGGCCGGCTGGTCAACGTCGTCGCCTGACCCCGTTCCGCACGAGCGGCCCGCTCCCCCGGCTCCCGGGTGGGCGGGCCGTTTCGCGCTCGTCCGCGTGTCGGGGCGGTGGGCGGTGGCCGCGGGTCGGCAGGATCGATCGCGGCCCGCATCACGGGCGCGGTGGCGAGCGAGGTCACATGGTCGAGTTACTGGCGAGTAACTAAGCTCGGCGCCGACGGCACCAGACCTGTGGAGGCTGGCATGGACATCCCGAAGACCCCCGCCCGGTTCGACGCGACCGAACTGGCGACGCTGCTCGACGGGCGCTGGGCTGGAGTCCGCGCCAAGGTGCGCGAAGCCCTGGAGGGCACCGAACTCCCGCCCGGCGACCACCTCGACACCGAGGCCCACCGCGCGCAGACCCTCGAACAGCTGCACCTGCTGGTCAAGAGCGGCATCCCCGAGATCGGCTTCCCCGTCGCGCAAGGCGGCCGGGGCGACGTCGGCGGCTCCGTCGTCTCGCTGGAGATGCTCGCCGGGAACCTGTCGCTGATGGTCAAGTCCGGTGTGCAGTGGGGCCTGTTCGGCGGCGCGGTGCAGGCGCTCGGCACCGAGCGCCACCACGAGCGCTACCTGCCCTCGATCATGAACCTGGACCTGCCCGGCTGCTTCGCGATGACCGAGACCGGTCACGGATCGGACGTGCAGCACCTGCGCACCACCGCCACCTACGACCCGGCGACCGAAGAGTTCGTCGTGCACACCCCGCACGAATCGGCGCGCAAGGAGTACATCGGCAACGCCGCCCGCGACGGGCGGATGGCGGTGGTGTTCGCCCAGCTCATCACCGGCGGCGAGCGGCACGGCGTGCACGCGCTGCTGGTACCGCTCCGCGACGAGCAGGGCGCGCCGATGCCCGGCGTGCACCTGTCCGACTGCGGTCGCAAGGCCGGGCTCAACGGGGTCGACAACGGCCGGATCACCTTCGACCAGGTGCGGGTGCCGCGCGAATCGCTGCTCAACCGCTACGGCGACGTGGCCGCCGACGGCACCTACAGCAGCCCGATCGAGAGCACCGGCAAGCGGTTCTTCACCATGCTCGGCACGCTCATCCGCGGCCGGATCTCGGTGGCGGGGACGGCGGGCAGCACCGCGAAGCTCGCGCTGGAGATCGCGCTGCGCTACGCGACCGCGCGCAGGCAGTTCGACCGCCCGGGCACCTCGGAGGAGACCGTGGTGCTCGACTACCTCGCCCACCAGCGCAAGCTGCTGCCGGCGCTGGCGAAGTCCTACGCGCTGCACTTCGCGCAGGAGCAGCTGGTGCAGACGCTGCACGACGTCTCGGTCTCCGGCGACGAGCGGGCGCAGCGCGAGCTGGAGTCCCGCGCGGCCGGGCTCAAGGCGGTGACCACCTGGCACGCCACGCACACCATCCAGACCGCGCGCGAGGCCTGCGGCGGCGCCGGCTACCTGGCGGAGAACCAGCTGCCGCAGCTCAAGGCGGACACCGACGTGTTCACCACCTTCGAGGGCGACAACACGGTGCTGCTGCAGCTGGTCGCGAAGGGACTGCTCACCGATTACAAGGACCAGTTCGACGAGCTCGGCACCGTCGGCATGGCCCGCTTCGTCGCCGACCAGTTCGTCGGCACCGTCATCGAGCGCACCGCGGCGAAGTCGCTGGTGCAGCGCCTGATCGACGCGGCGCGGGACGACGAGGACGCGGTGTTCGACCGCGGCTGGCAGCTGAAGCTGTTCGACGAGCGCGAGCGGCACGTGCTCGACGGGCTCGCCCGCAGGCTGCGCCGCGCCGCGGGCAAGGACGCCGACCCGTTCGCGGTGTTCAACAACGCCCAGGACCACGTGCTGCGGGCGGCGCGGGTGCACATCGACCGGGTCGTGCTGGAGGCGTTCGTCGCCGGTGTCGAGCGGTGCTCCGACCCGGCGACGGCGCAGCTGCTGGAGCGGGTGTGCGACCTGTACGTGCTCAGCACGATCGAGGAGGACCGCGGCTGGTTCCTGGAGCACGAGCGGATCACGCCGCGGCGCGCGAAGGCGGTGACCGAGGCGGTGAACGGGCTCTGCCAGGGCCTGCGGCCGCACGCCGTCGAGCTGGTGGAGGCGTTCGGCCTGCCCCGCCAGTGGCTGACGGCGCCGATCGCGACGGGCGCGGAGCACGCGCGGCAGGACGCGCAGCGCGCGCACGACCGCACCCTCGGCTGATCTCCGGAACCGGCGGCCCGCTCGACCTCGCGGTCGGGCGGGCCGCTGTCGTGCGGTACCCGGATTCTTCCGGTTCCTGTCCGATCCGAAACTGTTGCGTGGTGAATGAGAGGAATTGATCTACGCCCATACGGGTGAAAAGATCGGAACGAATTTGAGCACGGATAGTGTCTTGATCTGTGCCTTGGCGCACATATAACGGAACAATCTCACTCGCCTTGGGTAGCTTTCGGCCCCATGGCATGGACCAATTCGCAACGTTCCGTAATCGCTTCGGGTCTCGCGGCAGTGGCGCTCGGGGCCGGGATCGCGGTTCCGGCCCAAGCGTTCGCCGCCGACACCGGGCAGCAGCAGCGCGTCGTCGAGCTGGTGAACGAACAGCGGGCGAACGCCGGTTGCGGGCCGGTCACCGCGGACCAGCGGCTCGCCGAAGCCGCCACCGGGCACAGCTCCGACATGGCCACCCGCGGCTACTTCTCGCACACCACGCCGGAAGGCGTCACCTTCGACCAGCGGATCAAGAAGGCCGGCCACCCGTCCCCCGGCGCCGAGAACATCGCCCAAGGGCAGCGCAGCGCCGAACAGGTCATGGACGCCTGGATGAAGTCCGACGGGCACAAGCGCAACATCCTGAACTGCTCGCTCAAGAGCATCGGCGTCGGCATCGACGACGGCGGCTCGACCTGGACCCAGGACTTCGGCTACTGAGCCGACGATCCTGTCCGATTCGGACCCCGATCCGCACCACCCCGAAGAATGCGGCCTCGGTCCGAATCGCGGAGAAACCCGGTGGGGACCGGGAAATAGGGGTGTCACACGCAGGGCCGAGGAACCGATCCCCTCTCCCGGTTCCTCGGCCCCGCACCGCCCGCCAGGTCCTCACTCGTTCTGCTTCGAGGTCGGGTGGCGGAACCTCAGCGGTTCCCCCGCTGCGGGATCTTTTCCACCGGTGGCTCCGCCACAGGCGACGAAGCTGTCCTCGCGAGGGAACCGCTGAGAACCCGCGGGTGGTCCCGTTGCTCTGGTGATTCCTTATCAGCGGCTTCGCTGCTGACAAGACGGGAACACCTGTTGTCCCGGGTTCGTCAGCTGACCGCGGGGCCGATGTTGCCGAGGTGGAGGGGGCCGTCGATGGCGCTCGGCCAATCGACGTTGATCCCGCCGCCCTGGGGCAGGTTGAACTGGGCCGTCGTGACCGGGGTCGGATCGGAGGACTCCGCCGGGGCGGACACGTAGGCGACGCCGGGGTGCTGCTCGTCGATCGTGTACCGCTGCGCGGAACCCGGCTCGGGGCTGATCACCTCGACGGGCTGCTGCGCCTCTCCGTCGAAGAAGATCAGGGACGACGGCGCGCCCTCGACCTCGCAGGACACCCCCGGCTTCGCCGCGAAGGTGATCGCGAACAGCCGCCCGTCGTCCGGCGCGTGGCCCTCCGCCACCGAGACGTCCAGGTCACCCGGCGTGCACCAGGGGTACTCGGGGGCGTCCGCGGCGGCTGCCGCGCCCGCGGTGAGCAGCGCACCTCCGCCGACCAGGGCGCTGAGCGCGGTGGCGGTGGCGACGCGGCGGAACTTCGCGGTGCTGAGCATGTGGTGCCTCCTGGCGGTCGTCGTGTTCCTCGACCACAAGACGCGCGGCACCGGCCGAGGATGCCCCCGGCCGGGCAGGAGTGAGATCCCGGACCGGCGGGCAACCGGATCGCGCCGCGGAGCGTTCTCGCCCGGATCAGACGATGCCGATCTCCGCGGCCAGCTCGTCGAGCTGCGACTCGTACAAGCGGTCCGAGTTGACCAGCGCGAACGGGAACCGCCCGAACACCTCCAGCGCCACGTGCCCGTACAACCGCACCCACCAGCGCAGCAGCACGAACACCGCATCGGTGTCGTAGGCGCTCTCGGGGACGTCCTCGGCGAAGGCGTGCGCGAGGGCCCGCTGGTTGGCGGCGAGCTCGGCCTGCAGGTCGGCGGGCGCGGCGTCGTGCCGCACGAGCGTGGTCGCTTCGACCATGAGCGGCCCGATGACGCTCATGAACACCCCGGCGAACCGGTCGTCCGAGCCGTCGCCGCGCGCCGACGCACCCGGTTCGCCGGTCTCGTCGGACCGCGTGGCGAACACCAGCGCGAACTCCTTCGGGTGGGCGAGCGCCCAGCGGCGGAACCCGTGGCAGACCGCGTTGAGCTTGCCGCGGAAATCGGCCGGGTCCACCTGCTCCAGCCGTTCGTTGAGCTCGTCGACCAGGTCGGTGCAGATGTCGTCGCCGAGCCTGCGCAGCAGGTCTTCCCGCGAGTCGTAGTAGCGGTACAGCGCGGGCGCGGTGATGCCGAGCTCGCGGGCGATGGCGCGCAACGTCACCGCGTCCCGCCCCTGCGCGATGAGCAGGGCGCGCGCGTGTTCGCGGATCTCCAGATCGGTGGCCGCACGGATGCGTTCGCGCCGGGTGCCCTGGCTCGTCATGCGGTCGCTCCATCGAGTGCTGCCGCTGGTGCTGGCGCTGCGGCGCGGATCGGGACGTCACGGGCACCGTAACGGGTCGTAGCGGCCGGACCGGTGGAACGCCCGTTTCGGTGATCAGGAATAAGCCGAGCGGCGGTGGCGTTGCGCGGTGGGGGCCAGTGGATCACTCGTCGGTGATCGCCCGACCGTGGGAGCGGGCCCGGGCCACCCGGGAACCGGAGCGCCGGGCTCGGGAACGCCGTTCCCGGTGGACGCGGTCGCGTCGGAAGCCGGGGACGCGGGGACCACTGCGCGCACGAGAACATCACGGCAACGGGCTCCGGCCCGGAAGCAGGGAGGTGCGGCCGATGGGCGCCGCGGAGCTGATCGTCTACACCAGGCCGGGTTGCCCGTTCTGCACGTCGCTGCGGGCTGGCCTGCGGCGCCAGGGCCTGGAGTACCGGGACGTCGACATCTGGCAGGAGCAGGACGCGGCCGCGGTGGTCCGCTCGATCGCCGACGGCAACGAGACGGTGCCGACGGTCGTGCTGGGCGACTGGACGGCGGTGAACCCGTCGGCGGGGCAGGTGCTGGACGCGGTGCGCGAGCACGCCCCCGAGCTGCTGCCGGACCGCAAGCCCGGTCCCGTCGAAGGCACCTTGAACGCCCTGGGCCTGAAGCGGGATCGCTGAGCTCCCCGGGAGTGGGACCAGGGGCCGGCCGCACGGGGGGCGTCACGGCCGGCGCCTGGGGGTTGCGATCGCCGGTGGCGCGATACCGGCGAGCAGCAACTCATCCAGTCTGACGCGCGGCCGCGTCGCGCGGATGCCACTTGGTCGAGAACTACCCCCGAAAGGGTGGGAACGTTCTGGAGTTCGGTGGTTGGAGTTGCGGCGAACGCCGCGCGGAGGACGTGATCCGGGAGTCGCCGGGCCTCATGCCGATTTGTCGACATGTCGCCGTCTCGACTCATCGCCGTGTTGACTCGGCGTCATCTCGACCCAGCGCCGTCTCGACCCAGCCCCGTCCCGACCCGCAGGGCCCGTCTTCGACGGCCGTCTTGATCAGCGCCCGTCCTGGTCCAGCCGCTGTTTCTCGACCCGGCGCGGTCTCGGCCCCACCCGACCGCTCGACCTCGGCTCCGCCGCGGCCTAGCTCCGCCGTCGCGGCACCTGCCGGACGCGAAGTCCGCTCCGAGCGGTCTCCGCCCCGCCGAGTTGCTCCCACCGAGTCGCCCCGCCGACATGTCGACACGTCGACCCGAGGCACGACCGGGCGTGTCGACGCGGCGACATGTCGACACACCGACCTGTCGCCGCGCCCGCGCCGACCCGCGATCACGCGGTGGCCCGCTCCTCGCGCTCCCCGACCAGCCGCGCGTAGCGGGTACCCCCGGCCAGCAGCAGGAGCCCGGCGGCGAGGAACGCCAGCACCCGCACCAACCCGGACAGCGCCGCCAGGTCGAACAGCAGCAGCTTCGCCAGCGCGGCCCCGACCAGCACGAAGCCGGTGACGCGCGCGGACACCGAGCGGATCCCGCGCAGCAGCGCCAGCAGCGCGGTCGCCAGCCAGGAGACGGTGATCAGGGCGTGCCCGGCGAGGAACCCGGCCGGGCCGGGCACCACCAGCAGGCTCAGCGCCAGCACCGCGCCGCTCCCGCCGTAGAGCACGCCGAGGGCCGCGGGCAGCACCGCGCGCGGGCTCGCCGCCAGCACGCCCAACCGGACCGCGGACCAGGTCGTGCTCGCGGCGGCGGCGCCGATCAGCAGGAACGCGACCGCACCGGAGAGCACCGCCGAGGTCGAACCGGCCGCGAAGGGCCCGGCGGGGAACAGCAGGAACGACGTCGGCGGCACCTCGGCGACCAGCGCGAGCAGCGTTCCGGCGGTGCCGAACAACGCGGCGCCCAGCAGCAGTCCCCTGCCGCGCAACCGGTGCGCGAGCAGCGCCAGCAGCACCGCCTCCGCGAGCAGCCCCAGCGACCGGCCGGAACCACCGGCGACCAGCAGCGTCGCCTGGAACGCGGTCAGCGCGGCCATCCCGCCCGCGACGGTGCCGAGCACCCGGGGCACCGCGCTCGCCAGGCCACCGGCCCACACCGCGCCCTGCGCCGCGGCGACGAGCACCAGCACCCCCAACGCGGACCAGCGGTCCAGCAGCGGTGCGACGAGCAGGGTCGGGGCCCCGGCGGCGACGAGCAGCGCGATCGCGAGCGGGTCGCGCGGGCGGTGGCGCGCGGTGACCACGGCGAGCGCGACTCCCGCGGAGGTCACCGCCAGCGCGGCCGCCGTCGCGGGCCACGGGTCGCCCGCGAGCAGCGCGTGGCCGTCGGCGACGACCGCGGCCAGCACCGCCGGGACCGCGGAGGCGGCGGTGAGCCCGCGCCAGGACCGGCGCACCTGCACCGGCATCGCGGCGACCTTGAGCACGACGAGGAACCCGGTGAGCAGCGCGGTGGTGGCGGGTTCCGCCGGCACCGGGCCGAACAGCAGCGGCGCGCACAGCGCGCAGCCCAGCACCACGCCGGCCGCGAGGGCCTGCGAGCGCCAGCGGTCGGCCAGCCACAACCCGAGCAGCGCGAGCACCAGGGCGGCGGCGAGCCCGGCCGGCGCGGGCAGGAACTCGTAGAGCGCGGTCGCGGCCAGCACGTCCAGGTAGAGCACGGCGATGCCGGTGGCGGCCAGCGCGAACGCCCCGGCGGCCGCGGTCGAGCGCCGCCGCACCTGGAACGCGCAGCCGAGCAGCACCGCGCCCAGGGCGGCGCCGCCCGCGGTCCGGCCGACCGGTCCGATCCAGCCGTGCTGCACGGCCATGACCATGAGCAGCACGACGCCCAGCAGCGTGATCGCGGCCCCGGCCCAGGCGAGCAGCCGGGTGCCCTGCCGAGCGGTCCAGTTCGCCATCCGGTCCAGCGGCGTCGGTCGCGGCGGGGGCGGTGGCGCGGTGCCGGGCAACGGGTGCGAGGCCGGGTGCAGCGGTGCGCGGTGCTGCGGGGGCGCAACGGGCGCCGGGTGCTGCGGGTAGCCGCCGCCGACCGGGCGGTTGAGCCACGTCAGCAGTCCGTCGGGCTGCGGCGGGACGAAGTGCGCGGCCGGTCCGGCCGGGGGCTGGGAGGTGGCGGGTCCGGCGGAGTTCCGCGCCGCGCCGGGCTCGACGGTGCTGGAACCGTCGTGGCTGCCGGGGTCGCTGGGCGTGCCGGAGTCGTGCGAGGGGCCGAGATCGCGGGAAGGAGCGAAGTCGCGGGAAGAACGGGATTCGCCGGGAGAACGGGGCTCGCCGGGAGAACGGGGCTCGCGCGCCGCGCCGGAACCCGGGGAGGGATCGGGGTCGCGAGGAGAACCGGGCTCCTGGGACGCACCGGAACCGAGGGCGGGGTCGGGTTCGCGAGGCGTCCCGAAGTCGCGGGAAGGCTCGAAGTCGGGGGAAGGAACGTAGTCGCGGGAAGGAACGGAGTCGCGGGAAGCAACGGTTCCACCGGACGATCCGGGATCGCCGGAAGTTCCGCAGGAGTCGGACTCTCCCGGCTCGCCACGACCGGCCCCCGAAGACGGGGCAGCCCCGGCCGCGTGCGCGGCCGGGGTCTGCGTCGGTTCGGCGAAGCTGGTGTCGACGGGCTCGCCGGGGATCGGTGCGGTCCCGGTGCGGATCGTCGCCGTCGGGAGCGGGATCCGGTCGGGTGCGCCCGGTCGGGCACGTCTGCTGCCGCCGGGTGTCGGTCGGTCGGGTGGCGCGGCGAGGATGCCGCCGGTCGGTGCGGTGCGTTCCCCAGTGCTCACGGTGTCACCTTCGGTGTTCGTCGTGGTTTCCCCAGATGCCGTTGCGCGCTGCGCGGCCGGACCGCGAAGCTGCTCCCCGAGCACGCCGAGTTCGGTCCCCAGCTCGGTGAACATCACGGCGATCCGGTCGATCGGATCGGCGAGGTCGCCGAGGTCGGAAGCGGGGCCTGCGATCGTGCGTGCTGTGCGCTGTGTTGCCATGAGCACACTCTGTCGGCCGAAGGGGTCCGGCGGGATCCGTACGGCTACTCATCGGTTACTCATCGGTCAGCTGAACCGCTGCTCCGTACGGGTACGTACTGGGTCACCGAATCACCTGGCGTGCCCGTTCCGGCGGTGCATTTCCGGGCCGATCGGATGAGCCCTGCCTACGATCGAGGAGAGGCCGCAAGAGAAGGGTATGGTCTAGACCATGTCGCTGTTCACTGGTGTCGGAGTCAGCTCCGGCCGAGCATCCGGCCCGGTCGCCAGGGTCGCCGAAGCCCTCCCCGAACCGGCCGCGACCCCGGCGCCCGCCGACGCCGCGGCCGAAGCGCGCCGGATCCGCCCGGCCGCCGAAGCCGTCGCGAACCGGCTGTTCGAACGTGCCGGAGTCGTCGGGGGCGAAGCCAAGGCCGTGCTGGAGACCACCGCCGCCATGGCGCTGGATCCGGCGCTGCTGTCCCAAGCCGAACAACTGGTCACCAACAACGCGCTCCCCGCGCCGCGCGCCGTGCACGAAGCCGCCAACGGCTTCGCCGATGCGCTGCGCAACGCGGGCGGCTACCTCGCCGAACGCGTCCGGGACATTCACGACGTGCGGGACCGCGTCATCGCCGAACTGCTCGGCGCCACCCCGCCGGGCGTGCCCGACCTGGACCGGCCGAGCGTGCTGCTCGCCCGCGACCTCGCGCCGGCCGACACCGCCGACCTCGACCCGCGGCTGGTGCTCGCGCTGGTCACCGAGGAGGGCGGCCCCACCAGCCACACCGCGATCCTGGCCCGCGCGCTCGGCATCCCCGCCGTCGTCGCGGCCCGCGGCATCCTCGCCGCGGCGCCCGTCGTCGGCGTGCTCGTCGACGGCGACACCGGCAGCGTCGAGACGTCCGGCGAACCGGTGCGCACCCGGGCCGCCGAGCGCGGGCGGGGCGTGGACTGGAACGGCGCCGGCGGCACCGCCGACGGGCACGCCGTGTCCATCGTCGCCAACGTCGGGTCCGCCGCTGACGCGCGGCTCGCGGTGGAGGCCGGGGCGCAGGGCGTCGGCCTGTTCCGCACCGAGTTCTGCTACCTCGGCGCCGACGAGGAACCCGACGTGCGCACCCAGCGCGCCGCCTACGCCGAAGTGCTGTCCCCGTTCGAGGGCAGGCCGGTCGTCGTGCGGACCCTCGACGCGGGCGCCGACAAACCGCTGTCCTTCCTGGACATGGGCACCGAGCCGAACCCGGCGCTCGGCGTCCGCGGGCTGCGGGTCTGCTTCGAGCGGCCCGGCGTGCTGGACCGGCAGCTGGAGGCCATCGCCGGGGCCGAGCAGGACTCCGGCGCGAAGGTCTCGGTGATGGCGCCGATGGTCGCCACCGCCGACGAGGCCGCCTGGTTCGCCGACCGGGTGCGCGCCGCGGGCCTCGGCCGGGCCGGCGTGATGATCGAGGTCCCGGCCGCCGCGCTCACCGCCGACGAAGTGCTCGACGCCGTCGACTTCGTCAGCGTCGGCACCAACGACCTCGCGCAGTACGTGTTCGCCGCCGACCGCATGTCCGGCGCGCTCGCCGGCCTCAACGACCCGTGGCAACCGGCGCTGCTGCGGCTGGTCGCGCTGATCGGGCAGGCCGGGCACCGGCTCGGCAAGCCCGTCGGCGTCTGCGGCGAGGCCGCGTCCGACCCGCTGCTGGCGGGCGTGCTCGCCGGGCTCGGCGTCAGCAGCCTGTCGATGGGGGCCGCCGCGGTGCCCGCCGTCGGCTCCGCCCTCGCCGCCCATCCGCTGGTGGCGTACCAGAAGGCCGCGGAGGAGGCGAAGAACGCCCCGAACGCGGCCCGCGCCCGCGAAGCCGCGTTCGCCACCCTGCAGTGACGCGTCGCCGGGGTGGGGTGCGCGGCGCACCCCACCCCGGTCACCGGCCGCGCCCCGGTGGGGCAGTACCGGGGCGCGGCCGGCGCGGCGGACGGCGAGCTCCATCCCCAGCGGAGCCCGTCGCCCACGGACACCCGCGGGCGTCCGGGTCCACCCCGTCAGGCCCGCACGTGGTCGCCGAGCACCGGGCGCACCAGCTCCCGCAGCCGCCGCGACGGCTCGATCCCCAGCTCCCGGTCCAGCAGCTGCTCGTACCGCCGGTAGTGGCGCAGGGCCTGCGCCGGGTTCGACTGCTTGAGCAGCACTTCGACCACCGCGCAGTGCGCGGTCTCGCGGAACGGTTCGACGACGGTCGCCGCCTGCGCCACTTCCAGCGCGGTCGCCAGCTGGCTCGACTGCACCAGCCGCTCCGCGGCGATCTCCAGCGCGTGCACCTGCAACTGCTGCAGGCGCTCCCGCTCGGCCAGCACCCAGTCCTCGTACCAACCGGGCAGCAGCTGGTCCTGGCGGGCGAGGGTGTGGCCGATCGCCGCCCAGTCGGCCACCGGTTCCTGCCGCAGCAGCCGCTGCCCCGTGGACGTCAGCTCGTGCACGTCCACCGACACCTGCTCCCCCAGCCCGATCTCCGGCCCCCCGCCGACGATCGCCCCCTGCACCCGCCTGCGCACCCGCCACAGGGTGGTCCGCAGGTTCGCCAGCGCGCTCTGGTCGTCGTTGCCCGGCCACAGCGTGCCCGCCACGAGGTCGCGCTGCGTCCGCCCGCGCAGCGCCAGCAGCGCCAGCAGGCGCTGCCCGTTGCTGGAAACGGCCACTCCCGCGCCGTCGCAGTGCAGCGACCACCCGCCCAGCAGGGTCAGCTGCAGCCGCGGCGCGGCTTGCGGTCTCGGGAGCGGGATCGGGCGCGCAGGTCCCTCGCTCATGGTTCCCCCCTTGTTCCGGCCAAGACGGGCCACACGCAGGCATGACCCGTCACCGGTGGCGTCGTGGCGGTGACGGCCCGCCGTTACACGACTACCCGGGGTGACGTTCCGGCTGCTCACGAGATGCGCAGGCCGAGCCGGTTGCGGGTCGCCGGCGCCCGGTGCCGCGGCACGTAGCGCGGGTGCTTCTTGCGGTACCAGGCACCGATCTTGCGCCCGGTGCGGATGACGAACGCGATGCCGCCGATCCACGGCAGCAGCAGCACGAACATCGACAGCACCGCCAGCACCCCGGCCAGCACGTGCCCGTTCGCGAAGCCCGCGGCCCCGCTGAGCCAGTAGTCCTGCCCGCGCTCCAGCGCCGTGCCCAGGTACCGCGGCACCCGCACGAACAGCAGCACCACCGCCAGGAACAGCACCGGCACCACGACCGCGACCCAGCAGGTGACCAGCAGCCGCACCCGCGGCCGCAGCGCCTCCCCGGCGGACTCGCCCGGCTGCTGCTTGCCCAGCGCCTTGCGCACCATCGGCCGCACCAGTCCGAACAGGTTCGGCACGCCCACCAGGTCGCCGAGGATGTAGTAGCCGTCCATCCGGATCAGCGGCAGCAGCTGCTGCAGCATCTGCATGTGGCTGAGCACGATGAACACCGCCAGCGGCGGGAAGTGCGTCGCCCAGAACAGCGCGGCCACCGCCAGGATGTAGATCGCGTTGAAGTACAGCCCGCCCAGGTCGGTGCGCAACCGGCCCGCCCGGTTCAGCCGGTAGGCGTCGGTGACGTTCGTGTAGAACGCCGGGAAGATCAGCAGGATGCCGACGCCGATCGCGCCCGGCTTGCCGCCGCCGTAGTGGCAGGCCGCGGCGTGCCCGGTCTCGTGGAACAGCGTGGAGCTGATCAGCAGCACGATCAGCGCCAGCACCTGCACCGGGTCGCCGACCGCCGAGTGGAACGCCGGGTCCAGCGCGCCGGAGGCGACCAGCACCACGTCGGCCACGAGCATCCCGGCCAGCACCGCCACCACCAGGATCGGCTGGAACAGCGGCGCGAGCACCGCGGCCAGCGGCCGCACCACCTTCGCGGGCAGCAGCACCCCGCGCAGCGCCAGCGCCAGCAGCGGGTCGGCGCGCGGCGCGTTCGCCACCGGCTCGTCCAGCGCCGCCACGCCCAGGGCGTGCAGCTTCTCGGCGACCAGGTAGCCGATGCCGAGCGGCGAGATCTCCCGGCCCGCGGCGGCGCTGACCCGCGCGGCGATCTCCCGGAGGTCGCGGCGGCCGTCGATGTGCGTGGTCACCTCGTAGAGCAGCTCCGACACCAGCACCATCTGGCCGTCGGCGCGGGCGATGAGGAAACGCGGATCGGTGTACCCGGCGCCTTCGTACCGGCCGCACAGCGAGACCCCCGCCGCGAGCTGCGGCACGGCGTGCTCGTCCACCTCGGCGGTGGCGGCGGCTTCCGGGGCCTCGGGCTCGGGCGGTGGCGCGTCCCGGTGGGTGGCCTGCGCTGGCACCGCGGGCGAGCCGGTGCGGCGTCGGCTCCGCGGGGTGGACGAGGCGGGCTCGGCGGGTGCGCCCGGCCCGACCTGGGTGGTTTCTGACATGGTTCCCCTCCAGGAAAACCGGCCGGGGACGGGGAAATCCCCGCCCCCGGCCGGCCGGCACGTCCGATATCCGCTTTTACTCCACGTTCGTGTACTGGCCGACGATCGCCGCGGCGTCGCCGCCGAGGCTGACCGCGACGCCGACGTTCACCGGCACGACCGTGGTGACGTCGACGAGGCTGGTGGCCTCGCGGCGGGGCAGCAGCTCGGCCGACTGCCCGGCCAGCTCCAGTTCGTTCATGTCTTCTCCTCCTAGGTGGTGCCCGGCCGCGCGCCGACGGTTTTCAACGGCGCGCGACCGGGAACTCGGTCAGGACAGGTCAGTCCTTCTGGCCGAGGTCGATGTCCTGGTTGGCGAGCGCCACGGCGTTGCACTCGCCGCTGATGGCGACCGCGGTGTTGGTGGCGTAGACGTCGGCCCAGTTCAGGCTGCCCAGGGCCTCGCGAGCGGGCAGCAGCTCCGCACAGGTCTCGAAGTTCACGATGTGCTCCAGATGTAGAGATGGGTGGAAGACGGCCGCGGCGGCGTCGCCGCGGGAGGTGACCCCGATATCCCCCATCGGGGTCACCAGGGCGGTCCGCAGGAGGACCGGGTCAGGTGGCTGGATCAGCCTTCCTGGCCGAGGTCGATGTCCTGGTTCGCGATCGCGACGGCGTCGCCCTCGCCGCTGATGGCGACCGCGGTGTTGGTCGCGTACAGGTCGGCGAAGTTGAACGAACCGAGGGCCTCGCGCGTCGGCAGCAGCTCGGCGGACAGTTCCAGCTCGGAGATCTCGAAAACGTTCACGGTCGTACTCCTCATCGAGTTGACGAACTTTCGAACCGCGGCCTCTTGCGCCGCTGGCCGGAAGTACGCCAGACCCGGCGTCACCGACCCGTCACCCGCCCGTCACGGTGCGCGCCGGGCACCCGCGTGGGCGACCGGTGGGGCCCGGCCCGTCACCTGGGGTGAAACCGCCCGTTGCGCAGGGGGAAGGGCGCCCCGGGGCCGGACGCGGAACGACCCGGCGACCGATGTGGTCGCCGGGTCGGGTGAATCGGGGCGGATCTTGCGGGCGGGGGGCTCCCGCGCGGCGTCAGCTCGGCGCGGCGCCCGCTTCGCCGTCGGCGTCGAGGCCGTGCTCGATGGCGTAGCGGGCCAGCTCGACCCGGTTGTGCAGCTGCAGCTTGCGCAGCGTGGACTGCACGTGGTTCTCCACGGTGCGGTGCGAGATGACCAGCTTGTTCGCGATCTGCCGCGCGGTGAGCCCCTTCGCCACCTGCCGCAGCACCTCGGTCTCCCGGTCGGTGAGCTGCGGGGCCTGCGATTCGGCGCCCGGTGACACCGCCATCCGCCGGTACTCGCCCAGCACCAGCCCGGCCAGGCCGGCGGTGAACACGGCGTCCCCGGCCGCGGTGCGGCGCACGGCGTCGACCAGCTCGTCCACCGAGGCGGACTTGACCAGGTAGCCGGAGGCGCCCGCCTTCACCGCCTCCAGCACGTCGCTGTGCTCCCCGCTCGCGGACAGCACCAGCACCCGGGTCCCGGGGATCTCCTGGGTGATCTGCCGGGACGCGTCGACGCCGGAGGTGTCGCCGAGGTTCAGGTCCATCAGGACCACGTCCGGGCGCACGGTGCGCGCGATCCGCAGCGCGGACACCGCGTCCCCGCTGGTCGCGCGGATCTCGAAGCCGCGTTCGGCGAGATCTCGCGAAACCCCGTCGCGCCACATCGGGTGGTCGTCGACCACCATCACCGACACGTGCGGCTCGGTCATCCTTCTCCTCCTCCGCGCGGTGCCGGGTCGGCATCCCGGTCGTCCGATCGGTCCGGGTCCGCGGCGAGCGGCGCGGCGGGCGCCGTCCGCCGGGGGAACATCTTCTCGGCCACCGATCTCGCGCGTCCGCCCGCCCCCGCCGGGGCCGGGTGCGGATGCGGTAACCGGATCTCCCACTCGGTGCCTTCTCCCGGGGTGGTGTCCAGGGAGATCGTGCCGCCCAGGTGCCGGACGCGGCCGCGGATGGACTGGGCCACGCCCATCCGGCCTTCCGCGGCGGCTTCGGCCAGCCTGCCCGCGGCGATGCCCGGGCCGTCGTCCCGGACGCTGATCACGATCTCGTCCGGCAGCTCTTCGAGCAAGACCCAAGCGCGGGCATCCGGGCCCGCGTGCCGATCCACGTTCTCCAGCGCCTCCCGCACGATCAGCAGCACGTCGGAGCCCATCGGCTCGGGCAGCCGCACGTCGGTGGCGGGGACGGACACCTGCACCTTGCCGGTGCGCAGCACCTGGAGCCGGGCGACGAGGTCCACCTCGCCCTCCGCGTCGTGCTCGGGCGGAGCGGTGGCGACCAGCGAGCGGAGTGCGATCTCCTGCTCCCCGGCGAGCCGGGCGAGTTCGGCGGCCTCCCCGCCGAGCTCGACGCCGCGGTTGCGCACCCGCGCCAGCACCTGCAGCACGCTGTCGTGGATGGAGCGGGCGAGCCGTTCCCGCTCGGCGGTCGCGGCCTCGGCGCGCAGCGCCTGGCTGAGCCGCTCGGTGGAGCGGCGGGCGGTGTCCGCGGCCAGCCCGAACAGCAGGCCCGCCCCGATCAGCAACACCGCGTCCTGGAACATCAGCGGCGCGTAGACGTCCCGGATCGCGAAGTTGATCAGAGCGGAGACCGCGCCGGAGATCCCGCCGCCGATCCAGCCCCACTGCACGCCGGCCAGCGTCACCATCGACGGCTGCCACATGGTGATGACCGACGGCGCCAGTTGCCGCATCTGCTCTTCGGTCATGATCAGCTCGTTGCCGAGGAACAGCACCGAGATCAGCACCTGGTCCGCGAGCACCAGCGCGTTCGTCCGGCCCTCCCGCCGCCGGAACCGCCACACGGTGAACACGGTCCAGCCGATCATGACGAGGATCTCGACGACCGCGAGGGCCGGGCGCTGGTAGGCGGGGAACTGGATCGCGAACCACAGCACCGCGTACCCGAGTCCTACGGAGCGGAAGAAGTTGTGCGCGCGCCACAACGGCGAGCGCCCATCGGCCACCCGGACGCCTTGCGGCGCGGTGTTCTTCGACATCACGGCTGTTCCCTCCCGATCGACCATCCTGCCGTACCGATCGAGTTGCGTGAGCCGACGATCGGTGAACACGCTCGGTGTTTGTCATCACCGAGCGGATCTACCCGAATGGACCTGAGAGCCGGGTTTCCACGGTTGATCTAGTTGTGCCAGGCTCGGGAGTAGTAACCGATCCGGTACTTGGCTGCAGTGGGGCACCGCCATTCGCGCGTTTCCGGAAAAGTCGATCGGATCAATGACCGCTCGCCCGTCCGGGCGAGGAAGAGACGTGAGGAATCATGGCGCCGTGGCCCTTGTGGCGGCTCCGGGCACCCGCACTGATCGACGTGCTGCTCACCCAGGCCGCCGCCATCGGCCTGGTCCTCCCGGTGGTGCTGCTGAACTCGCCGCCGACGCGCACCGAGTGGTTCCGGTTCGGCATGCTCGGCGGCACCGCGGCCGCCGTCATCATCGCGACCTCGGTGACCATCCACCTGCGCAGCGGCGTGCGCCGGGACCCGTGGACCGTGCACATCGCCTACCTGGCGGCCGGTGGGCTCGTGCTGCCGCCGAACCTGCTGGTGCTGCTGCTGCTCGGCCCGGCGCTGCACGGGGTGCTGGAGGCGCGGCCCGATCCGCACCGCTGGCTGTTCGTCACCGCCTCCACGACGTTGGCGGTGTTCGCGGCCCGCTGGGTCATCGGCTGGGAGGACCCCCGGTGGGATCCGGCGTTGATCGTGCTCGCGGGGACGACGCTGCTGGCGGTGCGGGCGCTGCTGGTGGGGATCGGGCTGCGGCTGCGCGACCCGGGGGCGCCGCGCGAGGACGTGGTGGGCGAGCCGATCGACGTGCTGCTGGGCATCGTGGCGGCCTGCTTCGGCGGTGTGCTGGGGATGGCGGTGCTGCGCGAGCCGGAGGTCGCGGTGCTGGGCGCGCCGATGCTGGCGCTGCTGGACCTCGCGGGGCAGCTGCCGCACTGGCGGCGGTCGGCGCAGCGCGACGGCAAGACCGGGTTGGCGAACGCGCTGCACTGGGACCGGATGGCGCGGATGGAGCTGCGGCGGGCGTGCGCGCGGGACCGCGGTGCCGCGCTGCTGCTGCTCGACCTGGACCACTTCAAGCGGGTCAACGACGAGGTGGGGCACCTCGCGGGGGACGCGGTGCTGGCGGCGGTCGCGGTGATGCTGCGGGACAGCGTGCGCAAGGAGGACCTGGTGGGCCGGTTCGGCGGGGAGGAGTTCGTGGTGCTGCTCCCGCACGCGTGCCCGGAGGTGGCGCACGCGGTGGCCGAGCGGATCCGGTTGTCGGTGGCCGCGTTGTCGGTGCCGACCCGGGACACCATGGGGCGGCCGCGCGAGCTGACCGGCGTGACGGTGAGCGTCGGGGTGTCGACCACCGCACGGTTCGGCTACGAGCTGCCCGATCTGCTGGTGGCCGCGGATGCGGCGCTGCTGACGGCGAAATCGTCGGGGCGGAATGCGGTGACGTTCGCCTGATCTCGGCTTTCCCGCACCATTCGCGAGCGGATTTCGGGGCGGTCCTCCGGAACGGGGCCGGGCCGGCGGGACGCACCCCTTTCCGGCCCGGACTCGTTTCGATTTTCGATCGTTCGCTCCCGATCAGCGGGAATCGGAATCGGGACCAACCGAGTCCGCGGGACCACCGGCCGAGGATTTCCCGGACCCGCCGTCGGAACGGCGTTCCGCACCGGATTCACCGGCGTCGTCCCGCTCCGCGCCGTCGGCCGCGGAATCCGGAGCCGGTGGTTCGGCCTCGTGCGGATCCGTGGCCTCCACCGGCGTCGACTCGTCCTCGCCTGCCGTCAGCGAGCGGATCGCCGAATTCAGCACCGCCACCACCGGAACCGCCAGCAGCGCGCCGACGATCCCGCCGAGCACCACACCCGCGCTGATCGCCAGCACCACGGCCAGCGCGTGCACCTGCACCGCGCGGCCCAGCAGCAGCGGCTGCAGGATGTGGCCCTCCACCTGCTGGACCAGCAGCACGACCAGCACCACCAGCAGCGCGTTCACCCAGCCGCTGGTCACCAGCGCCACCAGCACCGCCACCGAACCGGAGGCCACCGCGCCGACGATCGGCACGAACCCGCCGAGGAACACCAGCGCCGACAGCGGCAGCGCCAGCGGCACCCCGATGAGCGTCAACCCGATGCCGATGCCGACCGCGTCGGCGACCGCCACCAGCGCCGTCGCCCGCACGTACCCGACCAGCGAGGCGAACCCGCGGATCCCGGCCACGTCCACCCGGCCCCGCACGTGCGAGGGCACCAGGCCGATCAGGAACAGCCACACCCGGCGGCCGTCGTGCAAGAAGAAGATCAGCGTGAACAGCGCCAGCACCAGGCCGGTGAGGAAGTTGCCGAACGTGGACGCCGTGGACAGCGCACCGCTGGTCAGCGCCGCCTGGTTCTCCTGCAACCAGCGGGCGGCCTGCCCCAGGTACTCGTCGATCTGCTCCTCGCGCAGGTGCAGCGGCCCCTGCAGCAACCAGCCCCGGATCTGCCCGAGGCTGCGCAGGATCTCCCGCTGCAGCTCGGGGAAGCCGTTGATGAACGCGTTGATCACGAAGGTCAGCACGCCGCCGACCAGCGCCAGCCCGCCGACGAGCACCACCGCCGTCGCGATCGCCCGCGGCACCTTCCGCCGCGCCAGCCAGGACACCGCCGGGGCGAGCAGCGCCGCCAGCAGCAGTGCGATGGCCACCGGGATGACCACGACGTAGAGCCTGCCCAGCGCCAGGCTCAGCACGTACAACATGCCGAGCACGACCAGCAGGCGCCAGCACACGGCCGCCGTGACTCGCAGTACCCGCGGCACGTGGGCGGCGGCATCATCCGGTGGTGCGATCTTCGCGTTGCTCACCACGCCACCGTAGCCGCGACGAGGTCGTTCCCGGTGCGGTCGGCGCAATCCGGGCGCCGAGCGGATTTGTCACCCGATCCGGGGGTGTTGGGCGAGATCGCTAGGTCCGCGCTCCGCCTGCTGACAGAGTGCCCGTCGGCAGTGCACGTCGATCAAGCCGCCGAACGGCGCAACCGCGCCGGTCGAACGGAGGGTCGCTAGCGGACATGCAGCCCCGACGGAAAGTGGAACCGGACCAGCAGATGTCGGACAGCCTCCGAACAGCAGGCGGTGGCCGCGGATGGCGGCTGCTGGCCCGCACGCTGGTCGTCGCCGGAGCGGCGGCCGCGGGGAGCTCGGTCGGCTGGTTCGCCGGGAACGCCGGTGCGGACCCCGCGCTGGTCGACCTGCCCGCGGCGTCCGGAGGCGCCCACGAGTCCACATCGGACCGCGTCGCCGACCTCGTGCCCGACCCCGCCGCCGAACCGGAACACCGCATCGCGGCACCGGAACACCGCACCGACCCGCCGGAGCGCGCGGACGACCTGCCGAGGCCGGTCCGCCAGGTGGGCACCGTCGTGCACCACATCGCCGAACCGCTGGCCCGCGCCGCGGAACCCGCGAGCGAGCCGGACGCCGCGCCGCGACCCGACGAGTCCGAAGTGGACGCGCCGGACCCCGCCGCCGATCCCGGCCGGTTCTCCCTCGACGACCTCGCACCGCAGCACCTCGTCGGCAGCGTGGCCGAGGCGGAGCCGGTGTCGACCGCGCTGCACGGCGCGGGATCGCTG
This sequence comes from Saccharopolyspora gregorii, assembly GCF_024734405.1. NCBI lineage: Bacteria > Bacillati > Actinomycetota > Actinomycetes > Pseudonocardiales > Pseudonocardiaceae > Saccharopolyspora > Saccharopolyspora gregorii. The sequence goes on along the minus strand of NZ_CP059556.1, from coordinate 6,297,472 downwards.
CTGCGCCCGGTGCGCGGCGCGCTCGTCCCGGAACCCGGCGCCGACCGGCCCGCACCGCTGGAGGGGTTGACCCGGCCGGTCGCCGACGGGCTCGGCAAGCTCACCGCGCCGCTGTGGCACGGCGTCAGCCCGGGCGCTCCCGCGCCGCCCGCACCTCCCGCTCCGCTGCCGGCTCCCGGGCCGGCGCCTGCCGAGCCGCGGCTCCCGGACCCGCCGGCTCCGGCGACCGGGGCGCTGCCCGCACCCGCGAACCCCGCGGCGGGGCCCGCCACCGGTTCCGCGGTGTTCACCGCGCCCGGCACGAGCGAGGTGGCCGCCGCGCCGGCCGCGCCCGGCCACCGCGCACCGTGGTCGCCGGGCAAGGCCGTCACCACGCCGCCCGCCACCGGCACCGCCGGGCACACCTCCGACGGCAGCGGCGGGAACGGCGGCGTCGGCATGACCCGGCCGCTGCCCGCCGCCGCGGCCGGCCTCACCGCGCTGCGCTCGGCCGGCCGGGCCGCCGACTCCGCGCTCAACGGCACCTCCGCGCCGTCCCCCGGCACCACCCCGGACTGAGCGAGCGCCGCGGCGATCCGCTCGCCGCGCTCCGAAGCGCACTCGTCCCAACGCCGCCGGACTGTGGTCAACGTCCGATGACGGCACCTCTCGAAACCATTGCTTTCCCCGCCCGAACGGGGAAATATCCGAAGGAGACCGCATGCAGACTTGGGCGAAGCGCGGCGTGCGTGCCGCGCTGGTCACCGGTGGTGTGCTGGCCGTGGGAACCACGATGGCCGCGGCCGAAGGCACCGGCCCGTCCGGCGACGGGGACCACGGCAGCCTGGGCACCCGGTACGACAGGTCACCAGCCGATCCGGAACGGGGAGGTTCCGTGCCGCCCGCGTTCGACGCCGACGACGCCCGGCCGCAGCTGGCGCACTCGTTCGCGGCGCACCGGAACGCCGACACCGGCCGCTACCGGGCGCTGGTGCTGACCGGGAAGATCGACCCGGTGCGCGACCTGCTCCCCGCCGTCGAGCACGACATGACGCAGGAGATCCCGGTCCTGCGCGACCTGGACCCCGCACGGCCGGACATGCAGCTCGCGGGCTGGGTCGGCGATCCGGCGACCGCGCGGCCGGCACCGGGCGACGGGCGGCACAGCCTCCGCCGCGGCGCCGAGGTGCGCACCCCGGCCGAAGGCTTCCACCGCTCGCTGAGCTGGGCGGGCCCGATCGGCGACATCGTCCGCGGCGGCCACGGCCACCCGGCCGAGGCGAAGGTGCCGGAGGTGACCGGCGAGCTGATCATCCCGCTGGTCGACCCGGCGACGGTGGACCCCGAGGACGGCATCGTCGCCCTGTGGGGCGGCGCGCTCGGCGGGGATGGGGCGGAGCGGGCGGCGCCCGCGGCTCTCGGTGCCGGACTGCTCGACTCCGCCGACGTCGACCTCACCTCCGGTGAGCTGCCCGGCCCGGACGTCCGGCTGCACGACGTCCCGCCCTCGCTGCTCGTGGTCGCCCTGGCCGAGGCCCCGCACGTGCCCGCCGCCCGCTCCGAGCAGGTGGCGCTGCAGGTGCCCGGCGAGCACCAGGACCACCCGCAGGTGCCGCCGGCGCTGTCCGGGCCGCTCGTGCTGGCGCGCGACGGCGAACCGGTGCAGGTCCCGATGCCGCTCGGCGGCGAGCTGACCGCGTTCGGCGGCGGGCAGCTCACCGGCCCCACCGCGGGCAGGCTCACCGAGGCGCTGGGCGAACTCGGCCCGCGCGCCGACGACCGGCCCACCGTGTCGTTCCTGGCCGCGGTCCCCCGGTTCAGCGCCACCCCGGAGGACGTGCCGGTGCGGGTGGACGTGCTCGACGAGCTGGACGCGACCACCCCGGAGCGGGACCGGATCCTGGCCAGCCCGCTGCCGCCGGAGCCGCGGGCCGCCGAACCGGTGGGCATCGAGCTGCCGGCCCTCGGCGCGCCCCCGTCGATCAACGCGGCGCAGGGTCACACCATCCCGATCCCGGGCCTCGCGGCCCAGCCGCGCGGCCTCGACGACACCGTCGAGTTCCAGCGCATCTGACGCACCGCGACGAGAACGGCCGCCGGACCCGAGTGGGTCCGGCGGCCGTTCCGCGTTCCGGGGTGCCCGCGCGCGGCGGGCGGGCAGGTCAGGCGGGGGTGGAGGAGATCTGCGGTTCGTCGGGTTCCGCGGTCCGCCTCCCGAGCCGTTGGGAGCGCCACAAGCCGTAGGCGTAGTAGGCCAGCAGCGCCAGCCCCAGGTACACGTACGCGTTGCCGACGAGGTGCTCCAGCGGGTTCCAGTGCAGTTCCCGGCCCTTGCCCTGCGGCACCTTCCACATCGGCCCGAGCGTGCACAGCGACGCCGCCAGCCCGGCGATCATCAGCAGCCCCCAGTCGGAGCGGCGCACCGCGGCTCCCGCCAGCAGCACCACCGCCGGGATCGCCCACACCCAGTGGTGCGACCAGGAGATCGGCGAGATCAGCAGCGACAGCAGCCCGTTGAGCGTCACCGCCATCGGCAGGTCCCGCTGCCGCAGCGCGTGCAGCATGCCCGCGACGGCCAGCGCCAGCACCAGCAGCGTCACCACGACGAGCACCATCGTCACGTTCCCGACGCCGAGCTTCGTCAGCGCCGAGCGCAGCGACTGGTTGCCCGCGTACACCGAGGCGTTGCCGGTGAAGGTGGGGCCGAAGGACACGTTGCCGGTGGCCATCACCTCCTGCGTCCAGTACTTCTTCGTGCCTTCGAAGGCGAGCACGAGTCCGATGAGGGCGGTCCCGGCGAAGCCGAGCGCCGCCATCGCGATCGGCTTGAAGTCCTTGCGCAGCAGGAAGAACAGCAGGAACGCGGCCGGGGTGAGCTTGATCCCGGCGGCGATGCCGATCAGCAGCCCGCGCGGGTACGGCACCTTCTGCCCCGGCCCGGTGCGCCACAGGCAGTCCACCGCGACCAGCGCCATCAGCACCAGGTTGATCTGCGCGTAGGTCAGCGTCTCCAGCACCGGTTCGGACAGCGTCGCCAGCGGCAGCACCACGCCGGTCCACAGCACGACCCGGTCCCGCTGCCCGCGCAGGAAGGTGGAGGCGCTGAGCACCAGGTACAGCGTCACCAGCAGTGCCAGGTGCGACACCAGCATGATGATCGACACGGCCGCCATCTTGGAGACCAGCCCGAGCGGCGCGAACAGGATCGCCGCGAACGGCGGGTAGATGAACGGCAGCTTCAGCCCGGACTCGGTCGCGGGCAGCGGGCCGTACATGTCCTTGCCCTGGAGCCAGGCGCGGGCGCCGAGCCGGTAGACCTCGCCGTCGATGTGGTCGTGCGGGCTGATCGTGGAGACCAGCAGCACGGCGAGCAGTTCGGCGACGCCGATGGCGATCAGCAGCCTGCGGTTCTCCCTGGCGAGGTCGCGCATCACCTCGCCGAAGGGTCGTCGCGTCGCGTCATCCGGTCCGCTCACCGCCACGAGGGTCACCGTCCTGGTCATCGATGCGGGGGTGCCGCCGATCTCAGGCGGCCGGGACCCAGCGTAGAGGCAGGCGTTGATCGGGCCGGAGCCCGGCGGAACCGGAGCGGCTCGGAGGGCGCACCGCAGTCGAAGATCATCCGCCTTATGGACGTCTCGTTTCCCGCATCGGGTGGCGCTTCGGGCTTGACCCGGGTAGTTGCTGACGCAGCGTTATTCGCGCTCGGTAAATACCACCATTACGGGTGGTAGTGATGCTCTTGAATTCAGACCTCTCCGCAGAGGAGAGTCCAGTGGACTGCTCCGTTTGGTGGGGAGGAGGGGCCGAATGAGTGTCCTCGACGTGACCGCGCCATCCCAGCTGCCGCCGATCTGGGACGAACTGATCACCGGACTGACCGTGGGCGTGCTGCTCACGGACGAGCGCGGCCAGGTGCTCGCCACCAACGACGTCGCCGCGGACCTCATGCAGCTGACGAAGTCCGATCTGCTCACCGGTGCGCGACCCAGCGGCTGGAAGGTGCGCGACGACACCGGTGCCGCGATGCCGGACTGGTCCGAGCTCGCCGGGCAGGTGCTGCGCGCCGGCTCGCCGCTGTCCACCCCGATGGTCGTCGAGCGCGGTGGCCACCCCACCCGGCTGTGGGCGGACTACCACGCGGTGCGCGCGCAGGGGAAGCGCCGGGTGCTGATCCTGCTGCAGGCCGTGCAGACCGACGTCGGGCACAGCCGCGGCCTGCTCGACCCGCTCACCGGGCTCCCCGGCCGGGCGCTGCTGCTGGACCGCCTGGAGCAGTCCCTGGTGCGCGCCCGCACCCGCGGCATGCTCACCACGCTGGTCCTGCTCGACGTGCACCGGCTGGCCGCGTTCAACACCGAGCACGGCTTCGCCCGGGGCGACGAGCTGCTCGGCACCCTCGCGGGCCGGCTGCGGCAGGGCATGTCCGACGAGCACACCGTCGCCCGGTACGGCGGCGACGAGTTCGCGCTGGTCGCCGACCACCCCAACGGCAACGGCGAGGCCATCGCCCAGCAGGCCCGCCGGATGGCCAGCTGGCCGATGCGGATCGGCCCCACCCGGGTCCGGCCGAACCTGCGGGTCTCCTGGGTGACCACCAACGGCAACGCCACCGCGCACGCGGTGCTCTCCCGCGCCGAGCAGCAGCTCCAGCACTGAACGTCCCCGCCGGGCCGAGGCCTGGCGGGGACGGCGCATCAGCGTTCGACGTCGCCCGAGATGAAGTCCTCGACGGCCTGGTAGGCCTCCGAGTCCGAGTACTGCTCCGGCGGCGACTTCATGAAGTACGAGGACGCGGACAGGATCGGTCCGCCGATGCCGCGGTCCTTCGCGATCTTGGCGGCGCGCAGCGCGTCGATGATGATCCCCGCCGAGTTCGGCGAGTCCCACACCTCCAGCTTGTACTCCAGGTTCAGCGGCACGTCGCCGAACGCGCGCCCCTCCAGCCGGATGTAGGCCCACTTGCGGTCGTCCAGCCACGGCACGTAGTCCGAGGGACCGATGTGCACGTTGCGCTTGCCCAGGTCGCGCTGGACCTGCGAGGTCACCGACTGGGTCTTGGACTTCTTCTTCGACTCGAGCCGCTCGAGCTCCTTCATGTTCAGGAAGTCCATGTTGCCGCCGACGTTGAGCTGCATCGTGCGGTCCACGTGCACGCCGCGGTCCTCGAACAGCTTCGTCAGCACGCGGTGCGTGATGGTGGCGCCGACCTGCGACTTGATGTCGTCGCCGACGATCGGCACGCCGGCCTCGGTGAACTTCGCGGCCCACTCCGGGTCGGAGGCGATGAACACGGGCAGCGCGTTCACGAACGCCACCCCGGCGTCGAGCGCGGCCTGCGCGTAGAACTTGCCCGCGTCGTCGGAACCCACCGGCAGGTAGGAGACCAGCACGTCGACCTCGGCGTCGCGCAGCGCCTGCGCCACGTCGACCGGCGCCTCGTCGGACTCCTCGATCGTCTCGCGGTAGAAGCGGCCGAGCCCGTCGAGGGTGCGGCCCCGCTGCACGGAAACGCCCAGCGGCGGGACGTCGGCGATCTTGATGGTGTTGTTCTCGCTGGCCACGATGGCCTCGGAGAGATCCCTGCCGACCTTCTTGGCATCCACGTCGAACGCGGCCACGAACTGCACGTCGCGCACGTGGTACTCGCCGAACTGGACGTGCATCAGGCCGGGGACCCGGGTGTCCGGGTCGGCGTCGGCGTAGTACTGGACGCCCTGCACCAGCGATGCCGCGCAGTTGCCCACGCCGGCGATCGCCACTCGAACCGCGCCCTCGCGGCGGTCTGTGCTCATGGCAGGGTCCTCCTTGTAGGTCATGTGTTGTCCTTCTCCCCGCTCGCCGGTGCCCCGGAGGTCCCGGGGTCGCGCGAGCAGCCGGATCGGCCGGATCAGGCCCGGCCGGGCCGTGGTCTGGAAGTGGCCCGTCGCGCGGACGATGCGCGCGGGTCGTGGCGGGGACGCGGCGGCGTCCCCCGCCTGGGCAAGCCGACGACCGGTGCCGATCGGTCGCCGCGGGTTCCCGCCACCCGCGACTCCCGGAACGCGCACCGGTGCCCTCCCCGACAACCGCCGGGGAGGCCGCGCTGTTCCCGCGGATCGGGCGGATCCGCCGCGCGGCGCCCGAATCGTCCGATCGGCTCCGTGGGACCGATCACGTTCCGGCGGTGCGGTCCGGCGAGCGGGGGACGAGCGGCCCGTCCGGTACCGGGACCATCGGCGCCTCCGGGTTTCAAGATCAACCCGGGGTGCGGGCGCGCGGCGGCCGTCCGGTAGAACATCCCGCAGCGAGATCCTCGGCCACCTCGGTCGCCGGAGGGGAGTCGCCGCAGTTCGGGCCCGGTGCACCGGGTGCGCTGCGGGAAGCCGGGCATGGCGAGTTCGCGCATCCGCACCTCCCGCGCTCGAGCCGTCCCCAGCCGTACTTGCCCGAGAAAGGAGTATATCTTCGGCGCTTCCCCGGTCCTCGCAGGTCGAGACCAACCGCGCTGCTCACGACACCGCAGGTCACGCGGCGGAAGCGGTCGCTGCCCCTAACGGCGCATGGAGCACCGGCATCGGACACGTACCCTGTTCCTCGTGCGGACCCAACGGCAAGTGGTGGATTACGCGTTGCAGCGCAGGTCGCTGCTCGCGCAGGTCCACTCTGGCCGAGTCGGGGTGATGGAGGTCTGCGACGCGAACCCGTACCTGTTGCGGGCGGCGAAGTACCACGGCGAGCCCAGCGAAGTGACCTGCCCGGTGTGCCGGAAGGAGCCGCTCACGCTGGTCTCGTGGATCTTCGGCGAGGAACTCAAGCACGCATCGGGATCGGCTCGCGGTCCCGATGAGCTGGAACGGTTGGCGGCCTTGTTCGCGGAATTCACCGTGCACGTCGTCGAAGTCTGTCGGACGTGCAGTTGGAACCACCTGGTGCAGTCGTACGTCCTCGGGACCGGTGACTTGAACAACCGCCGCCCCCGGCGCAAGACTGCGGCCGAGTGAACCGGCCGTGAGAACGAGCAGCACCGCCCCGCGCGAAGCGGGGTCACCCCGACGTGAATGCATCACCTGGCGTCGCACGACGCCTGTCCTGGAGGCCAACTCGTGAACGACGAGCGTGACGACCCAGCTCGTGGCCGCCACTCCCGGCAGCCCGAAGGTCGCAATCCCGGTTCCCCCGACGACCGGGCCACGCCCCCCTCGTCCCGGCAGCAGGGTCCGCGTCCGCAGGGCCCCCCGCCTCCGGGCGGCACCCCGCCGGGTGGTCGGCCTGCCGGACCGCCGAACCCCGCGAACCAGCCGCCCGCCGGGCAGCGTCCCGGTGCGCAGCAGCGCCCGCCGGGTCCGCCGCCGGGCGCCCCGCAGAACCCGCCGCCGCAGAACCCGGGCCAGCAGGGTCCCGGCCAGCAAGGTCCGGGCCAGCAGCGCGCCGCCGGGCCGCCGCCCGGACCGGGTCAGGGCGCGGGACCGTGGCCTGGGGAGGGGACGCGCCAGCAGCAGCCGCCGGGTCGTCCGCGGCAGGGCGGCGACCAGCCGAACTGGCCGGGCGACGGCCAGCAGCCGCGCGGCGCGGACCAGGACGCCGAGGCGCCCTCCGAGAAGACCGGTGCGTGGGTGCCGTCGTTCGACGACGAGGACGACGCCCCGACCGGGAAGCGCGCCGCCGACTCCGGCGGCGGTCGCAAGCTCGACCTGCCGACCTCGTTCACCCAGGCACCGCCGCCCGCGGCGGACCAGCGCACCCAGCGCCAGCCCGGCCCCGGCCAGCAGGGAGCGGGCCAGCAGGGACCGGGCCAGCAGGGACCGGGCCAGCAGGGAGCCGCGCAGCAGGGCGGCCCCGCGACTCCGGACGAGCAGAGCACCCAGCAGTTCAGGCCGCCGCAGCGTCCCGGCCAGCAGCCCACCCGCCAGGTGCCTCCGCCGCCGCCCGGTGGCCAGAGCACCCGGCAGGTCCCCCAGCCCGGTGGCAGGCCCGCGCCTGGCGCGGTGCCGCCCGCTGAGCGGCCGACCGAGAACATCCCGCAGACCCCCGGGGACGGCAAGGACCAGGGTCGCGGTCGCGGTGGTGCCGTGGCCGGTGGCGTCGTCGGCGGCGTGGCCGGTGCGGCCGCGCTCGGCGGTGCGGCCGCCGCGGCGGGCGGTGGCGCGGCGGGTGCCGGAGCCGCAGGAGCGGCAGGTGCCGGAGCCGCGGGTGCGGCGGGTGCCAGTGGCGCGAGCGGTGACTCGCCGCGCGAACCGCAGCTGCTCACCCACGAGGCCACGCAGAGCTCGTACGACTACTACTCGACGAACGACGCGTACTCCGACGACGGTCGCTACGACGACGACTACGACGACGGGTACGACGACCGGTACGGGGATCGCGGACATGGCGACGACGGGTTCGGCCCCGACGACGAGCTGCTCGACCCGGACGACGAGGTGAGCGCCCGCAAGGCCAAGCGGAAGAAGATCTGGCGGCGCATCCGCCGCACCTGCTACGTGGCGGCCGCGGCGATGCTGCTGCTGGGCATCGGGACGTTCGCGTGGGGCTACACCATGTGGGAGGTCCCGAACCCCGAGGAGATCGCCAGCCGCACCGAGCAGACGATCGTCGTCAACTACGCCGACGGCCAGGAGATGACCCGCATCGTCCCCGAGGCGGGTTCCAAGACGATGATCCGGGACCTGCGGGCCGAGGTCTCGAAGCCGATGCTCGACGCCACGGTCGCCGCGGAGGACGCGTCCTTCTACACCAACCCGGGCTTCTCCATCCGCGGCATCCTGGTCGCGGTGTACAACCAGATCGGCGGTGGCGCCGGTGGCGGTTCCACGCTGACCCAGCAGTACGTGAAGCTGGCGCTGGACCAGGACGAGTACTCGATCACCCGGAAGGTCAAGGAAGTCGTGGTCGCCTACAAGGTGACCAACCAGCAGTCGAAGGACGACATCCTCAAGGCCTACCTGAACACCGCGTACTACGGCCGCGGCGCCTACGGCATCCACACCGCGGCGGAGGCCTACTTCGGCAAGCTGCCGAAGGACCTGGACCCGAGCGAGGCCGCGGTCCTGGCCGGCATGGTGCAGCGCCCCACCGCCAACGACCCCCGGGTCGACCCGGAGCAGGGGCAGTGGCGCTGGGAGTACGTGGCCGGCCAGATGCTGAAGAACGGCTTCATCAGCCAGGACGTCCGCGCGAGCATGGCGCTGCCCGAGACCCGGGAGCGAGAGGCGTGGAAGAGCAAGTCGGAGGGCAACTCCTCCCAGCTGCACATCCGCAAGCAGGTGCTGGCCGAGCTGGAGCGCGAGGGCTACAGCGAGCAGGCGCTGACCCTCGGCGGCTACACGATCACCACGACGATCGACCCGAACGCGCAGCGGATGGCCGAGGACGCGGTCCGGAAGGTGACGCAGGGCCAGCCGCAGAACCTGCGCACCTCGCTGGTCGCGGTCGATCCGAAGACCGGTGGGGTCCGGGCCTACTACGGCGGCGGTGACCAGGTGTACTTCGACTACGCCGCCTCGCCGCAGCCGCCGGGTTCGTCGTTCAAGCCGTTCGTGGTGATGGCCGGTCTGGAGAAGGACTACGGCATCGGCGAGTACTACGACGGCAGCGACCACCAGGAGATCCTGGGCACCACGTTCGGCAACGCGCCGGGCTCGGTGTGCGACGACCCGAAGCACTGCGGTGTCCGCGAGGCCATGAACAAGTCGGTGAACACCGTGTTCGTGAACATGGCCGCGAAGTTCCGCACCCCGGCGGTGCGGGATGCCGCGATCCAGGCGGGCATCCCCGCGGAGTACAACGGCGAGCCGACCCTCCAGAACGAGGACGGCGGCGTCGACGCCGGTATCGCGCTGGGCGCCTACCCGGTGCGGGCGATCGACATGGCGGCCTCGTACGCGACCTTCGCGAACGAGGGCAAGCAGGTCCACCCGCAGTTCGTGTCGAAGATCCAGAACGCGGTGAAGACCGAGGAGTTCGCGCCGGAGCCGTCCAAGCCGGCGTTCTCCGACAGCGCGTCGGAGAGCAAGAACCTCGCGGCGAACCTCATCCAGTCGATGATCGGGGTTGCCGAGCACTCGAAGCTGCCGCTGGACGGCAACCGGCCGGTGGCGGCGAAGACCGGTACCCACCAGTACTTCGACACCGAGAAGAACCAGAACGCCTGGATGATCGGTGCCACGCCGCAGCTGTCCACCGCGGTCGGCATGCTCGCCGACGAGGACGGCAAGCCGGTGCCGGTGGAGCAGGCCAACGGGAAGATCATCTACGGCAGCGGCCTGCCCGGTGACATCTGGCAGGAATTCATGAACGAGTACCACAAGAACCTGCCGGTGGAGCAGTTCCCGAAGGCCAGCCCGATCGGCCAGTTCGAGCAGAAGCTCCCGCCGCAGCCGACGACGACGAGCGAGGAACCGCCGCCGCCGCCGACCTCGGAGCCGCCGCCTCCCACGTCGGAGGAGACGACCACCAGCGAGAGCGAGACGTCGGAGAGCGAGTCCGAGGGCTCCGACCCGTCCGACGAATGCGGTCTGTTCGGCTGCCCGCCGGGGCACGGTGACGACGACGATGACGGGCCCGGCGGCCACGCCGTCGGTCCGACCCGCGGACGCGACGGCGAATGATCCCGGCCCGCACCGGGCGGCGCGCGACGCCGCCCGGTGCGGGCGTGGGAGACCCGTCCGCACGCCGTAGCATCCGGGCGTGTCCACGAAGCCCGAGCACGCCGGCACCGAGCCCGAGGAGCCCGACAAGGTGAGCGCGGCAGTGGACGGCGACTCGCTGGACGCGGCGGACCGGGTCGTGCCGACCTGGACCGAACCCGTCGCCGCGGCGGCCTCCCGGCCGTTCGGCGGCCCGCTGGGGCGGCACGCGCAGGTGGGCAGGCAGTGGTTCTGGACGCCGCTGCGCGTCCTGCTGCTGCTGGCGATGATCACGCTCGCCGCGGCCTGGCTGTTCAAGGCGCCCTGCCTGCAGACCTACGACACCTCGGCGGGCACCCAGCTGGACTGGCGGGCGAACCGGCAGTACACGGCGATGTGCTACTCCGACATCATCCCCCGCTTCGGCATGGGCGACCTCGCCCCCGACGGGGTGTTCCCGTACAAGACGCCGTGGACGGCCGCGCCCGGGACTCCGCCGGAACAGCAGCACTACATGGAGTACCCGGTGGTCACCGGGGTCTTCCAGTGGATCAACGCGAAGATCACCGACGGCTGGTCGACGCTGTCCGCGCTGGGCTGGCTGCCCGCGGCGATGATCACCGTCCTGTACTTCAACGTCACCGCGTTCTGGCTGACCGCGGCCTGGCTCGTCGTGGTGTGGGCGGCGATGCGGCTCGCCGCGCGCCGCACCTGGGACGCTGCGCTCGTCGCGCTGAGCCCGCTGGTGTTCGTGCACGCCTTCACCAACTTCGACGCGCTGAGCGCCGCGCTGGCCACCACCGGGCTGCTCGCCTGGGCGAAGCGACGACCGTGGCTGGCCGGGGTGCTGATCGGGCTGGGCGGCGCGGCGAAGCTGTACCCGCTGCTGCTGCTCGGCCCGCTGCTGGTGCTGTGCCTGCGCGCGGGCCGATCGCGCGACGGCGGGCGCGCGCTCGCCGGAGCCGCGGCGGCCTGGCTGGTGGTGAACCTGCCGATCCTGCTGCTGTACCCGGTGGGCTGGGGCGAGTTCTACCGGCTCAACACCTCGCGCGCGGCCGACCCGGATTCGCTGTACAACGCGCTCGCCCACTTCACCGGCTGGGCCGGGTTCGACGGGCCGCTCGCCGCCGGGCAGGCACCGGTGGTGCTCAACGCGGTGGCGCTGGGGCTGTTCGCGCTGGCCTGCGCCGGGATCGGCTGGCTGGCGCTGGCCGCGCCGGTGCGGCCCCGGCTGGTGCAGCTGTGCTTCCTGGTGGTCGCCGCGTTCCTGCTGACCAACAAGGTGTGGAGTCCGCAGTACTCGCTGTGGCTGGTTCCGCTGGCGGTGCTGGCCGTGCCGCGCTGGCGGTGGCTGCTGACCTGGATGGTCGCGGACGCCGCGATGTGGGCGCCGCGGATGTACTACTACCTGGGCACCGACAACAAGGGGTTGCCGGAGGGCTGGTTCCTGGGCGCCGTGCTGATCCGCGACGTGCTGGTGATCGCGCTGTGCGCGCTGGTCGTGCACGAGGTGCTGCACCCGGAAGCGGACCGGGTGCGCCGCGCGCTCGGCCCGGCGGGTTCGCACGGGCCCGCGGCGGTGGACGACCCGGCGGGCGGATCCCTCGACGGCGCCCCGGACCGGGTGGTGGTGCCGTGGCCGCGAGGTGCGGCGCGGCGGATCAGCGGTTGGGCCCGGACCGTCGGGCCGGGTGTTCAGCGCGGAGAACGGGTGAGCTGAACCGTCCGCTCCACATCGGACTCGGGCGGCTCCTGCTCGTCCTCGTCCACGGTGGACGTCGACCCGAGGAACGCCGGGAACAGGCCGACCAGCAGCGCCGCGCGGCCCCACACGCCGATCATCAGCGCCTGCGCGGTGAACCCGTCCCCGATGCCGCCGCCCTCGCCCATCCAGCGGAAGATGCTGATGCCCATCGCCAGGTCGGCCAGCAGGTACGCCACCACCCAGCCCCAGCGCACCCGCAGCAGCACGAAGAACGGCAGCAACCACAAGGTGTACTGCGGCGAGTGCACCTTGTGCAGCAGCAGGAACCCGCACAGCGCCGCCGCCGACACCTGGATCCACGGGTAGGTGCCGGTGCGCCGCCGCAGCCACTCCCCCGCCAGGCACGCGGCCGCGAACGACAGCAGCACCGCCACCGGCGAGACCACGCCCATCACCTGCTGGAACCCGTCGGCGTCGGCGACCCCGCGGAAACCCCAGTACCAGACGGAGTTCGTGCTCAGGTCCACCTTCCGCTGGGACTGGAACTCGAACGACGCCCACCAGCCCTCGAACCCGGCCAGTGCGAACGGCAGGTTCGCCAGCACCACCGTGCCCGCCGCCGCACCCAGCACCGCCAGCGCGCCCCGCACGTCGAACCGCCGCCCCGCGGGCAGCTCGGCGCCGCCGCGACCACCGGTGAGCACGTGCAGCGCCAGCGGCAGCACGAACAACCCGGGGTAGATCTTGAACGCGAACCCCGCGCCGAGCAGCACCGCGCCCTGCACCGCCCGGGTGCGCAGCGGCGCGCCACCGCGGTGCACCACGAACACCGCGGCCACCGCGCACGCCACCACCGGCAGGTCCCAGTTGTGGAAGGCGTACAGCACCAGCGGCGGGGCCAACGCCCACAGCAGCGCCCGGTACCCGCTCAACCGGCCCAGCCACCACGCCACCGCCACCCCGAACGGTGCCATGAGCAGCGCCGATGCGGCGAGGAACCCGGCGTCGGTGTGCACGGACAACGCGCCCAGCCAGATCAGCAGCCCGGACAGCACCGGGTACTCGACGACGCCGCCGTGCAGCGATCCGTCCTCGTCGATGCCGCCGTGCACGTACGGGAAGACGTGCCGGTCGATGTCCCGGCCCACCCACAGGTTCTGCACGTCCGAGTAGCAGACCTCGGAGTACGCCCGCTCCTGGTAGGCCGGTTCGGACCGGCCCCACTGGTCGAACTCGGGGCCGGTGCAGCGCGCCTTGTTCGCGTAACCCGCCGCCAGCGCCAGCGCGGTGAGCAGGCACAGCAGCGCGAGCGCTCCGGCGGTGAGGCGCCGGCCCGCGCGGCCCGGAACCGCGCCGGCCGGGGTTCCCGCGAGCTGCTCGCGCATCGGTGTCCTCCCTGCCGGGCGGGCACCCGTCCCGCACCTTCGACGGCTGTCGGCGCCGACCCTAGCCGCAGGCCCGGATCAACCCCGCACCTTGTCCCGCAGGAAGCCGATGTCCGCGGCCTGCCCGTCGCCGGGGGTCTCCACCACGACCGGTGCGTCCGCCGTCTCGCACACCGCGACCAGCACGTCCGGGTCGATCTCGCCCGCGCCGATGTTGGCGTGCCGGTCCCGGGAGGAGCCGAACGCGTCGCGGGAGTCGTTGAGGTGCACCAGGTCGATCCGCCCGGTGATGCCCTTGACCCGCTCCGCGATGCCCGGCAGCTCTTCACCCGCCGCGTGCGCGTGGCAGGTGTCCAGGCAGAACCCGGCGCCGAACTCGCCGACCGCGTCCCACAACCGGGCCAGCACGTCGAAGCGGCGTGCCATCGCGTTCGCCCCGCCCGCGGTGTTCTCGATCAGCACCGGTACCGCGAACCCGCCTTCGTCGGCCTGGCGCTCGAACAGCTTGCGCCAGTTCGCGATGCCCTCGGCCGGGTCGTCGTCCTTGGTGACGTGCCCGCCGTGCACGACGAGGCCGCGGGCGCCGACCTCGGCGGCGGCCTTCGCCTGCTGCGCCACGGCCTTGCGGGACGGGATGCGGATGCGGTTGTTCAGCGAGGCCACGTTGATCACGTACGGGGAGTGGATGAACACCGCGAGCTCGCCGTCGCGCAGCTCCGCGGCCTGCGGGTGCGGTTTCGGGGCCTTCCAGCCCTGCGGGTCGGACAGGAAGAACTGCACGACGTCCGCGCCCCGCTCCTGGGCCGCGGTGATCGGATCGTCGTCCCGGACATGAGCACCGATGAGCATGTCCGCAGGGTAGCCACCCGCCGGTGGGCCCGTGCCGCGCGCCGGGGCCCGGCCGCCCGGTCCACCGCTGCTCCGAAGCGGTGACGCGAACGGGTGCTCAATCGTTCAGGTTTCCCACAATGCGGATTTGCCGAAGTTTTCGTGTGCGGGCCGTCACCACTTGCCGGTCCGACACGTTATTTTCCTGAGAAGCGGTGAACGGGTATCACGGGGTCGTGCAGCGGGGAGGAACCATGAGTGACGAAGCCATGCGTCCGGACGAAGGCTCGCGGCCGCAGGTGAACCCGTTGCTGCGCCGCGCGGGGCGCACCGGGCTCGGCCGGGTGCTGGCCGCGGGCACCGTCGGCGCCTTCGTCACCGCGAGCAGCCTCCTCGGCGCGGGCACCGCGAGCGCCGCGGGCTCCCTCGTCATCGACAAGTGCGCGGGCACCACCGAGTCGAGCGAGTACGGCCAGGCCATCCTCGCCTCCCCGAACGCGCTGGACGCCAAGGTGCGGCAGGGGACGCTGCTGGTCTTCCCGTTCGGCTTCGACATCGCCGACCAGGCCGTGCAGGAGTTCAAGAACACCGGGGCGATCTCGCTGGGCACGGTCACCGAGGAGAAGCAGAAGTTCTCCGGAAAGGCACTCGCCCAGGAGTTCACCCCGCGCATCGACGGCCTGGCCGCGCTGCAGGGCCGCGGCGCCGAGGTCAGCAAGCACGTCCGCAACCTCGCCGCCCTCGGCTGCTTCGGCGCGAGCGTCACCGGGCACGAGAAGCCGGCCCCGCCGCCGCCCGCGCCCGAACCGGAACCCAGCGAGCAGCCCGCGCCGCCGTCCCACACGGCGCCCGCTCCGCCGAGCACCGGCGTGCAGCCGGCGCCCGGCACCACCGCCCCCGGCGTGCCCGGCTACTCGACCGGTGCGCCGGTCCTCGTCGCGCCACCCGGCTACGCCTCGGGCGCGCCCGGCCTCCCCGGGCAGCTGCCGCCGTGGGCGCAGGCCCAGTTCGGCGCCGCCCCCGGCTTCTCGCCGAACATCGGCGACCTGCGGGAACAGGCCGCCGCCCAGGAGCGCGCGCGGGCCGAGCAGGCCGCCCGCGAGGAGGTCCGGGCCGCGGGCAAGGCCGAAGCACTGCCGATGAGCCAGGGCGACCGGGTGGCGCTGCCGGTGCTCATCGCGGCGATCTCGCTGGCCGGGGTCACCGCGGCGCTGGTCCGCACCTGGGTGCTGCGCCGCGCCTGATCGTCCGCGCCGCGCGACCACCGCGGCGGTACCCGGCTCACCGGCCTGTCGGACCTGGTTGCTAGCCTTGCCGGGTTCGTGAAGGACCCTCCTGCCACGGAAAGTCCGTGGCCGTGAGTCCACAGGAGGTGAGTGGTCTTCATGCGTCATTACGAGCTCATGGTCATCCTCGACCCGAGCCTGGACGAGCGCACCGTGCCTCAGTCCCTGGAAAACTTCCTCAAGGTCATCCGCAACGACGGTGGCAGCGTCGAGAAGCTCGATGTGTGGGGCCGTCGCCGGCTCGCCTTCGAGATCGAGAAGCAGGCCGAGGGCATCTACGTCGTCGTGGACATCAACAGCGAGCCCGCCTCGATCAAGGAGCTGGACCGCCAGCTGAACTTGAACGAGACGATCCTGCGCACCAAGGTGCAGCGGCGCGTCGCCGAACCGCGCAAGGAGGCCCGCGTGGCCCGCGCGGCCGCGAAGGCGACCAAGCACGCCAACCGCTCCGAGGCCTCGGCCTGAGCAACCGCGACCGGACTCGTCCGGTCCGTTGGCGGCGAACCGCACTTCAGGTGACCCGCATGTCAAGAGACCCCGCATGTCAAGGACGGAGTCCAGGCGATGGCCGGTGAAACGGTAATCACGGTGGTCGGCAACCTCACCGCCGACCCGGAGCTGCGCTTCACACCTTCCGGTGCCGCCGTGGCGAACTTCACGATCGCCTCGACGCCCCGCACCTTCGACCGCCAGTCCGGCGAGTGGAAGGACGGCGAGGCGCTGTTCCTGCGCTGCAACATCTGGCGCCAGGCCGCGGAGAACGTGGCCGAGACGCTGACCCGCGGCATGCGGGTCATCGCGCAGGGCAGGTTGCGCCAGCGTTCCTTCGAGACGAAGGAAGGCGAGAAGCGCACCGTCGTCGAGCTCGAGGTCGACGAGATCGGGCCCTCCCTGAAGTACGCGACCGCCAAGGTGAACAAGGTCAGCCGCGGTGGCGGCGGCGGTGGTTTCGGTAGTGGCGGCGGCCAGTCCGCGCCTGCCGACGACCCGTGGGGTTCCGCTCCCCCCGCCGGTTCTTCCGGCGGCGGGTTCAGCGACGAACCGCCGTTCTGACGCCCGCGCGCTCACTCGACTCGTAATAGCTTTCCAGGAGGAAGACCATGGCCAAGGCGCCTGTGCGCAAGCCTAAGAAGAAGGTCTGCGTGTTCTGCAAGGACCGCGCTGCGCAGAGCATCGACTACAAGGACACGACGCTGCTGCGCAAGTACATCTCGGACCGCGGCAAGATCCGCGCCCGTCGGGTGACCGGCAACTGCAGCCAGCACCAGCGCGACGTCGCCATCGCGGTGAAGAACGCCCGCGAGATGGCGCTGCTGCCCTACACCTCGACCGCCCGCTGATTCGAGACCGCTCGTCCGGCCCGCGCTGCTCCGGCGCGCGGTCCCGGATGTCCGCGGTCTCGTGAGAGACGCTAGAAGGAGACACGTCGTGAAGATCATTCTGACTGCTGACGTGACCGGCCTGGGCGAGTCGGGTGACATCGTCGAGGTCAAGGACGGCTACGCGCGCAACCTGCTGCTGCCGCGCGGCCTGGCCATCGTCGCCACCAAGGGCGCGCAGAAGCAGATCGAGACGATCCGCCGCACCCAGGAGGCCCGCCGGGTCCGCAACCTGGAGCACGCCCAGGAGCTGAAGGCCCAGCTGCAGGACCTCGGTCCGGTCACGCTGACCGCCAAGGTCTCGGGTCAGGGCAAGCTGTTCGGTTCGATCACCGCCGCCGATGTCGTGGCCGCGGTGCGCAAGGCCGGTGGCCCGAACCTGGACAAGCGCTCGGTGGACCTGCGCGGCCACATCAAGGCCCTGGGCAAGCACGGGGTCGACGTCCGGCTGCACCCCGACGTCAAGGCGTCGGTGAACGTCCAGGTGTCGGCCGCGAGCTGACCCCCGGTACGCGTTCGTTCGGCGGGAGTCCGGGCTTCCCGGGCTTCCGCCGATGCGTCCGGTCATGTGCTGCGGCGCTCGGCCGCTGCCGGGTTCCGCCGTTCGGCGGCGGACGGCGATGATCACTCGTTCGTCCGCTTGACGGTCACGGAACTCGTTCGTGCGCCGTCGAATCCGACACGCCGAACGAGCAGTTTCCCCGCGACACGCCGCGGGTTTTCAACAGATTTCTCCACAAGCAGTCCACAAGGGCTGGCCTGTGGTTTTCGGATGATCTTGGTTGGTTGTCCCCAGGTTGTCCCCATCGGTTCCGCCGAGTTGTGCACAGGTATCCGCGACTTGTCCCCAGCTGTCCACAGGTTGTCCCGATAGTTGTCCACAGCTCGGTTTGCCTGGTCCATGCGAGCGATCTAGCTTCCCCCACGCGCCCGCGCGTGACGGATCGTGATCGGCCGGTGCGCGCCGGCCGGCTCCCGCACCGGGGACGCCGTCGTGGATCGCGCGACCAGTAAGGCCGCCCGCAGCGGTGGCGGGTGACGGTGTCGGAGGTGACGGGTACCCGTGGCGTTGGCAGACGAACGAGGCGCACAGCCCGCGTCGAACGGGGACTCCGGCTTCGAACGCCAGCCCCCGCAGGACTTGGCCGCGGAGCAGTCCGTGCTCGGCGGCATGATGCTGAGCAAGGACGCCATCGCCGACGTCGTCGAGGTGCTGACCCCGAACGACTTCTACCGGCCCGCGCACCAGGCCATCTACAACTGCGTCCTCGACCTGTACGGCCGCGGCGAACCCGCCGATGCGATCACCGTCTCCGCCGAACTCGAACGCCGCCAGGAGCTGCAACGCATCGGCGGCGCCCCCTACATGCACACGCTGATCGCCAGCGTGCCCACCGCCGCCAACGCCGGCTACTACGCCGAGATCGTCGCGGAGAAGGCCGTGCTGCGGCGGCTGGTCGAAGCGGGCACCCGCATCGTGCAGCTCGGCTACCACGGCGCCGAGGGCTCCGCGATCGAAGAGGTCGTGGACCGCGCGCAGGCCGCCATCTACGACGTCACCGAGCGCCGCACCAGCGAGGACTACGCGGCGCTGGAAGACCTGCTGCAGCCGACGATGGACGAGATCGACGCCATCGCCTCCCGCGGCGGCCAGTCCCAAGGCATCCCCACCGGCTTCGTCGACCTCGACGAGGTCACCAACGGGCTGCACGGCGGGCAGATGATCATCGTCGCGGCGCGGCCCGGTGTCGGCAAGGCGCTCGCGCTGGACACCCCGCTGCCCACCCCCGGTGGCTGGACCACGATGGGCGAGGTCGCCGTCGGCGACGAGCTGATCGGCCTGTCCGGGCGGCCCATCCGGGTGCTGCGCGCGACCGAGGTGCTCACCGACCGCCCGTGCTTCGAGGTCGAGTTCTCCGACGGCGGCGTCCTCGTCGCCGACGCCCAGCACCAGTGGCGGCTCTCCGACGGGCAGGTCCGCACCACCGCCGAGCTCGCCGTCACCGGCACCGACCACGAACTCCCCGCGCACGCCGGATTGCGCCTGCCGCAGCGGGAGCTGCCGGTGGCGCCGTACGCGCTCGGGGTGTGGCTCGCCGCGGGCGACGAGTCCGGTGCGGTGCGCGGTGAACCGGAACTGCTGGAGCTGGCCGGGCTCGCGCACGCCGCCGAACCCGCGGACGCCGAGGTCACCACCGTCGGCGCCGTCGTCGAGTACCCCGCAGAGGAGGGCGCCGCGGAGCAGGACGCCCCGAAACCCGAGTTCGGCGTGGACATCCCCGCCGCGCTCGCCCGGTTCGGCGCCTGGGACGACCACGACCTGCCGTCCGCGTACCTGCGCGCCAGCGAGGATCAGCGCCGCGCGCTGCTGGCCGGACTGCTCGACGCCGCCGGTTCCGTCGACGCCGACGGCAGGCTGCGGCTGGAGATCAGCGAGCCGCTCTCGGTGCGGGTGCGGGAGCTGCTGCTCGGCCTCGGCTACACCTGCGGCACCCGGATCGCGGACTCCGCGCACGGCGGCTTCGACCGGGTGGCGATCGTGTTCGACAGCGGTCCCGACGAGGTGTTCCGGCTGCCCGCGAAGAACGCCGAGCACAAGGAGGCCCGGCAGGACCGGGCCGAGCCGCCGCGCCGCATCGTCGCCGTCCGGGAGGTGCCGAGCGTGCCGGTGCGCTGCGTCGAGGTCGACGCCCCCGACCACCTGTACCTCGCGGGCCGCGGCATGGTGCCCACGCACAACTCCACGCTCGGGCTGGACTTCGCCCGCACCGCGTCGATCAAGCACGGCCTGGCCAGCGTCATCTTCTCCCTGGAGATGGGCAAGACCGAGATCGTGATGCGCATGCTGTCCGCGGAGGCCCGCATCCGGCTCGGCGACATGCGCGGTGGCCGCATGACCGACGACGACTGGACGCGGCTCGCGCGGCGGATGAGCGAGATCAGCGAGGCGCCGCTGTACGTGGACGACTCGCCGAACCTGACCATGATGGAGATCCGCGCGAAGGCGCGGCGGCTCAAGCAGCGCGCCGACATCCAGCTGGTCGTCGTGGACTACCTGCAGCTGATGACCTCCGGCAAGCGCGTCGAATCCCGGCAGCAGGAGGTCTCGGAGTTCTCCCGTAATCTCAAGCTGCTCGCCAAGGAGCTGGAAGTCCCCGTCGTCGCGATCTCCCAGCTGAACCGAGGTCCCGAACAGCGCACCGACAAGCGCCCGCAGCTCTCGGACCTGCGTGAATCCGGTTCCCTGGAGCAGGACGCGGACATGGTCATCCTGATCAACCGGCCGGACGCGTTCGAACGCGACGACCCCCGGATGGGCGAGGCCGACCTGATCCTGGCCAAGCACCGCGCCGGCCCCCAGGCCACGATCACCGTCGCCCACCAGCTGCACTACAGCCGCTTCGTCGACATGGCCCCCGAATAGCCGGTTCAGGCGCCGGTGGTGCCGTCGATCGCTTCGCGGAGGAGGTCGGCGTGGCCGTTGTTCCGGGCGTACTCGTGGATCAGGTGCAGCAGCACTAGGCGCAGCGAGACCTCGGTGCCGGAGCGCGGGTCGCGGGCCACGACGTCGAGGGACTCCGCTTCGCGTTCGACGCGGCGGGCGTGCTCGACCTCGGCGCGCCACGCGGCGAACGCCTCCGCCCCGGTGCACCCGCTCGGGTCGTAGGCGGCCTGGAAGTCGCCGTCCGCGGACCACACCAGCGGGACGTCCTCGCCCGCGATGGTGCGGCGGAACCAGGCCCGCTCCACCTCGGCCAGGTGTCGCAGCAGGCCCAGCAGGCTCAGCTCGGACGGCGGGGACGCGCGCCTGCGCAGGTCCTCGTCCCCGAGCCCGTCGCACTTCCGCTCCAGCGTCGCTCGGTGGAAGTCCAGGTAGGCGCGCAGCATCGGTCGCTCCGGGCCGGTCGTCGGCGGGGCGGGGCGTTCGGTGGGCACGCGTACCTCCGGGGTCAGAACGGGCAGTGCATGACGTGCAGGCCGATCCGGCCCAGCTCCGGGTGCTCGAACGCGCCGGGCACGGTGCCGATCACGGTGAAGCCGAGCCGCTCGTAGAGCGCGACGGCCGAGCGGTTCGACTCGACGACCGCGTTGAACTGCATCGCCGCGTAGCCGGCGCCCCGCGCCCAGGACAGGGCGTCCGCGCACAGCCCGCCGCCGACGCCGCGGCCGCGCACCCCCGCGGCGACCATGAAGCTCGCGGTGGACACGTGCGCACCGGGGCCCGCCCGGTTCGGCCCCATCTTCGCGGTGCCCAGCACCCGCCCGTCGACCTCGGCGACGGTGGTGCGGCCGGGCGGTCGTTCCAGCCACAGCTCGCGGGCCCGCTCGGCGGTCAGGTCCCGCTCGTAGCAGAACGTCTCGCCCGCGCGCGCGACCTCGCGGATGATCGGCCACACCTCGGGCCAGTCGGCTTCGGTGAACTCCCGGATCCGCATGCGGCGAACGCTAGTGCGGCTCGGGTGGGTGAACAATCGATTTTCGCCGGCCACCGAAGCGCCGTGACCTCGGACGACCGCGCCGCGGGCCCGATCCGAGCGCGTCGCGCCGACACGCCGGGGCACGCGCTGCCGGAGTGATCAACGCCCGCTCCCTACCCTCGATCACATCCGGTACCGGCCGCGGCGAAGGGCGAAGCGATGCGCACCGTTTTCCTGCACGGCGAGGTGGAGGGCTTCGCCGCGTCCGCCGCCGCGCTGTCCGGGCGGTTCGGCGCGCGGCCCGACGCGCCGGACCTGCTCGGCGTGCTGCTGCGGGACAAGTGCGCGCGGGACGGGCTGCTCGCCCGCTGGACCGCGCCCGACCTGGTGCGGGTGCTCACCGAGGTGGTGCCCCGGCACCTGGTGCTGCCCCGCTGGGCGGCGGTGCCCGCGCTGCTGCACGACTGGATCGACTTCCTCGCCGGGGAACGGCTGCTGATGTCCGGCAGCGACCCGGTGCCCGCGCTGCACGCGGCGATCGACGAGGCCGTGCCCGCCTTCCTCGCGGCGATGGCCGAGCCCGCCGAGTGGGGGCCGGAGAAGTTCTGGTCGCTGGCCGCGCGGGAACACGGCGTCGACCTCGGTGCGGAGGGCGAGTTCGCCCGGTTCGTCGCCGCGGTGGATGACGGCGAGGTCGAGCTGGACCGGGCCGTGTTGCGTGCCGTCGAGGAACGGGCCGACCGGGAACCGCTGCCCGTCCCGGTGCACTGGCTACCACCGATGCGCATCCCGGATGGTGCGACGCCGGACGTCGAAGCGGCGGGCACCCCGATCATCGCGCGGATGGCCGCGTTGCTGCGCTGGACCGGCACCGGCCGCGAACTCGGCGACGGGACGGAGCTGGCCGCGGAGCTGGACTGCGAGCCGGACCTGGCGCCGGCCACCGCGGCGTGGGCGGACCGGGCGCACCTGGTGCGGATCACCGACGGCCGGGTGGTGCGCAGCGCGATCAGCACCCCGCTGCTGGCCGAACCGGGCGTGCTGTGGACGCGGCTGTGGCAGTCGTTCGTGCTGCTCGACGAGGTGGCCGGGGACGACGCCGAGCTGCTGGACGGGCTGCTCGACGGCGAGGACGCGTTCCCGGAGCTGGTGCAGGGCGTGCTCAGCGCGCTCTACACCAACACCGGCGCGGTGCCGGTCGAGCAGGTGGTGGGCCTGGTGCTGCACGCGATCACCGACCGGGCCGATGCCCGGCCCGCGGTGGCGCGGGTGGTGGACCGGGTGCTGCGGCTCTGGGAAGCGCTGGGCGTGCTGCGCCGCTACCGCACCGACCTGCCGGAACTGCTGGAGCGCATCGAGGCGTTCGCGCCCGGATCGGCGGACCGCGCGGTGGTGGAACTGCTGCCGCTGGGGGTGTGGGCCGCACACGGCTCGCTGCGCGGGTACGGCTTCGTCGCCCCGACGGTGGAGGAGGCGATCGCGCTGCCCGCCGAGGTGGTGGTGCTCGCGCTGCCGGGCGGCCCGGCGGACGTGGTGGACGAGGTCGTCGCGGGCTGGGTCGGGGTGCGCGGCCGGGCGGCGGCCGCCGTGGAACTCGCCGACCTGCTGCGCCGCGTCGACGACCCGGAGGTGCGGCTCGGCGCGCTGTGGCTGCTGGAGCACACCGGCGACGAAGGCGTGGCCGCGGTGCGCGGCCTGCGCGAGGACCCGGTGTGCGGACCCGCCGCCCGGATGTGGCTGCGGGTGCGGCCGACCGAGCGGGACGTCGAGCTGCGCGACGGCGACGAACTGGTCGTCGCGCTGGACGCGATGGTCGTCACCGCGCGGGAGGACTCGGCCGCGTTCCTCGCCGACTTCCGGACCCGCCCCACCCCGGACCAGCTCGCGGTGCTCGACGAGATCGCCCGGGCCGGGGACGCGCGGGCCGACGTGGTGCTCGGCGTCGTCGCCGCCGAGCACCCGGACGAGCAGGTGTCCAACGCGGCCAGGGAATGCCTGGAGCGCTTGAACACCGCCTGATCCGGCCGGGCGGTCGACCCCGCCCGCGCCGGACCGGGGACGATCAGCGGGACGCCGGGCAGGACACGTCCTGGTCCGGGCGCTCCCCGTCCACCAGGAACGTGGTGGTCACGTCCAGCACGCAGGCGTTGCCGCCGAGCACGTAGGCGCCGTGCCCGGCCTCGTCGGCGCTGACCAGCCGCGCGCGGTCGCCGAACTTCTCCCGGAGCAGCTCGCCGCCGCGGTGCGGGGTGACCGGGTCGCGCCAGTTCTGCACGATGAGCACGTCGTCCGACCCGTCGTCGAGGACCGGCACCCGCGGCTCGGCGGGCTCGTGCGCCCAGAACGCGCAGGGCAGCACGTTCGCGGTGGCCGCGCCGAACAGCGGGAACTCCGCCCGGTCCGCGGCCACCCCGCGCCGGTAGGTCTCGACGTCCTCCGGCCATTCGACGTCGTTGCAGGTCACCGCGAGGAACACGGACAGCGCGTTGTCCGCGGGCGAGAGATCGGCGGCGGCGAGCTGCTCGCGCACCGCGTCCTCGTCGGAGTCGCGCAGCGACTGCCAGAGCTGCGCGGTCCGGCCGTAGCTCGATTCGGCGTACATCGCGACGAAGGTGGCCAGCCGGAACTGCGCCCCGTCCACCTCGGCGACCGGGTGCGCGTCGAGGCGTTCGGCCAGGTCGAAGTAGGTGCGCCGCACCTCCTCCTCGGTGCCGCCGAGGCCGTAGGAGTCGTTGCGCGCCGCGACCCACGCCGCGAAGTCCGGGAAGGCCTGCTCGGCGCCGAGCGCGAACCGGCGCATCCCGTCCCGGTCCAGCGCGGTGTCGCCGATGTTGCTGTCCAGCACCACCCGGTCGGCCCGATCCGGGAACAGCGAGGCGTACGCGGCACCCAGCGCGGAACCGTAGGACGCCCCGTAGAAGCTCGCCTGCTCCTCGCCGAGCGCGGACCGGATCCGGTCCAGGTCACGCGCCATGTTCGCGGTGGTCAGGCTGCTCAGCCGTCCGTCGTCGTGCTGGGCGCACTGCTCGGCGATGGTGCGCACCTCCGCGGCTCGCTCGGTGACCGCGGCGTCGTCCACCGCGTACGGCGGGATGTTGCCGTAGCGCGCCTGCTCGTCGGTGAACCCGCAGCTCACCGGGGACGAGTGGCCCACTCCCCTGGTGTCCATCCCGATCAGGTCGTAGCCGTCCAGCACGCTCGCGGGCAGGCCCCGGTTCGCCAGGTCGGCGCCGAAGGACAGCCCGGAGCCGCCCGGCCCGCCGGGGTTGAGCAGCAGCACCCCGCGCCGCCGCTCGGGGTGCTGGCTGGCCAGCCGCGAGATCGTGAGGTCGAGCTGCGCGCCGTCCGGGTCGGAGTAGTCCACCGGCACCTGCACGACCGCGCACTGCACCGGCTGCGGGTCGGTCGCCACGTCCGCCGGGCACGGCCCCCACGCCAGCTCCGGCGCGGTGTTCTCGGCCGATGCCGGTACCGCCAGCAACGAGCCTGCGAGGCCCGCCGCGATCAGCGCGGCCGCACTCCGGGCCGCGCTCCGCTTGAGATCCATGTCCTGCCCCCTCATCCCTGGGTGTTCTCCCGGGGCAGCACTCAACGGCGTGTCCCAAGGGCAGGGTCAACAGATCGGGGCGGAGTTGCTCCGTTCGGCCGCGGGCGCTCGGCCGGCGGTCAGCCGAGTTCGTCGAGGGCGGCGGGGAGTTCGGTGATGTCGCCGAGCACGCGGTGCGCTTCGGCGAGGGCGTCCTCGGCGGGCGGGAAGTGGGCGTTGGGCACCGCGAACACGGTGGCGCCGGAGGCGGTGGCGGCGCGCAGCCCGTTGCTGGAGTCCTCGACGGCGGCGCAGTCGGCGGCGGAGGTGCCGAGCAGCCGCGCGGCCTCCAGGTACACGTCGGGCGCCGGTTTGCCCGCGCCGACCTGCTCGCTGGAGAGGGTGGCGCCGACGGTGAGGCCGGTGCTGTCCAGGAACGCCTGGATGATCCGCGGCGGCGCGGAGCTGGCGATGGCGGTGGGGAACCGCTCGGCGACGCGCCGCAGGGTGTCGGCGGCGCCGGGCAGCACGGGCGCGTCCGCGGCGTAGACGCGGGCCATCTCGGCGATGACCCGTTCGGCCGCGTCGTCGGCGGTGAGCTGCGCGCCGAGGTCGTCGACGAGGTAGCGGGCCCATTCGGGGGTGCTCATGCCCTGCATGGCCCGGGTCGCGTCGTCGGTCCACCGGCCGCCGTGGGCGGCGACGACGTCGCGGCGGATGCGGTCCCAGAGTTGTTCGGAGTCGACGAGGACGCCGTCGAGGTCGAAGAGCACGGCTGCGGGAGTCACGCCGCCGATCGTAGGAGCCCGGGGGCGGGCTCGTCCTGCTCGGTGCCGCGGGTGCGGCGGTTCCGGGCGGGCTGCTCCGGTCGCGGCGGTGCGCTGCTGCGGATGGAGCCGGCGGGGCTGTGTGCCTGCTCATGCGGACTGGCCGGAGAACCACCAGAAAGTTAGCATTGCGAACGAACTACCCGGTGGGCGGCACGCGAGACGCGGAACGGCTCACCCCGAGACGCTGAGGAGTGGCGGCCGATGAGCGGCACGCACGACGTCCGGTTGCTGGACGTCTTCAAGGGCCAGCCGAAAGCGGTGTGGATCACCGCGTTCGCCGCGGTCATCGCCTTCATGGGCATCGGACTGGTGGACCCGATCTTGCTGTCCATCGCACAAGCCCTGCACGCCGGACCCGAGCAGGTGACGCTGCTGTTCTCGTCCTACCTGGGAGTCCAGGTGGTGGCGATGCTCGTCACCGGCGCGTTCAGCGCCCGCTTCGGGCCCAAGCGGACCGTCGTCACCGGCCTCGTGCTGATCGTGCTGGCCACGCTGGCCTGCGCGGTCGCCGGATCCATCGGGCAGCTGGTGGCGCTGCGCGCGGTGTGGGGCCTGGGCAACGCGTTCTTCATCGCCACCGCGCTGTCGGTGATCGTCGGCGCGGCCAGCGGTGGCCAGCAGGCCGCGATCCTGCTGTACGAGGCGGCGCTCGGCATCGGCCTGTCCACCGGCCCGCTGCTCGGCGCGCTGCTGGGCAACATCTCCTGGCGGGGGCCGTTCGCGGGGACCGCGGTGCTGATGGCGATCGCGCTGGTGCTCTCGGCCGGGTTCCTGCCCGCCGACGACGCGGACCCGGCGAAGCGGCCGAAGGTGCGGCTGCTCGACCCGCTGCGCGCCCTCGGGCACGGCGGGCTGCTGCGCACCGCGCTCGGCTCCGCCTTCTACACGGCCGCGTTCTTCGTGGTGCTCGCGTGGGCGCCGTTCGTGCTGGAGTTCGGGGCGATCGCGGTCGGCCTGGTGTTCTTCGGCTGGGGCCTGTGCGTGGCGGTGGCGGGCGTGACCCTCGCGCCGAAGCTCGCCGCCCGGTTCGGCGACGCCGGCGGGACCGTGCTCGCGGTGCTGCTGTACGCGGTGCTGCTGCTGGTGATGGCGGTCGGGTCGAAACCGGTCGTGGTGGTGGCGGTGATCCTCAGCGGTATCGCCTCCGGCCTGCTGAACACGCTGTTCACCGGGACCGCGATGAGCATCAGCGACGCGCCGCGCTCGGTGGCCAGCGCCGGGTACAACTTCTGCCGCTGGTTCGGCGGCGCGGTCGCGGCGACGCTGGTCGGGCACGTCGCGGACTGGTTCGGCTCGGCGCACGCCCCGTTCGCGGTGGCCGCGGCGCTGTGCGTGGTCTCGGCGGGCCTGCTGCTGGTGGACCTGCGCAAGCGCCGGGATCCGCACCGCGTGCCGGTGGAGGCCGCCGCCGTCGGCGAGGAGTTCTGACCCGTCCCGGCACCGGACGAACGGACCGCCCGTCCGGCGGTCCGTTCGCGTCCGCCCGGGTGCTGCTCGCGGAGGGTGAGGGGACGTTGCGGTCCGGCGACGCGATAGAGGGGTCGGCCGACGTGTCCGACGACCGAGCGTCATGAGTTCGGGTGCTGTTCACCTGCACGTCCAGGGGACCTCGCCTGATCGGCATAGCGTCCAGGTGTTCCTGACTGACACCTGGAGGTCCGTGTGTCCACCCGACCGGACGGCGGGCGGGTCGTCCCGCTGCCACTGCTGTCGAACCACTCCGCCCGCCGGGCATCGGCCACCTGCAAGTACCGCTGCGGCAACGCCTGCGCGCACGAGGCGCCGAACACCTCCGGCAACGGCTACTTCGGCGACGTCGTCGCGAGCGTCCTGAGCCGCCGCGGCGCGCTGAAGGCGGGGGGTGTGCTGGCGCTGGCGGTCGGCGGGGCCGCCGCCCTGTCCGGCACCGCCGCCGCGGCCACCGCCCCGCGTCCCGCCGGTCGTCCCGTGCCGGGCACCGACTTCGCGCCGGTCGCGCCGAACCAGGAGGACCGGCTCACCGTCCCCGAGGGCTACGCGCAGGGCATCGTGATCCGCTGGGGCGACCCGCTCGTCGACGGCGCCCCCGAGTTCGACTTCCACCACCAGTCGGCGGCGGCGCAGGAGAAGCAGTTCGGCTACAACAACGACTTCGCCGGGTTCGTCCCGCTCGACGCGGCAGGCAGGCGCGGGCTGCTCGTGGTCAACCACGAGTACACCACCGAGTCGCACATGTTCCCGGACTACGACGAGGACGACCCCACCGAGGAGCAGGTCCGCATCGCCTGGGCCGCGCACGGCCTGTCCGTCGTGGAGGTCGCGAAGGAACGCGGCAAGGGCCTCGTCGCGCGGCGCGGCGAACGCAACCGGCGCATCACGCTGAACACCGAGTTCGAGGTGCGCGGACCCGCCGCGGGCAGCGACTTCCTCAAGACCTCCGCCGACCCGACCGGCACCCGCGTGTTCGGCACCCAGAACAACTGCGCGGGCGGCGTCACCCCGTGGGGCACGATCCTGTCCGGCGAGGAGAACTTCCACCAGTACTTCGGGCACTCCGAGCTGATCACCGAGCCGGTCGCGGCCGAGCGCTACCGGCGCTACGTCATCGGCACCGGCGAGACCGACCGCAAGTGGGAGCGCTTCGACCGCCGCTGGGATGTCTCGCAGGAGCCGAACGAGCCGAACCGCTTCGGCTGGGTCGTCGAGATCGACCCGAACGATCCGACGTCCACCCCGGTCAAGCACACCGCGCTGGGCCGGTTCAAGCACGAGGGCGCCACCATCCAGATCGCCGACGACGGCCGGGTGGTCGCCTACTCCGGTGACGACGAGCGCTTCGAGTACATCTACAAGTTCGTCTCAAACGGCCGGTACAAGCCGGGCCGCAGCGCGCACGCGCGGCGGCACAACTCGGCGCTGCTCGACGACGGCACCCTCTACGTGGCCCGCTTCCACGGCAACAGCCCCGCCGAGGAGATCGACGGTTCGGGCGCGCTGCCCGCCGACGGGCACTTCGACGGCACCGGCGAGTGGTTGAAGCTGGTCAGCGGGAACGAGTCCTTCGTGCCCGGCTTCAGCGCCGAAGAGGTCTACGTGTTCACCCGGCTCGCCGCCGACGCGCTCGGCGCGACGAAGATGGACCGGCCCGAGGACATCGAGCCGAACCCGGTCAACGGCCGCGTCTACTGCGCGCTGACGAACAACAGCAACCGCGGCTCCGCGGACAACGCCCCGGTCGACGAGGCCAACCCCCGGGTCGGCAACAAGCACGGGCACGTCCTGGAGTTCGCCGACGACACCGCGGGCACCCGGTTCCGCTGGAACCTGCTGCTGGTGTGCGGCGACCCGAACGACCCGGGCACCTACTTCGGCGGCTTCGACAAGTCCCAGGTCAGCCCGATCTCCTGCCCGGACAACGTCACCTTCGACCGGTTCGGAAACCTGTGGATCACCACCGACGGCAACGAGCTCGGCTCGAACGACGGGCTGTTCGCGGTGCCGGTGGACGGACCGGAGCGCGGCAAGGTGAAGCAGTTCCTGACCGTGCCGGTGGGCGCGGAGACCTGCGGTCCGGTGGTCCTCGACGACCTGGTCACGGTCAACGTGCAGCACCCGGGCGAGGACGCCGAGGACGCCCAGCACCCCACGTCGCACTGGCCGGACGGCGGCGACTCGCAGCCGCGGCCCTCGGTGGCCGTGGTGTGGCGGGAGGACGGTGGTGAGATCGGCCGGCGCTGATCTCACCTGCGAGCGCGGGGGCCTTCCGAACACGGGAGGCCCTCGTTGCGCTCGCCGGTGACCGGGGAACGCCCGATCACCAGGCGCGGAAGGATCCCGGCGCGCACGTCCCGAGGCGACCCCGGAGCACCCGAACGCGGGCGTCGCGCTCCGCGGGTGCACCAACGCCCCGCGCGGCGCCGGTCCACCGGAAGGCCCCGGAGCACCCGCCCGACCGCGGGCGGAGGCCATCCGGCCCGGTGGGGCGCCCGGCGCACCGTGCGCGCACGTGCGACGGATACGATTCAGGCCATGTCTGAACGTCCGATCGCCCTGGTCACGGGTGCTTCCCGCGGCATCGGGGCCGCCACCGCCCGCGCCCTGTCCGAGACCCACGACGTGCTGCTCGGCGGCCGGGACGGCGAAGCGCTGCGGGAGCTGGCGGCGGAGATCGACGGTGCCCGCCCGTGGCCGGTGGAGCTGACCGATCCGGACGCGGTGGCGGCGGCGGTGCGGGACGTGGACCGGCTGGACGTGCTGGTGCACAGCGCGGGTCTGGTGGAACTCGGCGCGGTCTCGGACGTGTCGGTCGACTCGTGGCGGCGGACCTTCGAGCTGAACCTGTTCGCGGTCACCGAGCTCACCCGGCTGCTGCTGCCCGAGCTGCGCGCGGCCTCCGGGCACGTGGTGCTGATCAATTCGGGTTCGGGCTTGAACGCGAAGCCGAACTGGGGCTCCTACGCGGCGAGCAAGTTCGCGCTGCGCGCGTTCGCCGACGTGCTGCGCGCCGAGGAGGCCGCGAACGGCGTCCGGGTGACCTCGGTCTTCCCGGGCCGGGTCGACACGGACATGCAGCGCGGCGTGGTCGCGGCCGAGGGCGGCGAGTACCGGCCGGAGCGCTTCCTGACCCCGGAGTCGGTCGCCGGGCCGGTCTGCACCGCGGTGCGCGCCACCGGCGACGCCCACCTCACCGAGCTGGTCGTCCGCCCCTCCTGACGTCGCCGGGCCGCGGCCGCTGCGGGCGGCGGTCCGCGCACCGGGTCGCCGCCGGGGAGTCCGCAGGCCGGCGCCCGCCCCGGATTAGCGTGCTCGGGTGACCGTGCTTCGTTCGATCGTGCTGTTCGCCCTCGCCGCCGTCGCCGAGATCGGTGGTGCCTGGCTGGTCTGGCAGGGGGTGCGCGAGCACAAGGGCCTGCTGTGGATGGGCGCCGGCGTGCTCGCGCTGGGCGCCTACGGGTTCGTCGCCACCTTGCAGCCGGACGCGAACTTCGGCCGGATCCTCGCCGCGTACGGCGGGGTCTTCGTGGCGGGCTCGCTGGCGTGGGGCGTGCTGCTGGACGGGTTCCGGCCGGACCGCTGGGACCTGGCGGGCGCGGCCCTGTGCCTGGTCGGCGTCGCCGTGATCATGTACGCGCCGCGCGGCTGAGCCGGGCCCGGACGCGAGAACGGGAGGGAGCCCGCGGGCTTCCCTCCCGTCCCCAGGTTGATCGGTGCCGCTACTGGACGGCGATCGTCGCGTGCCGGTCCTGCTCGGTACCGCCTTCCGCGGTGCCCTTGCCGACGACTTCGAGGCGTTCCTTCGGGACGCCGGCCTCGGTGAACGCGTCCGCGACGGCCTGCGCCCGCTGCTGGGACAGCTCCTGGTCCTTCGGCGACGGGTTGCCGGTGTCGGCGACGTAGCCGGTGATGGTGAACTTCAGCTCCTGCGGCGCGGACTTCGCCAGTTCGGCGGCCTTCTTCGCGGTCTGCTCGCCCTGCTCGGTGAGGTCCGCGCTGTCGGCCTCGAAGGTGATCGGGCTCTGTGCGAGGGCCTGGTCGATCTGCTGCTGCAGGGCCGTCTTGGCGGCCGCCGGGTCCGGGCTCGGCGGCGGTGCCGGGGTCTGCTCCTGCTGCTGCGCGGGCGGCGCCGGTGGCACCTCGCCCTCCTGGCCGCCCTGGCCCTGGTCGTCACCGCCGCCGGAGCAGCCTGCGAGGAGCGCGACGAGCGCGGCCGCCGCCACGCCGTAGGGGGCTGTTCTTCGATCCATGCCGACCTCCGCGAATCGGGCTCGCCGGGCGCGGCGCGCGTGGGGCGCCCGGAGCGTGGGTCCCTCCATTGGATGTCGAGGTGGAGGTCCGGGCAGGTCGGGTTTCGGGCTCCCACGCGATCGTGTGAAGCCGTCCGGGTTGCGCGATCGGCCGCGGGTGGGGGCGAGATGCCCGGTTCGGCGCATGTCACAGGGCTTTCCCGGTGGTTTCCGGCCTACCCGCTCGACAGAAGTTACTGCGGGGTAATACTCTGGAGTTACCGACGAGTAAGGCCATGTCCGGAGAGCGGGGCCGGCTCGGATCATCAGTGCGGAGAGGGAGCCTGCGAAATGGGCCACTACAAGAGCAACGTCCGCGATCTCGAATTCAACCTGTTCGAGCTCTTCAAGGTGCAGGACCGGCTCGGCACCGGGGCGTTCGAGCAGTCCGACGAGGACACCGTGCGCGGTGTGCTCAGCGAGCTCAACGCGCTCGCCACCGGGCCGCTCGCCGAGTCGTTCGCGGACGGCGACCGCACCCCGGCGAAGTTCGACCCGAAGACCCACTCGGTCACGCTGCCGGAGTCGTTCAAGAAGTCCTACCAGCAGGTCATGGACGGCGAGTGGTGGCGGCTCGGGCTCTCCGACGAGCTCGGCGGCTACGGCATCCCGCCGACCGTGCAGTGGGCCACCTCCGAGCTGATCCTCGGCGCCAACCCGGCCGTGTACATGTACATGGCGGGTCCGCAGTTCGCCGGGATCGTGCACAAGAACGGCACCGAGGAGCAGCGCGCCTGGGCCGACCTGATGATCCAGCGCGGCTGGGGCGCCACCATGGTGCTGACCGAGCCGGACGCGGGCTCCGACGTCGGCTCCGGGCGCACCAAGGCCGTCAAGCAGGCCGACGGCAGCTGGCACCTCGACGGCGTGAAGCGGTTCATCACCTCCGCCGACCAGGACATGACCGAGAACATCATGCACCTGGTGCTGGCCCGCCCCGAGGGCGACGGCGTGGAGAGCAAGCCCGGCACCAAGGGCCTGAGCCTGTTCCTGGTGCCCAAGTTCCACTTCGACGGCACCACCGGCGAGCCGGGTGAGCGCAACGGCGCCTTCGTCACCAACGTCGAGCACAAGATGGGCCTGAACGCCTCCGCCACCTGCGAGCTGACCTTCGGCCAGCACGGCACGCCCGCGCAGGGCTGGCTGCTCGGTGAGGTGCACGACGGCATCGCGCAGATGTTCCAGGTCATCGAGTACGCCCGGATGATGGTCGGCACCAAGGCCATCGCCACGCTGTCCACCGGCTACCTCAACGCGCTGGAGTACGCCAAGGAGCGCGTGCAGGGCGCCGACCTCACCAAGGCCACCGACAAGACCGCCCCGCGCGTGGCGATCACGAACCACCCCGACGTGCGTCGCATCCTGCTGCTGCAGAAGGCGTACGCGGAGGGCCTGCGCGCGGTGTACCTCTACACCGCGACGTACCAGGACCAGATCGCGCAGGGCAAGGCGAGCGGCGCGGACGTGTCGCTGGCCGAGCAGGTCAACGACCTGCTGCTGCCTATCGTGAAGGGCGTCGGCTCGGAGCGGGCGTACGAGAACCTGACGCTGTCGCTGCAGACCCTCGGCGGCTCCGGCTACCTGCAGGACTACCCGATCGAGCAGTACATCCGGGACGCCAAGATCGACAGCCTGTACGAGGGCACCACGGCGATCCAGGCGCAGGACTTCTTCTTCCGCAAGATCGTCCGCAACAACGGCGCCGCGCTGGGCCACCTCGCCGCCGAGGTGCAGAAGTCGCTGGAGGCCGAGGGCGCGGACGACCGGCTCAAGGAGGAGCGGGCGCTGCTCGCGAAGGCGCTGGACGACGCGCAGGGCACCCTCGGCGCCGTCTTCGGCTTCCTGACCTCCGCACAGGAGGACGTGACCAACATCTACAAGGTCGGCCAGCACGCCGTGACCGTGCTGATGAGCATGGGCGACCTGCTCATCGGCTGGCTGCTGCTGCGCCAGGCCGAGATCGCGCTGGCGGCGCTGGACGCGGGCGCCTCGGCGAAGGACCAGCCCTTCTACCAGGGCAAGGTCGCGGTGGCCCGGTTCTTCGCGAAGAACGTGCTGCCGGAGCTGACCGGCCGCCGCAAGATCGTGGAGAACGCGGACAACTCCATCATGGAGCTGGACGAGTCGGCGTTCTGATCCGACGCGAGACCGGCGTGGGCGTCCCCCTCGGTGGCGGGGCGCCCACGCCCGTTCTCGCGGTCAGGCCCCGCCCGGCCGGGCGGGACCCCGGTCAGACCCGGACCAGCGCCTTGAGCGCCTTCCGGTCGGCCATCGCCCGGTACGCGTCCGGCACCCCGTCCAGGTCGGTGACGTGGTCGAACACCCGGCCCGGCCGGACCGCGCCGGAGAGCACGTCCGGCATCAGCTCCTCGACGTAGGCCCGCGCCGGGCAGACGCCGCCGCCGATCCGCACGTTGCGCATGAACAGCTCCCGCAGGTCCACGCCGCCGCCCTCCTGCGGGACGCCGACGTAGCCGATCGCGCCGCCGTCGCGGACCAGGCGGGTCGCGGTCGCCATCGACTCGGCGGTGCCCACGCACTCCAGCACCGAGCGCACGCCCTCGCCGCCGGTCAGCTCCCGCACGCGCCGCACCCCGGCGTCGCCGCGCTCCGCCACCACGTCCGTCGCCCCGAACTCGCGGGCCAGCTCGGTGCGGTCCGGGTGCCTGCCCATGATGATCAGGCGTTCGGCGCCGAGCCGGGCGGCGGCCAGCACCCCGCACAGGCCGACGGCGCCGTCACCGACCACGGCCACCGAACCGCCCCGCCGCACCTCGGCGGACACCGCGGCGTGGTGCCCGGTCGGGAACACGTCGGCCAAGGTGAGCAGCGAGGGCAGCAGCGGATCGTCCTGCTCCACCGGCAACCGCACCAGCGTCCCGTCCGCGTGCGGCACCCGCACCGCCTCGCCCTGCGCGCCGTCCTCGCCGGGCGAGCCGTACACCCCGCCGGACGGGCAGGACGTCTGCAACCCCTCCCGGCAGAACCGGCAGGTGCCGTCGGAGAAGGTGAACGGCGAGACCACCAGGTCACCCGGCCGCACCGACCGCACCGCGGACCCGGCCTCCTCGACCACGCCCAGGAACTCGTGGCCGATCCGCTGCCCGGCCTCGTCGCGCTCCATGCTCTTGTACGGCCACAGGTCGCTACCGCACACGCAGGTCAGCACCACCCGCACGACCGCGTCCGCCGGTTCCCGCAGGGCCGCGTCCGGCACCTCCTCCACTCGCACGTCGCCGGCTCCGCGGATCACGGTGGCTCGCATCGCTGGCTCCCTCGGTCGGGTTCGTCGTCCCCCACCGGGTGCCCGGGTGCGGCGCGGCCGATGCCTCGGAACGCGGACGAGGCCCCTCCCGGAACCGGGAAGGGCCTCGTCGGCGGTGCGGGTCAGGGCGCCGGTGGCGCGCCGCAGTGGATGATCGGCTGCGGGTTGTAGACCGTCTTGGTCGGCTTCTCCTTCTTGACCTTCCCGGTCTTCACGTCGGTCAACGTGCGGGTGTCGGTGACGGTGAAGCCGCCGTTGCCCTTGCTGGGGCTGCACGGCTCGCCCGGCGGCACGACCTTCTCGTGCGGGGGCTTCTCGTTGGTGCGCGGACCGGTCTCGGAACCCACGTCGTACTGCTTGGTGCCCCAGAACTTCACCGTGATCGACGACGGCGTCCACTCCGTGGTGATCATGATTCCGCTGGCGAGCGTGTTCTTGAACTTCACGTCGATGACGCTGCTGCCGTCCGGGTTCTGGAACACCGTGGCCTCGCGGCCCGCCGGGTAGCGGCTGATGTAGTAGCTGTGCTCCTTGTGCTCCACGTCCTGCACGCCCGCGAAGTACGAGGCGTTGAACAGGGTGGTCGCGAACTGCGAGATGCCGCCGCCGACCGCCTTCGCCGGGCGGCCGTCCTCGATGATCCCGGACTCCACGTAGCCCTGCGCGGTGCCGCGCGGGCCGGTGTGGCCGTTGAGGCTGAACGTCTCGCCCGGCTTGATCACCGCGCCGTTGACCTGCTCGGCGGTGCGCCGGATGTTCACCCCGGACGCCGCTTCGAAGCCGCCGGTCTGGAACTCGCTGATGACTTCCCTGATGCCGAGGCCGTTGGCCTGGTCGGTGCTGAACGCGGGCGGCTGCTGCTCGTAGACGGCCTGCACCGTGCGGTCCTGCTTCTTGCGGGCCACGTCCAGGAGCTTCTCGAAGCTCTTCTCCCAGTTGACCCCGCGGCCCTCCAAGGAGGGGCGCACCACGGGACGGCCGCCTTCGAGGACCACCTCGGCGTCCTTCGCCGGCTTCATCGTGTCGAGCAGCTGCGGCTCGACCCCGCCGATCACCGTCGGCAGGTCGAGGTGCGAGCGGAGCCCGCCCTTGCCGTCCGGTTCGAAGCGCAGCGCGGCGGCCACGGTCTCCGGGGCGAGCGCGGCGTCGTGGCCCTCGCCCTTGATCGCGATCGGACCGGACACCGCGGGCTGGGCCACGTTCCGCAGCGCCTGGTGCACGCCGTCGGAGGTGGTGCTCACCGCCTGCTCGGTGAACGGGACCTGGACGGCGCCGCCCTTCGCCCAGTCCGCCATGACCTGGTCGGCGGCCACCTGCACGTCCACCGAACGGCCGGTGACGGGTTCGACCGCGACCGGGGTGGCGCCCTCGAACTTGATGGTGCCCTCGGAGGCCGGTCGCTCCAGGCGCGGCTTCACCTGCTCCAGCGCGGCCACGACCTGCTGCTCGTCGCCGTGGCTGACCGGGGAGATCTCGCGGTTGGTGAACAGCGAGGCGATCCGGGTGAACGGGTTCAGCGGCTGCGAACCGGCCTGCTCGATGGTGGCCGGCCAGTCCATCGTGAGCCCGGACTGCTCCGGGGAGATGGTGGCGGTGGAGTCCCCGGCCTGCAGCTTCACCGGCTGCTGCAGGTTCGGGCCGAGCTCCTCGCGCAGCTTGCGCTCCGCCGCGGCCGGGCTGAGCCCGCCGACCTGCACGTCGGCGACCGTGGTGCCGCGCGGCACGGTGCCGCTGCTGAACGTCAGGTCGCCCACGTAGAGCAGCAGCAGGACGCCGGCGGCGATCCCGGCCGCGATGCCGCCGCGGATCAGCTTGCGGCGGTCCTTGGGGCCGCTCTGCTCCGGCGGGTCCTCGGCGAAGCCGCCGCCGATGCCGCCGGCGAACCCGGCCGCCGACGGCGAGTTCGCGTCGGCGGGGACCTTCGGGATGTTCTGGGTGCGCTCGGAATCGACCTCGGGGTACGAGATCTGCTGGGTGGGCGGCGGGGCGGCGAACGAACCGCCCGAGGCCTGGACCGTCGGCTCCTGGCCGCTCACCGCGGGGTGCACCGCGGTCGACTCGGTCGAGCCGAGGAAACCGGGGGCGCCGAGGAAGTCCGTGGGCGAGGCGTAGGTGCCGCCGCTCTCGGCGGGGACCGCGGGGATGGTCTGGGTGCGCTCGGCGTCGTCCTCCGGCGGTTCCTGCCCGAGGCGCTGCGTGTCGTCGGCGCCGGACTGCTGCGAGAGCGGGCGGGTGCCGCGCTCGGCCGGGTCGGCGGATTCCGCCGGGGTTCCGGACGGTGCCTGCTCCGCAGCCGAGCCCGCCGAGCCCGCCGACGCGGACTGCGCCGTCGCGGATCCGGTCGACGCGGACCCGGCCGATGCCGATCCCGTCGATGCGGATTCGGCCGCGGCGAGCTGCTCCGCGGAGATCTGCGTGGTCCGCTCCGCCGCCGATTCCTCCGGCACGCCGGTGGGGGCCGGGGTGCTCGGCCGCGTGGCGTCCGCGGCGGAGCCGCCCGATGCGCCGGGCCGGTCCGCCCGGCCGGCCGGGTCGTCGCCCGCCGGTTTCCGGTTCGGATCGTCCCCGGATGAGACGTCGTAGTTTTCCGGCACCGCTTCCCCTTCATCGGTCTGGTCGTGCGGTGGGGTACATCAGCGAACAGGCGCCGGGGCGGTCCGTCAAGGACGCCGTGCCCGCCTCACCCCGACAGCGGCGGCACCTGGGAGGGGTGCCGGTCGCGGCTCGCGGTGGATCAGTGGCTCACAGGTACAGGCCGGTGCCCTGTTCGATCTGCTCGCTGGCCACGGCGTGCAGGTCGCGCTCCCGCATCACCAGGTAGGGCTGGCCCTGCACTTCGACCTCGAACTGCTCCTCGGGGTTGAACAGCACCTGGTCGCCGACCTTCACGGCCCGCACGTGGCTGCCCACCCCGAAGACCTCGCCCCAGAGCAGCCGCTTGGCCACCTGGGCGGTCGCCGGAATCACGATGCCGCCGCTGCTGCGGCGTTCGCCTGATTCCGCGGAGACCCGCACCATGACCCGGTCATGCAGCATCTGGATCTCGAGCTTGGCATCGGTCACCCGAAAAGTTTACGTGCCCGCCCCGGCGGGTCCGCCGCGCAGGGGGCCGCTCACGCTCCGGCGTCCATACCGCCCATCACCAGGGGCAGCCGCGGTGGGCCACCTGGCGCAACCCGCACCGGCACTCCCCAGTCCTGCCTGGTCAGGTTGCAGGTGGGGTGCTCGACGGCGGGGTCGTCGGTGCAGCTGGCGGCCTGCGCGACGACGTGCAGCACGCCGTGCTCGATGCCGTCGGCGAGCACCAGCCGCCGTTCCAGGTCGGTTCCGGTGCCCCCGCCTTCGACCAGGAGTTCCGGCGGGGACGCGGTGATCTCCAGCCGGGTGGAGGGCCCGTAGCGGTCGTCGAGCTTGCTGCCCGGCGGCGGGGTGAACACCACGGCGAGCCGCACCTCCCCGTCGCCGATCTCGGTGGCGGGCCGCGTGACCTGCTGCGATGCGCCTTCGACGAGCTTCGCGGAGACGCCGGGCGGCACCGGCCGCTCCAGCCGGTGCGCCGCGGAGGACACCACCACGAGCTCCCCGTCGACCACGGCCGCGCCGGACGGTTCGGCGAGGTGGGTGGCGAGCGTGGCGACCTCGTTCGATGCCGGATCGTAACGTCGGAGGGCCCCGTTGTAGGTGTCGCAGACGGCGACCGACCCGTCCGGCAGCACCGCCACCCCCAGCGGGTGCTGGAGCAGCGCGCTCTCCGCGGGGCCGTCGGCGTGGCCGAAGTCGAACAGCCCGGTGCCGATCGCGGTCCGCACCCGGAACCCGGTGCCGTCCGCTTCGATCCAGCGCAGCGCGGAGGTCTCGGAGTCGGCGAGCCACAACCGGTCCCCGCCGTCGGCGAGGCCGGAGGGCTGGGCGAAGAACGCCTCGGCCGCGTCCCCGTCCCGCAGGCCCTCCACGGTGGTGCCCGCGAAGCGCCGGACCTGCCCGGTGCGCGGGTCGAACAGCCCGAGCGTGTGGTTGCCCGCCATCGCGATGACGACGCCGCCCGCCGGTTCCCACCAGGCGACGTCCCACGGGCTGGTCAGCGGGGTGTCCGTCCCCGGGCCCCCGTCCGCGCCGTCGCGCCACTGCTCGCCGGTGCCCGCGACGGTCGTGACGTGCCCGTCGGCGAGCCGCACGCCGCGCAGCAGGTGGTTCACCGTGTCCGCGACGACCAGGTCGTAGCCGGCCTCGGCGGCGACGGCCGCGGGCAGCACCGCGATCCCGGCGGGCTCGGCGAAGGAGGCCTCGGCGGGCCCGCCGTCGCGGGCGCCGCGCTCGCCGCTGCCGATGCGGCGCAGCACCGTCTCGCCGTCCTGGGCGAACTCGACCAGCGAGTGGTTCGCGGAGTCGGAGACCAGCACGGTGCCCGGCCCGGCGGCGATCTTCGCGGGGAAGCGCAGCTCGGTGGCGGCGGGTTCCGGCGGCACGTAGGGGCCGTCGCCGCGGTGCAGGGTGCCCTTCGCGTCGTGCTCGGCGACCAGTTCGCGCAGCACGCTGCGCAGCGCGTCCACGTGGCCCTCGCCCGCGGCGACGTGCACCAGGTAGCCCTCGGGGTCGACCACGGCGAGCGTCGGCCACGCCTTGACGGCGTAGTTCTGCCAGGTCGTCAGCTCGGGGTCGTCGAGGACCGGGTGGTGCACGGAGTAGCGCTCGACCGCGGCGAGCAGCGCGTCCGGGTCGGCTTCGTGCTCGAACTTCGGCGAGTGCACGCCGACGGTGACCAGCTCGTCGGCGAACTCCTGCTCCAGCGGCCGGAGCTCGTCGATGACGTGCAGGCAGTTGATGCAGCAGAACGTCCAGAAGTCCAGCAGCACGATCTTGCCGCGCAGGTCGGAGAGCAGAACCTCCCGGCCGCCGGTGTTCAGCCACTGCCGCCCGGTCAGCTCGGGCGCGCGGACGCGGGTGCGGAGGTGCGACGCGGTACTCACGTGCGGAGTCAACAACACCGGCCGGGCGCCCTGTTCCCGCGTCCACATGCCGGGAAGTTCGCCCGGCGCGGGAATGGCGGGGGCGATCGGAAGCTTGATCCCGGTACGCGGATCGCGCCGGGTTCCGGCCGCGGGAGCGGCCGGGAGGAGGGGTGCGCCGGGGTGTCGAAACCCCGGAATTGGAAAGCCCCGCGGTGCTGCCAGGTCGGGGGTCCGACAGCACCGCGGGGTCACCATCCATATCGGCGGCACCCCCGGCGTTGTTACACACCGACCTCGGTGTGACTCAAGTCACGCCGTTGTGGGTGCCGCGGATGCCGCGAACGGCCGGTTCGCGGCTCGTTGACCAGCGCGTTCGGTGAGCTCGGCGGTGTTTCCGCACCGGCGCGGGAATTCGGCGATCGGCGGACCGCCGGCTCAACCCCCGTGGAGCGCGGCGATCGCTTCCGGCCCGTACCCGGCGGCCAGCAGCGGCCGCCGGACGTCGCGGTCGAGATCGGGCAGGTAGCCGAGCAGCACGTCCGCGGGCCCGGTGATCGACGCCCGCTCCAGCGCCGCGGGCAGCAGCAGCGTCCGGCCCGGTTCGAGCTCGTCGTCGCCGCCCGCGCTGCGCACCCGCGCCACCCCGCCCGCGTTGCTCAGCAGCAGGACCCGGCCGGCGGGCAGCTCCCGCTCGGTTCCCGTGCCGAGCCGCCACCGCTCCAGGGCGAAGTGCGGTCCGGCGCAGCACAGGACGCGGTCGGCGTCCCCGCTCGGCGGCAGCCGCAGGCCCGGCGTCGGGTGCGGCCGGGCGGCCGGGTCCCACTCGTCGAGCAGCCGCTCCACGTTCGCGCGGCGCTGCTCCGGGTCGACCGGCGAGCCGTCCTGCATGTTCCACGGCATGGCGTGCTGCTGGATGTCGGAGGTCTGCTCGATCTCGTGGATCAGCGCGTCCGGTCCGAAGCTGTGCGGTGTCCTGCCCGGGACGTAGACGGTGTCACCGGGGCGCAGCGGCAGTTCCCGCAGCACCGAGCCGAAGTCCTCGGCGAGCAGCGCCGAGCGCAGCTCCGCCCGGTCCACGCCCTCCCGGGTGCCGATGAAGGCGGTGGCGCCGGGCGCGGCGTCCAGCACGTGCCAGGCCTCGGTCTTGCCGTTCGGCTCCCCTTCGAGCCGCCGGGCGGTCTCGTCGTCGGCGTGCACGTGGACCGGCAGCATGCCCGTCCCGTCGATGAACTTGGTCAGCAGCGGGAAGCGGTCGCCGCGCCAGCCCGGCCCCACCAGCTCGTCGGGGTGCGCGCGGGTGAGCTCCCGCAGCGTCCGCCCCGCCAGCGGCCCGGCCACGACCTCCGCGCCGCGGCCGTCCACGTCGCTGACCTCCCAGGTCTCGGCGATCCGGCCCGCGGGCAGGCCCCGCCTCCCCAGCCGGTCGGCGATGGCCCGGCCGCCGAAGACGTGCCGGGCGACGGGCGTGCTCAACCGCAGCGGGTACCAGCGCGGCGTCACAGGATCGGCACCCCGCCGGTGACCGCGATGCGCGCGCCGGAGATGTATGCGGCCTCGTCGGAGGCCAGCAGCACGTAGGTCCCGGCGAGCTCGGCCGGCTGCCCCGGCCTGCCCAGCGGCACGTCCTCCCCGAAGTGCTCCACCTGCTCGGTGGGCATCGTCGCCGGGATCAGCGGCGTCCAGATCGGCCCCGGCGCGACGCTGTTCGCCCGGATCCCGCGCGGCCCGTACAACCGGGCGAGCCCGGCGGTGAAGTTCGCGATGCCCGCCTTCGTCGCGTCGTAGGCCAGCAACGTCGGCGGCGGCATGTCCGAGTTCACCGAGGTCGAGTTGATGATCGAGGAGCCCGGCCCCAGGTGCGGCAGCGCCGCCTTGCACAGGTGGAACATCGCGCTGAGGTTGACCGCCACCGTGTAGTCCCACTCCTGGTCGGGGACGTCCTCCAGCCGGTCGCGGGTCATCTGGAACGCCGCGTTGTTGACCAGCACGTCGATCCGGCCGAACGCCTCGACGGCGCGGTCCACCACGGCCCGGCAGTGCGCCGGGTCGGCGAGGTCGCCGGGCACCAGGACCGCCGTGCGCCCGGCCTCCTCGACGTGGCGCGCGGTCGCTTCGGCGTCCGACCGCTCGTCGAGGTAGGACAGCAGCACGTCGGCGCCCTCCCGGGCGAAGGCGATCGCCACCGCCCGCCCGATGCCGCTGTCGGCGCCGGTGATCACGGTGGCCTTGCCGGTCAACCGGCCGGATCCGGTGTAGCTCCGCTCGCCGTGGTCGGGATGCGGGTCCATCTCCCCGGTGACTCCGGGCGGTGCCTGCTGCTGCGGTGGTGTGGTCACGACCGACTCCCTTCCGTGCGCCCCCTCCGCCCTACCCGCGGCCCGCGGGGTGAAACGGCGCTCACTTGAGCGGGTCGTGGCCCCAGTTCATGAGCGAGTAGCGCCAGGTCGTGCGGGTCGGGTCGCCGGACGGCCGCTGGGCGAGGTGCCGCTTGACGTAGCCGCGGACCTCGCGCATGTGCGCGAGGTCGTCGCCGGTGAGCTCGGCGCGCTTCTCGCGCAGCAGCGACACGATGCGCCGCCCGGACGCGTGGCCCTTGGTCTCGCCCCCGTCACCGGACTGCCCGGCGCTCTTCGACTCGTCGGTGGCCAGCCACCGCTCCAGCTCCGCGGGGGTCATGTTGACGAGCTCCTCGAACTCGTCGATCAGCTGCCGGTCGGTGTCGGTCATCGCCGCCTCCTGGTCAGGTCCGGTCGAGTTCGCGCAGCACGGTCTTGCGGGCCTTGTGCTCGCGCTCGTGCCGCGCGGCCGCCGCCGCCTCGCGCGGGGGCAGTTCGCGGGCGCGCCGCGCGGCCTCCCGGGCGGGGAGCTCGTCGAGCTCGGCGGACCTGCGCGCCGACTTGGCGGCGGGCGGGTTCGCGGCGTGCTGCGCGCCGCGGCGGGAGGCCTCCCGCTTGGCGCGGCGGGTCTCGCGGCGCTCGCGCGGGGACAGCTCCTCCCACGCGGCCTCCGGCAGGTACCGCTCGGTGGTGCCGTCGTGCCGGGCCCGCGCCGAACCCGATTCGGTCTGCCAGCGCTCCTCGGTCCACCGCTGCAGGTCCCGCTGGGCGCGGGTGCGCCGCCGCGGGTGCCGGTAGCCGCCGCCGTGCTGCTCGTACCGCTGCGCGAGGAGCTGGCTCTTGCGCGCCGACCACTGCCCCGGCGCGCCGCCGTCGTCGGAGTCCTTCAACTCGTCCTTCAACCGCTCCCGCAGCCGGGGGTCCGTGTAGTCGCGCTCGTAGTCCGCGCTGCTCTTGCCCATGCCGGTCGGCTACCCGGACGCGCGGCCGCCACGCGCGGTTGGGCGTCCCCCGGGCCGGGGAACTCGGCCGGGAGGGACCGGCGACAGGGGGGCGAGATGGGGATCGACGCCGCGGCGGGGAGCGGGCCCGCCCCGCTCCGGGCACCGGGGATCGTGCTCGGGATCGGCCTCGGCGGGTTCGTCGACGGCATCCTGCT
Organism: Saccharopolyspora gregorii; assembly: GCF_024734405.1. Taxonomy (NCBI): domain Bacteria; kingdom Bacillati; phylum Actinomycetota; class Actinomycetes; order Pseudonocardiales; family Pseudonocardiaceae; genus Saccharopolyspora; species Saccharopolyspora gregorii. Next base: position 6,254,058 of record NZ_CP059556.1, on the reverse strand, counting down.
GCACCAGCTGCTGCGGTGGCACCACATGCTGAGCAGCACGGACGACGACGCCATCGGAATCCGGTACTACGACCCGGCCACCACCTCCGGGCTGGAGATGAACACGGTGTGGGACGGGGTGTTCCACACCGTCTGCTGGCTCGCCGTGCTCGTCGGGCTGGCGCTGCTGCACTCGCGGGTCACCCGCCGGCGGCGACGGGTGTGGGGGTCGCGGGTGCTGTGGGGGTGGGTCCTGGTCGGCTGGGGCGTGTTCAACCTGGTCGAGGGCGTGCTCGACCACCACCTGCTGGGCATCCACCACGTGCGCGACGGGCCGCACCGGCTGTGGTGGGACCTGGGCTTCCTCGCGCTGGGGGCGTTGCTGGTGGTGGCGGGGTACCTGCTGCAACGCGGCGGACGGGCGGTCGACCTCGGCGGAGGTGGTTCCCGATGAGCCACGACGCGCACGCGTCCGGGGTGCTGCCGTCCGTGCTCGCGCTGGTGCTGGTCGGCGCCGGGTACCTGCACCTCGCCGGGCTGGCGCGGCGCCGCAACCCGGTGCGCGGGTGGAGCCGGTGGCGCACCGCCTGCTTCGCCGCCGGGCTCGCGCTGGTGGCGGTGGCGCTGCTGCCGCCGGTCGCGAGCTTCGCGGGCGGGGACTTCCGCGGGCACGTGGTGCAGCACCTGCTGATCGGCATGTACGCGCCGCTCGGGCTGGTGCTGGGCGCCCCGGTGACGTTGCTGCTGCGCACCGCGCCGCCGACGGTCGGGCGACGGTTGACCGCGCTGCTGCGCAGCGGGCCGGTCCGGGTGCTGAACCGGCCGGAGGTCGCGCTGCTGCTGTCCGCGGGCGGTCTCGTCGTGCTCTACGCGACCCCGCTGCACGAGGTGGGCGAGCACCCGGGCGGGCACTGGCTGCTGTTCGCGCACTTCCTGCTCGCCGGGTACCTGTTCGCGCACGTCATCGCGGGTCCGGACCCGGCGCCGGGCCGGCCGGGGGTGCGGACCCGGCTGGTGTACCTCGGGTGCGCCATCGCGGTGCACGCGGTCACCGCCCAGCTGATGTACGGCGGCTGGACGGCCGTGCACGGCCCGGCGGTGGAGGTGCGGGGCGGCGCGGAGCTCATGTACTACGCCGGGGACGTCGCCGAGCTGCTGCTCGCCGGGATCCTCGTCGCGACCTGGCACCCGGAGCGGTCCCGGCGGGTGGGCTAGCCGGGCCGCCCGGGTGCGGAGGCCCCGGCACCCCCCGGCCGGGGCCTCCGCGTCGTCCGGTCAGCGCTCGACGATGGCGGTGACGCCCTGCCCGCCCGCGGCGCAGACCGAGATCAGGCCGCGGCCGGAACCGCGCCCGGCCAGCAGCTTCGCCAGGGTGGCGACGATGCGGCCGCCGGTCGCCGCGAACGGGTGCCCGGCGGCCAGCGAGGAACCGTTCACGTTCAGCTTCGCCGGGTCGATCTCGCCGAGCGGCGCGTCCAGGCCCAGCCGGTCCTTGCAGAAGTCCGGGTCCTGCCAGGCCTTCAGCGTCGCCAGCACCTGCGAGGCGAACGCCTCGTGGATCTCGTAGAAGTCGAAGTCGCCGAGCCCGATCCCGCCGCGCTCCAGCAGCTTCGGCACCGCGTACGCGGGCGCCATCAGCAGGCCCTCGTCGCCGCTGACGTGGTCCACGCCCGCGGGCACGATGTCGCTGAGGTAGGCCAGCACGGGCAGCTTGTGCGCGGCCGCCCACTCCTCGCTGGCCAGCAGCACCACGGCGGCGCCGTCGCTGAGCGGCGTGGAGTTGCCCGCGGTCATGGTGGCGCCCTCGCCCTTGCCGAACACCGGCTTGAGCTTGGCGAGCTTCTCGGCGCTGCTGTCCGGGCGCAGGTTCTGGTCCCGGGTGAGCCCCTGGAACGGGGTGAGCAGGTCGTCGAAGAAGCCGTCGTCGTAGGCGGCGGCCAGCCGCTGGTGGCTGCGGGCGGCGAGCTCGTCCTGCTCCTCGCGCCCGATCTGCCAGTCCAGCGCGGTGCGGGCGGCGTGCTCGCCCATGGACAGGCCGGTGCGCGGCTCGGAGTTCTCCGGGATGTCCGGCTTGACGTGCTGCGGCCGCACCCCGGTCAGCGCCTTGACCTTGCCGCCGGTGGTCTTGGCGTGGTTCGCGGCGAGCAGCACCCGGCGCAGGTCGTCGTTGAGCGCGATGGGCGCGTCGCTGGCGCTGTCCACGCCGCCCGCGATGCCGGATTCGAGCTGCCCGAGGGCGATCTTGTTCGCGACGGAGGTGACGGCCTCCAGACCGGTCGCGCAGGCCATCTGCACGTCGTGCGCGGGGGTGCGCGGGTCGAGCCGGGAGCCGAGGACGGATTCGCGGGCCAGGTTGAAGTCGCGGCTGTGCTTGAGCACGGCGCCCGCGACGAACTCGCCGACGAGCTCGCCCTGCAGGCCGAAGCGGGCGAGCAGCCCGTCCAGCGCTGCGGTGAGCATGTCCTGGTTGGACGCCTGCGTGTACGGCCCGCCGGATCGGGCGAAGGGGATCCGGTTGCCGCCGACGATCGCGACGCGTCGAGTGGTGGGCATGCGGGACTCCTTCGGGACGGGACCGGTGGTCCGTGCGGTTCGGCTGGTGGTGCTCACCGGATCGGCGTGCGGGGCCGATCGTGCGGGGGCTCTGGTGCGGACCCCGCTGACCCTCTAACCTACCCGCGGGTAGGTTAGACGTCGAGTCCGCCTCCCGAGCGCCCGCCGCGCTCGACCCGCGGGCCGACCGCCCAGTCCACCGACCACCCGCTCACGGGAGTGCGCATGTCCGACCGGTACCAGCAGTTCACCTCGACCGGGTTCGGTCGAACGATCGCCAAGCGCATCGGCCTGCCCACGCCCACCCCGCTCCGCAGGTACCGGCCCGGCGACCCCGTCGTGGACGGCCCGGTGCTCACCGGCGCCGCCGCGGGATCCCGGCTCGGCGAGGCGATCGCGGGGACGCTGGAGGCCGTCGGCGCCGAGGTCCGCACCGAAGCCGCCGCGGACGCCCGCTACGCCGCGCTCGTCTTCGACGCCACCGGCATCACCTCCAGCGCCCAGCTCGCCCAGCTGCGCGCCTTCTTCAGCCCGGTGATCCGCCAGGTCGGCACCTGCGGCCGCGTCATCGTGCTCGGCACCCCGCCGGAGGAGACCACCGAGGCCGGGGAACGCGTCGCGCAGCGCGCCCTCGAAGGCTTCGTGCGCACCGTCGGCAAGGAGCTCAAGCGCGGCGCCACCGCCCAGCTCGTGTACGCCTCCGAAGGCGCCGAGCGGTCCCTCGACTCCACGCTGAGCTTCCTGCTGTCGGCCAAGTCCGCGTTCGTCTCCGCCCAGGTCGTGCGGGTCGGCCGCGCCGACGCCCCGCAGGTCGACCGGGAGAAGCCGCTGCGCGACAAGGTCGCCCTGGTCACCGGCGCCTCCCGCGGCATCGGCGAGTCCATCGCCGAGACCCTCGCCCGCGACGGCGCGCACGTCGTCTGCCTCGACATCCCCGCCCAGGGCGCCGACCTGGCCGAGGTCGCCAACCGCATCGGCGGCTCCACCCTGCAGCTCGACATCACCGCCGAGGACGCGCCGCAGCGCATCGCCGAGCACTTCGCCGAACGCCACGGCGGGCTCGACGTGGTGGTGCACAACGCGGGCATCACCCGGGACAAGACGCTCGGGCGGATGGACGACGCGCGCTGGGACTCGGTGATCGCGGTGAACCTGACCGCGCAGGAGCGCATCAACGAGGCGCTGCTCGCCGAGGGCTCCCCGCTGAACGACGGCGGCAGGCTGATCGGCGTCGCCTCCATCAGCGGCATCGCGGGCAACGTCGGCCAGGCGAACTACGCGGCGTCGAAGGCCGGCGTGATCGGCCTGGTGCAGGCGCTCGCCCCGGTCGCGGCCCGCCGCGGCGCCACCATCAACGCGGTCGCGCCCGGCTTCATCGAGACGAAGATGACCGCGGCCGTCCCGCTGTTCATCCGCGAGGCCGGCCGCCGGATGAGCAGCCTCTCGCAGGGCGGGCTGCCGGTGGACGTCGCCGAGACCATCGCCTGGTACGCCAGCCCGGCCTCCTCCGGGGTCAACGGCAACGTCGTGCGGGTCTGCGGCCAGAGCCTGCTGGGGGCGTGATGAGCACCGAGATCGACGCGCCGCCGAACCTCTCCGCGCTGTACCTCAAGGCGGCCGCCACCGGACCGCTGCGCCGCGGCCGGGAGCTGCCGGAGACCGAGTACGTGCGCCGCGACATCGCCGTGGACCACGACCACCTGGCCGAGTACGACCGGGTCTGCGGGTTCGGGCTGCGCGACGTGCTGCCCGCGACCTACCCGCACGTGCTCTCGTTCGGGCTGTCGGTGCGGCTGATGACCGACCCGGGGTTCCCGTTCCCGCTGGTGGGGCTGGTGCACGTGGCCAACAGCATCACCGTGCACCGGCCGCTGCTGGTCACCGACGTGCTCACCCAGCGGGTGCGGGTGGCGGACCTGCGCCCGCACCCGAAGGGCAGGCAGCTCGACGTGATCACCGAGACCAGCGTCGAGGGCGAGGTGGTGTGGCGGGAGACCAGCACCTACCTGCGCCGCGGCAAACCGGACGAGTCGGCGCCGCGGGCCGAGCGCGCCGCCGAGGTCGAGCCCGGTTCGGCCACCGCCGTCTGGCGGGTGCCCGCCGACCAGGGCCGCCGCTACGCGGAGGTGTCCGGGGACAAGAACCCGATCCACCTGCGGGCGCTGACGGCGAAGGCGTTCGGCTTCCCGCGCGCCATCGCGCATGGGATGTGGACGAAGGCGCGGGCGCTGGCGGCGCTGGAGGGCAGGCTGCCGGACGCGTACACGGTCGACGTGGACTTCGTGAAGCCGCTGCTGCTGCCCTCGACGGTGGAGTTCACCGCGCACCGGGACGCCGGGACGTTCGCGGTGCACTCCCGCTCCGGCAAGCCGCACCTCGTGGGGAGGCTGCACTGACCTGCGGGAAGGCGGGTCCGGGTCCGCGTGCGCGCGCGGACCCGGGTGCGGGTGGTGGTGGCGGCGCGACCGCCACCACCGCTCGGCTTCAGTCGAAGGCGGCGCCGTTCGAGGCGTCGCCGCCGGGCGACCAGGAGCGTCCTTCGACGAGGTCGCCGAACCCCATCCACGCGAGGTTCATCAACCGCATCGCCAGTCCGTCCGCGGTGTGCTCGGGGTGTTCCACCCACCAGTCCAGCAGCGATTCGGCGGCGCCGACCAGCGCGGCCGCGAACGGTTCCATCTGCTGCGGCTGCATCGGCTGCGCGGCGCCTTCGGTGGCGCGGGCCAGCAGGGAGGCGATGAGGACCATCGCCCGTTCCCGCCACTGCCCGAACTCGGCGGCGAACGGTTCGCCGCCCGCGGGTGCCTGCCGGTGCAGCAGCACCCAGCTGGCCCGGTTCCGCTGCACGTAGTCGAAGAAGACCCGCAGGCCCCGCCAGAGCTGCTCGTCGGGGCCGACCTCGGGGTCCACGGCGGTGCTGATGGCTTCGATCAGCCGGGTGGCCTCGCGCTGGATGCACGCCACGAACAGCTCCTCCTTGGAGCCGAGGTAGGCGTAGATCATCGGTTTGGAGATGCCTGCGACCTCGGAGATCTCGTCCATGGACGCGAGGTGGAAGCCGCGTGCCGCGTAGACCTCGACGGCGGCGTCGAGGATCTGCCGTTCCCGCACCGAGCGCGGTAGCCGCCTGCTGCGGGGTCGTGGGCTCTCCTCGTGATCGTCCGGGTCGGGCCGCATCCCACCTCCTGTTCTCCCGCCGCGGGCGGTGTTGCGGGCCGGTTCCGCGGCGTGCTCGGCTTGGTCCTGATCTGCGGGAGAGGCTAGAGCAGAACGATCAGCGGGATGCCTTGCCCGCCTAACCTACTCACCCGTAGTCTTACTTGTCAGTAGGTAAGGGGAGGTCACATGTCCAAGTCGGATCCGGTCGCCGCGCTCGCCGAGGTCGACCCGAAGAAGATCGGCGAAGAGGAGTTCGTCGCGCTGCTGGCCGCGGCCTCCGAGCACGCCGCCGACGGGGCCGCGGACCTCAGCGAACTCCGCCCCGAGCAGTTCGCCAAGCTGATCTCGCGCGCCTCGGCCAAGCAGGTGGAAGCGGTCATGGCCCGCCCCGAGCTCCGCGTGCAGGTGCTCGACGAGGTGTTCCGCCGCATGAGCGAGCACTACAAGTCGGACAAGGCCCGCTCCACCGAGGCCGTGGTGCGCTGGCGCATCGGCACCGACGAGCAGGACACCGTCCGCTACGAGTCGGTGCTCTCCGGCGGGACCTGCACGGTGAACAAGGAGCCGCAGCACGACGACCCGCGGGTCACCATCATGATCACGCCGGTCGAGTTCCTGAAGCTGGTCTCCGGCAACGCCTCCGCGCCGGTGCAGTTCATGACCGGCAAGTTGAAGGTCGCCGGCGACGTCGGCTTCGCCGCCGGGCTCACCAAGCTCTTCCAGATCCCCAAGGCCTGACCGGTGCTCCGGTGCCCGCGGCGGACCTTCGGCTCCCGAGGGCGCCGCGGGCGCCCGGACTCGGCGCACCGCTTCTGAGAACCTGAACGCTCGGGAACCGGAACGCTCCGCACCCGTTTCGCAACGCACCACGCACTCCGCCACGAACCGAAGGATTTCGATGAGCTTCTCCCTGGAACTGAGCGAGGAACACCGCGACCTGCGCGATTGGGTGCACGGCTTCGCCGAGAAGGTCATCCGCCCGGCCGCGGCGGAGTGGGACGAGCGGGAAGAGACCCCCTGGCCGATCATCCAGGAGGCCGCGAAGGTCGGCCTGTACGGCTTCGAGACCGTCGCGACGTTCTGGGCCGACGACACCGGCCTGTCGCTGCCCATCGCCAACGAAGAGCTGTTCTGGGGCGACGGCGGCATCGGCATGGCGATCTTCGGCACCACGCTGGCGGTCGCGGGCATCTTCGCCGCGGGCACCCCGGACCAGATGGCCGAGTGGGTGCCGCAGTGCTACGGCGACGAGGACGACCCGAAGGTCGCCGCGTTCTGCTCCTCCGAACCCGCCGCGGGCTCCGACGTCTCGGCGATGCGCACCCGCGCCGTCTACGACGAGGCCACCGACGAGTGGGTGCTCAACGGGCAGAAGGCGTGGGCCACCAACGGCGGCATCGCGAACGTGCACGTCGTGCAGGCGGTCGTGGACTCCTCGCTCGGTTCCCGCGGGCAGGCGGCGTTCGTCGTCCCGCCCGGTACCAAGGGCCTGGAGTCCCCCAGCAAGATCAAGAAGCACGGGTTGCGCGCCTCGCACACCGCGGACGTGTTCCTGGACGACGTGCGGATCCCCGGCAGCTGCCTGCTCGGCGGCAAGGAGAAGCTGGACGAGAAGCTCGCCCGCGCTCGCGAGGGCGGCAAGGGCTCGAAGGCCGGCGGCCAGGCCGCGATGAAGACGTTCGAGCTCTCCCGCCCCACCGTCGGCTCCCAGGCCATCGGCATCGCCCGCGCCGCCTACGAGCACGCGCTGGAGTACGCCAAGGAGCGCGAGACCTTCGGCCGCCCGATCATCGACAACCAGTCGATCGCGTTCACCCTCGCCGACATGCGCATGGAGATCGACGCGGCGCGGCTGCTGGTGTGGCGCGCGGCCTGGATGGGCCGCAACGACGAGCCGTTCACCGCCGGTGAGGGCTCCATGTCCAAGCTCAAGGCCGGCCGGGTCGCCACCTGGGCGACCGAGCGCGCCATCCAGATCCTCGGCGGCAACGGCTACACCCGCGAGTTCCCGGTGGAGCGCCTGCACCGCGACGCGAAGATCTACGACATCTTCGAGGGCACCGAGCAGATCCAGCAGCTCGTGGTCTCCCGCGCCATCTCCGGCCGCCACATCCAGTGATCCGGTAGCGAGCGGAAGCCCCTGGCGCCGACGGTGCCGGGGGCTTCGGCGCGTCCGGCCCGCGGGCGCGCCGCGATCAGGGCTGGGGCAGCGGAGCGAGGTCGGTGACGGTGACCGGGCCGGGGACGCTGGCGCCGTTCCACGGGACGGTCACGCTGTACGGGCTGACCGGGCCGGGGAAGGAGATCTCCAGGGCGCCGGGCACGGACCCGGGGATGCTGTTGCCGGTGTTCGGGTCGGTCACCTGGTAGCTGAACGCGGCCGAGACGGGGTGGGCCTCGTCGACGCGGTGCACCTCGGGCGTCCCCTCGGGGTACCGGGTGGGGATCTGCGCGGAGTCGCCCTGCACGTCCAGGAAGTTCAGGCCGGGGGCGCCGCCGAGCAGGCAGCTCTCGCCGGGCTTCGCGGTGAACCGGACGTCGGCGCCCTCGTGCATCATCGCGTGGTCCAGCGGGCCGACGGTGACGTCGACCTGCTCCGGGGTGCAGTACTCGTCGTAGTCGGGGTGGTCGTGCGGCATGGCCTGGGCGGTGCCCGCGAGCGCGATCCCGGCGAGCAGCGCGGACCCGGCGATGGCGGCGGTCTTGGTGTGCTTGGTGCGGAACACTGGACTCATCTCCCCGGTGCGGCCGTGCGGTCCCCCCGCCGGGAACCGCGACCTTCACGGCCACACGTTCGAGTGATGTTCGAGCGGCCCCCGACGTTGACTCGGAGTGAGCCGAATCACTGCATTCGCTCGCAAGATCCGGCTTCCGCCTGTTGACCCGGGGTCCGCGGGGCCTCCCGGCCGAGGTTGCCGGGGCGTGGCGAACACCACTCGGGGAATGCTCGTCCCGGGGCCGATGTTGGAATGTGGGAGGGAAAGTTCCAGGGGCGTGCATCCTCGTGAGTGCTGCGAGGCATCATGTACTCGCCCGAAGGAATGAACATCAGCGGTCGGCGCGAGGCGAACGGTCTAGTTCGCGTTTGATCGGCACGGTGAGCGCGTGGGCCCACCGGTGCCATCGGCTGGGAGAGCCGGTCGCGCCACGAGCCCGGTGCCGTGCGGTACCGGCTCGACCTCAGCAACACGGCTTCGAGAACGAAACGGGAGGGCGAAGCGGTGAACAAGCCCGATCCAGGTACGCCGATCTTCGGCGAGCTGAACAACGAGCTCGGCGGTCTGCCGGACATCGACGTGCACGAGTTCGACTCGCACAGCTTCGACTTCGGCGGCGGGTCCGCCGAGTCCGACGGCGCGGCCCGGCAGAACGCGGCCGCGAACGGGGGCGGTTCCCGCTCCGGTGGCCGTCGCCGCAAGGAGGACTGAGCGCCGGAGCGGGAACTCCCGCACCGCGCACGAACGGCCGGGGTGCACGCGCACCCCGGCCGTCGGCATCAGCGCGACCGGCAGCCGATCAGCAGTGATCAGCGGCCGGTCAGCAGGTGATCAGTACGTGATCGCCGTCGCCGGGTCGGCCAGCAGCGCGCCGACGTCCGCCAGGAACCGCGAACCCTGCTGGCCGTCGACCACCCGGTGGTCGAAGCTCAGCGCCAGCTGGCACACCTTGCGCGGCACCACCTGGCCGTCCACCACCCACGGCATGTCCCGGATCGCGCCGAACGCGAGGATCGCCGACTCCCCCGGGTTGAGGATGGGCGTCCCGGTGTCCACGCCGAACACGCCCACGTTGGTGATCGTGATCGTGCCGCCGGTCATCTCGGCGGGCGTGGTCCGGCCTTCCCGGGCGGTCGCGGTCAGCGATTCCAGCGCCGCCGCGAGCTCGCGCAGTGACATGCCGTCCGCGTCCCGGACGTTGGGCACCACCAGGCCGCGCGGCGTGGCCGCCGCGATGCCCAGGTGCACGTAGTCCTTGTAGACGATCTCGCCGGCCTGCTCGTCCCAGGTGGCGTTCACGTCCGGGGTGCGGCGCACCGCCAGGCACAGCGCCTTCGCGGCGAACGCGAGCGGCGTGAGCTTCACGCCCTGGAACTCCGGGTGCGACTTGAGCCGCTGCCGCAGCTCCATCATCGGCGTCACGTCCACGGTGAGGAACTCCGTGACGTGCGGAGCGGTGAACGCGCTCTGCACCATCGCCTGCGCGGTGGCCTTGCGGACGCCCTTGATCGGCACCCGGCGTTCCCGCGCGCCGGTCCCGGCCGCCGGAGCCGGTGCCGCCGGAGCCGGTGCCGACGCGGTCTCCACGTCGCGGCGGGTGATCACCCCGCCCGCGCCCGAGCCGGCGAGCGCCCGCAGGTCGACGCCGAGGTCCTTCGCGAGCTTGCGGACCGGCGGCTTCGCCAGCGGCACCGAACCCCGCGCGGCGGCACCCGCCGGGACCGCGGCGGGCGCGGGCGGTTCCGGCGCGGGTGCGGCGGGCGCGGTGGCCTGCGCGGGCACGGCGGGGGACGCGAGCGACCCGGCCATCGCACCTTGCAGCGCCTGCTGCGCCGTCCCGGCCGAGACCGCGGCCGCCGGAGCGGCCTTGCGCGGGCGGCGCTTCGAACTCGTCGCCTGCGGGCCGTAGCCGACCAGCGTCTTCGTCTCCCCGGACGAGTCGGGTTCGGGCTCGCTCGGCGCGGTGCCGTCCGGGTCCACGTCGATCGAGATGATCGGCGTGCCGACCTCGACCGTCTGGCCCGGCTCGGCGAGCAGCTCGACGACCTTGCCCTCGTAGGCGCAGGGCAGCTCGACCGCGGCCTTCGCCGTCTCGATCTCCACGAACACCTGGTTGACCGTCACCGAGTCGCCCGGCTGCACCTTCCAGCCGAGGATCTCGGCTTCGGTGAGGCCTTCGCCGACGTCCGGCAGCGGGAAGTGCTTGAGTTGCGGCATCCCAGACTCCCTCAGAAGGCCAGCGAGCGGTCGACGGCGTCGAGCACCCGGTCGAGGTCCGGCAGGTAGTGCTTCTCCAGCTTCGTCGGCGGGTAGGGCACGTCGAAGCCCGTCACCCGCAGCACCGGTGCCTCCAGCGAGTAGAAGCACTCCTGCTGCACCCGCGCGGCGATCTCCGAGGTGACCGAGGACTCCGCCGGGGCCTCGCTGGCCAGCACCAGCCGGCCGGTGCGGCGCACCGACTCGAACACCGGCTCCAGGTCCAGCGGGGACAGGCTGCGCAGGTCGACGACCTCCAGCTCGGTGCCCTCCTCGGCGGCGGCGCTCGCCGCGGCCAGGCAGGTGTGCACCGTGGGCCCGTAGGTCGCGATCGTCGCCGCCGAACCCCGCCGCAGCACGCGGGAGGTGAACAGCGGCGGCGGCTGCGCCTCGGTGTCCAGCTCGGCCTTCTCGTAGTAGCGCCGCTTCGGCTCGAAGAACAGCACCGGGTCGTCGCAGGCGATGGCCTGCCGCAGCATCCAGTACGCGTCCGCCGGGTTCGAGCAGGCCACCACCTTCACACCGGCCACGTGCGCGAACAGCGATTCCGGCGATTCGGAGTGGTGCTCGACCGCACCGATGCCGCCACCGAACGGCACCCGCACCACCACCGACATCGTGACCTTGCCCTGGCTGCGGAAGTGCAGCTTCGCCAGCTGCGAGACGATCTGGTCGTAGCCGGGGAAGATGAACCCGTCGAACTGGATCTCGCACACCGGCCGGTAGCCGCGGATCGCGAGCCCCACGGCGGTGCCGATGATCCCCGACTCGGCCAGCGGCGTGCCCAGCACGCGGTGCTCGCCGAAATCCTTCTGCAGCCCGTCGGTGACGCGGAAGACGCCGCCGAGCTTGCCGACGTCCTCCCCCATGACCAGGACCTTCGGGTCCGATTCCAGCGCCGAGCGCATCGCCAGGTTGAGGCTCTTCGCCATTGTCACGGTCTGCACGGCCGACCGGCCCGTGCTGCCGTCGCCGACGTCGGTCCGTTCCATCGCGGGTGCGGCCATCAGTGGGCACCTCCCTGCGCGGGCTCGGCGAACCCGTCGAGGTAGCGCAGCTGCTCGTCGCGCTGCGCGGCCACGACCGGGCTTTCCTCGGCGTAGACCTCGGAGAAGATCCGGGACGGGTCGGGTTCGGGCATGGCGAAGCAGAAGTCGCGGAACCGGGCGGCGAGCGCGTCGGACTCGGCCTGCACGTCGTCGAAGAAGTCCTGCCCGGCGTCGTGCTCGCGCACCAGGTGCACCCGGAGCCGTTCGATCGGGTCCTTCAGCTTCCACGCCTCCAGCTCGTCGGTGAGCCGGTAGCGGGTCGGGTCGTCGGTGGTGGTGTGCGCGTCCATCCGGTAGGTGAACGCCTCGATCAGCACCGGCCCGTTGCCGTGCCTGCACTCGTCCAGCGCCCACTGGGACACGGCGAGGCTGGCGAGCACGTCATTGCCGTCGACGCGGATGCCGGGGAAGCCGTAGCCCTCGGCGCGCCGGTACAGCGGAACCCGCGTCTGCCGCTCCAGCGGCTCGGAGATCGCCCACTGGTTGTTCTGGCAGAACAGCACGAGCGGCGCGTCGTACACCGAGCCCCACACCATCGCCTCGTGCACGTCGCCCTGGCTGGTGGCGCCGTCGCCGAAGAACACCATGGTCGCTTCGCCGTCGTCGTCGCCGACCTTGCCGTCGAACTTCTGCCCCATCGCGTACCCGGTCGCGTTGAGCGCCTGGTTGCCGATGACGATCGTGTAGAGGTGGAACCCGGTGCTCAGCGGGTCCCAGCTGCCGTGGTCGGTGCCGCGGAAGATGCCGAGCAGCTCGGTCGGGTCCAGCCCGCGGCACCAGGCGACGCCGTGCTCGCGGTAGCTGGGGAAGGCCATGTCGCGGGGGCGCATCGCGCGGCCCGCGCCGACCTGCGCGGCTTCCTGGCCGAGCAGCGGCACCCAGATGCCCAGCTGGCCCTGGCGCTGCAGGGCGTTGCCCTCCCGGTCGAAGCGCCGGACCAGCACCATGTCCCGGTACAGGTCGCGGAGCTGCTCCGCGGTGAAGTCGATGTCGAAGTCCGGGTGCGATACCCGCTGGCCTTCCGGGGTGAGGAGCTGTACGAGATCAGCTCCGCCCTCGCTCGTCGCGCGCAAACCGGCGATCACCTGCTCCCGTGTGGGTTTCGCTGCGGTAGCGGCAGGGGGCTCGGTGCGGACGTCGTCGGTCTCGTTCGCTGGATGGGCTGGTCGCGTCCAGTGTTCCGGGGACATGCGGATCTCCTCGTGTCGCGCCGGGCCGGTCGCTTGTGGCGACGTGGTCCGGGTACCCCGCTCGCGCTCCGCAGGCCCGGGTCGGGGCCGTGCGGGTGGTCGGGCGGGGTGGGTTGGATCGCTCCTGGCCATCCTGGCACGCGTACCGCCGATTCAGTGAGCCCTGCCACAGGGACGATCTCAGCTCGCGAGGTCGCGGAGATCGTTCCCTACGGAACCGTAGCTTCCGCTGATCGGTGCGAAAATCGCAGGTCATCCAAGCAATGGGGTTCCGACTAACGCTGTCGGGAAGGTCGCAGTACCGATACTGCGGAGTACCGGTGATCTGCTGTTTCGAGAACACGCCAAACCTCGGCCGGGCGGACGGCACACTGGGCCGCATGAACGTGGACCCGGACCCGTCACCGTCGGTGACGCTGCCGGACGAGCTCGTGCTGCTGCTGCACCGACCGGACGGCGGGCACCGCGCGGAGCCCGCGGACCTGCTCACCTGGTGCGCCGAGCTGGGCGAGCTCGCGCTGCGCGGGAAGGTGGAGCTGACCGGCACGAAGCTGGCCGTGCTCGACCCGTGCGGCACCGGGCTGGACTGGGCGGACGAGCTGCTGGGGCGGCTGGTGAAGAAGTCCGGCCCGCGCGGCAGGCCGGTGGAGCTGACCGATCTGCTGCCGCGCCGCATCGGCCGGTTCCGGGAGCACCGCGCGCTGCTGGAACGCCGCGGGATGCTGCTGCGGGAGCCGCGCAAGCTGCTCGGGTTCATCCCGGACGACCTGCACTTCCCGGTCGGCCCGGCGCGGCGGGAGCTGGTCGAGCAGGTGCGCGCGGTGGCGCGCGGGGAGCTGCGGGCGGACGGGCGGCGGGCCGTGCGGTGCGGGCTGGTGCACGCCGCGGGCATCGGCGCGGCGCTGGGCTGCGGCCCCGCCGAGCTGGCGGTGCTGGCGGCGGTGGCGCGCGGCGACGGGGCCGGGGCGGCGGCGCGGCGCCCGCTGGCCGCGGTGGCGGCGGTGCGCGCGGTGACCGCGGGCGCCGCGGCCGCCGGGGCGGGCGCGGGCGGAGTCTGACCGCCGGGCCCCCGGCGCGGACCGGCCGCTCCCGCCCGGGCATACGATCGGCGGCATGGATCGTTCCGCCGTGCGCACCGCCGTTGAACAGGCGTGGCAGGACTCCGTCCTGCCGAGCCTCTCCGAACTCGTCCGGATCCCGGCGGTCTCGCCGGCCTACGACGCGGAGTGGGAGTCGGCCGGTCAGCTGGACGCGGCCATCGCGCACGTGCGGGAGTGGATCACCGCCCGGGAGATCCCCGGCGTGCGGCTGGACGTGGTGCGGCTGCCGGAGCGCACCCCGCTGCTGCTGGTCGACGTCCCGGCGACCGAGCCGGTGCCGGAGTCGGGTTCGCAGGACACCGTGCTGCTCTACGGCCACCTGGACAAGCAGCCGCCGGTCGGCGGCTGGTCGGAGGGCCTGGACCCGTGGACGCCGGTGGTGCGCGACGGCAGGCTCTACGGGCGCGGCAGCGTCGACGACGGCTACGCCCCGTACGCCGCGATCACCGCCATCGAGGCGATCCGCGCGCACGGCGGCGCGCACGCGCGCTGCGTGCTGCTGCTGGAGACCGGTGAGGAGTCCGGCAGCCCCGACATGGCCGCCTACCTGGAGCACCTCGTGGACCGGCTCGGCGCCGTGTCGCTGGTGGTGTGCCTGGACTCGGGCGCGGCCGACTACGAGCGGATGTGGCTGACGACCTCGCTGCGCGGGGACGTGCGGGTGGGCGTGCAGGTGCGGGTGCTCGACGGCGGTCAGCACTCGGGCACGGCCAGCGGCATCGTGCCGAGCTCGTTCCGCGTGCTGCGCGCCCTGCTGGACCGGATCGAGGACTCGGCGACCGGCGAGGTGCTGCTGCCGGAGCTGAACGCGGAGATCCCGGCGAACCGGGTGGCGCAGGCGCGGGCCGCGGTGGAGGCGGCGCCCGGCCTGATCCGCGATTCGGTGCCTGCGCGGGAGGGCATGCGCTGGGTCTCCGAGGACGAGGTGGAGCTGGCGCTGAACAACACCTGGCGCCCCACCGTCTCGGTGATCGGCGCGGAGGGCCTGCCCTCGCTGCCGGACGCGGGCAACGTGCTGCGGCCGCAGACGACGCTGGCGCTGAGCGTGCGCACCCCGCCGACGACCGACCCGGAGGTGGCGCTGGCCGCGTTGCGCGCGGCGCTGTCGACGGACGTGCCCTACGGCGCGGAGGTGACGTTCCCGCTGTCGGACGGCGCGGCGGGCTGGAACGCGCCGGACACCGAGCCGTGGCTGGAGACCGCGTTGGACGCGGTGAGCGAGGACGTGTTCGGCGCGCCGTGGGCGACGATGGGCCTGGGCGGCTCGATCCCGCTGATGGGGCTGCTGCAGGGCGCCTACCCGGACGCGCAGTTCGTGGTCACGGGGGCGCTCGGGCCGGGCAGCAACGCGCACGTGCCGGACGAGTCGCTGCACCTGGAGTTCGCCGCGAAGATCACCACGGCGATCGCGTACGCGCTGGACGCGCACGCCCGCCGCTGATCCTGGTGCGCCCGCCCGGCCCGGTGGCGCGGGCGGGCCCCCGGGTCAGCTGCTCTTCGGCATCAGGATCCACAGGACGATGTAGACGATGACCTGCGTGCCGGGCAGCAGGCAGGACAGGATGAACAGGAAGCGCACCAGTCCCTTGCCGAGGCCGAAGCGTTCGGCGAGACCGGCGCACACGCCGGCGATCCACTTGTCGTGCTGGGGACGGGACAGGTTCATCGACTGATTCCTCCTGGAAAGTTCGCGATCTTCACCCCAGGGTGCCCGATCTCCGGGACGCCCGCCTCAGGGGGATCCCGGAGATCCCCGCTCAGCCGGTCAGCTCGGCCAGCAGCCCCGGGTGCGAGGACCCGTCCACCGGCAGGTTCTCGCTGCGCACGAACGTGAACCCGGTGTCGGCGAGCACGTGCTGCACCGCGCCGTCCCCGGCGTGCGACCAGTTCGCGGGCAGGCAGCCGCGCACGTCCGCCTCCGCGGTCAGGTTGAGGTCGCCGCCGACCACGGCCAGTCGGCCGGTGCCCGTCGCGGCACCCACCAGCTCGGCGCACTGCCGCCGGGCGACCGCCGGATCCGCGGGGGACAGCTGCGCGGTGCAGGCGGACAGCGCGGGGAACGGGACGCACAGCAGCACCCGCCGGGTCGGGCCGGCGTCCTGCGCCGCGAAGCCGCGCTCCACGACCGCGCCGTCGGACGCACCCAGGTCGCGGTGGGTCAGCACGGCGACCCCGTGGTCGCCGCGGCCGTCGGCGCAGCGCACCGGTGCGTCCCCGGTCAGCTCGGGGGCGAACTCGGCGCGGTAGCCGGTGTCGCGGGACATCGTGGTGATGTCGTGCGCGCACACCTCGTTGAGCGTGACCACGTCCGGTCCGCGCTGCCGGATCGCGGCGATCCCGGAGCGCACCGCGGTGTCGTCGTCCCCCGCGCAGCCGTCGGCGTCGCGGTGGCAGAGGTTGAGCTGGAGCACGTCCAGCGGTGCGCCGCCGGGCGCGGCTCGTTCCGGTGCGGGTCGTTCCGGTGCGGGTCGTTCCGGTGCGGGTCGTTCCGGCCCTGGCCGGGCCGCGGCGGTGGACCCGGTGAGCGCGAACAGCGCGAACCCGGCGCAGGCCAGCAGCGCGCCCGCCACCGCGAGTCGCCGCGCGGCCGGCGGGGTGGTGGATCGGGGGCAGGGCGTCCGGTCGTCGGTCATCGGCATCGCCTCCTCGGCGGCGGAGTGTGCCGAAGCTCGGCGAACGGCGGGAGGGGCCGAACGTGGGGTAGTCCGGCAACCGCTGCCGACGTCCCACCGATGGCGGTGGCGAACACCGTCCGTGATGGGTGGCGACCGGCGCAACGATCTCCGGCGAACGGTCCACGCTTGCCGGGGCAACAAGATTTCTCTCACATCCCGGGAAGGATTCGATGGTGAATTCCCTGTTGACCAGGGGCGTCCAGCACATGAAACTGAGCCTCGGCTCGGCTCGACCGGCAAGAACCGCCCGTCAGGGATGGTGCTCGCGAGGTCGGACGGCTCGGTGGTGCGGACCTCGCGGGGTCCGGTGGCCGGCGCGGAAAAATTTGACAGCTTCGCAACATCGAGAGCCGAGACTCGACCCCGTTCGGGTGGCACCATCTCAGCACTCGCGTACTCACCTACTAGGAGTGACATCGTGGCGCGTCGGACCACCTGGAGAGCCCTGGCCCTGCTGCCCGCGCTGGTGCTGACCGCGGCGGGCTGCGCGCAGTCCATCGCGCCCACCGGTGCCGACGGGGAGCTCCGCTTCGTGGAGCCCGGCAAGCTCACCACCTGCACCCAGCTGCCGTACCCGCCGTTCCAGTTCGACGAGGGCGGCAAGACCACCGGCTTCGACGTCGAGCTCGTCGACCTCGTCGCCCGCGACCTCGGCCTGGAGCAGAAGTTCTTCGACACGCCCTTCGAAGGCATCCAGTCCGGCGAAGCCCTCAACACCCGCAAGTGCGACGTCGCCGCCGCCGCGATCACGATCACCGACGCGCGGCAGCAGAACATGGACTTCTCCGACCCGTACTTCGACGCGAAGCAGGCGCTGCTGGTCAGCGCCGAGCACCCCTACCCGGACATGGCCGCGCTGCGCGGCAAGAAGCTCGGCGTGCACCTCGGCACCACCGGTGAGGACTACGCGGAGGAGCACAAGGCCGAGCACGGCTACGAGATCGTCCAGTACGAGGACCTGGGGCTGCTGCAGAACGCGGTGCAGAGCGGGAAGGTCGACGCGGGCATCAACGACAACGGCGTGATGCTCGACTTCGCCAAGAAGAACCCGGACACGAAGGTCACCGCCGAGTACAGCACCGGCGAGGTCTACGGCGTCGCCGTCCAGCGCGGCAACGCCCAGCTCGTCCAGAAGGTCAACGACTCGCTGCGCAAGGCGCGGGAATCCGGCGAGTACGACCGGATCTACGAGAAGTGGTTCGGCAAGAACCCGGACCAGCCGTGACGTCCCCGGCCCGGGGCCGGGAGCCGCGCAGGCCCCGGCCCCGCCTGCTGCGCGGTGCCGACTCGGCCCGCCGCACGCCACCACCAGCCCAGCGCCGAGGAAACCGCCCGGGGAGAGTCTGAGGAATGGCAGCAACCGACACGACCGCGAAGCCGCGGTCGAGCAAGCGGCAGCGCGCCCGCGTGGTCCGCGGCGCGCAGTACGCCGTCCTCGCGGTCGCGATCGTGCTGATCGCGCTGCTCGCCGACTGGGGCAAGATCGCCGACGCGTTCTTCAACGTGGACGTGGCCGTCGCCCAGTTCCCGGGGATCATCACCACGGCGCTGGTCAACACCATCGTCTACACCGCGCTGGGCTTCGCGTTCGGCCTGGCGCTCGGCGTGGTGCTGGCGCTGATGCGGCTGTCCTCGGTGGCGCCGTACCGGTGGATCGCCACCGCCTACGTCGAGTTCTTCCGCGGGGTGCCCGCGCTGCTGGTGTTCATCGCCCTCGGCTACGGGGTGCCGATCGCGTTCCAGCTGGTCTTCGACATCTACTCGACGGTGATGCTGAGCCTCGGGCTGGTCGGCGCCGCGTACATGGCGGAGACGATCCGCGCCGGGGTGCAGGCGGTGCCGAAGGGCCAGGTGGAGGCGGCGCGTTCGCTGGGCATGTCCCCGGCGCGCACCATGGTGACCGTCGTGATGCCGCAGGCGTTCCGGATCATCCTGCCGCCGTTGACGAACGAGCTGATCCTGCTCACCAAGGACTCCTCGCTGATCTACCTGCTGGGCCTGTCGGCGGACCAGTACGAGCTGTCCAAGTTCGGGCGCGGCGCGCTCACCCAGTACCAGTCGCTGACGCCGATCCTGCTCGCCGGGCTCTGCTACCTGATCATCACGATTCCGCTGTCGCGGCTGTCGAACCGGTTGGAGCGCCGCTACGGCGGCGGCCGGACCGCCCGCGGCAAGTGACGGACCACGACGAGGCAGTGAGGGGCGCCGGATGAGCGCGATGATCGAGGTTTCCGGGCTGGACAAGGCGTTCGGCCCGCTGCAGGTGCTGCGCGGCATCGACCTGACCGTGGACCGCGGCGAGGTGGTGTGCGTGATCGGGCCGTCCGGATCCGGCAAGTCCACCCTGCTGCGCTGCGTGAACCTGCTGGAGGAACCCACGGCCGGGCGCATCGCGGTGGACGGGGTCGAGGTCACCGACCCGGACACCGACATCGACGCCGCGCGCAGGCACATCGGCATGGTGTTCCAGGGCTTCAACCTGTTCTCGCACCTGACCGTGCTGGAGAACCTCACCGTGGCGCAGCGCAAGGTGCTGCGCCGGGGCCGGGCTGAGGCGGACCGGGTGGCGCGGGAGAACCTGGACCGGGTGGGCCTCGCCGAGAAGGAGGACGCGCTGCCCGCGCAGCTCTCCGGCGGCCAGCAGCAGCGGGTCGCCATCGCCCGGGCCCTGTCCATGAACCCCAACGTGATGCTGTTCGACGAGCCGACGTCCGCATTGGACCCGGAGCTCGTAGGCGACGTGCTGGGCGTGATGCGCGGGCTCGCCGACGAGGGCATGACGATGCTGGTGGTGACGCACGAGATGCAGTTCGCCCGCGAGGTCGCCGACCGGGTGCTGTTCATGGACGGCGGCGTCGTCGTCGAGCAGGGACCGCCCGCCGAGGTGATCGGCGCGCCCGCGGAGGAACGCACCCGGACCTTCCTGTCCCGCGTCCTGAACCCGACGCACGCGCGCCCCGCGGAGTGATCCGCCGGCGGTCCTCGCCGGAGTGCGCGGCTTCCCGGTCGTGATCCCGTCCGCCCGCGCGGTGGAACGGTGCGGACGCCGCGGCTGCGGTGCGTAGCGGTCGTCGCGCCACGACCCCGCCGACCCGGTGCAGCGGTCCCCGCCGGAGTAGTCCTGTTCGGACGTTCGGTGGTTTCGCGGCGGCTCGGCGATGTGCCGGTCCGCTCCCTCGGCGGTGTCGGCCGAACCCGTCGCAACCCCAAGCTGAACTCACGCGTCTGAGCTGTCGGTGGTAGTTGATCTACTACGCTGCGTTGGGTTCGCCGGATTCGATGTCGGGGGCGGGATCGTGCCGAACAGGCCGTGGGACAACATCGGGGCACCGACCGCTGCCGAGCAGCGGCTCGACGACCTGCTCGGGCAGGGCAGGGCGTGGGGTCGCAGACCCGACGGCCCGGTCGTCCCGCTCGACGTGCACGCCGACATGTTCGACCCGGAACGGGAGATCCGCGGCGAGTACCTCACCCGCAAGCTCGTCGAATCGCCCGACGAGCAGGGCTGGCGCGCGTTCTGGCGCCGCGGCGGGCAGCAGCCCGTGGTGCGCATCGAGGACGCGGTGATCACCGGCAGGCTGGACCTGCGCGCGGCGGAACTGCCGTACCTGCTGGAGTTCGTGCGCTGCCGCTTCGACATGCGGCCCGACCTGCGCCAGGCCACGCTCGCCGGGCTCGTGCTGTGGGGTTGCCGCTTCCCGGGGCTGAACGGGCGGAACCTGCGCACCAGCCACGACACGGTGCTGCGCAACTGCACCAGCATCGGCGGCATCGTGGACCTCGCCGACGCGCAGCTCGGCGGTTCGCTGCTGCTCAACGACTCCGAGCTGCGCAACCCCGGCGGCCGCGCCATCTACGCGGACCGGCTGGAGATCGCCGGGGCGCTGCTCGGGCTGCGGCTCAAGGTGGCCGGGGAAGTGCGGATCCCGGGCGCGAAGATCGGCGGCAACCTCAACTTCTCCGGCGGGGCGCTGCGCAACCGCGGCCGCACCGCCATCAACGCCAACGGCATCCAGATCGGCGGCAGCTTCCGCGGCGACGTCGACCCCATCGGCGGCGGACCGTTCAGCGTCGCCGGCCTGCTGTACCTGCCCAGCGCGCACGTCGAAGGGGACCTGCGGCTGCGGGACGCGGTGCTCGAACCCGGGGTGGCGCCGCCGAAGCGCGGCGAGTCCCAGCACGACGACCCGATCAGCACGCTGCTGCTGGACCGCGGCGAAGTGCGCGGCGACGTGCAGCTGGACCAGAACTTCCGCAGCGGCGGCACCATCCGCATGGTCAGCAGCCGGATCGGCGGCGACCTGCGGATGGCGGGCGCGCAGATCGACCTGAGCTGGTCGCGCTCCGCCGCCGCCTCGGTGGAGCAGCCGATGCGCGCGCTGCACCTCGACGGCACCGAGGTGCTCGGCAACCTGGAGGCGGCGCACGCGGTGCTGCGCGGGCAGATGCGCATGGTGGACGTGAAGGTGCACGGCAGCTTCCAGCTCACCGGTGCCACCCTCGTCGGGCCGCGCACCGACACCCTGCAGGCCAACCGGATCCAGGTCGGCAGCAACTTCGACTGCCGCGAGGCCGACATCTCCGGAACCCTGCAGCTGCAGGGCGCCGACATCGGCGCCAACGTGGACCTGCGGGCCGCGCACCTGCTCAAGCCCGCCTGGCACCGGCACCGCAAGGCGTACAAGTCCTCGCTGGACCTGCGGGCCGCGAACATCGGGCGGGACCTGGTGTGCGCGGAGGGCGTCCGGCCGTTCCGCGCCGAGGGCGAGGTGCAGCTGCGGCGGGCCGTCATCGGCAGGCAGGCGAACTTCTGGGGCTGCGTGCTCGGCGACGGCAGCTCCGCCAACGCGTTCGGCGCCTTCGGCCTGGTGGCGCAGGAACTGACGCTGCTGCCCGCCACGCCACCGCAGGGCCGGGTGGTGCTGCGGCAGGCGCAGTGCGAACTGCTCGCCGACAACGCCGAGACCTGGGACGCGCAGGGCGGCGTCGACGTCGAGGACTTCACCTACTACAACCTCAGCCACCCCATCGAACCGACCGACGGGGGGCGGGTCCGGGAGCGGCTCGCCTGGCTGCGCGCCACCTCCGGGCGCTACCAGCCGGGGCCGTACGACCAGCTCGCCACCGTGTTCCGCAACAACGGCAACGAGGAGCACGCGGTCACGGTGCTCATCGAGAAGCAGCGCCGCCGGTACCAGGCGCTGGCCGGGGCGTCCCCGCTGCTGCTGCGACCACCCGTGCGGTTGTGGAGCCTGCTGCAGCGCAGCACCGTCGCCTACGGGTACCGGCCGCTGCGCGCGCTGCTGTGGCTGCTGGCGTTCGCCGCGGCGGGCTCGGCGTGGTTCAGCCAGCACGAGCTGAAGCCGATCAACGCCGACGACGACCCGGTGTGGAACCCGTTCCTGTACACCGTCGACCAGCTGGTGCCGATCATCAACCTCGGGCACGACGTGATGTGGCGGGCCGAGGGCCACTCGCAGTGGATCACCGTGGTGCTCATCGCGGTCGGCTGGGTGCTGGCCACGACGGTGGCCGCGGGCATCACCCGGGCGCTCCGCCGCGAGGAGCGCTGAGTTCTTCGGTTTTCCGGGGTTCGGTTGCTGTGGGGTCGGGTGGCGGAACCTCGGCGTCCTCCTCGCTGCGGGATCTTTTCCCCAGGTGGCTCCGCCACGTGCGAAAAAGCTGTCCTCGCGAGGAGGGCGCTGAGAACCCGCGGGTGGTCCGGGTGATCGGGTGGTCGCTGCTCAGCGGCTTCGCCGCTGACAGGAAGGTGTTGGGACGAACGGGTGGGGTGTTGGGGGCGGGCTTCACCCGATGTGCTGATCATCGTCGAGGAAGACGCCGTCGGCGGCGGGAATTCGCGGGTGATCGTGCTACATCAGGATGGCCCGCCCGCCCCCTCCCGGAGGTCTCCGTGGACATCCCGCTCGCCGCTCCCGGCCGCCGACGACGCCTCGACCGGACCACCGCGCGCCCCCGCCGGGCGCTCCGCCGGGGCGCGGCCGCCGCCCTCGTGGCCTGCGCGCTGGCACCGGTGCCCGCGCACGCCGCCGAACCGCTCACCGCGGCATCGACCGCCGCGGCACCGATCCACTACGTGGCGCTCGGCGACTCCGCCGCCGCCGGCCCGCTGATCCCCGGACCGGACCCGAACCTGGCGTGCCTGCGCTCTACCCGGAACTACCCGCGGGTCGTCGCCGACGCGCTCGGCGCGGAGCTCACCGACGCGACCTGCTCCGGCGCCGAGATCGAGGACTTCACCGGCCGCCAGCACGGTTTCCTGCCCCCGCAGTTCGACGCGCTGAGCCCCACCACCGACCTGGTCACCCTCACCATCGGCGGCAACGACGTGGACCTGGTCGGTGCCGCGGTCAGCTGCCTGAACGCGCTGCCGGAACCCATCGGGCGGTCCTGCGCGGAGAAGTACACGGCGCACGGCGACGAACTCGCCACCCGTATCGACGGCATCTCCGGTGACCTCGACGCGGCGCTGGAGGGCATCGCGGCCCGCGCGCCGCACGCGAAGGTCGTGGTCGCGGGCTACGGCACCTACGTCCGGCCCGGCGGGTGCTACCCGAAGGAACCGATCTGGGGCCGGGACGCCGACTACATCCAGTCCAACGTGGACAGGTTGAGCGACCTGCTGCGCGAGCGGGCGGTCGCGCACGGTGCCGAGTTCGTCGACATCGGCGCGGTCAGCGAGGGACACGACGTGTGCGCCGCACCGCAGGACAAGTACCTGGAGGGCGTGCTGCCGACCTCGGTGGCCGCGCCGCTGCACCCGAACGCCCGCGGCATGGCGGCCTTCGGCCGCGCCATCGCCGACGCGGTGCGGGACGGCGCCGGGAGCACGGCCGCCGAGGTGCGCGCCGACGCCTGACCGGGTCCCGCCCGTCCCGGGGCCGGGACGGGCGGGAACTCCGGGCGGGGCGGGCTCATCCGCCCAGCAACGTCGCCAGCCGCGGCGAGTACGCGTGGTCCAGCACCAGCGAGGCCGCGCCGACCGCGCCCGCGTCCTCCCCGATCAGCGCCGAGTGCACCTCCACCGGGCGGGCTCGTGCCGCCCGCACTTGGCCCAGCAGCTGCCTGCGCACCCGCTCCCGGATGATCTCCCCGCCGTGCCGCAGCGCGGGCCCGCCGAGCACGACCCGGTCCACGTCCAGCACGCTCACCACGGTCGCCAGCGCCTGCCCCAGCCTGCTCGCGGCCTGCCGCAGCAACCGGGCGGCGGCCACGTCGCCGCGCGCCGCGTCCCGGCAGATCCGCTGGTAGGCGTCGGAGATCGCGGCGCCGCCGTCGTCGCCGCCCGCGGCGGTCCACTCGGCGACGACGGCCCGCATCGAGCAGTAGGCCTCCAGGCAGCCGCGCTTGCCGCACGCGCACTCCTTGCCGGTGCCGGTGGGCAGGTGCCCGACCTCGCCCGCGTTCCCGCTGATCCCCCGGTACACCTGGTCGCCGAGCACCACGCCCAGCCCGACCCCGGACCCCAGGTAGACGTAGACGAACGAGCCGGACCGCTCCGCGCCGCCCGACCACCGCTCGCCGATGGCCGCGGCGGTCGCGTCGTTGTCCATCACCACCGGCAGCCCGGCGCGCTCCTCCACCAGGTCGGCGAGCGGGACTTCGGGCCAGCCGGGCAGGTTCGGCGGGCTGAACACCCGGCGGTGGGCGTCGTCCACCGGACCCGGCACGGCGAGGCCCACGCCGAGCACCCGGCCGCCCTCGACCTCCCCGTCCTCGGTGGATGCGGCCGTGGAGCGCCGCACCAGGTGCCCGACGGTGCGGGCGAGCGCGCCGACGACGGCGTCCGGGGAGGCGCCCGCGGCGACGCGCCGCGTGCTGCGCGCCCGCACCCGCCCGTCCAGGTCCAGCAGCACCCCGGTGATCCGCTCCGGATCCAGGTGCAGGCCCACCGACTGGTAGGCGTCCGGCACGACCCGCAGCATCACCCGCCGCTTGCCGCCGGTGGAGGGCGCGTGCCCGTCCTCGGTGACGAGCCCGTCGGCCATCAGCGCCCGCACGATGTTCGACATGGTCTGCGCGGTGAGCCCGGTCCTGCGGGCGAGTTCGACGCGGCTCACGCCGCCGTTCGCGCGGATCGCGTCCAGCACGACCGCGCGGTTGAACCCGCCCACCCTGGGGAGGTTGGTGCCCTGCCAGAACTCCTGCCGCATGCGGGGGCTCCCGAGGCGCTCGTGTCGTTGACTTGCTTCATCGAATGGAATTACGGTGCAGTGTGATCCTGATCTCACATCGGGCGCAAGCGCCGAGCGGGTCAGGTGATCGCGCAGCTCATCGAAGACCGGCCGGTCCCCGACCGGGGCGGCCGCGACGGCTACCGGGACGAGTCCCGCACCGGGAGGACCGATGCCTCGCCGACGATTACCCCTGGTCCTGATCGCCGCAGTGCTGGCAGCCACCGGCTGCGGCGGCGGGACGGCCGACGACCCGGACACGATCAGCGTGGCCTACCACCGCTACGGGAACTCCACGCAGGTCGACGCGTTGATGCAGCGGGTCAAGCAGCAGTACGAGCAGGCGAACCCGGGCAAGCACGTCTCGCTGGACCCGGTGGTGGCGCCCGAGGGCGAGTACCTGTCGAAGCTGCAGCTGCGGATGCGCTCCGCGAAGACCGCACCGGACGTGCTCTACGAGGACAGCTTCACCGTCAACTCCGACGTGGCCGCCGGCTACCTGGCGCCGCTGGACGAGCGGCTCGCGGACTGGGCGGACTGGGACCACTTCATCGACACCACCAAGCAGGCCGGGCGCGCCACCGACGGCCGCACCTACGGCATCCCGCTGGACACCGACACCCGCGGCATCTGGTTCAACCGCGACCTGTTCACCCGCGCGGGACTGCCCGCCGACTGGGCACCGGACGGCTGGGACGACGTGCTCGCCGCCGCCCGCCAGGTGAAGCAGCGGTTCCCCGACGTGATCGGCCTGGACCTGCCGCTGGGCAAGGCGGAAGGCGAAGCGGTGACCATGCAGACGGTGCTGATGCTGCTGCACGGCACCGAGACCGGTTCGCTGCACGACGGCAGGTGGATCGCGCCGAACGCGGGCTTCACCGAGGCGATGCGCTTCCTGTCCACCGCCGTCGGCGAAGGGCTCACCCAGAGCCGCGCGCAGATCGCCGACGCCCAGTACGACAAGAAGCTCCGCGACGACCTCACCCGGCAGGGGAAGGTCGCGATGCGGCTGGACGGCAGCTTCGCCTCCGGGCAGTGGGAATCCGCGGGCTGGCGGGACTGGGCGGAGACGATGTCCGCCGCGCCGATGCCGACGCGGGACGGCGGCGGCACCGTGTCGACGTCCGGCGGCTGGACGCTGGCGATGAGCGCTTCCGGCGGCAAGCAGGACGACGCCTTCGAGTTCCTCACGATCGCGTTGAGCCGGGACAACATCACCGAGTACGCGCTGTCCTCCGGGAACCTGCCGTCCCGGGAGGACTCGGCGGCCGATCCGCGGCTCACCGCGGCGAACCCGCTGGCCGGGTTCTGGCTCGGGCTGCTGGAGGGCACGCACTACCGCCCGACGCTGCCGGAGTACCCGAAGATCTCCGAGGAGATCCAGCAATCGGTGCTCGACGTCGCGGGCGGCGCGGACCCGGAGCAGGTGTCCCAGCGGTGGACCGAGCAGGTGCGGCGCATCGCCGGCCCGGACGAGACCCGGGGCGGCTGATGCGCGGCGCGGTGCTGTCGCGGTGGTTGCTGCCGATGGCGCCCGCGGTGCTGCTGCTCGGCCTGTTCGTGGCGGGCCCGATCCTGTGGAGCGGCTACGTCTCGTTCACGAACGCGGCGCTGACCGGGGCGGCGGCGACCTCCCCGGATTTCGTCGGCCTGGAGAACTTCCGCCGCCTGTTCGCCGATCCGGCGCTGTGGCACTCGGCGTGGCTGACGGTGGTGTTCACCGTCGGTTCGGCGGTGATCGGGCAGAACGGGCTCGGGCTGCTCATCGCGGTGCTGACCCGGCACCGGAACCGGGTGCTGCGCAACGCGGTCGGCGTCTCGGTGGTGTCCGCCTGGGTGCTGCCGGAGCTGGTGGCCGCGTTCGCGCTGTACGCGTTCCTGAACCCGGAGGGCACGTTGAACGCGCTGCTCGGCGCGGTCGGGTTGAGCCAGGACTGGCTGTTCAGCGCGCCGCTGCTGGCGATCGTGCTGGGCAACGCCTGGCGCGGCACCGCGTTCTCGATGCTCGTGTACCAGGCGGCGCTGTCCGAGGTGCCGACCGAGCTCACCGAGGCCGCCGAGGTGGACGGGGCGGGGGCGCTGCGCCGCTTCCGGCACGTGACGTTGCCGGTGATCCGCCGTTCGGTGCTGACGAACCTGATGCTGGTGACCTTGCAGACGCTGGGGGTGTTTACGCTGATCTACGTGCTCACCGCGGGCGGCCCGGGGGACGCGACGCAGACCTTGCCGCTGCTGATGTACGACGAGGCCTTCGAGCTGGACGAGATCGGCTACGGCGCCACGATCTCGCTGGTGCTGCTGGCGGTCGGCGCGCTGTTCGCCGTGGTCTACGCCCGCACGCTGCGGGAGGAGGTGTGAGCCGCCGGGGCGAGTCGGCGCTGGTCGGCTCGCTGCTCGGGGTGATCGCGCTGCTGTTCCTGGCGCCGCTGCTGTGGTTGCTCACCGCCGCGTTCGACGCGGAGGCGCCGCTGTCGGCGGCGGTGCCCCAGCGGTTCACGCTGGAGAACTTCGAGCAGGTGCTGGACTGGGAGACCACGATTCGTCCACTGTGGAACGGCTTGTTGCTGTCCGGTGGCGCGGCGCTGATCTCGGTGCTGGCCGCGGTGCTGTGCGCCTACCCGCTGTCCCGCTACCGGTCCCGGTTCCGGCGGCCGTTCCTCTACACCGTGCTGTTCGCGACCGGGCTGCCGATCACGGCGGTGATGGTGCCGGTGTACAGCATGTTCGTCCGGCTGGACCTGGTCGATTCGATGTTCGGCACCACGCTGTTCCTGGCCGCGACCTCGCTGCCGGTGGCGATCTGGATGACGAAGAACTTCATGGACGGCGTGCCGATCAGCCTGGAGGAGGCGGCCTGGGTGGACGGGGCCTCGGCGATGCAGGCGCTGCGCTCGGTGGTGCTGCCGTTGATCGTCCCCGGCATGGGCGTGGTCGGGATCTTCACGTTCATCAACGCCTGGGGGAACTTCTTCGTGCCGTTCGTGCTGCTGCTGGATCCGGCGAAGCAGCCGGCCTCGGTGGGGGTGTTCGCGTTCTTCGGCCAGGGCGGGCTGATCGCCTACGGGCAGCTCGCCGCCTTCTCGATCCTCTACACGGCGCCGGTGATCGGGCTGTACCTGCTGGTGTCCCGATCGCTGGGCGGCGCTTTCACGCTCACCGGGGCGATCAAATGACGTGTGCGGGAGCGGAAGTGGCACGAGCGGCGAGGGAATGATCTCCACTCGCCGCTCGTCCACCCGCAGATCCGCTCCTCGGGGCACCGTCCATCAGGCCCGTTCCTTCTCGTCGACCGCGCCCGGACGAGCCGAGCCGAGCTCGCCTTCCGCCCGGGGCGCGGGAATCCGCACCTCGTGGTCGTCCGCGTCGTCGTGCCGGTCCGGTGCGAGCAAGACCATCACGATCGCGATCAACGCCAGCAGCAACAGCGCCGCACCCGCCATGACACACCTCCTCCCCTCGTGATCCGTTGTTCTTAGGACGTGCGGGGTGCCCGGCGGGTTCCGTTCCGTCGATCCATTTTTCGGAAGTTCCGGACCGATTCGCCGGTTTCGCTGACTGCGGTCGCGATGAATCCGCAGAATGGCGGGTTTCTTCCCGGAAATGCGGAAGGGCCGCCCGCGGGAGTTCCGCGGGCGGCCCTTCTCGGGGGCGTGCCGGGTCAGGCGACGCCGAGGCGCTGCTTCAGCGCGTCGAACTCGTCCTGCACCGAGCTCGGCAGGTCCGCACCGATCGTGGCGAACCACTCCTCGATCAGCGGGATCTCCGCCTTCCACTCCTCCACGTCCACGTGCAGCGCGGTCTCCACGTCCTCGCGCGGCGTGTCCAGGCCGGACAGGTCGATCTGGTCCGCCGACGGCACCCGGCCGATCGCGGTGTCCTCGGCGGCCGCGTTGCCCTCGATGCGGTCCACGACCCACTTGAGCACGCGGGAGTTCTCGCCGAAGCCCGGCCACACGATCTTCTTGCCGGACTCGTCGCGGCGGAACCAGTTCACGTAGAAGATCCGGGGCAGCTTCGTCGCGTCCGCCGACTTGCCCATGTTCACCCAGTGCTGGAAGTAGTCGCCGACGTTGTAGCCGATGAACGGCAGCATCGCCATCGGGTCGCGGCGCACCACGCCGACCTGGCCCGCGGCGGCGGCGGTGGTCTCCGAGGACATGGTGGCGCCCATGAACACGCCGTGCTGCCAGTCGAACGCCTCGTTCACCAGCGGCACCGTCGTCTTGCGGCGGCCGCCGAACAGGATCGCCGAGATCGGCACGCCGTTCGGGTCGTCCCACTCGTCGGCGAGGATCGGGCACTGCGACATCGGCGTGCAGTAGCGGGAGTTCGGGTGCGCGGCCTTCTCGTCCGAGTCCGGCGTCCAGTCCCGCTGCTTCCAGTCGGTGAGGTGCGCGGGCGCCTCGCCCATGCCCTCCCACCAGATGTCCTTGTCATCGGTGAGGGCCACGTTGGTGAACAGCGTGTTGCCCTGCTCGATGGTGCGCATCGCGTTCGGGTTGGTGTTCTCGTCGGTGCCCGGGGCGACGCCGAAGAAACCGGCCTCCGGGTTCACCGCGTACAGCCTGCCGTCCTCGCCGAAGCGCATCCAGGCGATGTCGTCGCCGAGCGTCTCCGCCTTCCAGCCGGGGATGGTCGGCTGCAGCATCGCCAGGTTCGTCTTGCCGCACGACGACGGGAACGCGGCGGCCACGTAGTGGACCTTGCCCTCCGGCGAGGTGAGCTTGAGGATCAGCATGTGCTCGGCGAGCCAGCCCTCGTCGCGGCCCATCGCGGAGGCGATCCGCAGCGAGTAGCACTTCTTGCCGAGCAGCGCGTTGCCGCCGTAGCCGGAGCCGAAGCTCCAGATCATCCGCTCCTCGGGGAAGTGGGTGATGTACTTCGTGTCGTTGCAGGGCCAGGCGACGTCCTGCTCGCCGGGCTCCAGCGGGGCGCCCACCGAGTGCAGCGCGGGTACGAACGCGCCGTCGCTGCCCAGCTTCTCCAGAACCTTCGCGCCCATCCGGGTCATGATGTGCATGGAGGTCACCACGTAGGCGCTGTCGGTGATCTCGACGCCCAGCTTCGGCTCGTCGGCCTCCAGCGGACCCATGCAGAACGGGATGACGTACATGGTGCGACCGCGCATCGAGCCCCGGTAGAGCTCGGTCATGATCGCTTTCATCTCGTCGGGCTGCATCCAGTT
This sequence comes from Saccharopolyspora gregorii, assembly GCF_024734405.1. NCBI lineage: Bacteria > Bacillati > Actinomycetota > Actinomycetes > Pseudonocardiales > Pseudonocardiaceae > Saccharopolyspora > Saccharopolyspora gregorii. Next base: position 6,224,000 of record NZ_CP059556.1, on the reverse strand, counting down.
GTTGGTGACGCCCGCGTCCTTGCGCTCCCGGGAGCAGATGTAGGTCCGCTCCTCGACGCGTGCCACGTCCGTCGGGTCCGAGGCGGCCCAGAACGAGTTGGGCTTCTTCTCCAGCCGGGTGAAGGTGCCCGCCTCGACCAGCTCGTCGGTCAGCCGCGTCCATTCCTCCTGGGAGCCGTCGCACCACACCACCCGCTCGGGCGTGGTCAGCTCGGCGACCTCGCGCACCCACGACAGCAGGCGTGCGTGGTCGGTGGGTGCCTGGTCGAGACCTGGGATGGTCAAGGCGGTCATCGCTTCGTGTCTCCTGACTGGGCGCCACAGCCCGGAATGCTCGTCCGGCGGCGGCGGTGCCACCGGCGTGTTCAGAGAATGCTTCGCCCCACCCGCAGAACGGGAGGAGCTTGGAAAGGGATGCACCGAGGCTAACGGTGCCGGGCGCTCGCAATGGAGATCAGCTGTGTAGGTTCTCTCACAGGAACGATAAGGGGATCGATTCAGTACCCCGGCGAAGCACAGGTCTAGACGAAAATTCAGCCGTCACCGCGCGTGGATGACCAAGGATTTCCGGCGAAGCGGACAGCCCCGCGAACGGGAGATGACGGCCGGGCGGACATCTCGTGCCGTTCCCGCGCCGATCCGGGATGCGAACAGCGCCCGAACTCCACCGGATAGGAGGAATTCGAGCGCTCGGGACCGTCAGCTCCAGGCGGCGTCCGAATCGGAGCAGGTCGTGGGCCGCTCCTGGGCGACCTGCTGCGCCTCCGGCGGCTCCGGGTCGCCGAACGTCCAGGTCGCGTCGTCGGTCGCACCGGCCGCCGGGTGCGGGGCGGGCACGTACTGGCCTTGCTGGTCGAGGGTGCCCTGCTCGACGACCGTCCACTCCCCGGCGCCGGTGTGGTGGGTGATGGTGACCTCGCCGGAGTTCCCGATCTCCACCAGCTGGTCCGCGGAACCGTCGCCGTCCACGTCGGTCACCAGCATCGTCCCGTGCTCCGTGGTGACCACCGCGGTGTCGGGGCGGCCGTCGTTGTCGGTGTCCTCGGTGGCCGGCCCGATCTGCTGCTCGCCGCCCGGGGTGTCGATGACCAAGGGTGCCCCGCCGCGCTGCCGCGGGTCGGCCGCGCCGGGGTGCTGCTCCGGCTGCTCGGCGACCCAGTCGCCGGTGGCGGCGTCGTAGCGGGCCTGGCCGACGACGGTGCCGTCCGCGTCCACCGTCTGCATCACCTCGGCGGCGCCGTCGGCGTCCTCGTCGAGGTAGGCCACGTGGCCGTCCTCGGTCAGGATCGTGACCGCGTCGTCCACGCCGTCGCCGTCGAGGTCGTAGTTCGCCTCGGCGGTGTACTCCACGCCCTCGACGGTGACCTTGATGTCGCCGTCCCCGGCACCCGTCTCCTCGATGTACATCTCGACCCCCACTTCGGCCTCGGCTCAGCGCTACGACGCAGCGTAGAGCCGCCCGGTTCCCCCGCGTCACCGGATGCGGCGCGGCGGTGGGGAATCCGGGCGGTGCGGGCGGTGTTGCGGCGGACATGGCTGTTCGCATCGTCGCCACCGCGTTCGGTGGCCCGGAAGTCCTGTCCGTCGTCGACGTCGAAGTGGGCTCGCCCGGTCCGGGACGGGTCGTGGTCGAGGCCCGCGCGATCGGGGTGAACCCGATCGACCACAAGCTCTACAGCGGAGCGTTCGGCTCCGACCCGGCGAGGTTGCCGCTGCCCGTGGGCAACGAGCTCGCCGGCGTGGTCACCGCCGTCGGCGAGGGGGCCACCGGGAAGGCCGGTCCGATCTCGGTCGGCGACGAGGTGGTCGTGCACCCCGCGCCCGGCGCCTCGGCGAGCGAGGTGGACGTGCCCGCGAGCTCCGTCGTCCCGAAACCCGCCGGGCTGTCCTGGGAGGTCGCGTCCGGCCTGCTGCTCGCGGGCGGCACCGCGGTGCACCAGCTGTCGCTGCTCGGCGACGTCGCGGGCCGGACCGTGCTGGTGCACGGCGCGTCCGGTGCGGTGGGCGTGCTCGCCGCCCAGCTCGCGGTCGCCGCGGGAGCGCGGGTCGTGGGCACCGCGGGCGAATCCCGGCACGAGTGGCTGCGCGGCCTCGGCGTCGTGCCGGTGTCCTACGGGGACGGTCTGCTGGAGCGGGTGCGCGCGGCCGCGCCGGACGGCGTCGCCGGCGTGATCGACACCGTCGGCACCGACGAGGCGATCGACGTCTCGCTGGCGCTCGTCGCCCCGGAGCGGATCACCAGCGCCGCCGCGTTCCACCGCGCCTCGGACGGGATCCGGCTCGTCGGCGGCGGTCCCGACGCGGACCCGGGCACCGAGGTCCGCGCGGCGGCGTGGGAGCGGCTGCTGCCCGCGGCCGCCGCCGGGCGGCTGGAGCTGCCGATCGCGCGGACCTTCCCGCTGGCCGAGGCCGCCGCGGCGCACCGGCTCCTCAGCGAGGGCCACCCGGGCGGGAAGCTGGTGCTGCTGCCCTGATCCGTCATTCGGCGCGGTCGCGGAGCCCGCGGATCGCGCCGAGCAGGTGCTCGGCGCGATCCCGGCCGCTGCGGGCCTCGGCGAGCCGCTGCTCGGCGGTGTGCAACCGGCGGCTGCGCTCGGCGGCGTCCATCTTCAGCGCCTTGTCGACCTCCCGCAGCTCTGCCTCGATCGATTCGATGCGCCTGCCCAGCGCGTCGTCCAGCGCCAGCGACAGCTGCTGCTCGGCTTCGATCAGCTGCTCGGACACCAGCTGGTCCAGAGCGGAGCGGGCGTCCGCGATGGCCTCGGTGAGCCACTGCTTGAGGTGCTGCTTGTCCGCCGCGTGCTTGCGGGTGCGGGCCATCCACCAGCCGGCGCCGAGGCCCAGCACGATCGTCACCGGCAGCACCACCGGGTTCAGCACGCCCACGCCGATCCCGGCCAGCGGCATCGCCGCCGCCCGGCCCACCCCGAGGCCGCCGGAGATCCCCATGAACACCAGCAGCTTGTCCTCGGCGGTCGGCGCCCGCTTGTCCGGTGGCCGCAGCGCGATGGGCGACTGCGCGCCGCGGGCGAACTGGGAGCGGATCACGTCCAGCTCCTCCGCGGAGAACAGCTCCGCCAGCGACACCTCGGCGACCTTCGCCAGCCGCGCCGACAGCAGCGCCGACACCCGCGAGGACACCATCTGCAGCGCGGTGTCCACCTGGTGCGGCAGGGCGGTGAGCGCGCCGTGCTCGGCGGTGTCGATGGCGCGGCGGAACCAGCTCTGCACCTCCCGCATCTGCCGGGTCACCTCGTGGCTGACCTCGACGCGGGTGCGCTGGATCTCGCCGCGCAGCTTCAGCTGCCAGCCGCGGGTGGAGGAGCGGCGGGAGGCGCTGAGCTCGTCGCGGCGGGCGCGCAGCGATTCGGCCTCGTCCTCGCCGACGGTGAGCGCGCGCTGCTCGGCGGCCAGCCGCACCGCCAGCTCGCCGAGCACGGTGGACAGCGCGCGCATCGTGTTGGCCTCGCCGAGCATCGCGGCCCGGCCGCCGACGAGCTGCTCCAGCGCGGAGCGCAGCTCGGCCACCCCGGACCGCTCCCGCAGCATGGTGGCGGCCTGCTCGTTCGGCGCCTGCGCGGCGAGTTCCCACAGCCGCGCCGACACCGGGTGGATCGGCACGTCCGCGAACCGCGGCGCGTGCTCGGCCAGCAGCGCGCGGTTCTCCTCCAGCACCCGGCGCCAGCCGCGGTGCTGGTCCGTCTTGGCGAGCGCGAACACCACGGTCTCCACCCGATCCGCCGCGCCGTGCAGGAAGTCCAGCTCGCCGCGGGTGAACGGGGCGGAGGCGTCGGCGACGAACAGCAGCGCGGTCGCGGCGGAGGCGGCTTCGGCGGCGAGCTCCCCGTGCACCGAGTCGAGGCCGCCGACTCCGGGGGTGTCCACGACGGTCAGCGCGGCCAGCACGTCCAGCGGTGCCTCGATCCGCAGGTGCCGCGGCGGGAGCGCGCCTTCGGGCGGCGTCGTCCGCGCGGACGACCAGGCGGGCAGCTCGGCCACCGCGAACTCCACCGGTTCCGCGTCGGCCGGGTAGCAGGCGAGGCCGCGCCACCGCTCGCCGTGCCGGAACTCCAGGTACGTCGACGTCGCCACCGAAGCGTCCACAGGGGACAGTCCGGGGGCGTCGACGAGCGCGTTCACCAAGGAGCTCTTGCCGCGGTTCGTCTCCCCGACCACGACGACGCTCGGCACCAGCGGCCGGGAGCGCCGCACCCGGTCCGCCCAGTCCGCGGCGTCCGGGTCGACCTCCCGCAGCAGGGCGAACAACCGGTCCCTGGTCTGCTTGACCTGCTGGGGCAAGGCGGTGGCCGCCACGGGCACCCCGGTCGTCGCCGGACCGGCCGAAGTCATGCGCACTCCCGTCGCTGCGTTCGGGCACCGCGTTCGGCGCGGGCCGGCCGCCGGCCCGGATCGGCCGCGGCGCGGGCGTGAATGTACCGCCCACCGGCGCGCGCCCGGTCCGCTTCCCGCGCGGTCCACCCGACCCGACCAGCTCGCGGGCCCGGCGCACCGCCGACGACCACCCGGATCGGGGCGGGCGGACCGTTCGGCCGCGCACCGGGTCCGGAGGCCTCGACCGAACGGCTGGGCGCCCCGGCTCGTCCTTGGCCGGAGGGCTTAGAGCGGCCGAGCCGCACGGCCGATTCGCCGGAGGGGGATGACCAGCGATTCTGGTGTCACCTCGAACTGCGGGGTGAAGTCACCGGCAAGGAGGAACACCATGTTCACCGCACTCACCACCATCGGCACCGTCATCGGACTCGTCCTCGCGCTCGCCGTCCTGCTGCTGATGTCGGTGAGCTCGGTGCTGCCCGACCTCGCCGAGCGCGCCCCCGCCCGCGAGCGGACCCGCAAGATCTCCCGCTCCGCGGAGTTCCGGTTCAGCTCGCCGCTGGTCCCGGGCGCCACTGGTACACGGTGACGACCGGGGTGCGCAGCACCTGATCGCGGTCGGCGAAGCCCGGGACCTCGGTCTCGGCGACGATCCCGTCCAACGCGGGATCGTCGGTGGGCACCGTGCCGCCCGCCTCGTGCCGGGAGGGGTCGAACGGCAGCCCCTCGGGGCGCAGCCGCACCACCCCGATTCCGTCCAGCCCTTCGGTCAGCCGTTCGGCGACGCCGCTGCTGCGAGCCCGGTCGAGCGCGTACAGGCACAGCCTGATCAGCTCGGTGCGTTCGGACAGCGCCTGGTCGAGCGGGTCGATGTGCACGGCGGTCATGTCAGCCCCCAACTCGGCGTCCGGTTCGGCGGGTTCCTCCGCACCCGGTTCCGACGCGGTGGTCGCCCGCTCGGTTCCACGATCAGGTGAAGATCGTCGTCGAAGCCAGTCCCGCACCGCCGCGTCCCCTCCGCTCGCCGCTCGCCGGTGTTCAGCCCGGCGCCGGCACCTGACCGGCCTGCAGCTGCTGCCAGATCAGGAAGTACGCCCGGTGCACCACGAACGCGACGCGGCTCTGCGCGGGCGTCGCGCCGAACGACGCGAACGACCGCCACCAGCTCGCCCGCTCCAGCGCGAACTGCACGAGCTCGTGCCGCGGCCGCCCCGCCATCCCCAGCTGGGAGCCGGGATCCGCGCTGCCACCGATCCGCAGCACCTCCGCCGCCAGATCCTCCGGCAACCGCACCGCGTCGGAGGTCACCAGCGTCAACGCCTCCAGCACCCGCAGCTGGTGCGCCTCCCGCCTGCTCAGCAGCACCTCGATCGCGTCGTGCACCCGCTGCCGCTCGCCCGGGTCACCGGACGCCTGCGCCAACGCCGTCACCGAGGCCAGCGCGGCCGCCGCCTTGATCCCGTCGGCGCGCGCCCGGAACACCTCGTCCAGCCGCGCCCGCACCCCGGCCAGCCCCGAGCAGTCCAGCAGCACCCGGCGCAGCTTCCCCGCCGTGATCTCCGGATCGTCCGCGAGCACCGCGAGCGCCCGCCGCACCCCGTACAGGTCCAGCCGCTCCAGCAGCCGCTCCCGGTCCCGCCCCGGGACCGCGCACTCCCAGCCGGTGAACAGGTCCGCCGACATGAGCATCGTCAGCCGGTCCGCCTCGTCCAGCTGCGCCAGCGCCCGCAGTGCCTCCGCGTCCGCGGAGCCGAACCCGCCGGTCTCCGCGGTCTCCGCGAGCAGGCCGATCACCGGCAGCACCTCCGCGACCCGCGGCCCGAGCAGCGCGGCCTGCTCCGCGGCCAGCGCCTCCGCCGCCCGCCACACCTCGCCGCCGGAACCCGGTACCGAGTCCGGTTCGACGGTGTCCGCCTTGTTCAGCACGGCGATCGCGTTCGCCGGGCCCGCGTCCCGGCTCGCGGTGGCCGCGGTGAACGCGTCCAGCGCCTGCTGGTCGTCGGCGCGCACCGCCTGCGTCACCACGTACAGCACGGCCTCGGCACCCGCGACGGCGCTGCGCGACACCGGGTCCAGGTCGTCCGCACCCGGCTCGCGGGCGCCCAGCAGCTGCTCGGTCCGCGCCACCGACGCGGCGTCCAGCGAACCCAGGCCCGGGGTGTCGATCACCGTCAGGTCGCGCAGCACCGCGTTCGTCAGGTACGCCTCCAGGTGCGAGACCCGGTCCAGCTCGACTCCCAGCTCCGCCGGGATGCCGCCGTCGGTGTCGAACGGCACCGCCTGCTTCGACCCGTCGTGGAACACCACCTCGACCCGGTCCACCGTGCCGTACTGGAAGCGGGTCACCAGCCGGGTGCACTCGCCGACGTCGGTCGGTGCCACCCGCCTGCCGATCATCGCGTTCACCAGCGTCGACTTGCCCGACTTGATCCGGCCGGCCACCGCCACCTGCAACGGGGCGGACATCCGGTGCAGCACCTCGTCGAAACCGGCCGCGGTGCGCTCGCACACCTGGCCGCGCAACCCCGCGCACATCCGCGCGACCGACGCCGACAGCGGACCCGCCCAGCGCTGCTGCTCGACCGGCGAAGTCACCCCTGCCTCCTTGGACGCGGCCCGTGATCGCGGCCATCCTGCCACGATCCGGCGCCGAGATCGGTTTGCCCGACGATCTGTCCGGGAACCCGGCGAGTGCACGGACATGCGCACAACGCACTCGACAGCGGAATTCGGTGATACCCGTGGGAACCGGCTACACCCTCGCATTCCTGGTCATCGGCACCGTGCTGGTGTTCGTCGACGGGTGGCTGCTGCGCCGCAGCGGCACCACGTACCTCGCCGCGGTCTACCCGGACGGCAAGGTCGCGGACTCGGCGAACCAGCTGATCACGGTGCTGTTCCACTTGGCGACGCTCGGCGTGCTGGCTCTGCTGTCCACCGTCCGGATGGGCGGCGGCGATCCGTTCCACGCCCTGATCACCCGGGTCGGCGTGCTGCTGCTGGTGCTGGCGGTGGCGCACGGCATCACGATCTGGCTGCTCGCCCGGCTGCGCACCAAGCAGCGGGAGAAGGCGCTGCAGGAGGAGATCAGCGCCCGGGCCAGCGGGCACTTCGACGCGGAACCCCGCGCGGGCGCCGGCTGATCCGGCCGCGGACCCCGCTCCGGGTGGGGGCTCGACTACGACCCCGGTATGACGGGAACCCGCCGTGAGGATGACGATCCGGCGGTGCTCCGCGCCTACGCTGGGCCGGTGCGGAACTGGAGCGCGTGGGCGCGGGCGCATCCGACGGCCGTGGACGGGTGGACGGCGGCGCTGCTGTTCGTCGCTTTCCTGATCTCCGAACCCGACGCGTACGGCCTGTGGCCGCGCGAACTGCCCCCGTACCTCGAACTGCTCGCCTGCGCGCCGGTCGCGTTGCGCCGCCGCGCCCCGTTGCTCGCCGCGGCCGGAGTCCTCGCCGGGGCGGTCGGGACGCACGTGGTCCTGGCGCTGCGGCCGTTGGTCAACCCGGGGCAGGTAGCGGTGTTCCTGGTGCTGTACGGGCTGGTCGTGGCCGGGCACCGGTGGACCGGGGCGGTGCTGGCCGTGGCGTTCAACCTGGTCGTGCCGACCGGACTGGTGGTCGTCGGCCCGCTCCCGTCCGGGTGGCCGGAGCTCGCGGTGGTCGGCGCGACGCTGGTCCACCTGCTGCTCACCGCATTGGTCTGGGCGCTCGGCGAGTTCATCGCCGCCCGTCGCGCGCACCTGCGGGAGGTCGAGGACCGGCTGCGGCGCGCGGAATCCGAGCGGGACCGGCGTGCCCGCCTCGCCGTCGCCGAGGAGCGCAACCGCATCGCCCGCGAGATCCACGACGTGCTCGCGCACTCGCTCAGCGTGATGATCGCGCAGGCCGACGGGGCGAGCTACGCGCTGCGCACCGATCCCGAACTGGCCGAGCGGGCGGCCCGCACGATCGGCGACACGGGCCGGACGGCGCTGGCCGAGCTGCGCGGTCTGCTGGAGGTGCTGCGCGACCCGGCCGAGGGCGGGGCCTGGCCCCCGCCGCCCGGGTCGGTGAGCCTGCGCGAACTGGTCGACCGGGTGCGGCGCCCGGACCTGCCGGTCCGGCTCGAACTCTCCGGGGACGTCGAGGGCCTGCCGACGGGGCTCGGCCTCGCCGTGTACCGGATCACGCAGGAGGCGCTGACGAACGTGCTCAAGCACGGCGGCGGAGCGGCGGTCGTGCGGGTAGACAACGACGGCCGCGTCGTCGAGCTGGAGATCAGCGACGACGGGTCGGGCTCGGCCGCCGCGCTCGCGGGAACCGGCTCGGGCGAGGGGAACGGGCTGGACGGGATGCGCGAGCGGGCCGCGCTGTACGGCGGCGCGCTGACCGCGGGACCCCGGCCGGAGGGCGGTTGGCGGGTGCACGCGGTGCTGCCGCTGGTGAGCTCCGACGCGGTTGCGCCGAACTGATCGACGGACCCGGCGCGAACGCCGCACGTCCCACCGGGCCGACCGTCGGCACGTCGCCGGGGATTCGGCCACTCGTCGACGAATCCCCCAGGCCGCCGGCCGGGCGCCCTGCGTCGCCGGGATGACCTGACGTCCTACTCCGGTGGGACGTGCGGCGGTGCCGGGTTCAACGCTCAGGCGGACGCGCGTGCAGCGGTCCGCGCCGGAGTCTGGGCCGGTCCGAGCCCCGAACCGGGAAGTGGTCATGCCGCCCGCACTCGACGAGCGTTCGCGCCTCGTTCCCCCGCCCGCACCGAGTACCGCCGCCGCGCCGTCCGCGCTGCCCGCGCTCGCCACCCGGCCGCTGCTGCTGATCGCCGCCGCCGTGACCGGGGTGCTGCTGCTCACCAGCGGCCGCTACGGGATCTACGCCGACGAGCTGTACTTCCTCGCCGCCGGGCACCACCTGGACTGGGGGTACGTCGACCAGCCCCCGCTGGTGCCGCTGATCGCGCTGCTCGCCGACACCGCGTTCCCCGGTTCGCTGCTCGCGCTGCGGCTGCTGCCTGCGCTCGCGGCCGGCGCCGGGGTCGTGCTGACGGCCCTGCTCGCGCGGGAGCTCGGCGGTGATCGCCGGGCGCAGCTGCTGGCGGGCGGGGCCTGGGCGGTCGCCGGGCAGACGCTGGGGGGCGGGCACATGCTCGCCACCGTCTCCTTCGACCCGGTGCTGTGGACCGCGGTGCTGTGGCCGCTGGTCCGCTGGGTGCGGCTGCGCGAGCAGGGCGTGCGGCAGGACCGGCTGCTGCTCGCGGCCTGCGCCTGCACGGCCCTGGCGATGCAGGTCAAGCTGCTGATCCCGGTGCTGTGGCTGGTGCTGTGGCTGGTGCTGCTGTGCACCGGGCCGCGGTCGTTGCTGCGCCGCCCGCTGCTGTGGGCCGGTGCGGCGGGCGCGCTGCTCACCGCGGCGCCGACGCTGTGGTGGCAGGCCACCCACGGCTGGCCGCAGCTGAGCATGGGCGAGGCCGTCGCCGCGGAGAGCTCCTTCGGCGTGCTCCTGCTGCCCGCCGTGGTGCTGTGCGCGGGAATTCCCGGCGGAGTGCTGGTGTGCTTCGGCTGCTGGCGGCTGCTGCGCGCGCCGGAGCTGCGGCCGTACCGCTTCCTCGGCTGGACGGTCCTCGGGGTGGCCGTGCTGGTGGCGCTGACGGAATCGCGGCCGTACTACTTGGCGGGCGCGTACGGGCTGCTGTTCGCGGTCGGTGCCGTGCAGCTCCGGGCGCGGTGGTTCTCCGCGCGGCTGTACGCGGTCTCCGCGCTGGTCGCGGTCGTGGCGACGTTGCCGGTGCTGCCGGTCGGGCTGATCCCGCGGTTCGACCTGGTGGGCACCGGCAGCGTGGGCTGGCCGGAGCTCACCGCGATCGTCGAGCGCAACGCCCGCGAGCACGCGGCACCGGTGATCGCCGAGGACTACTGGGTGGCGAGCGCGGTGCACCACTACGGCCGCACCGAGGTCCACAGCGCGAGCCGGGGGTACTGGGCGTTCGGCAGGCCCGCCGAGCACGTCCGGAGCGCGATCTACGTGGGCGGACGGCGGGACTTCCTCCTGCGCCACTTCGGTTCCGTGCGGCGGGTGGACACGGTGCGCACCGGCCTGCCGTCGCTGTACGAGGGCACTCCCGTGTGGGTGGTGTCGGAGCCCCGGCGGCCGTGGGAGCTGCTCTGGCGCGACCTGTGGCACATCGGGCTCCGGCACGACGGGACGCCGTCCGGCGCGCCGCCCGCGGTCGCCGCGGACGGGTAGGGCCCGCGAGGGTTGTCACGGAGATCATCCGGGAACCGGTTCCCCGCGCCCTCCGGGCGCTTAGGGTGGGTGGCCATGATCCGGGTGCTGCTCGTCGACGACCAGGAACTGATGCGCATGGGGTTCCGCATGGTGCTCGACGCGCACGAGGACATCGAGGTCGTGGGCGATGCCGGGGACGGTGCGGAGGCCGTGCGGCTCGCCCGGCGGCTCGACCCGGACGTGGTGCTGATGGACGTGCGGATGCCGGTGCTGGACGGCATCGAGGCGACCCGGCTGATCACCGCCGACTGCGACGCGAAGGTCCTGGTGCTCACCACGTTCGACCTGGACGAGTACTCCCTGGCCGCGCTCCGCGGTGGCGCGAGCGGATTCCTGCTCAAGGACATCCAGCCGAGCGGCCTGGTCGCGGCGGTGCGGTCCGTCGCGGTCGGCGACGCGGTCGTCGCGCCCAGCGTCACCCGGCGGCTGCTGGAGCGGTTCCTGGACACCTCCACCGCCGGCGCCCGGGACCGCGCCGCCCTCGACGTGCTGACCGAGCGGGAGCGCGAAGTGCTGGCGTTGGTGGGCAAGGGGCTCAACAACCAGGAGCTGGCCGCGACCTTGCACGTCTCCGAAGCCACCGTGAAGACCCACGTCGGCCGGGTGCTGGCGAAGCTCGGCGTCCGGGACCGGGTGCAGGCGGTGATCGTCGCCTACGAGACCGGCCTGGTCCGCCTCGGCGAACGCTGAGGCCCCGCCTTGCGCGGCCGCGTGAGATCCGGGCGCGGTGCGCGGCCGCCCGCCGGGTCGGTCCGTTCGCGCTGGTGGACGGCTAGCCTGGGCGGCGTGCCCGATCCCGCATGGAAGCCCAGGCTCGTCGCGCTCGACGTGGACGGAACGCTGCTCGACCCCGACGCGCAGACCATCTCGCCACCGGTGCGGGACGCGGTCCGCCGCGCCGCGGCCGCGGGCGCGCACGTCGTGATCGCCACCGGGCGCAGCATGCTCGGCACGGTGCCGGTGCTGCGCGAACTCGGCCTCACCGGTGGGGTCGCGCTGTGCTCCAACGGCGCGGTGCTGCTCGACGCCGCCACCGGCGACGCGCTGGCCGTGGAGACGTTCGACCCCGCTCCGGTGCACGCGCGCCTCGCGCCGCTGCTGCCCGGGGCGTCCTACGCCGTCGAGCAGGTCGGCACCGGCAGCCTCGTCACCAGCCTGTTCCGCGAGTACCAGCTGCACGGGCCGCAGCGGCTCGCCTCCCTCGACGAACTGGTCTCGGCACCCGTGCCGCGGCTCATCGCGAACTGGGAGGACCACGCGCCGCAGGAGGTCTTCGACGCGCTCGCCGACGCCGAGCTCCCCGGCTGCACCACCACCATCGACCACTACGAGCCGTGGGTGACGGTGGTGCCCGCCGGCGTCACCAAGGGCGCCGCGCTGGAGAAGCTGCGCACCGAGCTCGGAGTGTCCACCGAGGACACCTTCGCGGCCGGTGACGGCACCAACGACGTGCAGATGCTGCGCTGGGCCGCGCACAGCGTCGCGATGGGCCAGGCCCCCGACGAGGTGCGCGCCGCCGCCACCGAGGTCACCGGACCCGTCACCGAGGACGGCGTGGTCGCCGCGCTCGCCCGCTGGTTCCCCTGATCGCGACGGCTGGTCGAACGGCCCGCGGGTAGTACGCAAGAACTACGCGAGCACCTGCCGGAACGGGCCGAACGGCTCAGCCGCCGTGGCCGGACGACCGAGGTGCCGGACCCGCCGCACCGGGCAGAGTTCACCTCGGCGCCCGGACCACCGCCGAGGCGCGCCCAGCACTCGGAGGTCACCATGATCGAGGCGGAAGGCCTCACCAAGCGGTACGGATCGAAGGTCGCGGTCAACGACCTGTCGTTCACCGCGCGACCCGGCACCGTCACCGGCTTCCTCGGCCCCAACGGCGCGGGCAAGTCCACCACGATGCGCATGATCCTCGGCCTGGACCGGCCGACCTCGGGCACCGTGCGCGTCGACGGCAAGCAGTACCGCGAGCTGCGCGAACCGCTGCGCACCGTCGGCGCGCTCATCGACGCCAAGTGGGTGCACCCGAACCGTTCCGCGCACGCCCACCTGCGCTGGCTCGCCCGGTCCAACCGGATCCCGGTCAGCCGCGTCGACGAGGTCCTCGACATGGTCGGGCTCGGCGAGGTCGCGGGGAAGCGCGCCGGCGGGTTCTCCCTCGGCATGTCGCAGCGGCTCGGCATCGCCGCCGCCCTGCTCGGCGACCCGAAGATCCTGCTGTTCGACGAGCCGGTCAACGGGCTCGACCCCGAAGGCATCCACTGGATCCGCCGCTTCATGCGCAGGCTCGCCGACGAGGGCCGCACCGTGTTCGTCTCCAGCCACCTGCTCACCGAGATGTCGCTGACCGCCGAGCAGCTCGTCGTGGTCGGCAAGGGCGAGCTGATCGCCCAGTGCAGCACCGACGAGTTCGTCGCGGGCGCCGGGCTCACCTCGCTGACCGTCCGCTCCCCGCAGGCCGCGCGGCTGCGCGACCTGCTCACCGCCGACGGCGTCCTCGCGAAGCCCGCCGACCCGACGACGCCCGACACGATCGTCGTCACCGGCGCCGAGAGCGACCGGGTCGGCGAGATCGCCGCCAGGCACGGCGTCGTGCTGCACGAGCTGTCCCCGCAGCGCGGCTCGCTCGAAGAGGCGTTCATGCAGATCACCGGGGACGCCGTGGAATACCAGACCGATTTCGGCGACGCGCTCGCCACCGCTGGGAGGGACGCCCGATGACGCTGTTCGCCGTGGAACGCACCAAGCTGTTCTCCACCCGGTCGCCCTGGTGGTGCGCGGCGCTCGCCGTCGGGCTGCCCATCGCCTTCACCGGTGCCATGGCCGCCTCCGCCGACGAGGGACTCTCCGTCAGCGGGGCCATGTCCGGCCACCAGTTCGGGCTGATGGTCGTGCTCGTGATGGCCGTGCTGGCGATCACCACCGAATACCGCTTCGGCACCATCCGCGCCACGTTCCAGGCCGTGCCCGACCGGGCCTCGGTGCTGCTGTCGAAGGCCGCCGTCGTCGGCGTCACCGGCTTCGTGCTGGGCGAGCTGGCCGGTTTCGGTTCCTGGGGGCTCGCCCAGCTGCTCGCCCCCGGGCCCGAACTGGCGCTGGACAGCGCCGACCGGATCCGCGAGGTCGCGGGCGCCGGTCCGGTGTTCGCGGTGACCGCCGTGCTCGCCCTCGGCGTCGGGACGCTGCTGCGGCAGACCGCGGGCGCGGTGACGCTGCTGATCGTGTGGGTGCTGCTCGGCGAATCGCTCATCGCACTGATCCCCAACATCGGTTCCGACCTGGTGCAGTGGATGCCGTTCAACGTCGGCAGCCGCTTCCTGACGACCTTCGACGACCCGAGCTCGGTGCCGCTGGGACCGTGGGCCTCGCTGGCGTACTTCGCGGCGTTCGCGGTGGTCTCGCTCGGCGCGGCGATCTTCGCGGTGCAGCGCCGAGACGCCTGAGCGGCGGATGCGGCGGACGCCACGGCGTTACCCGGCCCGCCCGAGAGGCTGATCACGCCGGAAGATAAGATCTCGGCAAGATCGAGCCGTGATCGCAGTTCCGACCGGAAACCGCTTCGGCCGCACCATCGGCCGTCCTCCGGGGCATCGGAACCCGACCGCGGCGGATCAGGGACCAAGGTGCCGGGCCCGGCTCGACACCTCCGGGGCGGTCCAGCGCTCGCGAGGCGCGAAGACCGTGCGGCACAACAGAATCGACCGACTGCACCAGCGCTCGGGGGCGCCGGCGGTCGGGACGGGGGAGGGCCCGGGCTGTCATTCGGGGGATGGCCCGGGCCCTGTGCTTTTCCCCGTTGATCTTGGTCCGTCCCGCCGCGCCTTCGCCGCGTCCGCCACCGCCTCCGCGCGGGAGGCGCCGTCCGCGCGCGGCAAGTGCCGGAGGACTTCGTCAGATGGCCGGCCGGACCACCAGGACCGGGCAGGCCGCGTGGCGGACGCACTGCTCGGCGACCGAGCCGAGGAGCAGGCCGGCGAAGCCGCCGCGACCGCGGTGGCCCACCACCAGCAGGTCCGCGCCGCGGGAAGCCGACAGCAGCGCCTGCGGTGACGGGGAGTGCGCGATGTGCCGCTGCACCGGGATCCGGGGCTCCGCGCCCAGCCGGTCCCGCACGATCCGCTCCGCCGACTCGTCCACCGATCGCTGGTAGGCGTCCATGCTCGGCACCGCCCCCGGCGGGCAGTCCGCGGGCCGCGGCGCCGTGCGCATGCTCCACGCCCGCACCACGTGCAGCACCGCCGAGCGCAGCTCCGCCTCGTGCGCGGCCACGTCCAGCGCGCGCAGCGAGGACGGCGACCCGTCGAGGCCGACGGCGACCCCGCCGTCCACCTCGACCTGTTGCACGGTGCGTTCCACGTCTCCACTGCACCGCCTTCCGGCCCCGCTGTCGACTCGACCACTCGAACGAGTCCGATATGCGATGGTTCACAACTCGTGGTGGAAACTTCACATGATCGTCTGCCTGTGGTAATGGATAAGGCAGGACGCGTGCCTCCACACCAACGTCGCTGAGGTGCATGCGCCACGTCGGACCGCCACAGCGGTCCGCGTGCTTCCCCCAACAGCAGAGAGGTGGGCCATGGTGCATTCGACCGAGTGCTCGCCGGAGCGGCGCGACCCGCCGCGCTCCCGGCGCGACCAGACCGACGTGCTCCTCGAACCGGTTCCCCGGCTGGAGTGGTCGCTGGCCACGGAGGCGCACCCCGTGGTGGCCGAAGCCGCCGCTCCCGCCTCGCTGCGCCGGAGCTGGATCCACACCGCCGCGGAGCAGAAGGTCCTCGACCTCTACCGCAAGCTGCACGGCTCGGCGAGCAGGCTGCCCGCCCCGTGGTGGCTGCGGGCGCTGGACCGCGGCGAGCTGTCCTCCCGAGCCGAGGGGTTCGCCTTCGAGGACGACGTGCACCGGCTGCTGACCAGCCGCGACGGCTGGGTGTTCGTGCCGTGGGCGGGCACCGGCGAGACCGGGTACTGGGAGTACGCGCCGTCCGAACGCGGCACCAGGCACGCGCCGACGACCGTCGCGCTCACCGACGACCACCCCGGCTGGGTCGAGGTCGTCGCCGCCCACACCGACGGTCCGCCGCCGCCGCTGCCGCTCAGCGGCACCGGCGGGCTGCTCGCCGCGCTGCCGGTCGTCGAATCCTGGTAGCGGCCCTGCCCGGCGGGTTTGCGATACTCACCTCTCGATGAGCACTTCTGACCAGCAGGTCCAGCACCGGCGCACGATCGTCAGCTACGTCCAGCGCGGCGAGCGGATGACCGTCGGCCAGCAGCGGGCGTGGGACCGGCACTGGCCCTCGATGGGCGACTCGGTGGACGCGCTGCCCGCCGGGCCGCTGGACGCGGCGACCTGGTTCGGGCGCGAGGCCCCGCTGGTGCTGGAGATCGGTTCCGGCATGGGTGAGAGCACCGCGCAGCTCGCGGCCGCCGCGCCCGAGGTCGACCACCTCGCCGTGGAGGTCTACAAGCCGGGGCTGGCGCAGCTGCTGCTGCGAGCCGAGCACCTGGAGCTGTCGAACCTGCGGCTGCTGCGCGGCGACGCGGTGGTGCTGCTGCGCGAGCACGTGCCGCCGGGGTCGCTGGCCGGGGTGCGGATCTTCTTCCCGGACCCGTGGCCGAAGAAGCGCCACCACAAGCGGCGGCTGGTGCAGCCGGAGACGATCGCGCTGATCGCCTCCCGGCTCGCGCCCGGCGGGTACGTGCACCTGGCGACGGACTGGGAGAACTACGCCGAGCAGATGATGGAGGTGTGCTCGGCGGAACCGGAGCTGCGCAACCGGTACGCGGCCGAGCCGGGCGGCTGGGCTCCGCGGCCCGAGTGGCGTCCGGTCACCAAGTTCGAGAGCCGCGCCCACGACGAGGGCCGGGAGATCCACGACCTGATCTTCGACCGGGTCTGACTGCGCGGGCCCGGTCGCTCCGCCGACGGGCGGGGTGCGCGGGCGGTGCGGGGAGTGGTCAGGCCGCGTCGTGCACCTTCGGGGTGAGCAGGGCGCGGCCGCGGTGCTCGACGACGTCGGGCAGCAGCGAGCTCACGGCCATCAGCAGCAGCACGGCGACCGCTCCGATGGTGCCGAGCGCGGTGGCGGCGATGGTCAGCATGGTGGTACCTCCGGGTCGGCGATCCCCACCAGCTTCACCGCCCGGCCGGGTCGGCCGGATCGGCCGAACGGCCGGTCCACCTCCTACTTCCGGTCAAGCCGCGACCGCGAGCTCCGGCGCGCGCTCGCCGAGCCGCAGCACCTGCTCGGCGCGGGCGAGCAGCGCGGGGTCCGCGGTCGCCAGCACCACCGCGATGCCGTGGGCGCGGGCCGCGTCCAGCAGCTCGGCGGTGGTGGACGCGGTCAGCTCCGGGGAGTCCGCGAAGATCACGCTGGGCCGGTGGGCCATCGCCCGCGCCACGGTCAGCCGTTCCGCCTGGGCGGCGGAGAGCTGCCCGGGGAAGCGGTCCCGCACCCGCTCCAGGCCGAAGTCGCGCAGCATCCCCGCGGCGCGGTCCATCGCCGCGGCCCGGTCGGCCCCGGCCAGCATCTGCGGCAGCGCGCAGTTCTCCGCGGTGGTCAGCTCGGGGACCAGCATCCCGTCGGCGAACAGGAACCCGAAGCGGCGCTGCCGCACCTCCCGCAGCTCGTGATCGCCGAGTTCGTCGATGCGCACCCCGTCGAACAGCACCGCCCCCGCGTCCGGGCGGCGCAGTCCGGCGAGCACCTGCAGCAACCACGTCTTCGGCTCGCGGGACGGGCCGTCGAGCGCGGCGACCGTTCCGCGGGCCAGTGCGAAGTCCACGCCGAACAGCTGCGGGAACGTGGTCAGGTTCCGCGCCTCCAGCAGGGCCGTCGAGGGGTGTTCCGGTGCAGCCGCCACCGCGATCTCCTTCCGCCGGCCGGTCCGCACCGGCCGCCACTGCGCTTCCGGGGAACACGTTCTCGTGCGGTGGCGGTGCGGCGCGTCGGTCGGGCGGACACCGTTCGATGTCCGATCGGGCGAGGTTTCGGACCATTCGGCCGGGACCTCCCGCGGGTACCGGGGATTAGGGTCGCGTCGTGAGTTCCAGCCCGACGCCCGAGATGTCGGCGCAGCGACTCGGTCGTCTCCTGCGGGCGCCGTGGTTCCTCGCCGCGCTGATGACGTTGTCGTGTTCCGCGGACGTGGTGCTGCTGATCCAGCACGGCGGCACCGCGCCGATCGCCGTGCCCGGTGCCGCGCTGCTCGCGCTGCTGGCGGTGCGGGGGCGCCGGCATCCGGTGGTGTGCTCGGCCGCCGCCGCGGCCGTGCTGGTGCTCTCCAGCGCGGTGATCCGGATCGCCGGCGCCGCACCGCCCTCGGTGGGGCTGGAAGCGATCCTGGCCACCGAGAACCTGGCGTTGATGCTGCTGGTGCTGTTCGCGCACCGCCGGTTGCCGCCGATGAAGGCGCTGCCGGTCACCGCCGGGCTCGTGCTGGCGTGCATCGGTTCGGTGTACCTGCGCGGGAACATGCCCTCCGCGGGCGGGCAGTTCGTCGCCCTCGGGGTGCTGCAGCTGATGCTGGCGGTGGGCACCGGGACGTACGTGCGCGGCTGGCAGCTCAGCACGGCCTCGACGCCGCTGCGGGAGCTGCTGCGCCGCCAGTGGCCGATGATCGCCGCGCTGTCGGTGCTGCTGTTCCTGGACACCGGGACCGCGTTCGAGGGGACGGCGGAAACCCTGGTGCCGCTGCTGGGGTCGCTGGTGCTGGCCGCGCTGTCGGTGCTGACGCCGCTGCGACCGGTGGAGATCACGCTGCTGGGCGCGACCGGGGCGCTGTGCATGGGCGGCGCGGCCCGGGTGGTCGGGAACTGGCCGACGCACGCCGGGCTGATGGACGACGTTCCGGTGACGGCGGTCGCGGCCGGGATGCTGATGATGGCGTACCTGGTCCGCTACGCCTCCAGGCGGCGGGCGGTGTTCGGTTGTTCGGTGCTGGTCGGCGCGGTGCTGGTGGCGGCGGCGGTGGTCCCCGACAGCCCGTTCTTCTGGGGCCGCGGCTCCGCGCTGGACCTGCTGATGCTGGGTGGCCTGCTGCTGGTGCTGGCCGTCGGTTCCGGGCTGTACTTCCGGGCCAGGGATGGGGAGAGGACTCGCACGGTGGAGAGCGCGGTGGAGCAGGCGCAGCAGGCGGAACGGCTGGCGCTGGCCAGGGAGCTGCACGACGTGGTCGCCCACCACGTCACCGGGATCGTGGTGCAGGCGCAGGCCGCGCAGATGGTGGCCGCGCAGAAACCGGAGGCGGCCGTGGAGGCGATGGAGCGCATCGCGGGCAGCGGCACCGAAGCGCTGGTGGCGATGCGCAGGCTGGTGGCGAGCATGCGCGGCGCGGAACCCGCGGGCACCAGCGGCGTTACCGAGCAGGCCACCACCGACCTCGCCGCCGACCTCACCGCGCTCGCCGAGGGCGCTGGCCCGAAGGTGTCGCTGCGGGTCGAACTGGACCAGGAGGTGCCGCAGGAGGTCGCCCGCTCCGCGCTGCGCCTGGTGCAGGAGTCGGTGACGAACGCGGGCAAGCACGCCCCGGACGCCACCGAGATCCAGGTGGTGGTGCGGTCTCCGCAGGAGCACGTGCACATCCGCGTCACCGACAACGGTTCCGGCAGCCGCGCCGCACCGGCGGGTGGCTCCGGAGGATACGGTCTCGTCGGCATGCGCGAGCGGATCGAACTGCTCGGCGGCCGCTTCAGCGCAGGACCGGTGCCGGGCGCCGGCTGGCGGGTCGAGGCGTGGCTCCCGCTGGCCGAACGCGACGCCGGCTGAGCGCGCGGTGCACGACGAGGAGGGGAAACCGATGATCCGGGTGCTGATCGCGGACGACCAGGAGATGGTGCGGGCCGGTTTTCGGATGATCCTGGAGTCGCAGGACGGCATCGAGGTCGTCGCCGACGTCTCCAACGGGCTCGACGCGGTGAAGAAGGCGCGGGAGCTGCGCCCGGACGTGTGCCTGATGGACATCCGGATGCCCGGGCTGGACGGCCTGGAGGCCACCAAGCAGCTCGCGGGCCCGGACGCCACCGATCCGATCAAGGTGGTCGTGGTGACCACCTTCGACCTGGACGAGTACGTGGCCTCGGCGCTGGCGAACGGGGCGAGCGGCTTCCTGCTCAAGGACGCGGGTCCGGCGCTGCTGATCGAGGCGATCAACGCGGCCTCGCGCGGGGACGCGCTGGTGTCGCCGCAGATCACGGTGCGGCTGCTGCAGCACTTCTCGAAGCCGCCGGAGCGGCCGCGGCGCGGGGTGCAACCGCTGCGGGAGGAGCTGACCGAGCGGGAGCTGGACGTGGTGCGGGCCACCGCGCGCGGCCTGACGAACGTGGAGATCGGCGGCGAGCTGTTCATGTCGCTGTCCACGGTGAAGACCCACCTCGCGGCGGCGCAGACGAAGATCGGCGCGCGGAACCGGGTGGAGACGGCGTCGTGGGCGTGGCGCAGCGGTCTCATGGAGGACTGATCACCCGCGGGTGAGCGGGCCGGTCGCACCGCACCGGTATGTCCACAGTGGACTTCATGCGACCGGCTTTCCCCGGCGGTGCGCCGCTGCGGCAGAATGCGCGCATGCCGACCGCCTTGCGCCTGCACGCCCCGATCGCCGTTCCCTGCGACGCCGACTGCTCGGTGATCCGCGACGCCGTCGTGGACGTCGACGAGCACGGCCGCATCGGCTACTGCGGCCCGCGCGAGGGCGCACCGCCGCGCGCGCAGGAGACCGCGGTGCGCGAATGCGGCGGGATCCTGCTGCCCGGCCTCATCAACGCGCACGCGCACAGCCCGATGACGCTGCTGCGCGGCATGGGCGGCGACCTGCCGCTGCTGCGCTGGCTGCGCGAGGTGATCTGGCCCGCGGAGGCGCGGCTGCGGCCCGCCGACGTCCGCGCCGGCATGGAGCTCGGCTCGGTGGAGATGCTGCGCGCCGGGGTGACCACCAGCGCCGAGATGTACTTCTCCGGCGAGTCCGTGGCCGAAGCGGTGCTGGCCGTCGGCTCCCGGGTGGTGCTCGGCCCGGCCGTGATCTCCGCGCCCGGCCTGGAGGGCATGGGTTCCTGGCAGGGCATGGTCGAGGCCGTCGACCGCTGGATCGACGCGGACGGCCTGCGGTTCGGGCCCGCCGACCGGATCGAGCTCGGCTACGGCGCGCACTCCGCCTACACGCTGCCGCCGGAAGCGCTGCGCCGCATCGGGGAATCCGCGCAGCAGCGCGGAGCCCTGGTGCAGACGCACGTCGCCGAAGCCGCCGACGAGGACCGGGAGCAGCGGGAGCGCCACGGCTCGGTGCCCGCGCTGCTGGACTCGCTGGGCGTGCTGGACGGCCGGGTGCTGGCCGCGCACTGCGTGCACCTGTCCGACGCGGACATCGAGCTGTTCGCCGACCGCGGGACGGGCATCGCGCACTGCCCCGGTTCGAACGCGAAGCTCGCCTCCGGTACCGCGCGGCTGGTCGACCTGCTCGCTGCGGGAATCCCGGTCGGCCTGGGCACCGACGGCCCGTCCAGCAACGACGACCTGGACCTGTGGGAAGAGGTGCAGCTGTCGGTGATGCTGGCCCGGCTGTCCACGGGGGACGCGATGGCGCTGACCGCACCGGGCGCGCTGCTCGCCGCGACCAGGGGCGGGGCGGCCGCGCTGCACCGCGACGACATCGGCTCGCTGGAACCGGGGAGCTGGGCCGACGTCGTGCACCTGGACGTGGACGACCCGGCGTTCGCGACCGGCATCGACACCCCTGACGAGCAGCTGCTGTCGAACCTGGTGTGGGCGGCCGGTTCCCGCTGCGTGCGCGACGTCTGGGTGGCGGGCGAGGAGGTGCTGCGCGACCGGGAACCGACGCGCGTGGACCGGCGGGCCGTGCAGGCCGCCGCCCGCACCGCCGCCCAGCACGTGCGCGGCTGAACCGGGTTCCCCGGGAACCTTCCGCGCCGCCGGAGCGACTCCTCCAGCAGCGGCGCCGCGCGGGACCGGAGCGGTCGCGGGCACGAGGTGAGGAGCACGGCATGGCGAAGCAGATCGGGATCCTGCTGTTCCCGGACGTGGAGGAGCTCGACGCGCTCGGGCCGTGGGAAGTCCTGTCGTTCTGGACGCGGACGTTCCCCGCGGACGGCTACGAGGTGCGCACGTTCTCCCCCGACGGCGGTGAGATCGCGTGCGCCAAGGGCCTGACCGTCCGATCAGGACACTCGTTCGCCGATGTGCCGGAGCTCGACGTGCTGCTGCACCCCGGCGGCCAGGGCACCCGGCCGATGCTGCGCGACGCGGAGCACCTCGCGTGGGTGCGGGAGCAGCGCGCCGCGGTCCCGCTGCTGACCAGCGTGTGCACCGGTTCGCTGGTGTTCGCCGCGGCGGGCCTGCTGGCGGGGCGTCCCGCGACGACGCACTGGCGCTCGCTGGAGCTGCTGGCGGAACTGGAGCCGACCGCGCGGGTGCGCCCGGACGACCGCTTCGTCGACGACGGCGACCTGGTCACCGCGGCGGGGATCTCGGCGGGCATCGACCTGGCGCTGCACCTGGTGTCCCGGCTCGCCGGGGTGGAGCGGGCCCGCGAGGTGCGCCGCGGCATCCAGTACGACCCGCGGCCGCCGATCTGATCGGACCGGCGCGCGGGGCGGCGGCGTCGGCGATGATGGCGGCATGATCGACACGACGCGCACCTTGGCCCTGATCGGCTCGGCCGCGGGCGGGGTGGAGCACATCCGCGCCGAGCTGGTCGAACCCGCGCTGTCCCGCGGCTGGCGGGTCGCGGTGACGCTCACCCCGACCGCGGGCGCGTGGCTCGCGGCTTCCGGGGAACTCGACCGGATCGCGGAGCTCACCGGCCTGCCGTGCCGGGTGGCGTCGCGGATGCCGTCCGAACCCAGCCCGCACCCGCCGATCGACTGCTACCTGGTGTGCCCGGCGACGGCGAACACGGTCAGCAAGCTCGCGCTCGGCCTCGGCGACAGCCAAGCGCTGACCACCGCGGTCGAAGCGGTCGGCGCGGGCACGGCGCCGGTGGTCGTGTTCCCCACGGTCAACGCCGCGCACCACCGCCACCCGGCGTGGAAGTGGCACACCTCGGCGCTGCAGGACGCGGGCGTGCACCTGCTGACCGGCGAGCGGTGGTGGGCCGCGCACGAACCGCGCAGCGGGCTCGGCCAGCAGATCCCGTGGCGCCGCGTCCTCGACGAGCTCGACCGCCTCGTGCCGCCCCGCTGAACCGGGACGACCGCAGGTACGACGAAGGCCCAGCTCCGATGTGGACATCGTGCGAGCTGGGCCTTCGCATCGTGGGAGCGGATGACGGGAATCAGTCCGCGTTCCGGGTGCTGAGCGGAGGATCCGGGCGCGGCGCGCGGCGTCGCCGTTCGTCGCGTCCGGCCCGGGGCGCTGTCGAACTAGATCTGTTCGGGGTCCGGCAGCTCTGCCCAGAAGTTCGTCAGGGCCTCGGCGACCGGCGCCGGCGTCTCCTCGGGCCACCAGTGGCCCACGCCTTCGAGATGCGCTGTTCGCGCGCCTGCTCGCCGCGCCGCCCACTCGTGCTGCACCAGCGTCCCGCTGGCTCGCTCGAAGTCGTCGACGGCGATGAGGGCGAGCCCCGGACGTTCCGCGGCGCTCGGCAGCAGCCGCCCTGCTTCGGACATCGCGGGCTGTCGTGCCGACCGCAACAGCTTGAGGGCGGCGCGACCCATCTCGGGATCCATGCCCGCCGCGACCCGCTCCGCCATGCGGCCGGTCATGCCGAGGGCCGACGCGACCGCGAGGCGCTGCTCCAGATCGCCGCCCCACAACTCCCGCACCGAGGCTTCCCCCGGCCCCTCCTGCTGCCACACCTGCGCCCGCGGATGCCATTCGTAGTCGGGCGCGAACACGCCGAGCGCATCGGAGGCCCAGCTGCGGATCAAGTCCGGACGGCTCATCGCCAGGGCCGCGACGTGGATTCCGCCCCAGTCGTGACCCACCAGGTCCACCGGGGCGCGGAACAGCTCCAGCTGGGACGCCAGCCAGCCTCGATAGGCCGTCATCGACGAGTCGAAGCTGCGGGGCGCGGGGACGCCGAACCCGGGCGGGGACAGGACCACCGCGTCGGTCCGATCGAGTTCCCCGATGAGCGGTCCCCAGATGGTCGCCGTCTCGGGGTTGCCGTGGACGAGGACGAGCGGAGTGCGCGGCACGAAGCCACCTCTCAACCCGACTTGGCCCCGATCTTCCGCGAGCGCGACGCCGCCTTCCGCGCCGACCTGCGCGCCGACGTCGAGGCCGGCATCGCGGGCGGTGTCGTCGATCCCGGCCTCGATCCCGACGATGTCGCGGTCGCCATCGTCGGACAGCTGCGCGGGATCGCCCTGCAACTGCTGCTGGACCCGGGTGGCGTCGACGTCGATCAGGTGCGCCGCAGCGTCACCGGGTACTGGCGCCAGGTCCTCGCCCCGGAACCCGCCGGCCGCGCGGATCAGGAGGGGCGCTGAGGTCCCGTCTCCGGGAAACGACGAAGGCCCAGGCTCGGCGGGGAAATCCTGCCGATGACCTGGGCCTTCGTGTTCTGAGCGGATGACGGGAATCGAACCCGCGTATTCAGCTTGGGAAGCTGATGTTCTACCATTGAACTACATCCGCACTCGCCGTTCCCGGCGCGGCCAACTCTAGCACGGCAGGCGGCCGAAGATCGCCAGGGGGCCTCCGGATACGCTTGCCCACGTGCTGCTGAGCGACCGGGACCTGCGTGCAGAGCTGGACCAAGGACGACTCGAACTCGAACCGTTCGACGTCGCCATGATCCAGCCGTCCAGCATCGACGTCCGGTTGGACCGCTTCTTCCGGGTCTTCGACAACTCGAAGTACACCCACATCGATCCTTCGCAGCAGCAGGACGAGCTGACCTCGCCCGTGGAGGTCACCGGCGAAGATCCGTTCGTGCTGCACCCCGGCGAGTTCGTGCTCGGCTCCACCTTCGAAGCGGTGCGGCTGCCGGACGACCTGGCCGGGCGGCTGGAGGGCAAGTCCTCGCTGGGCCGGCTCGGGTTGCTCACGCACTCCACCGCCGGGTTCATCGACCCCGGGTTCACCGGGCACATCACCCTCGAACTGTCGAACGTGGCGAACCTGCCGATCACGCTGTGGCCGGGCATGAAGATCGGGCAGCTGTGCCTGTTCCGGCTCTCCAGCCCCGCGGAGCACCCGTACGGCACTACCCGCGCGGGTTCCCGGTACCAGGGCCAGCGCGGGCCCACGCCGTCGCGCGCGCACCTGAACTTCCAGCGGGTCGACACCCGCCGCGACTGACGCCTCCGCACGCCGTGCCGCCGAGGGCGGGCCGTTCGCCGAACGGCCCGCCCTCGGCGTGGAATGTCCTGTTCTCGCAGGCAGGAGGGCTCGTGCGGCAACGTTGCGTGCGCACGCGACTACCACGTGACCGATTCAGTCGCCACGGTGAGCATCCTCACCCTGAATCGAGGAAGAAAAGAGGTGGTTCAGACCCTAAAGTCCCCAGAGCCCGGCGCTCTCCCCAGGTGTGCAGCGAGGCAGACCGGCGAGCGGGCACAGGAGAACTCGATGTCGGTTACGCAGTCGCGCGACCCCGGTGCCTCGACCGGGCACCTGGGGCACGTCGTGATGATCGCGAGCGCGGCGGCGCTCGGCGGTTTCCTCTTCGGCTACGACACCTCGGTGATCAACGGTGGGGTCGACGCCATCCAGAGCTACTTCCAGGTCGGTTCCGCGATGACGGGGCTGGTCGTCTCCTCGGCGCTGCTGGGGTCGGCGGTCGGTGCCGGCATCGCCGGTGGACTGGCCGACCGGATCGGCCGGATCCGGGTCATGCAGATCGCCGCGGTGCTGTTCGTGATCAGCGCGATCGCCTCCGCCGTCCCGTTCGCCATCTGGGACCTGGCGATCTGGCGCATCGTCGGCGGCATCGCCATCGGCATCGCGTCGGTGATCGCGCCCGCCTACATCGCGGAGGTCGCGCCCGCCGCGTACCGCGGCCGGTTGACCTCGTTGCAGCAGCTGGCGATCGTGCTCGGCATCGCGCTGTCCCAGCTGGTCAACTACGGGCTGGCCGAGGCCGCGGGCGGCAGCGCCTCCAACGAGCTGGGGCCGCTGCAGGCCTGGCAGTGGATGCTCGGCGTCGCGGCGGTGCCCGCGCTGGTGTACCTGGTGCTGGCCTCGATGATCCCGGAGTCGCCGCGCTACCTGGTGGCCGCCGGCCGGGACGACAAGGCCCGCGAGGTCCTCAGCGGGATCGAGCCGGGCGACGTGGACGGCAAGATCGCCGAGATCCGGCGGGTGCTCGGCGAGCGCAAGCCGCGGTTCTCGGACCTGCGCGGCGGGTTCGGCGTGCTGCCGATCGTCTGGGTCGGCATGGCCATCGCCGCGCTGCAGCAGTTCGTCGGCATCAACGTGATCTTCTACTACTCGTCCTCGCTGTGGCAGTCCGTCGGCATCGAGGAGAGCAGCTCGCTGCTGCTGAGCCTGTTCACCTCGATCGTGAACATCGTCGGCACGTTTATCGCGATCGCGCTGGTCGACAAGATCGGGCGGAAGCCGCTGCTGGTGATCGGTTCGATCGGCATGGCCGTCTCGCTGGCGGTCACCGGTTGGGCGTTCAGCTTCGCGGAGGTCGTCGGCGAGGACGCGGTGCTGCCACCGAACTGGGGCGTGGTCGCGCTGATCTCGGCGAGCGCGTTCGTGCTGTTCTTCGCCGCCTCGTGGGGCGTGGTGCTGTGGGTGCTGCTCGGCGAGATGTTCCCGCCGCGCATCCGCGCCGCGGCGCTGGCCGTCGGCACCATGACGAACTGGGTGGCGAACTGGCTGGTCACGGTCAGCTTCCCGAGCCTGCGGGACTGGAACCTGCCCGCGACGTACTTCATGTACGCGGCGTTCGCGCTGATCTCGCTGGTGTTCGTGCTCCGCTACCTCAAGGAGACCAACGGCCGTTCCCTGGAGGAGATGGGCAGCTGACCGCTCCCCCTCCACCCGTCTCGAAGGCGCCCCGGGCACCCCCCGGGGCGCCTTCGCGCGTGCGGTGTCCGCCGCTCCGCGCCGCGGTGCGCTCAGGTCGATCGCGGTCGCGGCCACCCGGCCCGGGGGCTGATCACCGCTCGTGGCCAGTGGTGTCGAAGTCCCCCCGTTCTCGCGATTAGGACCACCGGGACGGGTGGCAGATCGACGTGGAGCGCGCTGAGTCGACCTTCACCCCGTAGGACTGGATTCGGCGATCGACACAGCTCGGCGCCACACCCACAGGACGACGGAGAGGTAGTCATGCAGCTCTCGAAGTTCGCGAAGACCGCAGCCACCGCCGGAATCATGCTCGGCCTGAGCGCCCTCGCCGCCCCCGCGGCGCTCGCCGACGGGTACGTCACCAACAACCAGGACGGCACCAACGTGGGCGTGCACCAGAGCGGGGTGAACGGCAACGGCGTCGGCAACGGCAACAGCAAGGCCGGTTGGCACAAGGGCATGCCGGTGAGCGACTTCGTCGCCGGGAAGATCGCCGGCTGACGAACGCGCACCGCGCGACCCGGTCGCGAACCCCGCCACCTCACCGGGGTCGGACCGAACGGAGGAGGGGCAGGCCCACCGCGGGCCTGCCCCTCCTTCTCGGTGCGAGTATTACGTTTGTTTCGTTTGTTGCGGATACTGCATGTGGTCTGGAGATGGTTCGGTTCCAGCCGTCGTACAGGAGGGATTCGGCATGAACTCGCTCGCGCTCGACCCGATCCAACCTGACGGGGCCGATGCGGCCGTCGCTGACGAAGCGCTGCAACGGATCAAGGGCTACCTCGGCAGGCATCAAGATCAGCGCCGCATTCCGCTCGTCGTGGAGGACGACGGGTGCGAAACGTTGGTCGTCCCCCGTGGCGCTGTCGAACTGCTGGCCCGCGTGCTCGCCCACATGGCAGCGGGTACCGGCGTGTCCGTCGTGCCGTCCCATGCCGAGCTGACCACTCAGCAGGCGGCGGAGATGCTCAACGTGTCGCGTCCGTTCCTGGTCGGGCTGCTGGAAGCCGGGGAGATCGACCATCGGAAGGTCGGCACGCATCGCCGAGTCCGGGCTGAGTCGGTCCTCGCCTACTTGCGCGAGGACGACAAGCGTCGCCGCGAGGCCGCCGACGAGCTGACCCGGCTCACCCAGGAGATGGGACTCGACTGACCGTGGCGTTCACCGTCGTCTACGACGCCGATGTCCTGTACCCGAGCACGCTGCGGGACTTGCTGATCAGGCTCGCGCAGGCGGGGCTCGTGCAGGCCAAGTGGACGGATCAGATCCTGGACGAGACGTTCCGGAACACGCAGCGGAACCGCCCGGACCTCGATCCGCGGAACCTCGATCGCACGCGCGAGCTGATGCTGAGGGCGGTGCGGGACTGCCTGGTCAAAGGCTACGAGCCGCTGATCGACGTGCTCGATCTGCCGGATCCGGACGACCGGCACGTGTTGGGGCGCGACGGGCTGGTGGAATCGACGGCCGCGTTGCAGGCGATGTGAGCTTCGGGCGGTGCTGAAACGAGAAGGGGCAGGCCCGCGCGGGCCTGCCCCTTCTTCGTTCGGTGCGGATCAGTTCTCGGACTTGTCCTGGTCCGGGAGGGGGGTGCCGGTCGGCTCGGCGTCGGTGGGGACGTCGGCCTTGCCGTTGGCTTCGGCCTCGCCACCGGTCTCAGCACCGCCGGTCTCCGCGGAGCCGTCGGCGACCGGGGCGGAGGCGCCGTCGCCACCGCGCTTGACCGAGGACAGCAGCAGCTGCGCGACGTCGACGATCTCGACGCTCTCCGAAGCCGCCCCTTCGTTCTGGCGGGCGGTGAGGCCGTCGTTGAGCATCACGCGGCAGAACGGGCAGCCGGTCGCGATCTTCTGGGGCGCGGTGCCCAGCGCCTCGTCCACGCGCTCCACGTTGATGCGCTTGCCGGTGCGCTCCTCCATCCACATCCGGGCGCCGCCGGCGCCGCAGCACATGGAGCGGTCGCCGTGCCGCGGCATCTCGCGGAAGTTCGCGCCGGAGGCGCCGACCAGGTCGCGCGGCGGCGTGTAGACCTTGTTGTGGCGGCCCAGGTAGCAGGGGTCGTGGTAGGTGACGTCCTCGGCGATCGGGGCGACCGGGACGAGGCGCTTCTCCCGCACCAGCTTGTTCAGCAGCTGGGTGTGGTGCACGACCTCGAAGTTCCCGCCGAGCTGCGAGTACTCGTTGGCGAGGCTGTTGAAGCAGTGCGCGCAGGTCGCGACGATCTTGCGCTTGCCGGGCTCGCGGCCCTCGAACACCGAGTTCAGCACCTCGACGTTCTGCTGGGCGAGCATCTGGAACAGGAACTCGTTGCCCGCGCGCCGCGCCGGGTCGCCGGTGCAGGTCTCCTCGCCGCCGAGCACGGTGTACTTGACCCCGGCCATGTGCAGCAGTTCCGCGACGGCGCGGGTGGTCTTCTTGGCGCGGTCCTCGAAGGCGCCCGCGCAGCCGACCCAGAACACGTACTCGGTGTCGTCTTCGAGCTCACCGTCGAAGACGGGGACCTCGAAGTCCAGGTCCTCGGTCCAGTTCAGCCGGTCCTTGGCGTTCTGGCCCCACGGGTTGCCCTTGTTCTCCAGGTTCTTGAACATCCCGCCGAGCTCGGTCGGGAAGTTCGACTCGATCAGCACCTGGTAGCGGCGCATGTCGACGATGTGGTCGACGTGCTCGATGTCCACCGGGCACTGCTCGACGCAGGCGCCGCAGGAGGTGCAGGCCCACAGCACCTCGGGGTCGATGACGCCCATCTCGTCGGGGCCGCCGACCAGCGGGCGCTCCGCTTCGGCCAGCGCCAGCGCGTTGATGCCCGCGAGCTTCTCCTCGGCGCCCTCACCGGTGATGCCGACCTCGTCGCCTGCCATGTCCTTGCTGCCACCGGCGAGCAGGTACGGGGCCTTGGCGTAGGCGTGGTCGCGCAGCGAGGTGATCAGCAGCTTCGGCGACAGCGGCTTCGCGGTGTTCCAGGCGGGGCACTGGGACTGGCAGCGACCGCACTCGGTGCAGGTCGTGAAGTCCAGCCAGCCCTTCCACTTGAAGTCCTCGACCTTGCCGACGCCGAAGACGTCCTCGTCCGGGTCGGCCTCTTCGAAGTCGAGCTCCTTGCCGCCGGACATCATCGGCTGCAGCGCGCCCAGCGCCCGGCCGTCGCCGGCCTCGCGCTTGAAGTAGATGTTGAAGAACGCGGTGAAGCGGTGCCAGGCCACGCCCATCGTGATGTTCGAGGCGATCACGATCACCCAGATCATCGCGGACAGGATCTTGAACCCGGCGAAGATCGAGATGGCGGCGGTGCTCGACGGGAGGATGCCGCCCAGCGCGTAGGTCAGCGGCGAGGACCAGAACGGCGCCTCGAACAGCCCGGAGGCCTGCTTGAACGCCCGCAGGCCCATGATCCCGAAGCCTTCGAGGACCACGACGGCCTCGACGAAGTACGCCTGGCCGAAGTTCGAGCCCTCGAACCGGGACACCCGATCCGCGCGGCGCGGGTGGTTCAGCTGGCGCACCCCGATCAGCCAGAACCCGCCGAGCACCGTGGTGATGCCCAGCAGTTCGACGATCAGGTTCCACGGGCCGAACCAGCTCAGCAGCGGGGTCTCGAAGGTCGGCACGAAGACCTCGAAGTAGGCCTCCAGCACGCTCAGGCTCAGGCCGCCGAAACCGACCATCACGAACCAGTGCGCGACGCCGACGTGGCCGAACTTGAGCATCTTGGTGTGGCCCAAGATCTCCTTGACCATGTTGCCGAACCTCGCCCCGAACGGGCCGCGCCTGGTCGGGTCGGGTTGTCCGAGGCGGATGGACGAGATCATCCGCCGCACGGTCCTGACGACCATGACCACCGCGACGGCCGTCACGGCCAGGCAGATCAGGCCCAGGACCAGCTGCAGAGCACCCATGCTCGCGGCCTCCATGTTCGGGGGTTGTCCGTTTGAGGAGCGTACGCCTTATTACCGATCGGTAACCAGCGGGGCTCCGGCGTGGTGGGAACGGGGTGATTCTGCGCAACGCCCTGCCGAAAAACTAGTTGGGCGATCGTGCAGCTTTGCGCGTGGGGGGATGTTCGCCGTGGTGGCGGCCACCGCGCAGTGGCACCGAGTGCCGCGTTCTCGCTGCTGGGCGCGACGTCCCGGCCCGCTCCGCGCCACCGCCGGGCGGCCGACCCCGCCGTGCGCCGCCCGGCGCGGGCGGGTGCGACGTTCGCCACTTATCGCCCGCACCGGCCGCAACCTGATCGACGCGGCCACCCGCGGAGGTGCCGCGGCGTATCCTGGATGTCTCTCGGATGAGCGGCGACCGCCCTGGTCGCGACGTCATCGAGATCATGGGGGAAAGACGATGGACGACGCCGAGCAGCCCGCCGTGCGCGCCTCCGACGCCGACCGCGAGCAGGTCGCCGAGCGGCTGCGGGCGGCCTTCGGCGAAGGCCGGCTGGGCCTGGCCGAGTACGACGAGCGGGTCCGCGACGCCTACGCGGCCGTCACCCGGGCCGACCTGGTGCCGCTCACCGCGGACCTGCCCGCCGCCGCGGAGGCCGCCGCACCGCCCGCGAAGCGGTCCCGCGCGCCCCGGATCCGCAAGGAGTGGCGGGACTGGGCGCAGACCGGGTTCCTGCTGGTCGGGATCTGGGCGGTGATCTCGTTGGCCGGCGGCGGCCCGATCTTCTTCTTCCCGATCTTCCCGCTGGGCATCTGGGCCGTGGTGCTCGTCTCGCAAGCGCTGTTCGGGCACGGCGACTCCGACGGCTCCGGGGACGACGAGAACGGGGACGGCGAGCCGGCTGCGCGCCGGCTGGAGCGCTGACCGGTCCTGCCCCGCCCGCCGGGAGCAGGCGTAACCTTCGGGAGAAAGAACTAGGGCGACTGTTCAACTTTCTCCGAGGGGGGACCGGGTGGCGTACCTGCTGCTGGCGATGGCGATCTGCTCCGAGGTGGTCGGCACCGTCTCGCTGAAGCTCTCCGAGGGGTTCAGCCGGCCGCTCCCCTCGGTGCTGGTCGTGCTCGGCTACGGCGCCGCGTTCGCCGCGCTCGGGCTGGTGCTCAAGGCCGGGCTGCCGGTCGGCGTGGTGTACGCGATCTGGTCCGGGGCCGGCGTCGCGCTGATCGCGCTCATCGGCGTCGCCTTCCTCGGCGAGAGCATCACCGCGGTGCAGCTCGGCGGACTCGCGCTGATCATCGGCGGTGTGGTGGCGCTGGAGCTGGGCGGCGCGCATTGACCGCCGGGACCGACGGCCGCCGCGCCAAGGGCGAACGCCGCAGGCGCGCGATCCTCGACGCCACCCTCCGCGTCGTCGAGCGCGACGGCATCGCCGGGACCAGCCATCGCGCCATCGCCCGCGAGGCGGGCGTGCCCGCCGCGTCGATCTCCTACTACTTCACCGGGATCGACGAGCTGCTGGTCGCGACGCTGCTGGAGAGCGTCGACCTGCTCGTCGCCGACATCGGGCGGATGCGCGCCCGCACCCCGGCGGACGCGGGCGCGTGGGCGCGGACCATCGCGGAGAACCTCGCGCTGCTCGTCGACGGCAGGCGGGCGCGGACCATCGCCGAGTACGAGCTGTACCTGCTGGCCGCCCGCAGGCCCGCGCTGCGCCCGGCCGCCCGCCGGTGGATCGAGGTCGCCGCGGGGCAGGTGGACCGCGGGCTCGACGTGCCCCCCGAGGTGGTCACCGCCTTCTTCGCCGCGGTGGACGGGCTGCTGATGCAGGCGCTGATCGCCGACGAACCGCCCGGCGCCGCGGACTTCGAGCCGGTGCTGCGCTTCCTGCTCCGGCCGCTGGGCGCCGAGGTCGGCTGACCCGGTCGGGCGACGCACCCGCGATCCTCCGGCCGGGGGCGGCTCGCGGTCGTTACCGTGCGGGCCGAGCTGGAGGTGCGTGGTGCGAACGGGACTCGCGGCCGCGGGTGCGGCCTGCCTGCTGGTGGCCGGGCTGGTCATCGGGTGCGACCGGGCCGAGCGCGACGAGGTCGGCTGGGGCTGGAACGGCGGCGAGGTGCGCTGGGGCGGCGGTCGCGCGGACCGGGGCGAGCGGTCCGAGGTCATCGCGGAGCTGCCCGGCATCAGCTCGGTGCGCCTCGACCGCACCGACGGGGACGTGGTGGTCCGGCACGTGCCGGGCGCGCGCGGCGAGGTGCGCGAACGGGCCCGCGACCGGCCGCCGGACGCGGCGGCGCTGCACCGCGTCGAAGGTGGCGTGCTCGTGCTGCCCGGCTGCCCGGACGACTGCTCGGCGGACTACGAGGTGGACCTGCCCGCCGCGGTCCCGGTCGAGGGCGGCGGCGCCGCGGGAGCCCTGGAGGTCGACGGCATGGCCTCCGCCCGGCTCGAAGCGGGCGCGGGCGAGGTGCGGATCTCCGAGGTCGCCGGGCCGGTGCGGGTGCGCAGCGGCGCGGGCGGCGTCGAGCTGCGCGAGCTCGGCGGCGACGTGGCGGTGTCCACCGGGACCGGCCGGATCGACGGCGAAGGGCTCGCCGGCGCGAACGTCGTGGCCGAGGCGCGCACCGGCTCCATCGACCTGGAGCTCACCGCGCCGCGCAGCGTGCGGGCCGAGACCGGAACGGGCACCGTCGCGGTCGTCGTGCCCGACGGCGCGTACCGGGTGGACGCGGCGGCGGGCCTCGGCTCGCAGGACGTCGAGGTGGCCACCGATCCGGGCTCGCCGCGACGGCTCGACCTGCGGACCGGGACCGGTTCGGTCCGCGTCTCCGCCGCCTGACGGCCGCGCGCCGGGTGCGTGACCCGGATCTCGACGGCTTCCCGGGAACTTCCGCCGCAGCTCAGGCGTTGTCCAGGCAGAAACGTTGAGCGAAGTGCGCTCAACCCGGTTTGACGACCGGAGCGGGCCGGGGGTAAAACTTGAGTCGGCAAGGCTCAACGGACTACCCGGTCCGGGGCGCAAGATCAGGGAAGCAGGAGGAACCATCCATGGCGCGAGCGGTCGGCATCGACCTGGGGACGACCAACTCCGTCGTTTCCGTCCTCGAAGGCGGTGAATCGACGGTCATCGCCAACTCCGAGGGCTCGCGGACGACGCCGTCCATCGTCGCCTTCGCGAAGAACGGCGAGATCCTCACGGGTCAGCCAGCGAAGAACCAGGCGGTCACGAACGTGGACCGCACCATCCGGTCGGTCAAGCGCCACATGGGCACCGACTGGAAGACGGACATCGACGACAAGGCGTACACGCCGCAGGAGATCAGCGCGCGAGTGCTGATGAAGCTCAAGCGCGACGCCGAGGCCTACCTGGGCGACGACGTCACCGACGCGGTGATCACCGTCCCGGCCTACTTCGAGGACGCCCAGCGCCAGGCCACCAAGGAGGCCGGCCAGATCGCGGGCCTCAACGTGCTGCGCATCGTCAACGAGCCGACGGCCGCCGCGCTGGCCTACGGCCTCGACAAGGGCGAGAAGGAGCAGACGATCCTCGTCTTCGACCTCGGTGGCGGCACGTTCGACGTGTCCCTGCTGGAGATCGGCGAGGGCGTCGTCGAGGTCCGCGCCACCAGCGGTGACAACCACCTCGGTGGCGACGACTGGGACGAGCGCATCGTCGACTGGCTGGTCGAGAAGTTCAAGACCTCCAACGGCATCGATCTGACCAAGGACAAGATGGCCTTGCAGCGGATCAAGGAAGCCGCGGAAAAGGCCAAGATCGAGCTGTCCAGCTCCTCCACGGCCAACATCAACCTGCCGTACATCACGGTGGACTCCGAGAAGAACCCGATGTTCCTCGACGAGACCCTGAGCCGTGCGGAGTTCCAGCGCATCACCTCCGACCTGCTGGAGCGCACCCGCAAGCCGTTCGAGGCCGTGGTGCGCGACGCGGGCGTGAAGGTCGCCGACGTCGACCACGTCGTGCTCGTCGGCGGCTCCACCCGGATGCCCGCGGTCACCGAGCTCGTGAAGGAGCTCACCGGTGGTCGCGAGCCGAACAAGGGCGTGAACCCGGACGAGGTCGTCGCCGTCGGCGCCGCCCTGCAGGCCGGTGTGCTGCGCGGTGAGGTCAAGGACGTCCTGCTGCTGGACGTCACCCCGCTGTCCCTGGGCATCGAGACCAAGGGCGGCATCATGACCAAGCTGATCGAGCGCAACACCACGATCCCGACCAAGCGCTCCGAGACCTTCACGACCGCGGATGACAACCAGCCGTCGGTGCAGATCCAGGTCTTCCAGGGCGAGCGCGAGATCGCGGCGCACAACAAGAAGCTCGGCATGTTCGAGCTCACCGGGCTGCCGCCGTCGCCGCGGGGCGTGCCGCAGATCGAGGTCTCCTTCGACATCGACGCCAACGGCATCGTGCACGTCAACGCGAAGGACCTCGGCACCGGCAAGGAGCAGTCGATGACCATCACCGGCGGCTCCGCGCTGCCGAAGGAGGACATCGACCGGATGGTCTCCGACGCCGAGGCGCACGCCGAGGAGGACAAGAACCGCCGCGAGGAGGCGGAGGCCCGCAACCAGGCGGAGACCCTCGTCTACCAGACGGAGAAGGTCCTCACCGACAACGACGAGAAGCTGCCCGAGGAGACCAAGACCAAGGTCAAGTCGGCCGTCGACGAGGTCAAGGAAGCCCTGAAGGGCGAGGACGTCGCCGCCATCAAGGCCGGGGTCGAGAAGCTGGCCACCGAGTCCCAGGCGCTGGGCCAGGCCCTCTACGCCGACGCGGGTGCCGACGCCGCGGCC
This sequence comes from Saccharopolyspora gregorii, assembly GCF_024734405.1. Lineage (NCBI taxonomy): Bacteria > Bacillati > Actinomycetota > Actinomycetes > Pseudonocardiales > Pseudonocardiaceae > Saccharopolyspora > Saccharopolyspora gregorii. The sequence goes on along the minus strand of NZ_CP059556.1, from coordinate 6,188,738 downwards.
GGTGCCGCCGGTGCGGCCGGTGACGCGGCGGGTGCGACCGCCGGTGCCGGTGCGACCAGCGGTGGCGCCGAGGACGTGGTGGACGCCGAGATCGTGGACGACGAGGACGAAAAGAAGAAGAAGTGACCACCGAGAGCTCAGGCGACTCCGACCGGCAGCAGTCGCCGCAGGACGAACAGGAGCCGGTGGTGGTCCGGGACCGCAGGCGGATCGATCCGCAGACCGGTGAACCCCGGGCCGCCACCGAGCAGGGGCAGGTGGCGGAGAGCATGTCCGGCACGCTGGACGAGGAACTCGCCAAGGTCGGTGAAGGCGCCGCCGCCGAGGAGGCGCCCGAGGCCGAGGACGGTGCGGACGCCGAGCTGCGCAAGCAGGTCGACGAGCTCACCGAGGACCTCAAGCGGGTCACCGCCGAGTACGCGAACTACCGCAGGCGCACCGAGCGGGACCGCGAATCGGTCGCCAACGCGGCCAAGGCGTCGGTGGCCGGTGACCTGCTCACCGTGCTCGACGACCTGGAGCGGGCCGATTCGCACGGTGACCTCACCGGCGCGTTCAAGGCGGTGGCCGACAAGCTCGTCGGTTCGCTGAACAACGCGGGCCTGGTGGCCTTCGGCGCCGAGGGCGACGAGTTCGACCCGTCGGTGCACGAGGCCGTGCAGCACACGACCTCCTCGGAGGTGTCCGGACCGACCGTCACGACCGTCATGCGGCGTGGCTACCGGTTCGGCGACCGGGTGCTGCGGCCCGCCATGGTCGCCGTCACCGATCACGAGCCGGAAGCGGCGGCACCACCGGAGAGCGGTGCCGAGACCGGCGAGGACACGGCACAGTGAGATCACGACCCCGCTCGGCGGAACGCGGCACGACCGATACGGGAGGCCGCGTCCCGCGTGGCCTCGCCTGGCCATCGCGGCCGGGCGGGGTCGGGTTCGCGCCGACGGCGACGACCATGCCGGCCGAGGCCGGTGCAGTGCGACAGCGAAGCGGAAGGAGGGGCGCCCGGTGAGTGCCAGGGAATGGCTCGACAAGGACTTCTACGGCGAGCTGGGCGTCTCGTCCGACGCGAGCGCTGACGAGATCAAGAAGGCGTACCGGAAGCTGGCGCGGGAGAACCACCCCGACGCCAACCCCGGCAACAGCGCCGCCGAATCCAAGTTCAAAGCGGTCTCCGAGGCCTACGGCGTGCTCTCCGACCCGGAGAAGCGCAAGCAGTACGACGAGGCGCGCCGGCTGTTCGGCAGCGGTTTCGGCGGTGGCCAGGGCGGCTTCGGCGGTTTCGGCGGCGGCGCGGGCACCGGTGGCGCGGGCGGGTTCGACCTGGGCGACCTGTTCGGCGGTGGCGCCGGGCCGCGACCCGGCGGCGGGGGCGCCGGCGGGCTCGGCGACCTGTTCGGCGGGTTGTTCGGCGGCGGTGGCGCCGGTCGCCGCGGCGGTACCGCCGGCGCGAGCAGGCCGCAGCGCGGCTCCGACGTGGAGACCGAGGTCCGCATCGACTTCGCCGAGGCGGTCCGCGGTGCGACCGTGCCGCTGCGGCTGTCCAGCCCGGCCACCTGCCTGACCTGCCACGGGTCCGGCTCGAAGCCGGGAACCCGGGCGCGCACCTGCAGCACCTGCTCCGGTGCGGGCCTGGTGACCCGGAACCAGGGCGCGTTCGCGTTCAGCGAGCCCTGCCCGGACTGCCGCGGCCGCGGGCAGATCATCGACGACCCGTGCCCGGACTGCCGGGGCGAGGGAGTCGCGACCCGCACCCGCACGTTGACCGTGCGGATCCCGTCCGGGGTCAACGACGGGCAGCGGATCCGGCTGGCCGGTCAGGGCGAACCCGGGCGCAACGGCGCGGCGGCGGGTGACCTGTTCGTGGTCGTCCACGTCAACCCGCACCGGGTGTTCGGACGATCCGGTGATGATCTCACCGTCACCTGTCCGGTGACCTTCCCCGAGCTGGCGCTGGGCACTACGTTGACCGTGCCGACGCTCGACGGGAAGGTCTCGCTGAAGGTGCAGCCGGGCACCGCGAGCGGCCGGACGCTGCGGGTGCGCGGCAAGGGCGTCGGCCGGAAGGCGGGTGGCAGCGGTGACCTGCTGGTCACGCTGCAGGTCGCGGTGCCGTCCAAGTTGGACGACGCGGCGGCGGAGGCGCTGCGGTCCTACGCGGAGGCCACGGCGGACCACGATCCGCGTGCGGAGTGGGACGAGCTGCTCGGGAGGTAGTCATGGGTGACGGTCCACGAAGCTCGCGGCTGAACGTCACGATCGGATTCCCGCCGGGGGCCAACGAGGACACGCCGATGTTCGTGATCTCGGTGGCCGCGGAGCTCTCCGGGCTGCACGCCCAGACGCTGCGCAGCTACGACCGGCTCGGGCTGGTCTCGCCGGGGCGCACCCCGGCCGGCGGGCGGCGCTACTCGGCGCGGGACATCGCGCTGCTGCGCGAGGTGCAGCGGCTCTCCCAGGAGGAAGGCGTCAACCTCGCCGGCGTGAAGCGGATCATCGAGCTGGAGAACGAGGTGGACGCCCTGCGCGACAAGGTGCAGGGCCTGCTGGAGGAGCTCACCGCCGCGCACGCCGCGGCCGAGCAGACCGCGGCGCGGGTGCACGCCTCCTACCGCCGGGACCTCGTGCCCGTGCACCAGGAGACCGCCCTGGTCGTCTGGAAACCGGACTCCCGCCGCTGATCGTCCGCCCGGTCCCGCCGCGACGAGCTCGGACGGCGGAACCCCGGCGACCTCTGCGCGACCCGACGCGGGCGCGCGGAGATCAGTCCAAGGAGAACGGGTCGTAGTGGATCTGGTCCAGCGGGACTCCCGTGACCAGCAGCTTCGACACCGTGGCGCGGACCATCGCCGGGGAGCCGCTGATCAGCACTTCCCGCTGCGACCAGTCGTGGCGGGCGACGGCGTCGGCCAGCGATCCCTGCTCGGCGCCGGTCGCGCTCGGGTCCTGCTCCAGGACCGGGACGACGGTGAACCACGGGTTGGTCATCGCCACCCGCTGCAGGTTCGCCAGGTCGTAGAGGTCTTCGCGGGTGCGGCCCCCGTAGTACAGCCGGACCTGCGGGTTCTCGCCGTACTGGGCGAGGTCCTCCACGATGGCGCGCATCGGGGCGAGCCCGGTGCCACCCGCGATCATCAGCACGTCCCGCGGGTTCTCCCGGTCCACGTGCAGCTGGCCCATCGGTGAGCCGATCCGCCACCGGTCGCCGCGCTGGGCGTGGCCGACGAGCGCGCGGCTGACCCAGCCGCCGTCGACGGCGCGGACGTGGAATTCGAGGACGCCGTCCTCGCCGGGCATGTTGGCCGGGCTCAGGTACCGCCACAGCCGCGGCCGCTGCGGGACTTCGACGCTGACGTACTGGCCGGGGTGGTAGGGCACCGGGTGATCGGTCTCGACCCGGATCACCGCGAGTTCGCGGTTGAGGCGGGTGTGGCCGATGACTTCGCCGTCGTACCAGGCGGGCCCGTCGTCCTCGTTCGCCGCGCTGATCATGGCGGTGGCCATCACGGTGTACGCCTCGGCCCAGGCGCGTTCGACCTCCTGGGTCCAGGCGGGCCCGGAGTGCTTCTTGATGGCGGCGAGCAGCGCGGTGCCGACGGCTTCGTAGTGCTGGGAGACGACGCCGAACTTCCGGTGGTCCCTGCCGAGCTGGTGCAGGAACGGCAGCAGGTCGTCGGGCCGGTCGATCATCTGGATGATGTGCACGAGCGCCCGCATCAGCCGGTCGCGGACGGTCTCCATGTTGGCGGAGAACAGTTCGCGGGTGTTCGGCGCGATGCTGAACAGCATGGCGTAGAAGAACCTGGCGACTTCGTCGGAACGAGCGTCGATGCCGGCCCAGCTCTCCCGGATCAGGTGGACCATCTGGCTCGCGCGTTCCGGTGTCGGCCGGTTCGGACGGGGGCCCGGGCTCAGTACGGCGTTCGCTGACATGGTTCGGTCGCGGTCTCCACGAAGTCGGTGGGCATCCGGGTCAGGTGCACACTGCTGCATTGCGTGATGTCCCCCGACGTCGAGGACCATAACGCTTCGTCGTGTCCTCACACTATTGATGCCACGTTTGAGGGCGTTTCGACTACTCAACGTCGAGGAAGTCGGATATGTAGCGGGGAAACCTGCGTCTGATGGTGTGGGTCGTGTCGGTCGCATGTCACTCTGTGCGCGTGCGTCCCGAAACTCAGACCGCCGAGCCCACCAGCGGCGGCCGCGCCGACCACGCGAACCGGCGGCCGACCGCGCCGAGCACCGCGCCCGGCCCCGACACGCCTCGCCGATCGCGCCGGAGCACCGAGGTCGACGAGCGCCCCGCGGCGGAACTGCCCGGCTCCACCGGCGAGCACCTGCTGCAGGAGGCCCACGGCACCGAGAAGCGGGCCCGGCGGTTCTACGACGACCAGGTCCTCGACCACCTCAACACCCGGATGCGCGAGTTCATCGCGCGGATGGAGATGGCGTTCGTGGCGACCGCCGACGGCGGCGGCGAGTGCGACGCCAGCCTCCGCGCGGGTCCGCCCGGCTTCATCGAGGTCCTCGACGACCACCACCTCGCCTACCCCGAGTACCGCGGCAACGGCGTGATGGCCAGCCTCGGCAACATCAGCGAGAACCCGCACCTCGGCATGCTGATGGTCGACTTCACCGAGGACCTGATCGGCCTGCACGTCAACGGCACCGCGGAGATCGTCGAGGACTCCGACCTGCGCGCCCGGCACCCCGAGCTGCCCGTCGAGTTCGACCGCGGTCGCACTCCGGAGCGCTGGGTGGTCGTCGAGGTGGAGGAGGCCTACATCCACTGCCGCAAGCACATCCCGCGCATGGTCCCGATGTTGCGCAAGCGCAGCTGGGGGACCGACGACGCGAAGCGCAAGGGCGGCAGCTACTTCACCGACTGAGCGCCGGCGGAGCGGGCCGCGACCACCCCTGCAGTGGGAGGACACTGGGCGAAAGGGACACTGGTGCCGCGCGGAGCGACGCGCCAGTGCAGGACGGCGGGCGGAGAACACAGCCGTGATCGAGCGGATCGAAACGCCGGCGAACGGCCCGGCCACCGGTGCGGGCGCGCCGGACCGGGAGCGCAGGGGCGCGGCCGAAGCGGTCGAGCGCGAACTCGTCATGATGTTCCGGCGCGCCCGCAACTTCTCGATGACCGTGGCCTCGCAGGTCCACCCGGACCTCGACCCGGCGTCCTACAGCCTGCTGCTGATGGTGGACGACGCGGGTTCGCTGCGCGGCATGGACGTCGCCGACCGGACCGGGCTGGACAAGTCGACGGTCAGCAGGCAGATCGCGACGCTCGTCGAGCTGGACCTGCTGGAGCGGGTGCCGGATCCGGACGACGGCCGGGCGCGCCGCATCCAGCTGTCCGCGTCGGGCCGGTCCCGGCTGGCGCAGGTCCGCAAGCAGCGGCGCAAGCACCTGCACGGCGAGTTCGCGCACTGGAGCACCGAGGACCTGCAGGACCTCTCCCGCCTCCTGGCAAAACTCAACCGCATGTTCTGACTGATCGTCTCTTCGGGCTCGTTTTGCGTGGTGGTCGGGTGGCGGAACCTCAGCTGCTTCCTCGCTGCGGGATCGATTTCACCGGTGGCTCCGCCACAGGAGAAATCGCTGTCCTCGCGAGGAACCAGCTGAGAACCCGCGAGTGGTCCTGCTGCGTGCGTGTTTTCTGCTCAGCGGCTTCGCCGCTGACAGGCAACGGACATGACCTGCCGGGCGGGTTCCCAGGCAGGCAGCCCTCGCGGCTCGGCGTCCGGCTGCGGTATTCCCGGCGGCGGCGTGGGGCGTCCCACTTCTGGATAAGTTGCCTTCTGCAACTAACCTCTTTATAGTTGCGTGCAGCAACTAAAGGAGTGGCTCGTGGGACCGACACCGGAAACGTGCAGCGAACTGCTGCGGCCCCTCCGCGCGTTGATGGGGCTCAAGCAGACCGCGGTGCAGATCCTCAACCAGCAAGCCCGGACCGACCTGCCGTACGCGGCCAGCGGACTCCTCGGCGAGCTCGTGCACTGCGGGGAATCGCGGGCCTCCGAGCTCGCCGCGCACCGCTTCGTCGACGCGTCCGTGGTCAGCAGGCAGGTGTCCCAGCTCGAAAGCGCCGGGCTGATCACCCGCCGCGCCGACCCGCAGGACCGCCGGGTGTCCCTGTTGCGCGCCACCGAGGAAGGCGAGCAGGCGCTGGCCCGCATCGAGCGGCACCGCGCCGAATGGCTCAGCCACGCGCTCAGCGACTGGGACGACTCCCGCGTGCGCGACCTGGCCGAACTGCTCGACACCGCCGCCGCCGACCTCCGCCGCGCCGTGCTCCCCGAGCACCTCGCGGCCCACGAAGGAACCTCGCACCCGGCCCAGCCGCAGGTGCCCGCCGACGACCGACGCCCCGCCGCGTCGTCCCAGGAAGGAACTCGATGACCCGCTCGACCATCGGCGAAGCCCCGTCGACGAGCTCGCCGCCGACCGGCCGGCCCGCTGACGGCGAGTCCGCCGCGCACCGGGACGGCGGCCGCCACCAGGTCGCCGCCGACTCGCCCATGACGCACCGCCAGATCCTGGAAGCGATGTCCGGGCTGATGCTCGCGCTGCTGGTCGCGATCCTCAGCTCGACGATCGTGTCCAACGCCCTGCCGCGCATCCTGTCCGACCTCGGCGGCAGCCAGAGCCAGTACACCTGGGTGGTCACGGCGATGCTGCTGACCTCCACCGCCTCCACCCCGATCTGGGGCAAGCTCTCCGACCTGTTCAGCAAGAAGCTGCTGTACCAGATCGCGATCACCGTGTTCACCCTCGGCTCGGTGCTCGGCGGGTTCGCCCAGACGATGCCGCAGCTCATCGCGTTCCGCGCCGTGCAGGGCATCGGCATGGGCGGGTTGCAGGCCCTGATCCAGGTCGTGATCGCCGCGATGGTCTCGCCGCGGGAACGCGGTCGCTACAGCGGTTACATCGGCGCCACCTTCGCGGTCGCCACGGTCAGCGGGCCGCTCGTCGGCGGACTCATCGTGGACACCTCGTGGCTCGGCTGGCGCTGGTGCTTCTGGGTGACCGTGCCGATCGCGGTGATCGCGTTCATCGTCCTCGGCCGCACGCTGAAGCTGCCGGTCATCAAGCGGCCGGTGCGCATCGACTGGTTCGGCGCGCTGTTCCTCGTCGGCGGCGTGAGCCTGCTGCTGGTGTGGGTCTCGATGGCGGGCAAGCAGTTCGACTGGGCCTCGCCGGAGACCGCCGCCTACGTCGGTGGTGGCGTGGTCGCGCTGATCATCGCGATGATCATCGAATCGCGGTTCCCGGAACCGATCGTGCCGTTGAGCATGTTCCGCAACCCCACGGTGACGCTGGCGACCATCGGCACCGTCGCGGTCGGCACCGCCATGTTCGGCGGGTCGGTGTTCCTCGGGCAGTACTTCCAGATCGCCCGCAGCTTCAGCCCCACGCACGCCGGGTTGATGACGCTGCCGATGGTGCTCGGGCTGTTCCTGTCCTCCACCATCTCCGGGCAGATCATCTCCCGGGGCAGCGGCAAGGTGAAGCCGTTCCTGATCTTCGGTTCGATCGTGCTCGTGGTCGGCATGGGCCTGCTGGCGACCATGGACCACACCACGAACCTCGTGCTGATCGGGTTCTACCTGGCGCTGATGGGCATCGGCGTCGGCTCGCTGATGCAGAACCTGGTGCTGACGGTGCAGAACGTCACCACCGGCAAGAACGTCGGTTCGGTGACCTCGGTCGTCACGTTCTTCCGGACGCTCGGCGGTTCCGCCGGGGTGTCGGTGCTGGGCGCGGTGCTGGCCTCGCGGGTCACCGACTACGTCAACGACGGCCTGGCGCGGATGGGCATCCCGGTCGGCGCGGGCGGAGCGGGCGGCGGTTCGCTGAACGTGGACGCGCTGCCCGGCCCGATGCAGGAGATCGTGCGCTCCGCCTACGGCGACGCGATCGGTGACATCTTCCTGGTCTCCGCCTGCATCTCGGTGATCACGCTGCTGGCGGTGGTGTTCATCAAGGAGGTCCCGCTGCGGCGGACCATCGAATCCCAAGACGAAGTCCGGGCGGAAACTGTGGATAACCAACCGCTTCCTGTGGACAACTCGGTCGGCGCGGAGACGACGCCGCTCACCCGCCAGAGTGGTTCCGCGCAGCTTGCAGGGGGGTCGCACGCGGCGGCACCGCACTTCGGCGAGCCTGTGGACAACTCTGTGGGCAACCACTCCCGTTCCTGGTCAACGACGCAAGCGAGCGCCGGGAGCAACGGGAACGGGCGGCACCTGGCCGGCGATCTCGCCGGAGCCGGCACGAGCGGCGGCGGGCTGTACGTGCAGGGGTCCGCGCAGGACTCCACCGGCAACCCGGTCGCCGGGGTGGTGCTGACCCTCACCGACTCGCTCGGCAGGCAGGTCGAGCGCGCCCGCACCGACGCCGACGGCGGCTACCGGCTCGACGTCCCCCGCGGCGGCACCTACGTGCTGATCGCGGCCGCCGGGACGTACCAGCCGACCGCCTCGATGGTCGTGGTCAGCGACAAGCCGGTCCGCCACGACGTGCGGATGTTCGGGTCCGGCGGGGTCGGCGGCGTCGTGCACTGCGGCGACCGCGAGATCTCCGGGGCCACCGTGGTGCTGACCGACCTGCGCGGCGAGGTCGTCGGCTCCCTGGCGAGCGGGCCGGACGGGAGCTACGCGTTCACCGACCTCGTCGGCGGCTCCTACGCGCTGACCGCCACCGCCGAGGGCTTCCGCCCGGTCGCCACCCCGGTGGCCGTCGCGGACGGCGAGCGGGTCGCGCTGGACGTGGAGCTGGAAGCGGGGGCCGCGCTGACCGGCGTGGTGCGGTCGGCGAACCTGGGGCTGCCGGTCCCGGACGCCCGGGTCACCCTGCTCGACGCCGCCGGTGAGGTCGTCAGCGCCGTCACCACCGACGCCGAGGGCGGCTACGCGTTCACCGACCTGCCCGACGGGGACTACACGGTCATCGCCACCGGCTACCCGCCGGTCGCGGCACCGCTGCGGCTCGCCGGGGCGCGCACCACGCACGACGTCGAATTGGGGCACTGAGCATGACCGCGGTGCGGAGCGGAAGGAGCGGTACGCAGGTGAGCGGAGCCGGATCGGTGACGGCGCAGGTGCGCACCGGGGACGGGTGGCCGGTGCCGGGAGCGGCGTTGACCCTCATCGACGGGGCGGGCGCGCAGGCCGCGCGGGTGCAGACCGCGGAGGACGGCGCCGCCGTCGCCGGCGGGCTCGCACCCGGCACGTACACGGCGATCGTCACCAACCTCGGCTACGAGCCGCTGGCCCGGACCACGCTGGTCCGGGACGGGCAGGAGGCGGCGCTGGGCGTGCTGGAGCTGAGCCGGGCGGGCGGCAACGAGCTGCCCGCGCCGGGGACCTGGGTGATCGATCCGGCGCACTCGTCGATCCGGGTCAGCGCCCGCCACCTCGGCATCACCAGCATCCACGGGCGCTTCACCGAGTTCAGCGGGGAGGTCCGGGTCGGCGACCCGATCGAGTCCACGGGCGTGGCGGTGCGGATCACCGCGGCCAGCGTGGACACCGCCAACGAGCAGCGGGACGCGCACCTGCGCACCGCCGACTTCCTCGACGTGGAGCAGCACCCGGAGATCACGTTCACCGCGACCGGGCTGCGGCCCGCGGGCGGTGAGCGCTGGGAACTCGCCGGTGAGCTGACGCTGTGCGGCGTCACGCGGCCGGTGGTGCTGGACACGCACTACGCGGGCGTCGGGCCGGACCCGTGGGGCGGTTCGCGGGCGTCCGCGTCGGCCACCGCGGAGCTGCGGCGCGAGGACTTCGCGATCACCTTCAACCAGGCGCTACGCACCGGCATCGCCGCGATCGGCACCACCCTGCGGGTGGACATCGACGTGCAGGCGGTGCGACAGGACTGAGCCGGAGACCTCGCGGCGCTCCGGATCCCGGACGGGGCCGGGCCGGAGCGGCCGCGCGGAGGTTCCGCCCGCACGGGGGCGGGCGGAACACGTGAGCAGGGGCGTTCGCCGGGGGCGAGCGCCCCTCTCGCACGTCGGGGGTGGTCAGCCCACCTTCTCCGGCGGTTCGACCGGGGCCACCTCCCCGGTGCGCAGCTTCTCGCGGAAGCTCCGGAGCTCGCGCTTGACCACGGGCAGCAGCAGGTACAGCCCGATGATGTTGAACAGGGCGAGCGCGAACAGCACCGCGTCCGCGAAGTCGAGCACGCTGGTCAGCGTCAGCACCGAGCCGATCACGGTGCACGCGCAGAACAGCACGTTGTAGGCGGTCTCCTTCGCCTTGGACTTGCCGAACAGGAACAGCCACGCCCGCTGCCCGTAGTAGCCCCAGGTGATGATCGTGGAGATGGCGAACAGGGCCACCGCGAGCGTCAGCACGTACGGGAACCACGGCAGCACGGTCGCGAACGCCTCGGAGGTGACGGTGACCCCGTCCGGGGTCTCCCCGCCGCCGAGCACCTGCCGCTGCGCGTCGAGCCAGAACTCGGTGCGGGCGATGACGATGGTCAGCGCCGTCATGGTGCAGATGATCACGGTGTCCACGAACGGTTCGAGCAGCGCGACGAAGCCCTCGCTCACCGGGTGCCGGGTCTTGACCGCGGAGTGCGCGATCGGCGCCGAGCCGAGCCCCGCCTCGTTGGAGAACGCGGCCCGCTGGAACCCGATGATCAGCACGCCGATCGCCCCGCCGAACCCGGCGGCCGGGGTGAACGCGCCGCGCACGATCTCGCCGAGGGCGGCGGGCACCGAGGTGATGTTCACGCCGATCACGATCAGGCAGGCCACCACGTAGATGATCGCCATCGTCGGCACCAGCTTGCTGGTGACGGCGCCGATGGACTTGATGCCGCCGATGATGACGGCGCCGACCAGCGCGGCCAGCACCAGCCCGAAGACGAGCGCGGCGCCGTCCCCGCCCAGCCAGCCCTGCTCGCCGCCGGTGACGTTGCGCAGCTGGGCGAAGGTCTGGTTCGCCTGGAACATGTTGCCCCCGGCGATGCCGAAGAACAGGATCATGATCGCGGCGAGCACGGCCAGCACCTTGCCGAGCCGGGCGCCGAAGCCGCCGGGGAACCGTTCGGCGATGCCCTTGCGCAGGTACTGCATGGGGCCGCCGGAGACGGTGCCGTCCTCGTGGATGTCGCGGTACTTCACGCCGAGGGTGCATTCGACGAACTTGGTGCACATGCCCAGCAGGCCGCACACGATCATCCAGAAGGTCGCGCCGGGGCCGCCGACGGTGACGGCGACCCCGACACCGGCGATGTTGCCGAGGCCGACCGTCGCGGAGACCGCGGAGGAGAGCGCTTGGAAGTGGGTGATCTCGCCGGGGTCGTCCGGGCGGGAGTACTTCCCGCGGACCAGCGCCAGCGACAGGCCCAGCGAGCGGAACTGGATGAAGCCGAACGCGACGGTGAACGTGGCGGCGGCGATCACCAGCCAGGCCACGATCCAGGGGAACGTGACGCCGAACAGCGTGAGTTCGCCGAACACGAGGTTCGAGAACCAGTCGGAGATCGGCTCGAAGACGGTGTTGATGGTGTTCTCGACCGCGGAGAGCGCGCCGTCCCCGGCGGCGAGCACCTCGGTGTGCGGGAGCGGGCTCGCCGGTGGCGGGCCGGATGTGTCGGGCATGGCGGGTAGTGGACCAAGGCGACAATTGGGACTCAATGCTTTTCGGTGACCAGTGGGTGAATTCGCCCCCGTTTTGTGACCCGCGGTGATCGGCAACCCGTCGAACGGGTGAGCGGAACGGGGCGGACGGCCGAAGGGATGCCCAGTCGGCCGCGACGGGTGTATGGTTGAGCGCAACGGACTCAACTTTCATGCGGAGGTTCCGTTTCGCCCGCCGCGCCGGGGCCTCCGCCGGTGTTGCACGGCGGGCGCTCGGCGCGAGCATGGAGGCTCGCGCGCGACGCCCCGGCGAGGTGGAGGAATGGACGCTTTCAACCCGACGACCAAGACCCAACAGGCGATCTCCTCGGCGGCCCAGGCCGCCACGGTGGCGGGCAACCCGGACGTGGGCCCCGCCCGGCTGCTCGGCGCGCTGCTCGCGCAGGGCGACGGCATCGCGGCGCCGCTGCTGACCGCGGTCGAGGCCGACGTCGCGGACGTGCGCCGCGAGGTCGAAGCGCTGATCAACGCGCAGCCCGCGGCCTCCGGCTCCACCGTGTCCGCGCCGCAGCTGTCCCGCGACGCGCTCAAGGCCGTGACCCACGCCCAGCACCTGGCCACCGAGATGGGCGACGACTACGTCTCCACCGAGCACCTGCTGGTCGGTCTCGCGGCCGAAGGCGGCCAGGTCGCCGACCTGCTCCGCAGGCACGGCGCCACCCCCGAGGCGCTCCGCGACGCCTTCGCGAAGGTGCGCGGCTCGGCCCGGGTCTCCAGCCCCGACCCGGAAGGCACCTTCCAGGCCCTGGAGAAGTACGGCCAGGACCTCACCGCGCGCGCCCGCGGCGGTGAGCTCGACCCGGTCATCGGCCGCGACTCGGAGATCCGGCGCGTCGTCCAGGTGCTGTCCCGGCGCACCAAGAACAACCCGGTGCTCATCGGCGAACCCGGCGTCGGCAAGACCGCCATCGTCGAAGGCCTCGCCCAGCGCATCGTCGCCGGTGACGTGCCCGAATCGCTGCGCGGCAAGCGCGTCGTCGCCCTCGACCTCGGCTCGATGATCGCCGGCGCCAAGTACCGCGGCGAGTTCGAGGAGCGGCTCAAGGCCGTGCTCAAGGAGATCACCGACTCCGCGGGCGAGGTCGTCACGTTCATCGACGAGCTGCACACCATCGTCGGCGCCGGTGCCACCGGCGAAGGGGCGATGGACGCGGGCAACATGATCAAGCCGATGCTGGCCCGCGGCGAGCTCCGCATGGTCGGCGCCACCACCCTCGACGAGTACCGCGAGCACATCGAGACCGACGCCGCGCTGGAACGCCGCTTCCAGCAGGTCATGGTCGGCGAACCGAGCCCGCAGGACACCGTCGCGATCCTGCGCGGGCTCAAGGAGCGCTACGAGGTGCACCACGGCGTGCGGATCACCGACGGCGCGCTCGTCGCCGCCGCCACGCTCTCCGACCGGTACATCACCGCGCGGTTCCTGCCGGACAAGGCCATCGACCTCGTGGACGAGGCCGCGTCCCGGCTGCGCATGGAGATCGACTCGCGGCCGGTGGAGATCGACGAGGTGGAACGCGCCGTGCGCCGCCTGGAGATCGAGGAGATGGCGCTGGCCAAGGAGACCGACGTCGCCTCCGTCGAACGGCTCGCCACCCTGCGCGGCGAACTCGCCGACCGCCGCGAACGGCTCTCCGAGCTCACCGCGCGCTGGCAGGGCGAGAAGGAGTCCATCGACAAGGTCCGCGACCTCAAGACGCAGCTCGAACAGCTCCGCGGCGAATCCGACCGCGCCGAACGCGACGGCGACCTCGGCAAGGCCGCCGAACTGCGCTACGGCCGCATCCCCGCCTTGGAGAAGGAGCTCGCCACCGCCACCGAGGCGCAGACCGAGCAGAAGGCCATGCTGCAGGAGGAGGTCACGCCCGACGACGTCGCCGACGTGGTCAGCTCCTGGACCGGCATCCCCGCCGGCCGGCTGCTCGAAGGCGAGACCGCGAAGCTGCTGCGGATGGAGGACGAGCTGGAGACCCGGGTCGTCGGCCAGGCCGAAGCGGTGCGCGCCGTGTCCGACGCGGTGCGCCGCGCCCGCGCGGGCGTCGCCGACCCCGACCGGCCCACCGGATCGTTCCTGTTCCTCGGGCCGACCGGCGTGGGCAAGACCGAGCTGGCGAAGGCGCTCGCCGGGTTCCTGTTCGACGACGAGCGGGCGATGATCCGCATCGACATGAGCGAGTACTCCGAGAAGCACTCGGTGGCCCGCCTCGTCGGCGCCCCGCCCGGCTACGTCGGCTACGACCAGGGCGGCCAGCTCACCGAATCGGTGCGGCGCAGGCCGTACTCGGTGGTGCTGCTGGACGAGGTCGAGAAGGCGCACCCGGACGTGTTCGACGTGCTGCTGCAGGCGCTCGACGACGGCCGGCTCACCGACGGCCAGGGGCGCACGGTGGACTTCCGGAACACCATCCTGGTGCTCACCTCGAACCTCGGTTCGCAGGCCATCGCGGACCCGAACCTGACCGAGCAGCAGCGCGACGAAGCGGTGCTGTCCGTGGTGCGCCAGCAGTTCAAGCCGGAATTCCTCAACCGGCTCGACGACATGGTGGTGTTCCACTCGCTGTCCACCGAGGAGCTGACGTCCATCGTGGACATCCAGGTGGAGCGGCTGGCGGACCGGCTCTCCCAGCGGCGGCTCACCCTCGACGTGCGGCCCGCCGCGCGGGACTGGCTGGCGCTCAACGGGTTCGACCCGGTGTTCGGGGCACGTCCGCTGCGGCGGCTCGTGCAGTCCGCGATCGGCGACCAGCTGGCGAAGCAGCTGCTGTCGGGCGAGGTGCGGGACGGGGACGCGGTCCTGGTGGACGTGGCCGACGACAACTCGGCCTTGACCGTTCGGGCGGAGTGACCGTCTTCTCGGCCTGATCGGGGGGCGGGTGCCGGAACCTCAGCGGTTCCCTCGCTGCGGGACCGATTTCACCGGTGGCTCTAGGGGAAATCGCTGTCCTCGCGAGGGAATCGCTGAGAACCCGCGGAGGGTCCTGCTGCGTGCGTGGTCTCCGCTCAGCGGCTCCGTCGCTGGCAGGGAGGACGACTCGGGTCAGTGGCGGGCGTAGGTGCTGAGCCAGGCCACGGCGGCGAAGAGGGCGGCCACGGCGGCGAAGACGACGGTCGTCGTGGTCAGGCCCGCGTACGTGGTGAGGATGCCGAGCAGCATGCTCGGCACCGTCGCCGACAGGTACGCCACGATGTAGATCATCGAGGAGGTCGCCGCCCGGTTCTCCGGGTCGGCCAGCCCGGTGAGCAGCCGGAACCCGCCCATGAACATCATCCCCCAGCCGGCCCCGACCACCGCCGACCCGGCGAAGAAACCGACGGCGCTCCCGCCGAGCACCGACCCGGCCACCACGGCCAGCCCGGCGATCAGCACCGGTGCCGCGACCCGGACGGCCCGCTGGCCCAGCCACCCGGACAGCAGCAGCTGCGCGACCGCACCCACCCCAGCCACCGCGACGACCGAGAGCCCGCCCACCAGGTACGGCGAGCCGTCGACCAGGCTCTTCGCCACCGAAGGGCCCAGCGACATGAACATGCCGCCGACCGTCCAGGCCGCGAGCATCGTGGTCGCCAGCAGCGCGAACGCCCTGCCGCGCCCCGCGGGCACCCCGGGCCGCTGCGGGCGCAGCGCCACGCGCAGCGGGAGCCTGCTGCCGCGCACCGGCTCCGGCATCAGCCACACCAGCGGTACCGCCACCGCGAACCCGGCGACCAGCAGCAGGTAGGCCAGCACCGTCGGCGCCGGCGCGAACTGCACCAGGGCTCCGGCCAGGCCCGACCCCAGCGCCATCCCGGCCCCGGCGGAGACCCCGTTCAAGGTGGCGCCGCGGCTGGTGCCGGGCGGCTGGAAGTCCAGCAGCGAACCACTGATCGCCCCCGTCGCCGCGCCGGTCGCGATGCCCTGCAGCGCGCGCCCGGCGAACAACCAGCCCACGCCCGGCGCGAACGCCAGCAACAGCACCGCGACGATCTCCAGCCCGAGCGCGGCCAGCAGCACCGGCCGCCGTCCCACCCGGTCCGACAGCGCGCCCACCAGCAGCAGCGCGGCGAGGATGCCGACCATGTAGGCGCTGAACACCTCGGTCAGCACCGTCGCGGAGAAACCCCAGCGCTGCTGGTAGATCGCGTACATCGGGGACGGCGCGGTGGAGGCCATCAGGAACAGGGCCAGCAGCGCGCCGGCGAACCAGAAGGCGCCGCGCCGGGTCATCTCCGGCCGGGCGGTGCCCGCGCGCAGCGGGCGGTCGAGTGCGAGCTCCGGGGTGGTCATGGCTCTCCTCGTGCGGAACGGACGATTCCGCTCCGCAGCAACCCGGGACCGGACCGGAACATTCCGCTGCCGCGTATCCTGTGGTCATGACCACAGCGCAGCGCTCCGCCGGCTACGCAGAGCGCGTCATCGCCGCGGCTCGCGAAGTGTTCGCCGAGCAGGGCTTCGACGCGCCCATCGCGGACGTCGCGCACCGCGCCGGAGTCGGCGTCGCCAGCATCTACCGCCGCTGGCCCAGCAAGACCGACCTCGCCGAGCAGGTGCGGATCAGCTGCCTGCGCCGCATCGTCGCCGAAGCCGACGCGGCCCGCGCCGGAGAACCCGACCCGTGGCGGGCGTTCACCGGCTTCCTGCGCCGCTGCCTCGCCGAAGGCAGCGGGGTCGGCACCGTGCTGCCCCCGGACGAGCCGGGCGTCGCGCACAGCGCCGACTACCTCGCCGCCCGCCGCGACATGGCCGCATCCGTGGACGAGGTGGTGCGGGCCGCGCACGACGCGGGCGAGCTGCGCTCCGACTTCACCGCCGCCGACGTGGTGCTGCTGTTCAAGCACCTCAACCCGGCGCTGCCGGTCGCTGAACCGCGCCGCGCCGAGCTGCGCGCCCGCTACCTCGCCGCCGTCGTCGAAGGGCTCCGCGCCGGGGACCGGGACCCGTTGCCGGGCGCGGCACCCGACTGGCCCGAGGTCCACGCCATGCGCCGCGCCGACCCGGCCTGAGCGGATTCCGGCCGATGTTCACCCGTTCGACCGCTCCAGAAGTCGATCAGACGGGCCGATGGAAGAAGCAACGAGGACGGGCGCGGGCCACCGCACCCGTCCTTCTTCGCGTCCGGCCCCGGGACGACCGGGTGATCACCCCATCGCCGACCGGGCCGGGCGAAACGGACGCTCCGAACCCGGCCGCCTTCGCAGCGCGCACCCGCCGCGGACCATCCGTGCAGCGCAGCTCGCACGGATGGCGCAATTCCGGGACGGGGACCCCGGCGATCTTCGCGGAGGATGCGGACGGGACTACCCTGCGCGGTGTGGGTATCCCTGCCTGGGTCTGGTTCCTCGTCGCCGTCCTCGCGATCGCCGCGGGCATCGCGCTGCTGATCGCCGACCGCACACGACGCGCCCCGAACAACCGGGAGCGGCGGCGGTGGGCGGCGCTGCGCGGCTGGCAGTTCGCGGAGGTCGACCAAGTGCTGCCGACGCGCTGGGAGCGCGGCGCCCTCGCGCAGCACGCCGGCGGCACCGCCACCGACGTCGTCGCGGGCTCCACGTTCACCGCCGACGGACGGCGCCAGGTCTACGTCCTCGACCTCACCACCAACGGCAAGGTCGCCACCGTGCTCGCCGGGGTCCGCTGCCGCCGCAGCGTCGGCACCACCCTGGAGCTGTGGCAGCCGGACGTGCCGGTGCCGCAGGACTCCGGGCTGGACCTGCTCGGCCCGGTCGGGTCCCGCTACGCCTTCGTCACCGAGGTCGCCGCGGCCCGCCCGCTCGTCACCCCGTCGCTCGTCGATGCGGCCGAGGAGGTCGGGCCCGACGTGACCGTGGTGTGGCTGGAGCGGGACTGGGTGCTCGCCGCGATCGAACCCGACAGCGCCGACCCGGCCCGCCTGGAACGCCTGCTGCGGGCACTCGGCGAACTCGCCGACATCATCGACCCGTTCGAGACCGACCCGAACGAGCCCGAGCCCGCCGCCGAGGAACCGACCCGGCAGCTCAAGGGCGCCACCGGGGCCGCCTCCCCGGCGGACACCAACGACACCGTCCGCGTGGATCGGGCCGAGCACTCCGAGAACCAGGCCTGACCGGTTCCGGTCGGCGAGGCGATACGGTGCGCACCATGCCTACCGCACTCGTCACCGGCCCGACCTCCGGAATCGGCAACGCCTTCGCCCGCAGGCTGGCCGCCGAGGGGCACGACCTGGTGCTCGTCGCCCGCGACGCCGCGCGGCTGGAAGCGCTCGCCGCGGCGCTGCGCGACCGGCACGGGGTCACCGTCGAAGTGCTCGTCGCCGACCTCGCCGACGACGCCCAGCTCGCCGAGGTGGAGCGGCGCGTCGCGGACGAGCGGCGGCCGGTGGACCTGCTGGTCAACAACGCCGGGTTCGGCACCGGCGGCGCCTTCTGGGACACCGAGGCGGCGACGCTGCGCAAGCAGCTCGACCTCAACGTGGCGGCCGTCCTGCGGTTGACCCACGCCGCGGTGCCCGGCATGCGGGCCCGCGGTGGCGGCGACGTGATCAACCTGTCCAGCGTGGCCGGGTTCTTCTCGGTGGCCGGATCGACCTACGCGGCCACCAAGTCGTGGGTGACGACGTTCTCCGAGGGGCTCGCCTCCGCGCTGACCGGCACCGGCGTGCGGGTGATGGCGCTGTGCCCCGGGTTCACCCGCACCGAGTTCCACCAGCGCGCCGGGCTGTCCATGAGCCGGTTGCCGAAGGCGTTCTGGCTGCGGGCCGACGACGTGGTGCACGAAGGCCTCACCGACCTGCGCCGCGGCCGCTCGGTGTCCATCCCCAGCCCGCAGTACAAGGCCCTGGTCACCGTCGGGCGGCTCATCCCGCACCGGGTGCAGCGCGCCGTCGTCCACCGCACCGTTCCCGGCCGCACCTGATCCGGCGCGGTGGGGCGGCAGTAGGATCGGGGCTCGTGACTCAGGTCGACCAGCAACAACGCGCCGAACTCGCCCGGCTCGTCACCGAGATCGCCGTCGTGCACGGCAAGGTGACGCTGTCCTCCGGGAAGGAGGCCGACTACTACGTCGACCTGCGCCGGGCGACGTTGCACCACGCCGCCGCCCCCCTCATCGGCACCCTGCTGCGGCAGCTCACCGCGGACTGGGAGCACGACGCCGTCGGCGGGCTGACCCTGGGCGCCGACCCGGTCGCGACCGCCATGATGCACGCGTCCGGCCGCCCGCTGGACTCCTTCGTGGTGCGCAAGAACGCCAAGTCCCACGGCATGCAGCGCCGCATCGAAGGGCCCGACGTGGCGGGCCGCAAGGTGCTCGCGGTGGAGGACACCTCCACCACCGGCGGCAGCGTGCTCACCGCGGTGGAGGTGCTGCGGGAGGAGGGCGCCGACATCGTCGGCGTGGTGACCGTGGTGGACCGGGGCACCGGAGCCAAGGAGGCCATCGAGGCCGCCGGGCTGACCTACCGCTCGCTGCTGGACCTGTCCGACCTCGGGTTGAGCTGATCCCGTGGGTGCGATCGTCCCGCTCGCGTTCCTGCTGATCGTCCTGGTCCTGGCGGGCGGTGTCGCGGTGGCCGTGCTCGGCCGCAAGCGCTCCGTCCGGAACTACCAGCGGCTGCTGCGCGCGGGCGCGGACTGGCGGCAGGTGCCCGCGGACGACCTGTGGAAGCGGGTGCGGGCGTTGCGCGAGTTCGCGAGCTCCCGCGGGCTGCAGGACCACTTCCACCTGGCCGGCCGGCACCGCGGACTGCCCTTCGAGGCTGTGCAGCTGCGGCGCCCGCCGGGCTTCGGACAGCGGGTGTTCACCTTCGGGGTGGCGGTGGCGCTGCCCCGTCCGGTGCCCGGTCCGGAGCTGCGGCTGGCCCGGTCCGGCGCGTTCGGCGCGCTCGGCCAGGACCTGCGGGTCGAGCTGGGCGACGCGGAGTTCGACCGCACCTACCTGCTGACCTCGACGGACGCCGAGTTCGCCCGCCGCGCGCTGCCGGCCGCGACGGCTCGTTCGCTGCTCGCCGACGAGCGGACCGCCGGCGTGGTGCTGGAGTTCGCCCCGGAGCACCTGGTCGCGTTCCGCGCCGGGGCCGCGACCCCGGAGTCGGTGCTGCCGATGCTGGACCTGCTGGTCGACCTGCACGGCGCCGTGCCGTGGGAGGGGCCGGCCGGACGATGAACCAGGACGTGGGAGCGCCGGAGCGCACCGGGGAACCGGTGGCCGGAGGACCCACCGGCGCAGAGCCGGTGGCCGGAGGACCGGCCGGCGCAGAGCCGGTGGCCGGAGGACCGGCCGGCGAGGAACCGGTGGCCGCAGAACCGGTGCCCGGAGGACCGACCGGCGCAGAGCCGGTGACCGAGGAACGGGCCGCCGGCGAACCCGGCCCCACCGAGTGGGGTCCCGAGGTCGGCGTCGGCCCGTGGCCCGGCCCGTGGCCGGACGACGAGCGCTACGACCCGGAGCTGCTCGCGAACGGCGACCGCCGCAACGTCGTCGACCACTACCGGTACTGGCGCCGCGACGCCGTCGTCGCCGATCTGGACACCCGGCGGCACGACTTCCACGTCGCCATCGAAAACTTCCAGCACGACCACAACATCGGCACCGTGGTGCGGACCGCGAACGCGTTCGCCGCGCGCGCCGTGCACATCGTGGGCCGCCGCCGCTGGAACCGGCGCGGCGCGATGGTCACCGACCGGTACCAGCACGTGCACCACCACCCGGACCTGGTGTCGCTGCGCGAGTTCGCCGCCGAGCAGGGGCTCGCGATCGTCGCCGTGGACAACACCCCCGGCGCGACGCCCCTGGAGCGCACCGCGCTGCCGGAGCGCTGCGTGCTGCTGTTCGGCCAGGAGGGCCCGGGGCTCGGCACCGACTCGCGGGGCACCGCCGACCTGGTGGTGTCCATCGCCCAGTTCGGTTCGACCCGCTCCATCAACGCCGGGGTCGCCGCGGGCATCGCGATGCACGCCTGGGTCGCGCAGCACGCGGACCCGTCCCGCGCCTGGTGAGGACGTGAAAAGGCCCGGCCGGGGTGCGGCCGGGCCTTCGGGGTGGTCGGTGGCTCAGGCCGCGTCCTTGGCCTTCGTCCGGCGTCCGCGCACGTACTCGACGATGATCGGCACGATCGAGATGAAGACGATCAGGATCGCCATCGCCTCCAGGTTCTCCTTGATGATCGGGATGTTCCCGAGGAAGAACCCGAGCACGGTCATGCCCGCGGCCCACAGCACCGCGCCCACGGCCGAGTAGGCGAAGAACTTCCGCTGGTCCATCTGCCCGACGCCGGCGACGGCGGTGATGAACGTGCGCACGATCGGCACGAAGCGCGCCAGGATGATCGCCCGCGCACCGTAGCGCTCGAAGAACTCGTGGGTCTTGTCCACGTGCTCGGCCTTGAACAGCTTCGAGTCGGGCTTGTTGAACAGGGTCGGCCCGACCTTGCGGCCGATCCAGTACCCGGTCACGTTGCCGACGAACGCGCACACCGCCAGCAGCAGGCAGGTCAGCCAGAGCGGCGTGGAGATCGCCCCGGTCGCCACGAACAGGCCGGTCACGAACAGCAGCGAGTCGCCGGGGAGGAAGAACCCGATCAGCAGGCCGCACTCCGCGAAGATGATCAGGCAGACGCCGATCAGCGCGAACGGGCCGAGCGAGCTGACGATGTTCTCCGGATCCAGCCAGGACGGCAGCAGGGCGAGCGTGGACGTTCCGGCGGCGTTGAGCATCGCGGGGAATTCGGTCGTCACGCTCGCCAACGGTACCGGTGCCCGCTGAGCGCGGGCGGCCAGCCCGACCTCGGCCGTCCGCCCCAGCGCAAGCCGCCACGCCGGAGGCCGCCGGATCGGCCGTCGCGGCGGCGGAACGGGATGTCCCGTTCGTCCGGAAGCGCAGGTGGTGGCGGTGGATCAGCTGAGGGTGAGCACGCCGACGACGCCACCCGCCGCGACGCCCAGCAGCACCGCGAACAGCAGCACCTGCCCGACGGGCAGCCTGCGCCGCGCGGGCGCTGGCGGCGGGAGGGGTGCCTGCGGCGGGAACGGCGGCGGAGTCGGGGCGGCGTTCCCGGCCTGCCCGCCCACCGCCTGCGCGCGCAGCGCGGCGGACAACAGGTTTTCCGGGGTGTCCCGCGAGCTCTCCATGCCAGCCAGGGTAGCCACCGCCCGGCCCGGCGCCGAACGCGTCGGGCGAGGCGGGGCGGGTGCCGGGGGCGTCAGGCCACCCAGGCTCCGGACTTCATGACGCGGCGCAGCCGCAGGTCGTCGTCCAGCAGCACCAGGTCGGCGGCCAGGCCGGGGCGCAGCGAGCCGACCCGGTCCGCGGCGCCGAGCAGCTCGGCGGGTCGGGTCGAAGCGGCGTGCACGGCGTCGGTCACGGGCAGCCCGGCTCCGGTGACGAGGTTGCGGAACGCGACGTCCATGGTGAGCGTGCTGCCCGCCAGCGACCCGTCCGCGAGCCGCGGTTCCCCGTCCACCACGGTGACCGGCAGCTTCCCCAGCTCGTAGGTCCCGTCCCCGGCTCCGGTGGCGCTGATCGCGTCGGTGATCAGCACGGTCCGCCCGGTGCCCGCGTGCCGCGCGGCGAACGCCACCACGGCGGGGTGCAGGTGCACCAGGTCGCAGATGAGCTCGACGGTGACGCGGTCGTCGTCCAGCAGGGTGCCGACCGGCCCGGGTTCGCGGTGGTGCAGCGGGCGCATCCCGTTGAACAGGTGGGTGGCGACGGTGGCGCCCGCGTCGACGGCGGGCAGCACCTGCTCGCGGACGGCGTCGGTGTGGCCGAGGGCGGCGATGGCGCCGTGCTCGGTGAGGGTGCGGACCGCGTCGACCGCGCCGTCGAGCTCGGGGGCGAGCGTCACCATCCGGATCGAGCCGCGCCCCGCGTCGAGCAGCGCGCGCACCGAGCTCTGGTCCGGGGCCCGCAGCAGCGCCGGGTCGTGGGCGCCGCAGCGCGCCTCGGACAGGAAGGGGCCTTCGAGGTGGATGCCGTCGATCAGGCCGTCCACCACGAGGTCGCGCAGCGCGCTGACCTGGTCGGCCAGGTCGGGGACGGGGGCGGTGACGAGGCTGGCGAGCATGGTGGTGGTGCCGTGCGAGCGGTGCGCGGCCAGCGCGGCCTGCGTCTGTTCGAGGTCGCGGCCGGTGAAGGCGCCGCCGCCTCCGCCGTGGCAGTGCACGTCGACGAAGCCGGGCACCAGCCAGCCGTCGCCGAGGTCGGTGGCGTCCGCCGGGGCCGGGCCGGTGCCGATCTCGGCGATGGTGCTGCCGGACAGCCGGATCCAGCCGTCCGCCAGCACGCCGTCCGGGGTGACGATGCGGCTCGCGGTGAGGGTGCCGGCGCCGGTGTCGTGCGCGCTGCTCACGGGGGGTCCCCACTTTCGTTCGGCCCTCGTCCCGCGGTCCGCGGGGTGGGCTGCGCCGCGCGGCGGGCGGCGCTCGGGTGCGGTGGTCGACGTCCGGCGCCCATCCTCCGGTACCGGCCTCCGGTGGTCTACACCAGTTCGGTGTGGTCTTCACCCGGAGCGGCGCGCGGTGGAGCGGACGCGACGGCATCCGGGTGAAAGGCCGGTGCGGATCGGGTGATCTCGATGGTCGCCGGCTCGGCCGGGCGCCGGTTCCGCGTCGATGGCGGTGGCGGTGCGGTGACCGCGGCGCGGGAGCGCCCGCTGCTCGCGGTCCGCACTCGGCTCACCTGATCAGCGGTCGCACGGCGGTGGGTGACCGGTGATCGGTGCGGACGGGCGGTCAGTGCGAGCGCATGACCTTCTGCAGGGCCTCCAGGCCGCGGCTGGCCGTGGACTTCACGGTGCCCTTGGACACGCCGGTGGCCTCCGCGATCTCCGCTTCGGTGAGGTTGCCGTAGTAGCGCAGCACCAGCACCTCGCGCTGCCGCGGCGGCAGCTCGCCCAGCGCCGCCACCACCGCCTGGTGCTCGGCGGTCAGCATCGCCAGCGACTCGGCGGAGCGCGCGTCGGCCTGGTGCGGCGGCTGGTACTCGCGAGCCGTCTTGCGGCGGCGCAGCACCGAACGGCTGCCGTTCACCACGGCGGTGCGCAGGTAGCCGATCGCCGCCTTCGCGTCCCGCAGCCCGGACCAGTTGCGGTAGAGCCCGGTGAACGCCTCCTGCACCACGTCCTCCGCGGTCGCCGGCTCGTCGACCAGCAGGATCGCCAACCGGACCATGCGCATCCGCTGCTGGCGGTACAGGTCTTCGAGCGTGAGCGGCTGGTCGTTGGGCGTGGACGCGGTGTCGATGGCGCGGAGGTGGCCCAGCGTCTGCTCGACGCTGCGCTCGACCCCCGATGAGGAATCCCCGAACATGATCTGAAAGTACCGGCTCACCCGGCGGCTGTCCCCCGGCCGGGTAGCGTCCGCGCGAGGTCCGTGATCGAGGAGGTCCGAAATGGCGAAGTTCGTGGTCGAAATGGTCTACGGCGATGACGAGGAACGGCGGCTGGCGGTGCGCCCGGAGCACCGGGTGTACGCGAAGTCGTTGGCCGAGCAGGGCGTGCTGCTCGCCGGCGGCCCGTACGCGGACGGCCTCGGTGCGCAGCTGGTGTACGAGGCCGAGGACGAGGCGGCGGTGCAGCGCCTGCTCGACGCCGATCCGTACCTCCAGCAGGGGGTGCTCGCGTCGACCACGATCCGTGAGTGGCACGCGATCACCGGCTCCTGGGTTTCCTGAGCGCTGACCCGTCCAGGCGACCCCGCACCCCGAAGGTGTGAGGATTCCGACAGCGGTGCCGATCCGCACCGATCCAGTGGTTTTCCCTATGACGCGAACGGGTAGCGCTGACCGACACAGGCCCGCGCGGACCTCGCGCGCCCTCGTAGGATTCGGCGCGGCTCCCCGCTGCCAAGAACGACTCCATCCCCCGAGGAGGACGACCGATGCCCATCGCGACCCCCGAGGTCTACGCGGAGATGCTGGACCGGGCGAAGTCAGGTGAGTTCGCCTATCCGGCCATCAACGTGACCTCGTCGGAGACGCTCAACGCGGCGCTGCGCGGCTTCGCCGAGGCCGAAAGCGACGGCATCATCCAGGTCTCGACCGGTGGCGCCGAGTTCGCCTCCGGCACGAAGGTCAAGGACATGGTCACCGGCGCCACCGCGCTCGCCGAGTACGCGCACGTCGTCGCCGCGAAGTACCCGGTGAACATCGCGCTGCACACCGACCACTGCCCGAAGGACAAGCTGGACGGCTACGTCCGGCCGCTGATCCAGATCAGCCAGGAGCGGGTGGACCGCGGCGAGAACCCGCTGTTCCAGTCGCACATGTGGGACGGGTCGGCGATCGAGCTGCACGAGAACCTGCAGATCGCCTCCGAGCTGCTGGACCTCGCCGCCAAGGCGAAGATCATCCTGGAGCTGGAGGTCGGCGTCGTCGGCGGCGAGGAGGACGGCGTCGCCAACGACATCAACGAGAAGCTCTACACCGCCGCGGGCGACTACGAGCACACCGTGGAGGCGCTCGGCGCCGGCGAGAAGGGCCGCTACCTGCTGGCCGCGACCTTCGGCAACGTGCACGGCGTCTACAAGCCGGGCAACGTGAAGCTCCGCCCGGAGATCCTCAAGCAGGGCCAGGAGGTCGCCTCCGAGAAGCTGGGTCTGCCCGCCGGTTCGAAGCCGTTCGACCTGGTCTTCCACGGTGGTTCCGGTTCGCTGCTGGAGGAGATCCACGAAGCGGTGTCCTACGGCGTGGTGAAGATGAACATCGACACCGACACCCAGTACGCGTTCACCCGGCCCATCGCCGATCACATGCTGAAGAACTACGACGGCGTGCTGAAGATCGACGGCGAGGTCGGCAACAAGAAGGTCTACGACCCGCGCAGCTACCTGAAGGCCGCCGAGCAGGCGATGGCCGCGCGCGTCGCGCACGGTTGCGAAACGCTGAAGTCCGCGGGCCGCATGCTGGCCGGCTGACCGCAGCACCGATCGCCGAACGCCACCCCGGCCACCGGGGTGGCGTTCGCGCGTCCGGTGACAAGATGGCGCCATGACGAACCTGCTGGAGCCACCGGAAACGCTGCTGCCCGAGAACGAGGCCGCGCAGGCCGCGCTGGACGCGGGCACCGACCCGGCCCTGGTGGCCGCCGAGCACCCCACCTTCAGCGCCGCGTGGGCTCAGCTCGGCGAGGCCGCGCTGGAGCGCGGCGAGACCATCGCCGCCTACGCCTACGCCCGCACCGGCTACCACCGGGGCCTGGACGCGCTGCGCCGGTCCGGTTGGAAGGGCTTCGGCCCGGTGCCGTGGCGGCACCGCCCCAACCAGGGCGTGCTGCGCGCCGTGGCCGTGCTGGCGAAGGCCGCGGGCGCGATCGGCGAGACCGACGAGTTCGACCGCTGCCGCCAGCTGCTGCTCGACAGCGACCCGGCCTCGGTGGAAGCCACCGGCCTGGCGTGACGTCGCGCGCGGGAGGGCCGGGGAACCGGGACCTCCCGCGCGGCGCTGCCGGCCTCGAAGGCGTGGGCTCCTCGCAGGCCCCCGGAACCGCCCGAACTCGCCCCTGGGCCACCCGCTACCTCGGTGTTCCCGCGGTGCGCCGCACCGGCCCGGACCGGGCCGGTCTCGATCGACCCGAACCGGCGGCCGTCGTGGCCCACCGCTGCCGCTGCACGATCGTCGTGGCGGAGAATGGGCGCGTGCATCGGGTTCGGCAGGAGTTGAGTCGGCGGTTGCGGCGGTTGTTCCGGTCGGGCGTGCCGATCGTGCAGTGCGCCGTCGCCGCCGGGTTGGCGTGGGCGGTGGCGAAGAGCCTGGTGGGGCACCCGGCGCCGTTCTTCGCGCCGATCGCGGCGGTGGTGTCGCTGGGCGTGTCGCTGGGGCAGCGGCTGCGGCGGGCGCTGGAGCTCGTCGTCGGCGTGAGCATCGGCATCGGGGTCGGCGACATCCTGATCTCGGCGATCGGCACCGGCCCGTGGCAGATCGCGCTGGTGGTGGCGCTGGCGATGAGCACGGCGGTGCTCGCGGACAGCGGGGCGATCATCGTGCTGCAGGCCGCGTCGTCGTCGGTGCTGGTGGCGACGCTGCTACCGCCGGCTTCGGCGGGCGGCCTGACCCGCATGATCGACGCGGCGGTCGGCGGGCTGATCGGGTTCGCGGTGGCGGCGCTGCTGCCCGCGAACCCGCTGGCGGTGGCGCACCGCAACGGCAGGCTGGTGCTGGGGGCGCTCACCGACGGTCTGCGGGGCGTGGCGTGGGCGGTGTCGCGGCGGGACACCGACGTCGCCTCGGACACGTTGGCGAAGGTGCGCAAGAGCCAGGAGCTGGTGGACGAGTTCCGGACCGCGCTGGACGCGGGCGGGGAGATCGCGAAGATCGCGCCGATCCGCTGGCGCCGCCGCGGCGACCTGAAGCGCTACGAGGCCGCGGCCACGCCCATCGACCGGGCGCTGCGCAACACCCGGGTGCTGGCCCGGCGCGCCATGTCGGCGCTGCGCGACGACGAGCCGGTGCCGCGCCCGCTGCCGGGCCTGCTGGAGGAGCTGGCCGGGTCGGTGGTGCTGCTGCGCGACGAGCTCGCGGGCGGGAACGAGCCGCTGCAGGCGCGGGAGGCGGCGCGCGCGGTGGCGCGGAAGTCCTCGGTGGAACTGCTCGGCGAGGGCGACTTCTCGATGCAGGTGGTGGTGCTGCAGGTCCGCTCGATCGCGGTCGACCTGCTGCAGGCCACCGGCCTCACCCGCACCGAGGCCATCGCGGCTCTGCCGCCCCTGCACCCCCGCCGCGGCGACGACCACAGCTGAACCGGGCGGCGCGCACCGCCGCCCGGCCCGGCGGCAGGGTCACGCCATCGTGTGGCGGACGATCGTCTGGTCGCGGCCGGGGCCGACGCCGATCGCGGAGATGCGGGCGCCGGACAGCTCCTCCAGCCGCAGCACGTAGTTCTGCGCGTTCACCGGCAGGTCCTCGAAGCTGCGCGCCGCGCTGAGGTCCTCGGACCAGCCCGGCACCTCCTCGTACACCGGCACCGCGTGGTGCACGCCGGTCTGCGTCATCGGCATCTCGGTGACCCGCTGCCCGTCCACGTCGTAGCCGACGCACACCGGGATGGTCTCCAGCCCGGACAGCACGTCCAGCTTGGTGAGGAAGTAGTCGGTGATGCCGTTGACGCGGGTCGCGTAGCGGGCGATGACCGCGTCGAACCAGCCGGTGCGCCGGGAGCGCCCGGTGGTGACGCCGAACTCGCCGCCCTGCTTGCGCAGGTTCTCGCCCGCCTCGTCGGTGAGCTCCGTCGGGAACGGGCCCGCGCCGACGCGGGTGGTGTACGACTTCAGGATGCCGATCACGGCGTTGATCCGGGTCGGCCCGATGCCGGAGCCCGCGCACGCCCCGCCGGAGGTCGGGTTCGAGGAGGTCACGAACGGGTAGGTGCCGTGGTCCACGTCGAGCAGCGTGCCCTGCGAGCCCTCCAGCAGCACCGTCTCGCCGCGCTCCAACGCCTCGTTGACCAGCAGCTTCGTGTCGGCGATGCGGCCGGCGAAGCGCTCGGACTGCTCCAGCACGGTGTCCACGACCTCGTCGGCGTCGAGCGCGCGGCGGTTGTAGACCTTGACCAGCAGCTGGTTCTTGAACTCCAGCGCGGCCTCGACCTTCTGCCGCAGGATCTTCTCGTCCAGCAGGTCCTGCACGCGGACGCCGACGCGGGCGACCTTGTCCTGGTAGGCGGGGCCGATGCCGCGACCGGTGGTGCCGATCTGCTTCTTGCCGAGGTAGCGCTCGGTGACGCGGTCGATCGCCACGTGGTACGGCATGATCATGTGCGCGTCGGCGGACAGCAGCAGCCGCGAGGTGTCGACCCCGCGCTCCTCCAGCCCGGCGAGCTCGTCGAGCAGCACGCCCGGGTCGACGACGACGCCGTTCCCGATCACGTTCGTCACGCCCGGCGTGAGGATGCCGGAGGGGATGAGGTGCAGCGCGAAGTCCTGCCCGTCGGGCAGCACCACGGTGTGGCCGGCGTTGTTGCCGCCCTGGTAGCGCACGACCCACTGCGCCTGCTCGCCGAGCAAGTCGGTCGCCTTGCCCTTGCCCTCGTCGCCCCACTGGGCTCCGATCAGCACGATCGCCGGCATGTGAAACTCCAACCTGGACTGTGGGTCCGCGCGAGCGACTCCCCGCTCCGACGCGACACTGATGCCGGTCGATCAGGGTAAACCAGGAGCGAAACGTGAGTACGACTGCACTGTCCTGCACAAACGGCGACCACACCACGCGTCCGGGTGGTCACGCGGAGTGGCACCGGGTTTCGCCCGCTCCCGGGAAGGCCGAGGTCGATGCGCTGCTGCCCGACGGCCCCGGGCGAGTCGTCGTCCAGGGTACCGATGCCGACCTGGCGGCGGTGGTGCTGCGGCTGCTGCGCAAGAACCGCATCGCCGACCTCGCCGTCGGCTACGTGCCGGTGGCGGAGTCGCCCGCGACCCGGTTGTGGGGGATCCCGGTGGGCCCGGACGCCGAGCCGCTCGCGTTCGAGGGGGCGGCCCGGCCGTCGGCGCTGGTGCGCGACGACAACGGCGGACTGCTGATCGCCTCCGGCCGGGTGGAACCGATCACCGGCCAGGTGTACTGCGACGACCAGCGGGTGCTGCACGGCCCGGCGCGGAGCCTGGAGATCACCCCCGATCCGGCGGCGGAACCGCTGCCGGACCCGACCTCCGACCCGATGTCGGCGAACCTCGATCCGGCCGCGGACGGCCTGCGGGTCACCGCGGTGCGCCGCGGCCTGCTGCGCGCCCGCCGGGACACCACCCGCGGCCGCGCCGTGCAGGCCGGGTTCCGCGCGGCCACCGTGCTGCGCGACGGCGTGCCGCACCCGCGGCCGGTGACCAAGTGGGCCTGGTACCGCCACACCGAGGACCTGCTGCTCGTGCGGCCCTGATCGGCGGTGGAAATCCCTGCGCACACACGGTTTTCCCAGACCCGGCGGGGATCGGGTGGCGGTTTCACGACAGGTCACCGCCTAGTCAGTTCGGGGCATTGCCATGGCCACCTCGCTCGATGAAGGTCAGGATCGACATCGGCGAGATCAGCCCAGCGGAGGTCCCCATGACGCCGACCCGTTCGCTTCGCGCAGCACTGACCGCTCTGCCCCTGGCCGGCGCCCTGTCGCTGGGCCTGGCCGTGCCCGCCGGGGCGGAACCGCCCGGCATCCCCGACCCGTCGACCGCCCAGACCCAGCTCGACGAGCTGCAGGTCGCCCCCGAAGGTTCCCTCGACGGCTACGACCGCGACCGGTTCCCGCACTGGATCGAAGGCCCCGACGGCTGCAACACCCGCGAGTCGGTGCTCAAGCGCGACGGGGAGGGCGTCGAGGTCGGGTCGGACTGCTACCCGACCGCGGGTACCTGGAACAGCCCGTACGACGGCGGATCCTGGACCAAGCCGTCCGATGTGGACATCGACCACGTGGTGCCGCTGGCCGCCGCGTGGCGCTCCGGGGCCTCCGAGTGGACCGACGAGCAGCGCGAGGCGTTCGCCAACGACCTCGAAGGCCCGCAGCTGATCGCCGTCACCGACAGCGTCAACCAGTCCAAGAGCGACAAGACCCCGGACCAGTGGATGCCGCCGGAAGCCGGCTACCACTGCACCTACGCGTCGATGTGGGTCGGTTCCAAGCACAAGTACGAGCTGACCGTCACCGAGGCCGAGAAGACGGCCCTCAAGGACGCCCTCGCCGGCTGCTGATCGTCGTCGACGCCGCGCCCCGCTCACCTCCTCGGTGAGCGGGGCGTTCCGCTGCGGTGCCACCTGGTGGGACGCGGGCCGGCGGGCGTTGACCGGGAGATCGCGGCGGTGCGAACCTGCTGGGCATGACCGCGCGCACCGCACTGACCGGGCGCCTGCACGTCGATCTGCGGCGGCAGGCCAGCGCCATCTGTCGCCCCCGCTGAGAGTCCTCGCCGGCCTGTCTTCGAACTCTTTCCGCGTCGTGCTCGCGTGGCGGAACCTCAGCGGGATTCTCGCTGCGGGACCTTTTTCCCGAGTGGCTCCGCCACGAGGGAAAAAGCTGTCCTCGCGAGAATCCCGCTGAGAACCCGCGGGTGGTTCCGCTGCTCAGGTGGTTTGCTCAGCGGCTCCGCCGCTGACGGGACACCGCCGAACTCCGCTGGGCTGGTTCGAAGACGGGTGGTCGTGTTCTTCCGGGCGCTGCTGTGCGGCCCGGGTTCCGCTCTGCTCAGCGAAAGCGATGACACCGTGCACCGTCGGGAATTCCTCGCCGCCCTCGCCCTGACCACCACGACCGCCGGGCTGCTCGCCGCGTGCGGTCGTGGCACCGACGCGGCCACCGCGCCCGTCCCGCCGCCGGTCGGCGACGACGAGCTGCGCCGGGTGCGGCTGCGCGTCGGGGACCAGAAGCGCAACTCGCAGTCCCTGCTGCGCTCCGCCGGGCTGGACCGGGCGCCTTACGCGATCGAGTGGGCCACGTTCACCTCCGGCCCGCCGCTGCTGGAGGCCGCGTCCGCCGGAGCCGTCGACATCGGCGGCGTCGGCAACACGCCCCCGCTGTTCGCGGCCGCCGCGAAGCGCAACGTGAAGGTCGTGTCCGCGTCGAAGGGCAACGTGACCAGCGATGCGCTGATCGTCCCGCGGGACTCGCCGCTGCGGCGGGTGGAGGACCTGCGCGGGAAGAAGATCGCGCTGGCCCGCGGCAGCTCGGCGCACGGGCAGGTGCTGCTGAGCCTGCGGAAGGTCGGGCTCACCCCGGACGACGTGCAGCTGGTGATCCTGCAACCGGCCGACGCGCTCGGCGCGTTCAACGGCGGCGAG
Source organism: Saccharopolyspora gregorii (assembly GCF_024734405.1). Classification (NCBI taxonomy): domain Bacteria; kingdom Bacillati; phylum Actinomycetota; class Actinomycetes; order Pseudonocardiales; family Pseudonocardiaceae; genus Saccharopolyspora; species Saccharopolyspora gregorii. The sequence continues at coordinate 6,157,371 of NZ_CP059556.1, read as the reverse complement.
GTGGACGCCTGGGCGATCTGGGACCCGTACTTCGCGCAGGTCCAGCTGGAGACCGGCGCGAAGGTGCTCACCGACGGCACCGGCGTGGCCAACGGCCTCGACTTCCAGGTGGCGAGCGACGCGGCGCTCGCCGACGCGGCGAAGAACACCGCGCTCGCCGACTACGTGGTCCGCGTCGCGCAGGCGCAGCTGTACTCCGACTCGCACCGCGAGGAGCGCGCGCGGGCGTGGGCCGAGGACACCGGGCTGCCCATCGAGGTGACCCGCCGCGCCACCGACGCCGGGCCGAACCTGCCGATCCCGCTGGACGAGTCGGTGGTCCGCTCCTCGCAGGAGCTCGCCGACGCGCGTTCGTGCAGGCCCGGGAGATCCCGCGGAAGTTCGACTTCGCCGACTTCGTCGACACCCGCTTCGCGCAGCGGCTCGCCGCCGTCCGCTGACCAGGAGGAGACGCATGAGCATCACGGTGCACTGGTTCCTGCCCACCCACGGCGACGGTCGGTCCATCGTGGACAGACCGCACGTGACGGCCGCCGCGGCCAGCACGCCCCGCGAACCCGACATCGACTACCTGGCGCAGGTCGCGCAGGCCGTCGAGCACCTCGGGTTCACCGGCATGCTCACCCCCACCGGCAGCTGGTGCCAGGACGCGTGGGTGACCACGGCGGCGCTGCTCGGCCGCACCAAGCGGATCAAGTTCCTCGTCGCGTTCCGGCCCGGTTCGCTCACCCCGACGCTGGCCGCGCAGATGGCCACCACCTACCAGCAGGTCTCCGGCGGCAGGCTGCTGCTCAACATCGTCACCGGCGGCGAGTCCACCGAGCAGCGCCGCTACGGCGACTGGCTGGACCACGACCGCCGCTACGAGCGCACCGACGAGTTCCTCGCCGCGATGCGCGCCATCTGGTCCGGGGAACCCGCCGACTTCGACGGCGAGCACTACCGGCTGCGCGGCGCCACCGCCTACGACGTGCCGGACCCGGTGCCACCGCTGTACTTCGGCGGCTCGTCCCCCGCGGCGCTGCCGGTCGCCGCCCGCCGCGCCGACGTGCACCTGACCTGGGGCGAACCGCCCGCGCAGGTCGGTGCGCGGATCGCCCGGCTGCGGGAGCTGGCCGCCGCCGAAGGCCGCACGCTGCGGTTCGGGCTGCGCGCCCACACCATCACCCGGGACACCTCCGCCGAGGCGTGGGCGACGGCCCAGCGCTTCCTGGACCAGATGGACCCGGCGGACGTGGCCGCTTCGCAGGCGAAGTTCGCGGTCACCGAATCGACCGCGCAGCGGCGGATGGCGGAGCTGCACGGCGGGGTGCTGCACGCGGACGCGCGGAAGCTCGAAGTGCACCCGGGCCTGTGGTCCGGGGTCGGGCTGCTGCGCGGCGGTGCGGGCACCGCGCTCGTCGGCAGCCACGAGGAGGTCGCCGACCTCATGTCCGAGTACCACGACGTCGGCGTGGAGGAGTTCGTGTTCTCCGGCTACCCGCACCTGGAGGAGGCGTACTGGTTCGGCGAGGGCGTCCGCCCGGTCCTCGCCCGCCGCGGCCTCCTCGCCGGTTCCGAGCCCGCCGCGACCCCCGCACCCCGCCCGGTCGCCGCGTCCTGACCGGCGGGACGAGCGCCTTCGACCTGCCCGGCGGGTGTGGCTCCTTTCCCGTCAGCCGCGGGCTTCGACCGCGATGTCCGGGAAGTCGCTGAAGATGCCGTCGATGCCTTGCGCGAACAGCGCGTCGAAGAAGCCGAACACGTCGCCGAGCTCGGACGGCACCTCGGAGGAGCGGAAGTCCGCGGGCAGGAACTCGTTCTCCGCGCGCACCGTGTACGGCACGACCTGCAGGCCCGCCGCGTGCGCGTCCGCGGTCACCGGGGTCGGCCCGGTGAGGTGCCCCGAGTCGTCGACCGGCAGCAGCACCTTCGTGTCCGGGCCGATCACGTCGGCGTAGTCCGCGATGCCGCGCAGCCCCTCCGGCGTCACCAGGTCCGCGTAGGTGCGCGGGTCGCCGGACTCCACGAAGTCCTGCGGCGCCCCGCTGTCGGAGATCAGCTGCACCAGCCGCACCCGCAGCGAGCGGTCCAGCTCCCGCAGGTTGGCGACCTCGAAGGACTGCACCACGACCTTCGCGTCCGGCCGGTTCAGGCCGTTCTCGTCCAGCGCCCGCACCACGCGCGGCTCCAGCGGCAGGCCGATGCGCTGGAAGTAGCTCGGGTGCTTGGTCTCCGGGGCGACGCCGATCTCGCGGCCGAGCTCCGCGGACAACCGGCGGGCGAGGTCCACGACCTCCTGGAACGTCGGCACCTCGTAGCGGCCGTCGTAGATCGTGTTGTTCGGCCGCAGCTGCGGGATGCGTTCCTCCGCGCGCAGCGACTTCAGCTCGGCGAGGGTGAAGTCCTCGGTGAACCAGCCGGTCAGCTCGACGCCGTCGATGGTCTTCGTCGTCTTGCGGTCGGCGAACTCGGGGTGGTCGGCGACGTCGGTGGTGCCGCTGATCTCGTTCTCGTGCCGGGACACCAGCACCCCGTCCTTGGTGGGCACCAGGTCCGGTTCGATGAAGTCGGCGCCCATCCGCGCCGCCAGCTCGTAGGAGGCCAGCGTGTGCTCCGGGCGGTAGCCGGAGGCGCCCCGGTGCCCGAACACCTCCACGCGGCCGGCCTCCGGATCGGCGGTCGCGGCGGGCGCCGCGGCGGCGGGCAGCTGGGCGATGGCGCCCAGCACGGCGGCCGTGGTCACGGCGAGCGCCCCCAGGCGCACCCGGATCGACATCTGTCCTCCAACGAGTTCGTCGCGCGGGAAGGGCCGCGCGCCCGGCCCGACCTTCGCGGTGGCGGGCGACCAACCGGACAAGAACATCCGACGGGCGGGTGAAGGAACGGCGACACACCTCCGGTCGGCGCTGAGCGCCGCGCGGGGTGGCCGGCCGGAGCGCACCGAGACGATCTCCGCCGGTCACCGGCGGTCCATGTCCGGTTCACCACACCGCGCCGGGGGGCCGCAGTCGGCGGCGCGCGGGACGCTCTACGCTTCCGCTCGTGCGAATCCTGGTGATCGGGGCAGGCGGCCGTGAGCACGCGATCGTGCTGGCGCTGTCGAAGGACCCGTCGGTGACCGCCTTGGCCTGCGCTCCCGGCAACGCGGGCACCGCCGCGCTCGCCGAGCCCTACCCGGTGGACGTCGCCGACCCGGCGGCGGTGACCGAGCTCGCCACCGGCTGGAAGGCGGACCTGGTCGTGTTCGGCCCGGAGACCCCGCTGGTCGCCGGTGCCGCCGACGCCGTCCGCGCCGCCGGGATCCCCTGCTTCGGGCCGTCGAAGGGCGCCGCCCGCATCGAGGGTTCCAAGGCGTTCGCGAAGGACGTCATGATCTCCGCCGGGGTTCCCACCGCGCACAGCGAGACGGTGGACAACCCGGCGAAGCTGGACGCCGCGCTGGCCCGCTTCGGCCCCACCTGGGTGGTCAAGGACGACGGGCTCGCCGGCGGCAAGGGCGTGCTGGTCACCGGCGACTTCGACGCGGCGCGCGCGCACGCGCTGACGCTGCTCGACGACGGGCACCCGGTGCTGCTGGAGTCCTTCCTGGACGGTCCGGAGGCCTCGCTGTTCTGCCTGGTCGACGGCACCACGGTGGTCCCGCTGCTGCCCGCGCAGGACTTCAAGCGCGTCGGCGACGACGACGCGGGCCCGAACACCGGCGGCATGGGCGCCTACGCGCCGCTGCCGTGGGCGCCGGAGGGCTTCACCGAGGACGTGGTGCGCACCGTGGTGCAGCCGGTGGTGGACGAGCTCGCCGAACGCGGCACCCCGTTCTCCGGCCTGCTGTACGCGGGCCTGGCGCTGACCTCGTCGGGGCCGCAGGTCATCGAGTTCAACTGCCGGTTCGGCGACCCGGAGACGCAGGCCGTGCTGGCGCTGCTGCGCACCCCGCTGGCGGGGCTGCTGGACGCGGTCGCCCGCGGTGAGCTCGCCGCCGCCCCCGCGCTGGAGTGGGAGGACGGCGCCGCAGTGACGGTCGTCGTGGCCGCCGAGGGCTACCCGGGCCGGCCCCGGGTGGACGACGTGATCACCGGCGGGGACGCGATCGGCGTGCTGCACTCCGGCACCCGGCGCCGCGAGGACGGCGCGGTGCTGTCCGCGGGTGGCCGGGTGCTGTCCGTGGTCGCGACCGGCGCGGACCTCGACGCCGCCCGCGACGAGGTGTACCGGCGGGTCGCCGCCGTGCGCCTGCCCGGCTCGCACCACCGCGTGGACATCGCGCTGCGCGCCGCCCGCGGCGAGATCACTCCGCCCGCCTGATCGGACCTTCCGGACGAACCGCGCGCGAGCCACGGCCGCGCGCGGTTCGTCGCGTTCGGACCCGTTCGCCGTTCGACTGCTCTTCGGTGAAAGCACCGCCGTGCGCACCCGCTTCGGGGTAATCATGTGATCCGGTGGAACGGCGCGCCCGGACGGCGCGTCGACCACGTCGGACATCCGGGCCGCGAATCCGAGGAGAGGTCGTGCCAGACGCCGGTTACAACATGGGGGCCTTGGAGGACTGCCGCTCCGCGCTGGAGGGCAAGGCCGGCCCGGTCGGCGCCATCGGCGACGGCTTCGAGGGCCGGCACGTCGAGGCGGCCTCCTTCGGGGAGCTCGACGCCGCGGCCGGGCTCGCCGACGCGGTCACGAAGCTCGACGAGACCGCGAAGCAGCAGTTCGACGCCGCCGAGCAGCTGCTGCGCAGCGTCAGCGGCGCGCTCGACGCGGTGCGCACCAGCGTCGAGGACATCGACCGGGACAACGCCGACTCGATGCGGGTCTGAGCCGGTACTGGGGGACGAGATGGGCATTTCAGGGGAGATCGCGGGCAAGCCGGGCGGCGCGGCGCTCGCCGAGCAGGTGCGGAAGCTGGAAGACAGCCGACCCGAGTCGATCACCGAGATCGCGCGCCGCTGGCGCGAGGCGAGCGGCACCACCGGGAACGCCGCCGGGGACGTGACCAACGCCGTCACCGGGCTCGACGGGGCCTGGCAGGGCGCTTCCGCGGACGCGTTCGTCGGCTACATGGGGCAGGTGCGCGGCGGCTTCGACCAGGCCGGGTCGGCGCTGGAGAGCTCGGCGGGCGCGCTGGACCGGGCGGCGGAGGCGGTGCGCACCGCGAAGGACGCGGTGAACGGCATCGGCGAACGCGCCCTGGCCGACGCGAAGCAGGCCGAGGACACCTACCGCCAGGCGGAGCTGGCGCACCCGAACGACCCGGCCGCCCTGGAGCTGGCCCGCCGGGTGCGCGACGACGCGATCACCCGCGCGATGGAGTCGCACGCCGACGACGCCCGGGGCAAGGTCGACGAGGCGAACGCGGCGCTGAACGGGGCGCTGTCCGAGCTCACCGGCTCCGCCGAGGGCATGGCGGACGTGTTCACGAAGATCCCGAAGGCGGGCGAGCAGGGCTTCACGCCCGCGCCGGGACGCGACACCGAGTGGGAGTTCCAGGAGCCCGCCGGTCCGGCGAGCACCGACCAGGCCGGCGCCACCGGCCCGGGCGGGGACTCCGCCGCGGGGCTGGGCGGGTCCGGCGCGTCGAGCGGGTCGGGTGGGCCCGGCGGTTCCGCGGGGGGCTCGGACGGTTCCAGCGGTTCCGGCGGTTCCGGCGGCTCCGGTGGTTCCGGCGACCTCGGCTCCAGCGGTGGCCCGCCCAGCAGCGGCCCGCCGCCCGGGAACGTGGACCAGTGGATCCGGGAGGCCATCGAGATCCTGCAGGCCAACGGCATCCCGGTCACCGAGGCGGACATCGAGAAGATCTGGACGATCATCCAGAAGGAGTCCGGCGGCGATCCGCACGCCATCAACGACTGGGACTCCAACGCCGCCAAGGGCACCCCGTCGAAGGGCCTGATGCAGTGCATCGACCCGACGTTCCAGGCGCACAAGCTCCCCGGCCACGATGACATCTACGACCCGGTGGACAACATCATCGCCGGGGTCCGCTACACCTTCGACCGCTACGGCGGTTTCGAGGGCCACCCGGGCCTGAAGTCGATGGCCGGTGGCGGCGGCTACCAGGGCTACTGAGCAGCGGGGCGCGTGGCAGGGTGTGGGCATGTTCGAGCCCAGCGCCCTGTCCGTCGCCCAGCGGGCGAACGTGCCGCCGTTCCAGGTCATGGAAGTGCTCTCCGCCGCCAACGCCCGCCAGCGGGTGCGCGGGGACGTGGTGTCGCTCGCCGCGGGCCAGCCGTCCAGCCCGGCTCCGGCGGCGGTCCGCGAGGCGGCGGCCGAGGCGCTGCGGCGGCATCCGCTCGGCTACACCGAACAGCTGGGGCTGCCGCAGCTGCGCGAGGCCATCGCCGGGCACTGCGCCCGCACCTACGGGCTGCCCGCCGACCCGGCGGAGGTGGTGGCGACCACCGGTGCCTCCGGTGCGTTCCTGCTGGCGTTCCTCAGCGCCTTCGACCCGGGTGACCGGGTGGCGCTGGCGCGGCCGGGCTACCCGGCCTACCGGAACATTCTGGCCGCGCTGGGCTGCGAGGTCGTGGAGCTGCCGTGCGACGAGAGCACCCGGTTCCAGCCGACGACGGCGATGCTGGAGGCGCTCGACGAGCCGGTGCGCGGCCTGATCGTGGCGTCCCCGGCGAACCCGACGGGCACCGTGCTCACCGGGGACGAGCTGGCGGAGCTGGCGTCCTGGTGCGATCGGCGGGGCGTGCAGCTGATCAGCGACGAGATCTACCACGGCATCGAGTACGGGGAGCGGCTGCACTCGGCGCGCGAGTTCTCCACCGAGGCGATCGTGGTGAACTCGTTCTCGAAGCTGTGGTGCATGACGGGCTGGCGGCTCGGCTGGATGCTGGTGCCGCCGCGGCTGCGGCGCGCCGTCGACTCGCTGACCGGCAACTTCACCCTGTGCCCGCCCGCGGTGTCGCAGCACGGCGCGGTCGCCGCGTTCGGCGCGGAGGTCTACGCGGAGGTCGGCGAGCACGTCCGCCGGTACGAGACGAACCGGGAGCTGCTGCTGACCGGGCTGGCGGAGCTGGGCATCAAGCGGGTCGCGCCCGCCGACGGCGCGTTCTACGCGTACGCCGACATCGGCGAGCTCACCGACGACTCCTCGGCCTGGTGCCACCGGTTGCTGGAGGAGACCGGCGTGGCGGTGGTGCCGGGCGTGGACTTCGACCCGGAGCGCGGCGGCCGGTTCGTGCGGATGTCCTACGCCGGGGCGACCGAGGACATCGCGGAGGCCGTCGCCCGCCTCGCCACCTGGCTGCGCTGAAGCGGCCCGGCTTCGCCCGGAAGTCCTCCTACCGGTGTCGCGGATCGTGGCCGTGCGCGAGCTCGGCGGCCGATCGGCCTCGGGGTGGTCCCGGGGTTCTCCCGGATTCCGAGGGCGAACCGGGGCCCCGGCGGCCGGAGCTCTGGCAGTCTGGGGTGGAGTTCTGCTGAACGGGGTGGTCCGGATGGTGTGGAAGGTGATCGGCGGCCTGCTGCTGCTCTGGCTGGTGGTCAGCGTCGCGGGGATCGTGCTGAAGGGTCTGTTCTGGCTGGCCGTGCTCGGCGGCGTGCTGTTCGTCGCCACCGCGGTGATCGGCTACGCGTCGGACCGGAAGAAGCTGGGGGAGACGAAGCGGCTCGGCTCCCGCTGAGCCGCCGGCGGCGGGGCCCGGCCCCGCCGCCTCCCGCGCTCACCCGGCCGCGACCGGTTCCGGTGCCGGACCGCCGCGCCTGCCGAGTTCGTCGGTGGGCACGCGGTGCGTCTCCCGCGCGGTGAGCACCGCGACGATATTGCAGGCGCAGAGCGCGGCGATGAACGCGGACACCGCGAACCAGCCGTCCCGCCCGGGCCCGACGGCCTCGGCGATGCTGGGCGAGAACCCGGCGACGGCGAACCCGATCTGGGTGCCGACGGCCATCCCGGACAGCCGCACCTTCGGCGGGAACATCTCGGCGTAGAACGCGGGCCAGACCCCGTTCGGGGCGCTGTAGGCGATGCCGAACAGCAGGATCCCGGTCAGGAAGATCAGCGAGTACCGCCCGGTGGAGATCGACCACAGGTAGCCGAACATGAGCACCGCGCAGGCCGCGGTCCCGCCGATGAACACGGGTTTGCGCCCGATCCGGTCGGACAGCAGCGCGCACAGCGGGATCGCCGCCAGCGCCACCACGTTCGCCAGCACCCCGACCCACAGCATCGGGCTGCGCTCCAGGCCGACGGTGTTCACCGCGTAGCTCAGGGCGTGCACGGTGAAGATGGTGCTCACGGCCGCGACGGTGGAGGCCACCACCACGCGCAGCACGTCGGCCCGGTGCTCGCGGAACAGCGCGGCGATCGGCGGCTCGCGGTCCTCCTTGGCGGATTCCCGCTGGAACACGGGTGTTTCGTCGAGGGTGCGCCGGATGACGAGGGCGACGATGACGACGACGCCGCTGAGCCAGAACGGCACCCGCCAGCCCCAGGTGAGCAGCTGCTCCTGCGGCATCGCGGCGATCGGCAGGAAGACCGCGGTGGCGAGGATCTGCCCGGCTTGGGTGCCGCTGAGCGTGAAGCTGGTGAAGTAGCCGCGGCGGTGCTCCGGCGCGTGTTCGAGGGTCATGGAGCTGGCGCCGGACTGCTCCCCGGCTGCGGAGAACCCCTGCAGCAGCCGGAGCGCGACGAGCGTGATCGGTGCGGCGACGCCGATCTGCCCGTAGGTGGGCAGGCAGCCGACGCCGACGGTGGCGAGCCCCATCAGCAGCACGGTGAGCACCAGCACCCGCTTGCGCCCGAACCGGTCGCCGACGTGGCCGAGCACGAACGCGCCGACCGGCCGCGCCAGGTAGCCGACGCCGAACGAGGCGAGCGCGAGCAGCGTGCCGGTGGCGGGCGAGGAGGCCGGGAAGAAGATCTTGTTGAACACCAGCGCCGCGGCGGTGCCGTAGATGAAGAAGTCGTAGTACTCCAGCGCGCTGCCGATCCAGGCCGCCCACGCGGCTTTGCGGTGTTCGCCCGGCGTCGCGGGCGTGCGGGTCTCGGTCACCGAGTAGCTCCTGACGGTCCTTGCTCCGTTGCTCGGAACAGCGAGAAGCAGTTATGTACCACCTGGTTAGTCCGCAACTGTGCGGTGGCGGCACACCCGTGTCAAGGCTCGATCGCGTCCCGGTGCCCGGCCCGCGAGGCGGTCCGCGTCCGCAGGCGCCCCGCTCGGCAGGATCCTGGCGGCAGGGTCCGGGCGCCGAGGTCCGGGCGGGCGGCAGGCGCCTCAGCCGGCTTCGGGAGCCGCGGTCAGGTAGCTGACGACCAGGTCGCCGACCATCCGGCGGTAGTGCTCCCGGCGGTCCGCCGCCAGCATGTCCCGGCCGAAGATCGCCTGGAAGGTGTGCCGGTTCGCGGTGCGGAACACGCAGAACGAGCTGATCGCCAGGTGCACGTCCAGCGCGTCCACGTCCGCCCGGAACAGCCCCGCCGCGCGGCCGCGCTCCAGGATCCCGGTCAGCACCTCCAGCGCGGGCGTGCCCAGCCCGGGCAGCTCCGCGGACTTCGCCAGGTGCCTGCCGTGGTCGATGTTCTCGATGGACACCAGCCGGATGAACGCCGGATGCGACTCGTGGTGGTCGAAGGTCGATTCGGCGACCCGGCGGATCGCGGCCACCGGGTCCAGGTCGGCCACGTCGAGGCCCTGCTCCACGCCGCGGATCGCGGCGTAGGCGCGCTCCAGAGCGGCGATGTAGAGCTGCTCCTTGCCGCCGAAGTAGTAGTAGATCATCCGCTTGGTGGTGCTGGTGCGGGCGGCGATCTCGTCGACCCTGGCTCCGGCGTAGCCCTTGTCGGCGAACTCGGCGAGCGCCACGTCGAGCAGTTCCGCGCGGGTGCGCTCGGCGTCGCGCTGGCGCGGTTCGTCCGCCGGCCGGGCGCCGCCTGGTTCGGGCGCGGGGGGCGGTGGTGCCACCACGGGAGCTCCCCTCGTCGTCTCGTGGGCGCGGTCGCCGGAGCCGGGCTCCGCCGGTTCCGGCTGGTCAGCCGCCGGTCCGGGCCGCTCGATCACGCCCAGCCTAATCCGCGGTCCTTGGCCGCGGTGCGCCACCGGGCTACTGTGTACTAGCTAGTTCGTTCATTGCGCTGCGGGCCGCGGCCCGCGGGACGGAGGTGGCTGCCATCGGCGACGACGGATACCTCACCGGACTGGTCGGTGCGGGCATCGGCCCCTCCCTCAGCCCGGCCCTGCACGAGCGGGAAGCCGCCGAGCTCGGGCTGCGCTGCCTGTACCGGCGGCTCGACCTGGACCGGATCGGGCCGCCCGCCACCGCCGTCGGCGAGCTGCTGCGCGCGGCCCGGCTCACCGGGTTCACCGGCCTCAACATCACCCACCCGGCGAAGCAGCTGGTCCTCGGCCACCTCGACGAGCTATCCCCGGACGCGGCGGCCCTCGGGGCGGTGAACACCGTCGTGTTCACCGCGGACGGCGCCGTCGGGCACAACACCGACTGGTCCGGGTTCGCCCGCAGCTTCGGCCGCGGCCTGCCGGACGTGCCGGTGGACCGGGTCGTGCTGCTCGGGGCGGGCGGGGCCGGGGCCGCCGTGGCGCACGGGCTGCTCACCCTCGGCACCGGCTCGCTGCACGTGCTCGACCTGGACGAGGCCCGGGCCGCCGAGCTCGCCGCCGCGCTGCGCGGCCGGTTCGGCCCGGACCGCGCGAGCTCCGGCGGCTTCGACCCCGCCGCCGCGCTCACCGGCGCCGACGGGCTGGTGCACGCCACGCCGGTCGGCATGGCCGCCCACCCCGGGCTGCCGGTGCCCGCCGACGTGCTGCACCCCGGGCTGTGGGTCGCCGACGTGGTGTACCGGCCGCTGGAGACCGAGCTCGTCCGCACCGCCCGCGCCCGCGGCTGCCGCGTCCTCGACGGCGGCGGCATGGCCGTGTTCCAGGCCGCCGACGCGTTCCGGCTGTTCACCGGGCGGGAACCCGACCCGGAGCGGATGCTGCGCCACTTCGAGACCCTCGTGACCGAACCCGGAGGCCCCCGTGTCCACGCCGCCCGTTGAACGCGCCCGCTCCATCGCCACGGTCTGCCTGTCCGGGTCGCTGGAGGACAAGCTCACCGCCGCGTCCGCGGCCGGCTTCGACGGGGTGGAGATCTTCGAGAACGACCTGATCGCCTCCGCCGCCACCCCGGAGCGGATCCGCGCGCAGTGCGCCGACCTCGGCCTGGCCATCGACCTGTACCAGCCGTTCCGCGACTTCGAAGCGGTCCCGCGCGACGTGCTGCGCGCCAACCTGCGCCGCGCCGAGCACAAGTTCGACCTGATGGCGCGCCTCGGCGCAGACCTGGCGCTGGTGTGCTCCTCGGTGTCCCCGGAGGCCGTGGACGACGACGACCTGGCCGCCGAGCAGCTGCACGACCTCGCCGAGCTCGCCGCCGGGCGCGGCATCCGGATTTGCTACGAAGCGCTCGCCTGGGGCCGGTTCGTGGACACCTACGAGCGGGCCTGGCGGATCGTGCGCCGCGCCGACCACCCCGCGCTGGGCGTGTGCCTGGACAGCTTCCACATCCTGTCCCGCGGCGGCGACCCCACCACGATCCGCACCATCCCCGCCGAGAAGCTGTTCTTCCTGCAGCTGGCCGACGCCCCGCGGATGAACATGGACCTGCTGCAGTGGAGCAGGCACCACCGGCTGTTCCCCGGCCAGGGCGAGTTCGACCTGGCGGGCTTCCTCGGCGCGGTGCTCGCCGCAGGCTACGCGGGGCCGCTGTCCCTGGAGGTCTTCAACGACGTGTTCCGGCAGGCCGATCCGGGCCCGGCCGCGGTGGACGCGATGCGCTCGCTGCTGGCGCTGGAGGAGGCCGCGGTACCGGCGGGGCCCGTCGTCGGCGGCCGGAGCCTGCCCGAACCGCCCGAGCTGGCCGGACCGGCGTTCGTGGAGCTCGGCGCCGACGCCGGCGCGGGCGAGCGGCTGGGCTCGACGCTGGCCGCGCTCGGCTTCCGGCCGGCCGGGCGGCACCGCTCCAAACCGGTGCGCCTCTGGGAGCAGGGGGACGCGCGGATCCTGGTGAACACCGGGCCGGACCGCCCCGAGCACCGCGGCGGCGGGGCGCTCGCCGCGATCGGCGTGCACAGCGCCGACCCGCGCGCCGCCACCCGCCGCGCCGAAGGGCTGCTCGCGCCGGTGCTGCCGCGCTCCGCCCGGCCCGACGAGGCGGACCTGTCCTCGGTGGCCGCACCGGACGGCACCGCCCTGTTCTTCTGCCGCACCGGTGCGGACCGGGACGCGAGCTGGCTCGGCGACTTCGACCCCGAGCCGGGCGGCACCGCGGGCGCGGGCGTCACCGGCATCGACCACGTCGCGATGACCCAGCCGTTCGACCACTTCGACGAGGCGATCCTGTTCTACCGCTCGGTGCTGGGCCTCGACCCGGAGCCGCCGGTGGAGTTCGCCGCCCCGTTCGGGCTGGTGCGCAGCAGGCTGGTGCTGGACCCGGGCGGGACGGTGCGGCTGGCGCTGGACTCGGCGGTGCTGCGCCGCGGCTCGTGGGCGCCCGCCGTGCCGAACCCGCAGCACGTGGCGCTGAGCACCGACGACGTGTTCGCCACCGCGCGCGCGGTGCGGGAGCTGGGCGCGCCGGTGGTGGCGATCCCGGACAACTACTACGACGACCTGGACGCCCGGCTGGAGCTGGACCCGGGGCTCGCGGCGCGGCTGCGGGAGTGCTCGGTGCTCTACGACCGGGACGCGCGCGGCGAGTACCTGCACTTCTCGGTGGCGGTGCCGGGCTCGCGGGTGTTCTTCGAGGTGGTGCAGCGGGTCGGCGGCTACCGCGGCCGCGGTGAGCACAACACTCCGGTCCGGATGGCCGCCCACCGCAGGCGCAGGCTGGCCACCGGGAGCTGATCCCGGGTCAGCCCGCCTGCGGGATCCCGGTCGGCCGGTCCGCGCCGCCGCTGCGGGAGATCCGGTGCAGCACCTCCTGGACGTCCCGCTCGCCCACGTCCCGGTGCGTCACGAACCGCACGTTCCCGTCCATCGGCACCGCGAGCACCCCGATCTCCCGCAGCCGGTCCAGGGTGAGCCGCACGTCCGGCACCGCGGCCAGCACGATGTTGGTCTGCGGGGCGGTGACGTCCCAGCCGAGCTCGGTGAGCCCGTCGGCGAGCAGCGCCGCGTGCCGGTGGTCCGCCGCCAGGTCCGCGATCCGGTCCAGCGCGACCAGCCCGGCCGCCGCGAGCACCCCGCCCTGCCGGACGCCGCCGCCGAGCATCTTGCGCACCCGCCGCGCCTCGGCGACGAAGTCGCTGGTCCCGGCCACCACCGATCCGACGGGGGCGCCGAGCCCCTTGCTCAGGCAGGCCTGCACCGTGTCGACCCCGACGGTCAGCGCGGCGGGCGGCAACCCGAGTGCGGTGGCGGCGTTCCAGATCCGCGCGCCGTCCAGGTGCACGTGCAGCCCGCGGTCGCGGGCGGCCGCGGCGAGCTGGGCGTGCTCGTGCGGCGGGATGACCGCGCCGCCCGCCGCGTTGTGCGTGTTCTCCAGGCACAGCAGCGTGGTGTGCAGCGCGTCGTAGCGCCGGTCGCCGCTCGCGTGCGCACGTACCGAGTCGGCGGTGGGCCGCCCCGGGCCGGCATCCCACTCCAGCGGTTCCGGCATGCCCCCGGCGAGCCACGCGGCGGAGCCCAGCTCGTGGTGCAGCACGTGGGCGCCGCGCGGCGCGAGGAACCGGTCCCCGCGGCGCAGGTGCACCGACAGCGCGATCAGGTTGCCCATCGTGCCGCTGGGCACCCACAGCGCGGCGGCGGTGCCGAGCAGCTGCGCGGCCCGCTCCTCCAGCGCGCGCATGGTCGGGTCGTGGTCGAGCACGTCGTCGCCGACTTCGGCGTCGGCCATCGCCGCGGCCATCCGCTCGTCGGGGCGCGTGACCGTGTCGGAACGCAGGTCGATGGGGGCCGTTCGGGTCACGAACCGATCACACCACATCAGCGGGGGGTCGAGGCAACTGGTCGGCGGATTCCGATCGGCCCGCTCGGGGCCGTGGCGCCGCGCATCCGGGTGATCGCAGCGGGTGCCCGCGCGGCTGACCTGCGCGGCCCGGAACTCCACCGGTGGCGGCTCGGCCGGGCGGTCCGCCTTCACTAAGGTTCTGCACGCGCACCGCTCGTTTTCGCGGCGGCGTGCAACCACAGGTGCCGGGCGCACCGTCCCAGCAGTGCAAGCACGGACGAGCGGAGAGTTCCGCGTGGACCAGCGCGAGGAGCAGGAGTTCGCGGAGTATTTCGCGGCTCGGCGGGAGGCGGTTCGTCGGATGGCGTACATGATGTGCGGTGACTGGCACCGCGCGGACGACCTGGCCCAGACCGCGTTCATCTCCTTGCACCGGCATTGGCGCAAGGTGCGGGACAAGGGCGCGCTGGACGCGTACGTCCGCCGCACGCTCAGCCGCGCCGTGATCGACGAGTCCCGGCGGCCGTGGCGCCGCGAGAAGTTCACCGACGTGCTCCCGGACCGGCCCACCGGCGGCTCGGTCGAAGACGGCATCGCGACCCGGCAGACGCTGGTCGCCGGGCTGCGCCAGGTGCCGCCGAAGCAGCGGGCCGTGCTGGTGCTCCGATTCCTGGAGGGGCTCGACGTCGCCGGGGTCGCCGAGGTGATGAAGTGCAGCGAAGGCACCGTGAAGAGCCAGTCGGCCCGTGGGCTGGAGGCGCTGCGCGAGGCCTTGGGCGGCCAGCTCGACGATCTTCGATCGACGTCGTGAGGAGGTGCGGCAAGTGAACGAGACCGAGCTGGAACAGCTCTTCCGCAACGCGGCCCGCGACGCGCCCGAGGCGTCGTTCGACGAGCAGGACGTGCTGCGCGGGTCCCGCCGGGTGACGGCGCGCCGCCGCACGGCGTTCGCCGGTGGCTCGCTGGTCGCGGCGGCCGTGCTGGTCGGCGGGGTCGGCGTGGGCACCGGGTTCTTCGGCCAGTCCGGGGAACCGGTGGCGCAGGCCCCGGCCGAGCCGACGCAGGCGCCGATGGCGCTGCCGCAGGAGCCCGCGACGCCGCGCTCCGGCCCGATCACCTTGGGCGACCCGAAGGCGGGCGCCGAGTGCGGCGCACCGGATTCGGCGTTGGCCGCGGCGCTGGCCGAGCAGCTGCCGGAGGCGGGGAGCACCCGGCCGACGGGTGCCGACGGTTCCTGCCCGATCGGGTCGCGGACCGCCGCGGTCCCGGTCCGGGAGGGCGCGGTGTCGGGGAAGGTGGCGCTGCTGCTGAGCCCGTCCGGCGCGAAACCCGCGGCCGCGGAGGGCCGGGCGCCGCACACCGAGGTGGTGGAGGTGCCGACGCGCAGCGGCCGGACGTTGACGGTGCTCAGCGAGCCGATGGGCGCGCCGACGGCGCCGTTCGCCGACCGCCTCGACGGCATCGCGGCGGACCTGGCGCCCCGCTTCTGACCGGTCAGCCGAGCCTGCGGCGGAGGGTTCGGCGGGCCGCGCGGCGCGGCTCGGGGTCGCTCTCGATGAGCGCGTTCACCACGGTCCCGTCGACGAGCGCGATGAGCTCGTCCAGCTGCTCGCGGTCGACGGGCCTGCCGCTGCGGGCGAGGATCTCGCCGAGCAGGTCCTTCAGCTCCCCGGTGAGCTCCCGCATCAGCGGCGCCAGGTACGGCCGCCGCGGCGAGCCGACGAGCCGTTCGTAGCGCAGCAGCACCGGCTCGGTGCCGCCGATCCGGGATCCGGCGCCCAGCAGCAGGTCCAGCACCAGTTCCACGACGTCCTCGGTGGTGCGGAGCTCGTCGGCGAGCCCGTCGAGCCGGGCGCGGCCCGCGGTGAGCTCCGCGCGGCCCTCGTGCTCGACGGCGGCGGCGACGAGGTCGTCGAGCGAGGTGAAGTAGTAGGTGGTGGACGCGAGCGGCAGCCCGGCGCGTTCCGCCACGGCGCGGTGCCGCACCGCTTCGAGCCCGCCTTCGGCGAGCAGTTCCGCCGCCGCCGCGACGAGTGCGTGGCGGCGGCGTTCGCCCTTGGGGGTGGCGGCTGTCATGGCGCCCGATCCTAGGAGTCAGTGCGATCCGACGAGGTTCAGCCCGATCACCCCGGCGACGATGAGCACCAGCGACACGATCTTGAGCGCGGACACGGCGTCGCCGAGCCACACCATGCCGATCACGGCGGTGAGCGCGGCGCCGATGCCGGTCCACACCGCGTAGGCGGGGCCTGCGGGCAGCGTGCGCATGGCCCAGGCGAGGCCGCTGAAGCTGATCGCGGCCAGCACCAGGAACGACACGCTGGGCCACAGCTTGCTGAAGCCGTCGGAGAGCTTCAGCGAGATCGCCCAGCCCGCCTCGAACACGCCGGAGATCATCAGCACGATCCACGCCATCACTACCTCCAGTTTTCGGTACGACCGTACCAGAATTGAGGATGCCCGCACCGACCGCGCCCTCGACCGCTTTTCCGCCCGCGCCGACCTGCCCGGTCCTGGTGCCCGGGGCCGGGAAGTATCCTGGCCAGCCGTGACGGTCAAGCCCCACCTCCCGAACGTGCTCGCCCACCGCTACGCCTCGCCGGAGCTGGTCGAGCTGTGGTCCCCGCAGCACAAGATCGTGCTGGAACGGCAGCTGTGGCTGGCCGTGCTGCGCGCCCAGGCCGACCTCGGCGTCGACGTGCCCGCGGGCGCGGTCGCCGACTACGAGCGGGTCGTCGACCAGGTCGACCTGGACTCCATCGCCGAGCGCGAACGCCAGACCCGGCACGACGTGAAGGCCCGCATCGAGGAGTTCAACGCCCTCGCCGGGCACGAGCACGTGCACAAGGGCATGACCTCCCGCGACCTCACCGAGAACGTGGAGCAGCTGCAGGTCCGCCGCAGCCTGGAGCACGTGCGCGACCGCGTGGTCGCCGTGCTGGCCCGGCTGGCGCGGCTGGCCGCCGAGCACGGCGAGCTGGTCGTGGCGGGCCGGTCGCACAACGTGGCGGCGCAGGCCACCACGCTCGGCAAGCGGTTCGCGACGGCCGCCGACGAGCTGCTCGTCGCGTTCGGCCGGGTCGAGGACCTGCTGGCCCGCTACCCGCTGCGCGGCATCAAGGGCCCGGTCGGCACCTCGCAGGACATGCTGGACCTGCTCGGCGACGCCGGGAAGCTCGCCGACCTCGAAGGCCGCATCGCCGAGCACCTCGGGTTCGGGAAGGTGCTCACCAGCGTCGGCCAGGTGTACCCGCGCTCGCTGGACTTCGAGGTGCTCACCGCGCTGTCCCAGCTGGCCGCGGCGCCGTCCTCGGTGGCGAAGACGATCCGGCTGATGGCGGGCCACGAGCTCGTCACCGAGGGCTTCCAGCCCGGCCAGGTCGGCTCCAGCGCCATGCCGCACAAGATGAACACCCGCTCCTGCGAACGGGTCAACGGCCTGTCCGTGCTGCTGCGCGGTTACGCGTCGATGGGCGGCGAGCTGGCCGGGGACCAGTGGAACGAGGGCGACGTGTCCTGCTCGGTGGTGCGCCGCATCGCGCTGCCGGACGCGTTCTTCGCGTTCGACGGGCTGCTGGAGACGTTCCTGACGGTGCTCGACGAGTTCGGCGCCTACCCGGCCGTGGTGGCCCGCGAGCTGGACCGCTACCTGCCGTTCCTGGCGACGACGAAGGTGCTGATGGCCGCGGTGCGCGCCGGCGTCGGCCGGGAGACCGCGCACGAGGCGATCAAGGAGAACGCGGTCGCCGTGGCGCTGGCCATGCGGGAGCAGGGGATCGAGCGCAACGACCTGCTGGACCGGCTCGCCGCGGACGAGCGGCTGCCGCTGGACAAGGCGGCGCTGGAGGAGCTGCTCGCCGACCGGCTGTCCTTCACCGGCGCGGCCTCCGCCCAGGTCGCGGCCGTCGTCGCCGCGGTGGACGAGGTCGTCGCCCGCTACCCCGAGGCGGCCCGGTACACCCCGTCCCCCATCCTCTGATCCCGCAGGTGGACGGCCCGTTCGCCCAGCCGACCCGGGCGAACGGGCCGTGCACCGGAGCCTCCGGAGGGCCGCTCGGCCGGGCGGCGGTCGGCGTGGGGGAGAATCGCCGCGTGGTCGCACTCTCGGCATACCCGCTGATCGCCGCGGGCAAGGTTCGCCAGCTGCACGCCGTGGACGACGAGCACCTGCTGATGGTCGCGTCGGACCGCATCTCGGCCTACGACCACGTGCTCGACACCCCCATCCCGGACAAGGGCCGGGTGCTGACGGCGATGAGCGTGTTCTGGTTCGACCTGCTCGCCGAGCTGGTGCCGAACCACGTCGTCGCGCACGACGACCCGCGCATCCCCGCCGAGGTGCGCGGCCGCGCGCTGCTGGTGCGCAGGCTGGAGATGCTGCCGGTGGAGTGCGTGGCCCGCGGTTACCTCACCGGTTCCGGCCTCGTCGACTACCGGGCGACCGGCGCGGTGTGCGGCGTCGAGCTGCCGGACGGGCTGACCGAGGCGTCCCGGCTGCCCGAGCCGATCTTCACCCCGGCCACGAAGGCGGAGCTCGGCTCGCACGACGAGAACGTCAGCTTCGACGCCGTGGCCGCCGAGGTGGGCCGGGAGCGCGCCGAGCAGCTGCGGGAGCTGACGCTGCGGGTGTACGCGCGGGCCGCCGAGCACGCGGAGAGCCGCGGCGTGGTCCTCGCCGACACCAAGTTCGAGTTCGGCCTCGACGCCGACGGCATCGTGCTGGGCGACGAGGTGCTCACCCCCGACTCCTCCCGGTTCTGGCCGGCCGACGGCTACGAGCCGGGCCGGGTGCAGCCGTCGTTCGACAAGCAGTACGTGCGGAACTGGCTGACCTCGCCGGAGTCCGGTTGGGACCGGGCCTCCGACGTGCCGCCGCCGTCGCTGCCGGACGAGGTGGTGGCCGCGACCCGCGACCGCTACGTCGAGGCCTACGAGCGCATCACCGGCCGCGACCTCGCCGACTGGCCCTCACCCGCCTGATCCCGGGCCCGCCTGCCGCTGGTTCGCCGATCGGCCGATCGACCCGTTGATCACCCGATCCGTCGACCGCCGGTTCGCCGACCCCCGGTCTGCGGACGCCCGGCTCGACGACCTCCGGGTTTGCGAACGCCCGGCCTGCGGGCCTCCGGTCCGCGGACGCCGACTCGCGGACATCCGGCCCGCTTGATCGCCCGGGCGACGTTCGCCCGATCTGCGCCGTTCGGTCACCCGGCGGTCAGGGCCGGGACACCCGGGTGCGGCCCAATGGTGAGCCGTGGGCTTTCCGCTGGTCGTCTCCCTGTCGGGGCTCGGAGACCGGGCGCTGGAGCACTGCGCCGGGTTCGCCGCCGAGCTGGATCTGCGCCGCGTCCCGCTGACGCTGCTGGTGGCGCCGCGCCCGAACGGCACCGCGCCACCGGGGCCGGACCGGCCCGCGGTGAGCTGGGTGCGGGAGCGGCGCCGCCTCGGGGCCGCGGTGGCGCTGCACGGCTTCGACCACGCCCCGCACGCGCAGCGGCTGCTGCCGCGGGTGGCGTCGTCCGGTCCGACGGCCGCGGTCCGCGGTGCCGAGTTCGCCGCGCTCCCCGCGCACGAGGCCGGGCTGCGGCTGCACGCCGCGGCCGCCGCCCTGGACCGGCTGGGCCTGCGCACCGAACTGTTCGTGCCGCCGCGCTGGTTGTCCTCGCCGGGCACGATGACGGCGCTGCGCAGGCGAGACTTCGCGGTGTGCGCCGACGCGCTGGGCGTGCACGAGCTGCGCACCGGACGGGTGCACCGCGCCCGGGTGCACGCGCTCGGGCCGGGCACCCGGGTGGAGCACTGGTGGTGCCGGGCGCTGGTGCTGGGCGTGAGCCGGGCGGCCCGGCGCGGCCGGCCGGTGCGGCTCGCGGTGGACGCCGCCGACCTGGCGCGGTCCGGTTCGCGGCAGGCCGTGCTGGACGCGGTCGACCTCGCGCTGCACCGCGGCGCGGAGCCCGCGACCTACGCCGTGTTCGCCGCCACCGCCGTCCCCCGCCGGCGCGTGCCGCTGCCCGCCGCGGTCCGCAACCTCGATCCACTCTCCAGCTGAGCACCCCAGGTGAACGGCCCACCAGCCCCACCGCACTGGTCGAACGGCCCACTCACCTGGTCCCGTTCGGGTGAACGTGCTTTCACCTCGGGCTCAGGGTGAGCTCATCCGCGGCCGCGAAGCTCGATCTCGTCCAGGAGGAAAGCGACCGGGAGGACGAGGACGGATGCGGATCAGGAAGCCGAGCAGGGCGGTGCTGGCCACCGCGGCGATCGTGGGCGTGCTGGGAGTCGGCGGCGCGGGTGTCGCGCTCGCGGGCGCGGGTACCGGCGCGGTGCCGGAGAACCCGGCCGCCGGAGCACCCGCGAGGTGGGACGACGACGGGCCCTGGGACGACGACCGCTGGGAACGGGACGACCGCGACGACCGCTTCGACGACGGGCCGTGGGACGACGCGGACGATCGGGCGGAAGCCGAAGCCGAGGCGCGCCTGCGGGCCGGCGGGCCTGCGCCGCTGCCGCCGGGCGCGGCCGAGCGGCACGACGACCGGTTCGACGACGACCGGTTCGACGATCAGGATGACCGGGACGACCGGGACGACCGGGACGACCGGGACGACCGCTTCGACGACGACCACGACGACCACGACGACCACCACGACGACTGATCCACCAGCGGCCGCGGCGGCGTCCTACACGGAGGTCGCCGCGGCCCGGTCCAGCACGGCCACGTCGGTGTCCTGCGGCGCGAGCTGCTCGAACATCCGGTGGTGCATCGCGGGCGAGGCCAGCACCGCCTCGTGGATGGGCACCGCGACCCGCGGCGCGACGGCGCGCAGGAAGTCCACGGCCTCGGAGAGCTTCAGCCACGGCGCCCCGGTGGGCAGTCCCAGCACGTCGATCCGCTGCTCGGGCACGTGGAAGGAGTCGCCGGGGTGGTAGAAGGCGCCGTGGTCGACGACGAGCCCGACGTTGTCGATCACCGGGATGTCCGGGTGGATCACGGCGTGCTGCCCGCCGACGACGTTCACGGCGGCCCCGCCGAGTTCGAACGCGTCCCCGGGCCGGGCCGCTTCGGCCTGGAAGCCCTGGCCGGTGACGATGTCCACGGTGGCCGGGTCGGTGATGAGCCGCGCGCCGGGGTTGGCCCCGAGCAGCCCGGGGAGCCGTTCGGCGTCGAGGTGGTCGAAGTGCTGGTGGGTGATGAGCACCGCGTCGAGGTCCCGCAGCTCCTCGAACCCCTGGGAGAACGCGCCGGGATCGATGAGCAGCCGCGCCTGCCCGGTGTCCACCAGCACGCACGCGTGTCCGAAGTGTGTGATCTTCATCGGCTCGCCCTCCCCGGACGCATCGGTGTCGACCTCCAGCTTCCCAGAGCGGGGCGCGAGGTCGTTTTCGGTGCGGCCGGGCGTTCGGTCCGGTTCACCGGGGAAGTGGCCGGGAAACGGGTCGCGGAATTCGAGTTCTCCCATTCGGGTGAGACCAGGAACGCATCGCGGAACTGACGTGTCCGGGGCTTCCCGTTGCGCCGCTGATCGGGGGGTGTGCGGCGCAACGGGAAGCGTTCCGGGGATTCCGCTGGGGGGTGGCGGAATCCCCGCCGCCCCGCGTCGCGCGAACGCGCGCCTGCGGTGGCGGTTCCACCCGGCCTGTTCGGGATCTGCGGCCGGGGAGCTGGGGTTTCGTCGGTGTTCGGGGTGCGCGGTGCGGTCCGCGCGGTGCTCGTCGTGGCCCGCCTTCCGGTGTTGCCATGAGGAAGACGTGCGAAGTCCGGTGAACGTTCCGCGAATGCGGCGGAAAGTGCCGGAGGACACAGCTTGAAAATGCGTTCTGCGCAATGCTGCTGAATTCGGCTGAGCAGCACTGCGCGGAAAGTGGGAGTGGATTCGCGTGACCTTCCCGCCCGGGTGAATCGTGACGGTTCGGTCGCGGAGCGTGGTCGGATGTGGTCCACGGCGCTTCGGTGCACCTGTCTGCGAGGGTGAACCCGCAGCTCAGTTACCCTTTGCAGGTACTGCTGGACATCCATCCCTGTCCTGCACGGGGCAGGAGGATCTGCACGAATCCGGGAGCATCGCCCGTGGCCCGAGTCGTCGTCGACGTCATGCCCAAGCAGGAGATTCTCGACCCGCAGGGTCAGGCGGTGGCCGCTGCGCTGCCCCGGCTCGGCTTCGAGGGCATCTCCGAAGTCCGCCAGGGGAAGCGGTTCGAGCTGGAGGTCGCCGACGACGTCGACGACGCCACGCTCGCCCAGATCGCCGAAACGCTGCTGGCCAACCCCGTGATCGAGGACTTCGTCGTCCGCAGGGTGGAAGCATGAGCGATTTCGGGCCCACTTCAGTCCTGCGTAACCGCACCTCAGGGGAACGTGACGCAAGCCGGCCACGAGGAACCACGGAACGCGAGGTTCAGCCGGGCGCAACCACCAGTGTGAATCGCGGAGAGGCGGTACCGGAATGAGCCCGAAGATCGGCGTCATCACCTTCCCCGGCACCCTCGACGACGTGGACGCGCAGCGCGCGGTCCGCAAGGCGGGTGCCGAGGCGGTGCCGCTGTGGCACGCCGACGCGGACCTGCGCGGCGTGGACGCGGTGGTCGTGCCGGGCGGGTTCTCCTACGGGGACTACCTGCGCTGCGGCGCGATCGCGAAGTTCGCCCCGGTGATGGGCGAGGTGGTGCGCGCCGCCGGGCAGGGGATGCCGGTGCTGGGCATCTGCAACGGCTTCCAGATCCTGTGCGAGGCCGGGCTGCTGCCGGGTGCGCTGACCCGCAACTCGGGTCTGCACTTCGTGTGCCGCGACCAGTGGCTGAAGGTCGAGAACAACTCCTCCGCGTGGACGTCCCGCTACGACGCGGGCGCCGAGCTGCTGATCCCGCTGAAGTCCGGTGAGGGCGCCTACATGGCGGACCAGGCCGTGCTGGACGAGCTGGAGGGCGAGGGCCGGGTGCTGTTCCGGTACCTGGAGGACGACCCGAACGGTTCGCTGCGCGGCATCGCGGGCATCACCGACGCGCGCGGCCGGGTCGCGGGCCTGATGCCGCACCCGGAGCACGCGATCGACCCGCTGACCGGGCCCACCGATGACGGCCTCGGCATGTTCCTGTCCGCTCTCGACGTACTGGTGGCAGCGTGAGCAACAACGAGCACGACGCGACGGCCGCCGCGGTGGCCGCGGTCGCCGACGGCCCGGAGGCGGATCCGGTGGAGTCCCGGCCGGAGCTGGACACGGTGGGCATCGCGAAGTCCTCGCCGGACCTGGCGCAGCCGTACCGCGAGCTGGGCCTGAAGGACGACGAGTACGAGCGGATCAAGGAGATCCTGGGCCGCCGCCCCACCGACGCCGAACTGGCGATGTACTCGGTGATGTGGAGCGAGCACTGCTCGTACAAGTCCTCGAAGGTGCACCTGAAGTACTTCGGCGAGACCACGACGCCGGAGATGCGGGAGAAGATGCTCGCCGGCATCGGCGAGAACGCGGGCGTGGTGGACATCGGCGACGGCTGGGCGGTCACGTTCAAGCTGGAGTCGCACAACCACCCGTCGTACGTGGAGCCGTACCAGGGCGCGGCCACGGGTGTCGGCGGCATCGTCCGCGACATCATGGCGATGGGCGCCCGGCCGGTCGCGGTGGCGGACCCGCTGCGCTTCGGCCCGGCGGACGCGCCGGACACCCGCCGGGTGCTGCCGGGCGTGGTGGCCGGGGTCGGCGGCTACGGGAACTGCCTGGGGCTGCCGAACATCGGCGGCGAGGTCGTGTTCGACGAGTCCTACGCGGGCAACCCGCTGGTGAACGCGATGTGCGTCGGCGTGATGAAGACCGAGGACCTGCACCTCGCGCACGCCTCCGGCACCGGCAACAAGATCATCCTGTTCGGCGCCCGCACGGGCCTGGACGGCATCGGTGGTGTCTCGGTGCTGGCGTCGGAGACCTTCGACGACGCCGAGGGCGGCACGGGCCGCAAAAAGCTGCCGAGCGTGCAGGTCGGCGACCCGTTCACCGAGAAGGTGCTGATCGAGTGCTGCCTGGACCTGTACCACTCGGGTCTGGTCGTGGGCATCCAGGACCTGGGCGGCGCCGGCCTGTCCTGCGCGACCTCGGAGCTGGCCTCGGCCGGTGACGGCGGGATGCGCGTGGACCTGGACCGGGTGCCGCTGCGCGCCTCGGGCATGAACCCGGCGGAGGTGCTCTCCAGCGAGTCCCAGGAGCGCATGTGCGCCGTCGTCGAACCGTCCCGCGTGGACGAGTTCATGGCGGTGTGCGCGAAGTGGGACGTGCTCGCGACGGTGATCGGCGAGGTCACCGACGGCGAGAACCTGGAGATCTACTGGCATGACGAGCTGGTCGTGGACGTGCCGCCGCGCACCGTCGCCCACCAGGGCCCGGTGTACGAGCGGCCGGTGCAGCGCCCCGGTGAGCAGGACCTGATCGCCGCGGACAACGCGAACACCCTCGCCCGCCCGTCCACCCCGGACGAGCTGCGGGAGACGCTGCTGACGATGGCGGCGTCGCCGAACCTGTGCTCCCGCGAGTGGGTCACCAGCCAGTACGACCGCTACGTGCGGGGCAACACGGTGCTGGCCCAGCCCTCGGACGGCGGCGTGCTGCGCATCGACGAGGAGACGGGCCGCGGCATCGCCGTCGCCACCGACTGCAACGCCCGCTACACGCGGCTGGACCCGTACGCGGGTGCGCAGCTGGCGCTGGCCGAGGCGTACCGCAACGTGGCCACCACGGGGGCGACCCCGATGGCGGTGACGAACTGCCTGAACTTCGGTTCGCCGGAGGACCCGGGCGTGATGTGGCAGTTCCAGCAGGCGGTGCAGGGGCTGGCGGACGGCTGCGCGGAGCTGGGCATCCCGGTGACGGGCGGCAACGTCAGCTTCTACAACCAGACCGGCAGCCAGCCGATCCTGCCGACGCCGGTGGTCGGCGTGCTCGGCACGATCGACGACGTCACCCGCCGCATCCCCACCGGCATCGGTGGCGAGGAGGGCGAGACGCTGCTGCTGCTCGGGGACACCCGCGAGGAGTTCGGCGGTTCGGAGTGGGCGCGCGTCGCCCACGACCACCTCGGCGGCACCCCGCCGAAGGTGGACCTGGCCCGGGAGAAGCTGCTGGCCGACGTGCTGCTGGCCGGTTCCCGCGACGGCATGATCTCCGCCGCGCACGACCTGTCCGAGGGCGGGCTGGCGCAGGCGCTGGTCGAGACGGCGCTGGTCGGCGAGTGCGGTGCCCGCGTGGTGCTGCCGGAGGGCGTGGACCCGTTCGTCGCGCTGTTCTCCGAGTCGGCGGGCCGCGTGCTGGTGGCGGTGCCGCGCAGCGAGGAGCTGCGGTTCACCGAGATGTGCGCGGCGCGCGAGCTGCCGTGCTCGAAGGTCGGCGTCGCCGACGCGGGCACGTCGAGCCTGGACATCCAGGACATCGCCGAGATCCCGCTCGCGGAGCTCCGCGAGGCGTGGGAGGGCACCCTCCCGGCGCTCTTCGGCTGACGTTCCACCCCGAACGGCCCGCCACCCCGACCAGGGGCGGCGGGCCGTTCCGCGTCGTGGGCGCGGCTCGTCCGCTCGGTCGGGCCGGTCGAACGGGCCGCCGGACGATCAGCGGTCGTAGCGGCCGGAGCCGATCGCGGCGAGGAACGCCGCCCAGCGGGCGGAGTCGATGCGGAGGGTCCCGCCCTCGCGGTCCTTCGTGTCCCGCACGCCCGCGATCCCCGGCGCCCCGCCGACTTCCACGCAGGTCTGCGTCGCGGAGGTCCGCGTGCTGGTGCGCCATCCCTTGAGCGGCTCGGAAGTCACGTTCCCCTGCCTTCCCAATCGCGTGCGTAGGTCGCCAGCAACTCGGCCGATTCCACCGCGCTGAGCGCTGCCGCGAGAACGGTACTCCGGAGCGCGTCGTAAGCGGAAACATCTTCAGGTTCGTCCAGGAAGGCGCTGGCGCTGTGGTGCTCGACGTGGACGATCGACGGCGCCTTCGCTCACCCCTACCGCACGGCTCGTTGCCGCGGGGCCACGCAGCACCCGCCCGAGGTGGCTTCGTGGAACGACTCGTCGGCGAACGCCCGCTTGATCACCCCGAGCAGCGTAGGGCCCACTGCGGAGTCCGCATCGGCGCGGTGGTCCCGGCACGGCAGCCGCGGCTCGACGGTGCGCCCGGGTGGATCCAGGCTCCTCCCGAGTCCTGCCGGTCCGCTGTCACGACCCGGCGCGCGGTGGCTGCTCGGGGGAGGCCGCCAGGTCCCAGCCGTCGAGGTGGGAGACGGGGGCGACGCGGGACTCCTCGGCGCGCAGTGCGGCGGGCGGGGCGGTGCCGCCGAGGTCCAGGCCGCCGATCAGCCGCGCCGACCGCAGGTCCACCGCCGCGTCGAAGCGGGCGTCGCGCACGTACCACCGCTGCTCACCGGTGAGCCGCTTGAGGTCCACCGGGGCGCGGAACACCGACCGGGCGAAGTCGCAGGGTGCGACGGTCCGCGCGCCGCGCAGCTCCACCGGCCCCGCGAACTCGACGTCGGTGGCCCGGATCCGCCCGAGGAACACCGAGTCCCGCAGGTGCACGCCGCCGCGGAGCACCGCACCGCTGAAGACCGTGGTGTGCCGGAAGCGGCAGCGGTAGGCGGCGATGCGCCCGACGATGCGGTCTTCGAGGGAGAACCGCTCCAGCCAGGCGCGGGTCAGGTCCAGGTCGTGGATCGGTGCGTCCGGGGTGTCCCGGTGCGGCAGCAGTGCGACGACGAGCCGCTGCGCGGTCTGCCGCGCGTGCCGCTCCCGCTCCAGCTCCGGTGCGATCTCGGGGAGGTCGCCGCCCGGCAGCAGTTCCGGGAGAGTCCACTTCGGATGGTCGAACGGCCTGCGCAGGTAGGAGCACAGCACGTCCAGCACGGTCTGCGCGTACTGCGGCCTGGTGCGGGCGAGAGCGGCCAGCGAGTGCATCGCGCCGACCCGGACCTGGTCGGCGGCGTGCCCGAGCAGCTCCACGGCGCGGGCGAAGCGCTCGTCGTCGGCGCGGTCCCGGTCGTGGCCGGTGCGGCGGTCCTCCAGCTCCTGCCGCCTGCGCTCCAGGTCGTAGCGCTCCCGGTCGAGCTCCTGGCGCTGCTGGTCGAGTTCCTGGCGGCGTTCCTCGACGCGGCGTCGGCGGTCGTTGAGCCAGAGGGCGTAGAGGGCGACGACGGATCCGGCGGCGAGTCCGCCGGTGCGGAGGGCGTCGGCGCCGGTGCTGCGGGGGTCGAACACCAGCAGCGCGGTGCTGACCCCGCACAGCACGACCACCGCCACGACGATCGTCCCGGCCAGTCCCGCCCGGCGCAGCCGCCGCGTCCCCTGCTCGTCCACGGGGCGATCTTCGCAGCCGGCGGCTCCCGGCGGGGCCGGATCAGCCGCGAGCGATGGCTTCGAGCTGGGAGTAGGCGCCGTTGAACGCGTTCTGGTCGATCGGCGTCGAGCTGTACTGCCAGAACGTGTGGAAGCCCCAGCCGTACGGCAGCGCTCCCACGCTGCCCGCGTAGCGCGCGACCCACAGCGGGCTCGTCGAGCTGAAGTCGCCGCGCGCGCACTGGTTCCACCAGTTCGTGCTGGTGTAGATCACCGGGTACCGGCCGGTGCGGTGGAAGTACGTGTCGGAGAAGTCCTTGATCCACGCGGTCATCGAGCCCTGCGAGTGCCCGTAGCAGGTGTCGCCGTACGGGTTGTACTCCACGTCCAGCGCGCCGGGCAGCGTCTTGCCGTCGGGCGACCAGCCGCCGCCGTGGTCGACGAAGAAGTTCGCCTGCGCCGCGCCGCTGGAGACGTCCGGCAGCGCGAAGTGGTAGGCGCCGCGGATCATGCCGACGTCGTAGGACCCGTTGTACTGCTGGGCGAAGTACGGGTTCCGGTAGGTGGTGCCCTCGGTGGCCTTCACGAACGCGAACCGCTTGCCCTGGCCCCAGTACGCGGGCCAGTCCACGTTCTGCTGGTGCCCGCTGACGTCGATGCCCTCGACGGTGGCGAGCGGGGACTTGTCGGGTGCGCCGCGGGTCTCGTCGCCGCCTTCGTGCTTGCGGATCTGGGAGCCCATCGCGTGGTCGGTCGCCGGCTCGTCGGCCTGGGTGCTCATCGCTTCCTCCGATCGGAGAGGGGATGTGCCGGCGTGCGCGGGGGTCGCGAGCAGCGCGCACGCCCAGGTGATCGAGAGTAGGGAGATCAGGCCGCGCCGGCGAGCGCGTCCACTCGAATGCGTCATCGAAGGTGGCCCTCTCGAAGAGTCGAAGCCGGTGTCCGGGGTCGGGCGTCCGCCTAGCCCGAAAGTGTGGCGAATGTTTTTCAGCTTTTGCAGCGCGAACGTGGGTGAATGACCGGAATGGCGCAATCCGGACGCCGCGGTCACGTCGAGCGACATCTCAGCCGGAGTGAGGGGAATCCGCATGTTTTGACCGCTCCCGACCCGACCGTCGGGTGAACGGCACCTCGGCCCGGCCCGTCGCCGGGCCTGCTGGCCTGCCGGATCGACACGGATGGCTACCCTGGGTGGGCGGGAATGCGGGTTCGACCGCTCAGCGCCACCGGTCGTATGCTCCAGGGACCCGCTTCACCAGGCACAACCGGGCCACCGAAGGACGAACCGGGCACCGGGCGCAATCGGGGCACCTGACCGGCGGGCCACGGCCGAGGGGGCGAACCGACGACGGACGAGTGGAGGGGCGCCACGGGCATGACGGGGTGGACCACGCCGGTCCCGAACACCCGGGAAACGGAGCCGGCGGTGAGCAGAACGGACCGCAGGCGGTTCGCGGCGGTCTGGGCGCAGACCTTGATGGGCACCAGTTACGTGCCCATGACCAGCGCCGAAGTCGAAGGCCGCCTGCTCGGCTGCACCGAGCGCCTGGTCGAATCGCTGCTCTCCGACCCGTTCGACCCGGCCGCCGCGCAGGACGTCGGCGACGACCTGGTGGCCGTGCACTTCACCAGCGCCGACTCGCTCGCCCGCACCATCGACCTGATCGGCGACCAGTTCCTCGACGTGCTGCACCTCGACGACGGGCCCGGCTGGCGGCGGCGCATCGCCGCGCTGCAGGGCTCGCTGTGCACCGGGTTCGTCCAGGCCGCCCGCAAGCGCACCCTCGACGAGCAGGAAGCCATCCGGCAGGCCGTGCTCGACGCGCGCGACGCCGTCGAACAGGCCCTGCGCACCAGCGAGGCCCGGTTCCGGGCGATCTTCGCCGAAGCCGCCATCGGCATCTGCATCGCGGACATGGCCGGGCAGGTCCTGGAGGTCAACTCCTCGCTGCGGCGCATCCTCGGGCGCCCCACCGAGGAGCTGAAGCGGATGACCACGCACGACCTGCTGCACCCCGCCGACTCCGAGGGCTTCTGGCGGCTCTACGAGGAGCTCGTCCGCGGCGAGCGCGACCAGTACCGGGTGGAGAAGCAGTTCACCCGCCCCGACGGCGGCCGCGCCTGGACCGACGTGATCGTCTCGCTGGTGCGCGGTGAGGACGGCATGCCGCTGTACCAGGTCGCGATGATCGAGGACGTCACCGACCGCAAGCTCCTCCAGGACCGGTTGCGCCACCAGGCGATGCACGACCCGCTGACCGGGCTGCCGAACCGGGCGCTGTTCATGGAGCGGCTGACCTCCGCGATGCGCACCAAGCAGGACGGCGAGCGGGTCGCGCTCTGCTACATGGACCTGGACGGGTTCAAGGTCATCAACGACAGCCTCGGCCACCACGTCGGCGACGCCCTGCTCGTCGCGGTGTCCGAGCGGCTCGCGATGTCCGTGCACGGCGAGGACCGCCTGGTCGCCCGGATGGGCGGCGACGAGTTCGTCATCCTCATCGAGGACTCCGCGAGCACCGAGCAGGCCATCGAGATCGCCGACGAGATCCTCGACGCCCTCGTCGAGCCCATCCGCATCGGTGGCCACGAGCTGTCCGTCTCCGCCAGCATCGGCATCGTCGAACGCCCCGTGCACGGCCAGAGCGCCGCCGAGCTCATGCGCGATGCCGACGTCACGCTGTACTGGGCCAAGGCCGAGGGCAAGGGCCAGTGGGCGTTGTTCGACCCGGACCGCAACGCCACCGAAGTCGCCCAGTACCGGCTGTCGGCGACCATGCCCGCCGCGCTGGAGCGCGAGGAGTTCTACGTCGAGTACCAGCCGCTGGTGGGGCTGCGTGAGTACGGCGTCGTCGGCGTCGAAGCCCTCGCCCGCTGGTGGCACCCCGACCTCGGCAGGCTCGGCCCGGACCGGTTCATCGCGCTCGCCGAGGAGACCGGGCTGATCGTGCCGCTGGGCCGCTGGGTGCTGCGGCAGGCGTGCAAGCAGGCGAAGGAGTGGCAGGACGAGTTCGGCGACGCGGCCCCGTTCGTCAGCGTCAACCTCGCCGTGCGGCAGTCCCGCGACCCCAACCTCGCCTCCGACGTGGAGACGATCCTGCGCGAGACCGACCTCGACCCGTCCCGGCTGCAGCTGGAGCTCACCGAGAGCGCGGTGATGGGCACCGCCGACGAACCCATCGAAACGCTGTGGGCGCTGACGAAGATGGGCGTGCGGATCGCCATCGACGACTTCGGCACCGGCTACTCGAACCTCGCCTACCTGCGGCACCTGCCGGTGCACGAGCTGAAGATCGCCGGTTCGTTCATGTCCGGGCTGCGCGACCCGGAGAAGGCCGATCCGGTGGACGCCCGCATCGTCGGCACCCTCGTGGACCTCGCGCACACCCTCGGGCTCACCGTCACCGCCGAAGGCGTCGAGACGCACGCCCAGGCGCGGCGGATGGCGGAGATCGGCTGCGAGACCGGGCAGGGCTACTTCTTCGCCCGCCCCTGCTCCCCGGAGCGCATCCGAGCGTTCATCGCCGACCACGTGTGACGGTTCCGCACCGTCCTCTTCGGCCGGTCCGAGCCGCTCACCTGCGCGAACCGGGAAGTTCGCCGGGTGATTCGAATTTTTTCGATCGGATGCGCAACTCGCCGAGCGGGTGGACGTCTTACGAGTAGAGAAGCGCGGGGGGACACCGGCGCACACCTGAGGGGAAGGTTCGGAACTGATGTTGAAGCGGACTCGTACGGCTACCACGGCGGCGGCACTGGTCGGCGGTGCGCTGCTGCTCGCCGGTTGCGGCGGCCCGGCGGCGTCGAACGCCGCGGTGGGCCAGGAAGGCATGGGGTCCGACCTCGCGCCTTCGGCCGGGCAGGAGGGCATGGGCTCCGACCTCGCCCCCACCGACGACCACGCCAGCGGCACGCACGACGACATCTCCGCCTCCAACTGCTCGGCGGAGGACTTCGCGTTCACCATGCAGGCGCAGCCCTCCGACGCGGGCAGCACCAAGATGTTCCTGCTCCAGATGGAGAACACCTCCGACAAGTCCTGCGAGCTCGGCGGCTGGGCCGACGTCACGCCGACCAACATGGCCGGCGAGAAGATCGACGCGCCCTCCGAGAACGTCAACGAGCCCGGCCCGGACCAGAACCTCACCCTGGAGCCCGGCAAGAGCGCCTTCTCCGGCGTGAAGATCGTGAGCGCCGAGAAGTCCGACCCGGACGCCCCGGTCGCCTCCGGCTTCACCGCCGAGCCCACCGACATGCAGGGCGAGGCGAACGTCGACGTGAAGGACCTCAACGGCGAGAGCGGCACCCTGGAGCTGGCGGTCAAGAGCATGCAGATCGGCACCCTCCAGTCGTCGCCGCAGGGCGTCGTCGCGTTCTGATCCGCACCGCGAACACCGCGAGCCCGCGCCGGAGGTCGGCGCGGGCTCGTCGCGTTCCCGGGGTCAGACCTGCAGGTCGACCACCGGTTTCACGTCGTCCGGCTTCCGGTCCAGGGCCTGCGGCCAGTCGTCCAGCGGAACCCGGCGGGTGATCAGGTCGGCCAGCCAGTCCTGGTCCGCGTCGGACAGCGACCGCACCGCCTGCTGGTAGTGCCGCAGGTTCGCGTTCACGCTGCCCACCACCACGTCGTTGTCCAGCACCAGCTCGTCGTTGATCGCGCCGGCCGGGACCGGCAGCGTCCGGTCGTGCCCGGCGATGCCGGTGAGCACCGTGATCGCGTTCCGGGCGGTGCGGCGCAGCACCTCGAACACCACCTCGCCGGCGCCGGTCGCCTCGATCACCACGTCCGGTTCGCAGCCCAGGTCGTCCATCGAGGTGTGGTACGTCGCGCCCAGCCGCCGCACCAGCTCCGGCTTCGGCCCGTCGGTCACCTGGTCCAGCACGTGCACGTCCAGCCCGCGCTGCACGCCCAGCAGCGCCCCCAGCAGCCCGATCGCCCCCGCGCCGGTGACCAGCGCGTGCCGCGGCGCGTAGTAGGCGCGGCGGCCGATCAGCTCGGCCTGCTCCCAGGCCTTCGCCACCACCGACGCCGGTTCGGTCAGCACCCCGCGGTCGCCCAACCGGGCGGGCACCTTGATCGCGAAGCGGGGTTCGATGGTCCAGCGCTGCGCGCCGAACCCGTCCAGCTCCTTGATGCCGCACTCGGTGAACTCGCCGTTCAGGCAGAAGTCCCACTGGCCCGCCGCGCACGCCGGGCACGGGTGCGGATCGGGGCGGCGCACCACGCCCACCACCAGGTCGCCCTCGCTGAACCCGCTGATCGCGGGCGCGTACCGCACCCGGCCCAGCGATTCGTGGAACAGCACCATCCGGTCCCGGCCGGGCGGCAGCGCCCCGTGCGACGCGTGCGCCACGTCGTGGTCCGTCGCGCACGACCCGACCAGCAGGCCGTCCACCAGCAGTTCGCCCGGGCCCGGCGTGGGCTCCGGGAGTTCGGAGACCGCAACCGAATCCGGTTCTCCCGGTACCACCGTCGCCGCCTTCACCGCGAATCCTTCCCGTTGCGCCTGCTCGACTCGCCCCGAGTGTGCCCGCCGTGGAGGACCGCGGCCGAATTGACCAGCGCCAAGTGGCTGAACGCCTGCGGGAAGTTCCCGGTGAACCGTCCGGAGT
The DNA here is from genome assembly GCF_024734405.1 of Saccharopolyspora gregorii. Taxonomy (NCBI): domain Bacteria; kingdom Bacillati; phylum Actinomycetota; class Actinomycetes; order Pseudonocardiales; family Pseudonocardiaceae; genus Saccharopolyspora; species Saccharopolyspora gregorii. The sequence continues at coordinate 6,124,595 of NZ_CP059556.1, read as the reverse complement.
GGACGTCGAACTCCTCGGCGTACAGCCCCACGTCGTTGGCGAGCGCCACGAGCTCGTCGAACATGGCCACCGCCTCGTCCCGCCGCCCGCTCAGCGCCAGCGCGTCCACCAGCCAGAACGAGCACGCCAGGAACGAGCCCTCGCGGCCGCTGAGCCCGTCGACCTCGTTGGTGTCCTCGCCCGTCGTGTACCGGTCCACCAGCACGCCGCGGCGCAGCTCCCGCTCCACCACCCGGATCGTGCTGCGCACCCGTTCGTCGTCGCCGGGCAGGAAGCCCACCGAGGGGATGAGCAGCGTCGCCGCGTCCACCGTGGTCCCGCCGTAGTACTGGGTGAACGCGCCCAGCTCCGGGTTCCAGCCCTTGGCCAGCACCTCCGCGTGCACCTCGTCGCGCAGCTCCCGCCAGTGCTCCACCGGGCCCGGCAGCCCGTCCTCCTCGGCGGCCCGCACGGCGCGGTCGAACGCCACCCACACCATCACCCGGGAATGGGTGAAGTGCCGGTCCGGTCCGCGCACCTCCCACAGGCCCTTGTCCGGCTGCTGCCAGATCGTCGCCAGGTGCCGGAGCATGCCGCGCTGCAACGCCCAGGTGTCGGCGTTCTCCGCGACCCCGCGCTCCCGGGCCAGGTGCAGCGCGTCCATCACCTCGCCGTACACGTCGAGCTGCTGCTGGCGGAACGCGCCGTTGCCGACGCGCACCGGCTGCGCGCCCTGGTAGCCGGCGAGCCAGTCCACCTCCCACTCCAGCAGGTGCCGCTCCCCGTCCACGCCGTACATGATCTGCACGCCCGCCGGATCGCCCGCCACGGCGCGCACCAGCCAGCGCCGCCACGCCGCCGCCTCCGCGGAGCAGCCGAAGTTGTCCAGCGCCAGCAGCACCAGCGTCGCGTCCCGCAGCCAGCAGTAGCGGTAGTCCCAGTTCCGGTTGCCGCCGAACGCCTCCGGCAGCGAGGTGGTGGGGGCGGCGATGATGCCGCCGGTGGGGGCGTAGGTGAGCGCCTTGAGCGTGGCCAGCGACCGGTACACGGCCGCCGCGTGCGGGCCGGAGTAGTCGATCTTCTCGGTCCACTCGTGCCAGAAGTCCGCGCTGTCCTGCGTCTCCTGCACCGGGTCCATCGGCGGCGGGACCGTCTCGTGGTCGCTGGACCACTGCATCACCCACGAGCGGCGCTGCCCCTCGCTCACGGTGAACACCAGCTCGTGGGCGCGCTCGTGCGGAACCCGCTGCGGCAGCAGGTCACCGCGCAGCACCGCGGTGTGCGGGCCGGCGATCGCCAGGATGTACTCGTCGGGTTCCGGCTCGGCCTGCCGCACGTGCCGCACCCACGGCACCGAGTCGCCGTAGGCGAAGCGCACGATCCAGCGCAGCCGCACGTCGACCTCGCCGGAGACACCTTCCACCATCCGCACCAGGCACGGCGGGTCGTGCTGGTTCTTCTCGTGCGGCGGCATGCTGTCGACCAGCCGGAGCACGCCGCCGTCGGTGTGGAACTCGGTCTCCAGCACCAGCGAGTTGTCCCGGTAGCGGCGCCGCACCTCGCGCACCGGTTCGTCCGGGACGATCTGCCAGTGCCCGTCGCGGCCGTCGCCGAGCAGGCGGCTGAAGCAGGACGGCGAGTCGAAGCGCGGCAGGCACAGCCAGTCCACCGAACCGTCGACGCCCACGAGCGCCGCGGTGCGCAGATCGGACAGCAGGGCGTAGTGCTCGATGGGGCCGGGCGGGCCGACGGGTTGATCGCTCACCTGGCCGAGGCTAGGCATCGACGCCCCGGACGACCACCTCCGCGGCGGCGGTCGTCCCGGGGCGGGCGGTCAGTTGGGGGCCGCCGTGTCCACGAGGACGTGGTGCGGGATGACGGCGCGCACCGCGTCGTCCAGGTTCAGCCCCAGGTCCAGGCCGTCCAGCAGCGCGGGCAGGTCGCCCCCGGCCACGCGGCGGGAACCGGGCCAGCTCTCCGGCACCCGCTCCGCCGAGGTGCAGGCGGGGACCAGCTGGCTGCCGTCGTCCAGCTCGGCGACGTAGACGGCCGGTTCGCCCGCGCCGTCCTCCGGGTCGTAGAGCAGCACTTCGGCGGCGAGCACCGCGGGCGCCAGCTCGGTGTCGGGGGCCTCGCCGGTGGCGATGCGGTGCAGCACCCGCTCCAGCTCGTTCACCGGTTCGGGCAGCGCGAAGGTGAGATCCGAGGGCTCGTACTCGTCGTTGTACTGGAACTCCGGGTCGATCTCGCCGTCCGCGTCGATGTGGAAGGCGCCCACGACGCCTTCCGGCGGCACGTCGTCCCCGGACTCCTGGTAACCGGGGTCGACGATGTAGAGCCAGCTGTTCGGAGTCTGCCTGGCCTGCTCCCGCATCTCGTCGGTGATCGGCGGCGGTCCGGGGCGGTCGGGTTGCTCTGACATGGCGCTGGCGTCCTTCGTCGGCTGGGTGGTGGAGCTCGACCGGACGCGGCCGGCGCGATCGTCGCCGATCCCGCGGGTTCCCCGCCCGTGCGAGGTGTACCCATCGAGCCTCCCAGTTCTACCGGCCGGTGCCGGGTGGATCACCTGGCGGGTCCGTCCATCCCGGCAGGACGGTGCCGGGTCGCGCGGTCGCCGATCACGGATTCGCCGCCGCGGCAAGGGGTTCCGGCGATGTTCCGGGACCGGTGACGCTGGTCGCGGATCCATCTTTCCGAGGTGCCGGTCCGGTCGCGGGCGGGGCAGACTGGGCGGGCGGCGAGTTCGGGGAGGCGGTCGGCATGATCGGTCAGCGGGAAGCACTGCACCTGTTCGGGTGCGAGGTCTTCGACCCGGCGGGGCACCGCATCGGCATCGTCGGGCAGCTGTTCCTCGACGAGACCACCGAACAACCCGCGTGGATCACCGTGCAGACCGGCCTGTTCGGCACCAACGAGAGCTTCGTCCCGCTGGAGGGCGCCGCGTTCGACGGGGACACGCTCACCGTCTCGGTGCTCAAGGACACGGTGCGCCACGCGCCGCACGTGCGGCTCGACGACGGCGACCTGCTGCTGGAGCAGGAGCACGCGCTGTACCTGTACTACGGCCTGGAGTACGGGGTGGCCCCCGCCGAACCGGCCGCGCCGGACGCGGACCAGGTCGTCGCGGAGGGCGAGCTGCCGCAGGAGTACGTGGAGGCGGTGCGGCTCAAGCTCCGCCGCTGGGTCGCCGCGACCTGATCCCCGGGCGCGATCCCGGAGCGGAATCCGGTGCGGATCCGGTGCGGTTCCGGGCGCGTTCCCGGCGCCATCCCGGCGCGATCCGAGGTGTGACGCGTCCACCCGCTGGGAAATGCACTCCGTTCCCGGGACCGCGCAGCGCATTCTTCCGAGATCTCCCCGAACGGCGCAACGAGCGGGGAGATCTCCTTTTCGAGACCGCCGCCGGGGGCCGATTCGTGCCGCCATCGGGGTGAACGGGCCGCTCCCCGCCGCCCATTCTGCGCGCTGCGTGCTCGCCGGCTCATCCGCTCGCCGGTGCGCCGCCAGTCTTGCGAACCAATTCGGGGAAATGGCGAATGCGGTGCGCTGAGCGTCGAACGGGGATTGAAGTCGCAGGTGGGAAGGGTGTTGACGATTTTCCGGCCTGCGCCGTTGAATGGTGCTCCCACGTCCGCGCAAGGGTTTGACCACTAATCGCCAAGTGCGCAAATCCGCTTGTCCCCGTGGCTTACGTTCCGTTTTGCACCATCAGATCGCCGTTCGGCCTCACCCGGGCGGCGCTGAAGGAAGAGGGACCATGACGAAAATGCTCTCCCGAAGCAGGTTGGCCGGAGCGGGAATCACCGCGGCCGCGCTCGTGTTCGCTGGGGCACCGGCGTTCGCGGCACCGGCGCTCGCCCCGCTGACCTTGCACCCCGAAGCGGCGGTGCTGTCCGCGGACGGCGCCGCCGACTCCTACGTCGTCGACCTCCAGGACGGGCAGGACCCGGCCGCGGTCGCCGCCGAGCTCGGCGTGCGCACCGACCACCTCTACACGCACAGCCTGACCGGGTTCTCCGCGGAGCTGACCCCCGAGCAGCTGCGGGCGGTGCGCGCGAGCCACGACGTGGAAGGCGTGTCGCAGAACTTCCGCATCCAGGTCGAGCAGCCGCAGCGGCCCGCCGAGGTCGGTTCGTGGGGCCTGGACCGGCTGGACCAGCCGAACCTGCCGCTCGACGGGAACTACGCGCCGAACGGCACCGGTGCGGGCGTGACGGCCTACATCGTCGACACCGGCATCGACCCGACCCATCCGGACTTCGAGGGCCGCGCGTCGATCGGCTTCGACGCGACCGGCGGAGACGGTGCCGACGGGCACGGCCACGGCACCCACGTGGCGGGCACCATCGGGTCCGCGACCTACGGCGTGGCCAAGGGCGCCGACCTGGTCGGGGTGAAGGTCCTCGACGACAACGGCAGCGGCACCACCGCGGACATCATCGCCGGGCTGGACTGGGTCGCCCAGGACGCCGACGGTCCCGCGGTGGCGAACCTGTCGCTGGGCGGCAGCAAGGATCCGGCGCTCGACGAGGCCGCCACGGGCCTGGTCGACGAGGGCGTGTTCCTCGCGGTCGCGGCGGGCAACGAGGCGCAGGACGCCGAGAACGTCTCCCCGGCCAGCGCGGAAGGCGTGTTCACCACGGCGGCCTCCGACGAGACCGACGCCTCCGCCGAGTTCACCAACTTCGGCGCCACCGTCGAGGGTTACGCCCCCGGCGTGGACATCGTGTCGCTCGCGCCCGGTGGCGGGACCGCGACGTTCAGCGGCACCTCGATGGCCAGCCCGCACGTGGCCGGGGTCGCGGCGCTGCACCTGGCGGCGAACGCGGGCGCCGCGCCCGCGGACGTGATCAGCGGGTTGCAGGGTTCCGCGTCGGCGGACGTCATCGGCGGCGCCCCGTCCGGCACGATCGCCGACCTGCTGCAGACCGGCGAGCTGTGAGTTGATCGGACCGGTCCCCGCCTCCGCGCCGGAGGCGGGGACCGGTGCGCGCCGCGGGTTGGCACGTTCAGCGGAGGGGCCGCGACCGCCGAATGGTGTTCGACAAAGGTTGAGCGGTGCCCTACGGCAAAAGTGGGTTCCCGGGACGATCTCAAGCTGGTTACGGTATCGATCGAGGGGGCCGCTCGCTGCCTCTCGCGGAACTGGTCCAGACCAAGATCGACTGGGCCCCGCCCGCGAAGGCACGTCACGAAGGGGTGTGCCGTGTTATCCGGATACACCGAGGCGCCTGAGCGCGCACAACCGACCACGTCGGAGCTGCCCGGCCGGACCAGGCCCGCGGCGACCGACGCGGAACGCGCGGTGCGCTCCCAGGTCGAAGCGCGCGAAGCCGTCGTTTCCGTCGCCCGCGCGGCCAAGGCCCAGGCGGGCGGCTCGGGCGGAGTGCTCCAGGTCGTGCACGGGGCCCGCCGCGTCGGCTGGGCCGCCTACGAACTCCAGCGCAGCGCCACCGAACTCGTGCAGGGCGTCGCGAAACCGCCCTACGCCGCCACCGGATCGCTGGACTCGCTGGAATCCCGCAAGCTCGCCGAGGGCGTCGCCTACCAGGTGCTCTACGACCGCTCGGCGCTCGCCCGCTCCCCGCAGCTGGAGCTGACCTCGCGGCTGGTGGCGCTCGGCGAACAGGCCCGCGTGGTGCACGTGGCGCCGACGAAGATGATCGTGGTGGACAACGAGGTGGCGCTGCTGCCGCTGACCACCACGGAGCACACGGTCGAGAGCGCGGTGGTGATCCGCAGCTCCGCCATGCTCGTCGCGGTGATGCGCATCTTCGAGGACATGTGGCGGTTCGCCGCCCCGTTCACCTCCGAGCAGGAACGGCTCGTCGGCGACGACCAGCCCTCCGAGGAGGAGCGCTGGATCCTGTCGCTGCTGGCCTCCGGCGCCACCGACGACACGATCGGCAGGCTGATGGGCTTCAGCGCCCGCACCGCCCACCGGCGGGTGCGCGAACTGATCGCCCGACTCGGCGTCGAAACCCGGTTCCAGGCGGGGATGCAGGCCGTCAAGCTCGGCTGGCTCTGACCGGACGGCCCGCCCGCCGCGTCCGGCGAACGGGCCGCGGCGGATCAGCCGCACAACGCCGAACCGGTCACCTCCGCCAGCAGCGGCGAGTCGATCTGCGCGTTGGTCAGCACCGAGGCGTTCCTGCCGTCCTCGGTCACCTCGGTGAGCGAGAGGTAGCCCTCGCCGGAACCGCTGTGCCCCCACGCCGCCCCGCCGCAGGCCAGCGGCCTGCTGATCAGCCCGAGGCCGGCCGCGTTGCCGCCGCCCTCCGGGATCGGCACCGTCCGCTTCATCTCGGCGAGCGCGGCGGACGAGGTGAGCTCGCCGTCGAGCAGCGCCCGGTAGAACCGCACCAGGTCCCGCTGCGTGGAGATGATCGCGCCGGAGGTCGCGGACCGGGACGGCTCCGAGTTCGTCGTGACGTCGAACCACAGGTCGAACGGCGGCACCCGCCCGCCGCGGTACCCGTTGATCCGCGGTTCCGGCACGGACCGGTCGCCCGCCGCGGGGTACGTGGTGTCCGCCAGCCCCAGCGGCCGGATGATCCGCTCGGTGAGGGCGGTGCCCACCGGCTCGCCGGTGATCCGCTCGATGAGCATGCCGAGCACCAGGTAGTTCGTGTTGGCGTACACGAACTCCCCGCCGGGCTCGTGCACCGGCGGACTGCTCAGCCCCGCGCGCACCAGGGATTCCAACGAGTAGGTCCCGTCCGGCCCCGGTCGCGGATCGGGCAGTCCGGCCGGTGGTGGCGGTGAAGGTCTTGGTCTGGCTGTAGGCGCGGAAGTGGTCGGTGGACCGCAGCGGCCGGGCGGTGCCCACCTGGGCGGTGCCCGCGCTCAGCTCCCAGCTCCCGGCCGGGTCCCCGCCGTGCACGCCGGCGCCCGGGCCGGTCTGCGCCTGGTAGGCGTTGAGCACGTCCTGGACGTCCGGTGGCGCGGCTTGCGCGGCGGTGCCCACCAGGGCGGTGACGACCACGGCGGTGAGCGCCGCTCGGCGGGCGGTGCGAATGCTGCTCATTCCGGTTCCCCTCAGCGGATGGTGCCGTCCCCAGCAGGGGCCGCGCCCGTCCGGTGCGTCCCCTCCGACAGCAGAGCTGGAGCCTAGGGACGGCGCGGTGCGCCTCCGGCCCGTTCGGCCGGAACCGGCCGGGGTTTCGCCCGGTCGGCCCAGCGGTGCGGGCTCGGGAAGAGCTCCGGGCGAGTCCTAAGCTGGCCGCATGCCTCCACGTCGGCGGGTCGACCCGCACGAACTGCGCGCGGCGATCGACGCGGTCGCCCCGTGGCTGGCCGACGAGGCGCGGCGCCCGGCGCGCGCGGAGACCGCGGCCGCGGTCCGGTCGAGCCTGCGCACCTTGGAGGAGATCGCGCCCGGCCGCACCGTCGAGGTGCGGGTGCCGCCGTACGCCGCCGTGCAGTGCGTCGCAGGCCCCGAGCACACCCGCGGCACCCCGCCGAACGTGATCGAGACCGATCCGCGCACCTGGCTGCTGCTGGCCACCGGTGAGCTGGACTTCGCCACCGCGGTCGAGGACGGCCGGGTCAGCGCCTCCGGGTCCCGGGCCGACCTGACCGCGTGGCTCCCGCTGGTGCGCGCGTCCTGACCGAATTCTTTCCGGCTCTTGTTGTGCAGCACCAGTGAGTCCTCGGTCAGTGCGCCGACTTCAGCAGCACGACCAGCAGGCCCAGCCCGATGAGCACCAGCACCAGCACCGCGCGCTTCCACCACGGCAGCCGCGTGCGCCGCACCGCGAGCACCGCGAACACGCCCATCGTGGCGACCAGGAACCAGATGCTCGTCCACGTCGCCACCGCGAACGGCACCCGGCCCAGCGCCGAGCCGGCCAGCAGCAGCACCGGCAGCACCGCGGCCTGCAGGATCTGCCCGGAGGCGCGCAGCATCCGCGCCGGGTGCAGCGGTTCCGCCACCACTTCCCGCACGGCGAGGTGCGCGACGTACTCGGAGAGCAGGCTCGCCGCCCACAGCCCGCCCGTGGCCACCACCACGTCCAGCACCGCCGTCCACGGCTCCACGTGCTCGCCGGGATGCCGCACGAGCACCAGCAGCGTGCTCAGGCAGGCGATGGAGCCGTAGATCCGTTCGCGCAGCACCGAGGCGATGTGCTCGGCCCGGGCGCTGTCGGCGCGTGAGGTCATGGCGACGTTTCTAGCCGCAGTCCCGGGGAGCTCGGCCCGCGGGTCGAACGGCCGGGGGCGCTGCTCCGATCGGCTGCCGCCCGAGGGCCGGTCGGCGCAACGCCCGCTGCGCGGGCTGCCCGCGCGGCCACCTCGGGTGAGCGGGCGGGTGCGGACGGGGATGGCCACCGCGATGACCGGGTTCACACCGGTGGCACGCCCTCGTCGAAAGTCCTGCTCAACGGGGGTGCTCGTCGTGGTTCGCGGAGGCGGCCGGTCATCCGGCCTTCGACGCCCGTTTACACTGAGGCGTAACTCCGACTCCGTCCTCCAGGGAGTTCTCGGTGGTCTTCGACCGGCCAGACGGCAGTGTTCCCGCTACCTCCAGCGCTCCCGGTTCGGGCGGCGCCCCCGAACCGCCCGCCGATCCGTTCGAACAGGACGTGCCGCACGAGGAGTGCGGGGTCTTCGGCGTGTGGGCTCCCGGCGAGGAGGTCGCGAAGCTGACCTTCTACGGGCTGTTCGCCCTCCAGCACCGCGGCCAGGAAGCCGCGGGCATCGCCGTCGGCGACGGCTCGCAGGTGCTGGTCTACAAGGACTTGGGCCTGGTCAGCCAGGTGTTCGACGAGCAGGTGCTCGCCTCGCTGCGCGGCCACGTCGCCGTAGGGCACAACCGCTACTCCACGACGGGCGGCGCGAGCTGGGAGAACGCCCAGCCGACCTTCCGCACCACCGCCTCCGGCAGCGGTCTCGCGCTGGGCCACAACGGCAACCTGGTGAACACCGCGGAGCTGCGCGAGCGGGTCGTCGCCGAGGGCGTCGACACCGTGGCCGCGAACAGCTCCTCCCCGGCCTCCGCGTGCGACCGCGCCACCACCGACTCCGACCTGGTGTGCGGGCTGCTCGCCGCGCACGCCGCGGACAAGGGCATCGAGCAGGCCGCGATGGACCTGTTCCCCACCGTGTCCGGCGCGTTCTCCATGGTCTTCTCCGACGAGTCGACGCTGTACGCCGCCCGCGACCCGCAGGGCGTGCGCCCGCTGGTGCTGGGCAGGCTGGAGCGCGGCTGGGTCGTGGCCAGCGAGACCGCGGCGCTGGACATCGTCGGCGCGTCCTTCGTCCGCGAGGTCGAGCCGGGCGAGCTGCTCGCCATCGACGCCGACGGCCTCCGCTCGCAGCACTTCGCGCACCCCAAGCCGAAGGGCTGCATCTTCGAGTACGTCTACCTCGCTCGTCCGGACACCACGATCTCCGGCCGCTCGGTGAACAGCACCCGGGTGGAGATCGGCCGCAAGCTGGCCCGCGAGCACCCGGTCGAGGCCGACCTGGTCATCCCGGTGCCGGAGTCCGGCACGCCCGCGGCGATCGGCTACGCGCAGGCCTCGGGCATCGACTACGGCAACGGGCTGGTGAAGAACTCCTACGTGGGGCGCACCTTCATCCAGCCGTCGCAGACCATCCGGCAGCTCGGGATCCGGTTGAAGCTGAACCCGCTGCGCGAGGTCATCCGCGGCAAGCGCCTGGTGGTCGTGGACGACTCGATCGTGCGCGGCAACACCCAGCGCGCCCTGGTGCGGATGCTGCGCGAGGCCGGGGCGATCGAGGTGCACGTCCGGATCGCCTCGCCGCCGGTGAAGTGGCCGTGCTTCTACGGCATCGACTTCGCCTCCCGTGCGGAGCTCATCGCCAGCGGCACCGACGCCGACGGCATCCGCCGCTCCATCGGTGCCGACTCGCTCGGCTACGTGTCGCTGGACGGGCTGGTCACCGCCACGGAGCAGCCGCGCACCCGGTTGTGCGCGGCCTGCTTCGACGGGGACTACCCGATCCCGCTGCCGGAAGAGGCGCAGCTCGGCAAGTACCTGCTGGAAGGCGTGGCGGGCAGTTCCGAGAAGGGCGTCGCCGGACCGGCCGAACCGGTCCTGTCCAGCGGTTACGGCGGAGCCGACGCGCTGCGCAGGCCCTGACCGGCCGCGGCGGCACCGGGCGCGCCGCGTAGCGTGGTGCCGCCCTCCGGCCGGGCTGGTCCGTCCGTGGCCCGCAGCCGGGTGGAAGCGGAAATCCGCGCGACGGAACGGGTACCGGCGGGTACGCCTGTGGTAGGCAAGGGGCAGGGCCGTTGTGGGATGGCCCACAGCGCTCGCGCCGCCGACCGCGAGCCCACCAACGTTGAACGCACACCAGATGTGGAGTCAGTCGTGTCCGAAGACCTGCTCGCAGGCTCATCCGCCGAAGCCGAGAAGGCCACCTACGCGAACGCGGGGGTGAGCATCGAGGCAGGCGACGAAGCCGTGCAGCAGATGCTGCCCTGGGCGAAGCGGGCGAGCAGGCCGGAAGTGCTGGGCTCGCTCGGGGGCTTCGCCGGCCTCTTCCAGCTGAAGCTGGACCGGTGGACCGAACCGGTGCTGGCCTCCTCCACCGACGGCGTCGGCACCAAGCTCGCCGTGGCGCAGGCGATGGACAAGCACGACACGGTCGGCCTCGACCTGGTCGCGATGGTCGTCGACGACCTCGTGGTGTGCGGCGCGGAACCGCTGTTCCTGCAGGACTACATCGCCGTCGGCAAGGTCGTGCCGGAGCGGATCGCCGACCTGGTGAAGGGCGTCTCCGAAGGCTGCCTGCAGGCCGGTTGCGCCCTGCTCGGCGGGGAGACCGCGGAGCACCCGGGCATGATGGCGCCCGGCGAGTACGACATCTCCGCCACCGGCGTCGGCGTCGTCGAGGCGAGCGGGATGCTCGGCCCGGACAAGGTCCGGCCCGGTGACGTGGTGATCGGCATGGGCTCGTCCGGGCTGCACTCGAACGGCTACTCGCTGGCCCGCCACGTGCTGCTGGAGCTGGCCCGGATGCCGCTGACCGGCCACGTGGAGGAGTTCGGCCGCACCCTCGGCGAGGAGCTGCTGGAGCCGACCCGCATCTACGCGAAGGACTGCCTGGCGCTGGCCGCCGAGACCGAGGTGCGCACCTTCGCGCACGTCACCGGTGGTGGCCTGGCCGCGAACCTGGCGCGGGTGGTGCCCGCGGGCCTCACCGCGGTGCTGGACCGCGGCAGCTGGACCCCGGACCCGGTGTTCGGCCTCATCGCGCAGCGCGGCCGGGTCGAGACCGAGGAGATGGAGCGGACCTTCAACATGGGCGTCGGCATGGTCGCCGTCGTCACCGCCGAGGACGTGGACCGGGCGCTGGCGGTGCTGACCGCGCGCCACGTGCCCGCCTGGGTGCTCGGCGAGGTCGCCAAGCAGCCCGCGGTGGAGGACGCCGCCGAGGACCAGCGCGTCGTCGTCCGGGGCAACCACCCCCGCTTCTGAGGACCTGACCCGCGGGCCGCGACCGAGCACCACGGTCGCGGCCCGCGGTGCGTCCGGGGCCCGCTCCGGCCCGGCCCGGCATCGCCCGGAAAAGTCCGCGGAGCCGGGAATTCCGCAGTGGGCCCGCCCGTTGTACGGGGTGGCCGGTGTGCGCGTGCCCCCGGGCTCCATCACGAGCCTGCAGGGAATACCGTTCGGCTGGAGCCTTGCAGCGCCATCCGCCGAGAGGCGGCCCGCACACCGGCCCCTACACGTCCGGCCCTTGGTCCCGGCCGCCGGAGTCCGATCGGGAACGAAAAAAGTGCGCCGGCGGACCGGCGCACTCATCTCGTGTTCTCGTGGCGTGTTCGGCGATCACGCGCTCACCAGGCCGTCGGCACCGCTCGCCGACATCCGCACGGCCTGTTCCGCCCGGACGGAGCGCATCCAGCGGATGCGCGCCGACCGGGCGATCTCGACAGGACCACACAGCTGGTGCCTCTCGCCCACGGAACGACTGCGGGAACGCAACGACGCTACCTGCGACACAGAACACCGAGTGGACGAAGCTGAAGCCGTCCACCCGGTGTGCACGTGCCGTCAACGCCGGTAGTCGTCGTACCCGTCGTCGTATGTGTCGTCGCGGTCCTCCTCGGACCATTCGCCAGGCGGTTCCGTGGACAGCTCCCGCTGCAATGCCTCGACGTCCATGGTGGGGGAGCTGTACTTCAGCTCGCGGGCCACCTTCGTCTGCTTGGCCTTAGCCCGGCCGCGCCCCATGGCTCGACCCCCTCGCGCAGGGTGTGCGGGGTGGCCAGGGGAACGGCGACCCCGCATGATCTCGACAACTTTTCCTGTAACTACCGTACCGTGCCGATGCGGTTCTACGCGACGTGGTGCCCTGGAGAGTCTCCGTGTCGCGCGTGACCTTCCCCCCAGATCGCGGATCGGCGGTCCGCGATCGTCGAGGCCCCCGGCTCGCCGTCCAACGCGGGCAGCCGAAGGCACCATCGGGGCGCATGGCACGATACTCGCGTGCCTGAACCGTTCGTCGCCTACCTGAGGGTGTACGAACCCTTGTCGTCGATCGATTCCCCGTTGCGCGAGCAGCTGGCCGCGACCCTGGAGCGGGGAGCGCTGGAACCGACCGTCGCGGCGACCAGGGAACAGGACCAGTGGCTGCGCACCCAGGTGTCGGCTCCGCCGAAGCTGCTGCCCGACGAGGGCACCGGCGCGCATTCCGGTGATGTCCTCACCCTCGACCCCGAGTCCGTGCCCAGCGGTCCTGCCGCGACCGTCGGCCCCGGTCCGCTGGTGTGCCCGCTGGACCTGCGCGGCAGGTCCGCGGCGGCGCTGGTCGGCTTCCTCGGCGCGGCCGAGCTGCCGCTGCGCTCCGCGGTGCTGTCCCTGCCGGTGGAGAAGGCGAAGAGCCAGGCCAGCGCGGTGGTCAGCGAGCTCGCCGAGAACGCGGTGCACGTGCTCTCGTCCACCTGGACCGTCCCGCTGCCGTGGTTCGTGCTGGTGGACCCGGTGGAGCGGGAGGCCGGGAACTCGGACGGCACCCGCCGGGTGTGCTGGCGGGTCGCGATGGCCGACGCGCGGCGCCGGGTGGCGCGGGCGCACTCCGTCGCGCGGGACTCCATCGGCGACGGCGGGCCCACCAAGATCCTGCGCGAGACCGGTCGCTGGCTGGAGCGGTTCCACCCGCACTCCGCGGTGGAGCTGGACTACGGCGGCCTGGTGCAGATGATGAGCGACAGCGACCTGGACGCCGACACCTCGGCGGAGGACGTGCACGCGATCATCGACGCGATGGAGTCCGGCGACACGGTGGAGGTCGGCGAGCGCTACGAGGCGCTGCGCGACTTCTGGTCCGAGTTCGCCGCCCGCGAGCGCTACAACTGACCGCTGCCGCCCTCCCGCCGCGCGGGATCCTCAGCGGTGGCAGCGGATCTCGCCGTTGAGGACGGCGAACCAGGCCGCGTCGGCGTCGATCCACTCGCGCCAGCCCGCGCTCAGCCGCTCCAGTTCGGCGCCGGTGGCCAGCCCGCGCTCGACGGCCTGGGTGGCGAAGGCCGAGTTCCGCACCCGGTCCGCCCACAGGCCGCCCCACCAGGTGCGTTCCTCGGCGGTGGCGAAGCACCAGGCGGAGGCGGTGGCGTCTACCTCGCCGAACCCGGCTTCCCGCGCCCACCCGAGCAGCCGCCGCCCGGCGTCCGGTTCGGCGTCGTTGCCGCGCGCCACGCGGTGGTACAGGTCGAGCCAGCCGGTGAGCGCGGGCAGCTGCGGATACCAGGTCATCGCCGCGTAGTCGGCGTCCCTGGCGGCGACGATCCCGCCGGGCCGGCAGACCCGCCGCATCTCGCGCAGCGCCGCGACCGGGTCGGTGAGGTGCTGCAGCACCTGGTGCGCGTGCACCACGTCGAAGGAGCCGTCGGCGAACGGCAGCGCGTACACGTCGGCCACCTGGAACGCGGTGTTGGCGGGCGCGCCCGCGCTCGCCTGCTCGACGATCTCGGCGGCGTTGTCCACGCCGGTGACGTGGCCGGGGGCGACGCGCTCGGCGAAGTCGTGGGTGATCGTGCCTGGTCCGCAGCCGACGTCGAGCACCGCGGCGCCGGGGGTCAGGTCGGCGAGCAGGTAGGCGGCGGAGTTCTCCGCGGTCCGCCAGCGGTGCGAGCGCAGCACGCTCTCGTGGTGCCCGTGCGTGTAGACGTCCTGAGCCATCGCAACTCCCATATTTTGGGAACAAAGTTCCAGAATATGAGCCTACGTCCGCGGCTGCGCGCACGACAAGTCCGCCCGGCACCTCCGCGGAGGAGGCACCGGGCGGACGGGAGGTTCCTGCTCAGCCCACGGCGCCCGCGATGGCCCGCAGCACGCCGACCTGCTCGCCGCCGCCCAGCACCGGCTGCTCGGCGATGCGGTCCAGCTCGTCCCCGGCCACCCGCACGCCGAAGGCGCGCAGCACCGCCACCGCCACCGGGCCGCGGGCCCGCGAGGCGCCATCGCTGATCTTCACCGCGGCCGCGCGGCCGTCCGGCAGCGCCAACGCGAGCACGCCTTCCGCGCCGATCTTCGACAGCAGCCCCGGCACCGCGGTCATCAGCGCCGTGTCGTCCCGGTCCGTGCCCGCCACCAGCCACGGGTGCGCGCGCATCGCGTCCGCCACCCGGCCGGCGTCACCACCCGCGGTCACCACGCCGCGGAACACCCTGGCCAGCCCGAGCAACGAGATCGCGAACAGCGGCGCTCCGCAACCGTCCACGGTGGTCAGGTCGATCGGATCGCCGGACAGCTCGGAGATCACCTCCCGCACGCCCCGCTGCAGCGGATGCGCCGGATCCAGGTAGCTCTCCACCGGCCAGCCCCGCTGCACGCAGGTCGCCAGCATCGCCGCGTGCTTGCCGGAGCAGTTCATCGCGAGCCTGCTCGGGCCGATGCCGTCGGCCAGCCGGTGCTCGCGGGTCGGTCCGTGGCCCGGCAGGTCCGGCGGGCAGCGCAGCGCGTCCTCGTCCAGGCCGTGCCGGCGCAGCAGCGCCAGCGCCCGCTCCACGTGCCCGGGCTCCCCGTCGTGCGAGGAGGCGCCCAGCGCCAGGTCCGCGTCGTCCGGCAGGTCCAGCCCGGCGCGCAGCATCGCCAGCGCCTGCGCGGGCTTCACCGTGGAGCGCGGGAACATCGGTGACCGCACGTCCCCGGCGGAGCGCAGCACCGTGCCGTCGGCGTCCAGCAGGACCACCGATCCGAAGTGGACCCCCTCGCGCAGCCCGCCGCGCACCAGCTCGACGAGCGGGGCGGGAGCGGTCACGGGCGGTCCCGCTCCGCGGCCAGCAGATCGTCCACCGAGGCAGCGCCCTCGCGGTAGCGGCGGGCGATCTCGCCGTTGAACCGGTCCACCACGGCCTGCACCTCGCGGCGCCGCTGCGAGACCGAGTCCTCCTCGCCGGTGTAGGCCGCCAGCGCGGTGTCCAGCTTGGCGTCGGTCAACGAGGTCACGTTCGACAGGTCCACGTCCGACACCAGCGCTTCCACGTGCCTGCGGTGCGCTTCGGCCCGCGACGGCTCGGTGGTCTGGTAGCGGCCGGAACCGGTGGCCGGGCCGACCGCGTTATCGGAGAGGATGTTCACCAGCTGCTCCACGACCGAAGCGGAGCCGTCCTCGGTGCGCCTGCGCTGCTCGGCCCGCACGATGTCGATCCGCGCGTGCAGCATCCGCCGCAGGTACGACAGATCGGTCTCCTCCTGGGCGGCCTCGTCGCGCAGTTCGCGGACCTCGCCCAGTTCGCGCTGTTCGATCCCGTCGGCGTAGGCCGGGTCCAGGACCCGGTCGATCCGGCGGCGCCCACCGGGGCGGACTTCGATCACGTGCCCATCCTCCGTCGATCGTGCCCACCGGCACCCGATGCCCTGGCGGCATCGCGACGGCCGGTGCGGCTGGTGCGTCCAGTGTGCATGTCCTGCGAGTACTCCCGCATCACGTCTTGATCCCGAGCAGTTCGGCGGCGCGCTCCGGCGCCAGCGGCGGCCGCTGCGCGATCTTCGCGACGCCCGCGGCCCTGGCGACCAGTTGCGCGTCGTCCCGGGCCGGCGTCCCCGGCGCGTAGTCCGGGGTGTCGCCGCGTCCGATGCGGACGTGCGCACCACCGGCCAGCGCGGTCAGCAGCACGGGCAACCCGGCGGGTCCGACGCCCGCGGCGGTGCGGCCGGTTCCCGCGGGGAGTTGATCCATTGCGGATGCGAACGCGGCGACCGCACCGGGCCCGTCACCAGTGAAGACCACCACGACGTGCGCGGGCTCCGGGACGTCCCGCAGCAGCGCCAGCTCCGCCGCGCCGCGGGCCAGGAGGTGCAGCGCCGCACCGCGCTCCGCCACGCCGACCCGCAGCTCGCGGAGGAACTCGGCCGGCGCGTCCAGCGGCGCGCACAGCGCGTCCGCACCGCACGACAGCAGTTCGGCCGGCGTGGCATCGGGAGTCGCGGCGACGCGGGCCAGCAACCCGGCCCGGCGCACGGCCCGGACCGGCTCGGCCAGCGGAACTCCCGGCACCGGCGCCAGGTCCAGCACGGCGGCGCCGACGCGGGCGCAGTCCGCCGCGGTGCGCGCGAACCGGGCGACGACGTCGGAACCGGACTCGTCGCGGCCCGGCCGCGCCGGGGCGACGGCGAGGACCGCGCCCGTCGGATCCGGCGACCGTGTCATGGGGTGATCTTGGCACACCGGCGGCGCCGCGCAGTTGTTCCGATCCGTCAAATATCCCCTGTCAGGGTGCCCGAATCCATCAGCATCACCCGGTGTGGTCGCCGGTCGGGGGCATCGGGTCAGCGGCCGCGAAGACCCTGCGCCGCGATCCGCCCCGGCGGCTCACCGGTGTCCGGCGGCACCGAGTCCGGATCGACCGCGGCGGCCACCGCCCGGCCCTCCGCGGCATCGCCCGCCACCAGCTCCACGTCCACCGGAGCGGTCCGCTTCAGCATCGCCAGCGCCACCGGGCCCAGCTCGTGGTGCAGCACCACCGAACCGACCCGGCCCACCTTGCGCTCGCCGTGCCACACCGGATCACCGGTCTCCGGGCGGATCTCCACCGAGCCGTCCAGGTGCAGCAGCACCATCCGCCGCGGCGGCTTGCCCACGTTGTGCACCTTCGCCACCGTCTCCTGGCCCCGGTAGCAGCCCTTCGCGACGTGCGCGGCCGTGTGGATCCAGCCCAGCTCGTGCGGGATCGCCCGCTCGTCGGTGTCCACGCCGACCCGCGGCCGCAGCGCCTCCACGCGCAGCGACTCGTAGGCCATCGTGCCCGCCGGGCGCACCCCCGCATCGGTCAACCGGGTCCACCAGTCCACCAGCGACTCGCGCGGCACCACCAGGTCCACCGTGTACAGCCCGCGGAACGGCACCGCCCGCGCGAACCCGCCACCGGGGAGCCCGGCCACCTCGTACGGCTTCGTCGGCACGTCGGTGACGCCCGCCTTGCCGAGCAGGTCCACCGCGTCCGGCCCCAGCACGCTCAGCAGCGCGAACTCGTCGGAGGCGTCGCGCGGTTCGACCTTCGACCAGAACCGCATGGCCTCCAGGTACTCCAGCAGCGGCTGCCTGCCGTCCACGCCCATCGACGGCAGCGCGCTGGACGCCTGCGCGTCCGCCTCGGTGTCCAGGTAGACGACGCCGTCGTGGTGCGCGAGCAGCAGGTGGCAGTCGACGCGCCCCTGGCTGTCCAGCACCAGCGCCTCGGTGCCCCGGCCCTCCGGCAGCTCGGTGAGGTGCTGCGAGAGCACCAGGTGCAGCCAGCTCAACCGCTCCTCGCCGGGCACCGCGATGATCCGGCGGTGCGAGCGGTCCACCACCACCGCCGAACGCGTCGCCGACCGCTGCTCGGCGAACGGGTCGCCGAAGTGCCACGCGACCCCCACGTCGAGCGAGGTGTCCAGCGAGGCCTCCTCGGGAGCCGCCACGGCTCCGGGCAGCTCCAGCAGGGGTGAGTTCATCGTGTCTCCTCGACCGCGCGCTCCGGATGGTCGGCGCCCTCGGGGCCGCGGCACGCGCGGCACGTCCCCGACAGCGCCAGGTGCGTGGCGTCCAGCTCGAACCCGCGCCGCCGCCGCAGCAGCTCCGCGAGGTCGTCGAGCAGGTCGCACGGCACCTCGTCGATCTCCCCGCACCGGTGGCACACCAGGTGCACGTGCTCGTGCTCGTCCGCCGAGTACGTGGGAGCGCCGTGCCCGAGGTGGGTGTGGCGCACCAACCCGATCTCCTCCAGCACGTCCAGGGCACGGTAGATCGTCGTGATGTTCACCGCGTGCGCGGTGTCCCGCACCTGGCGGCACACCTGCTCGGGGGTCGCGTGCCCCAGTTCGCGCACGGCGTCGAGCACCAGCTGGCGCTGCGGGGTGACCCGCAGGCCGTGCCGGTGCAGTGTGGTGCGCAGCGATCCCTTCTCACCCACTGCTGGCTCCTGTGCTCGAAGGCGGCGGCTCGCCTCCGATCGTATGCCCCGCACCCCCGGCGCCCGTCCGCGAACTCCCCTCGCGCGGACGGCGGGTGCCGCCGCTGATCGCGGGACCGGGCCCGCCCGCCGGGGCCCACCCCTGCGCGGCACCGGCCCGCGGCAGGGCGCCTAGGCTGCGGGTATGCGTGTACTGGCACTGCTGGACGGGACCTTGGCCGATCCGGAGGCGCCGCTGATGCGCGCCGACGACCTGTCGGTCACCCGCGGCGACGGAATCTTCGAAACGATCTTGGTGGTGGCGCGGGAACCGCGGGAGCTGGGCCCGCACCTGGACCGCCTGGAGCGCTCGGCCGCGCTGCTGGACCTGCCCGCCCCGCCGCGCGAGGTGTGGGAGCGCGCCACCCGAGCGGTGATCGACGCGTGGCCCTGGGACGCCGAGCGCGAGATGGCCCTCAAGCTCGTGTGCAGCCGCGGCGTCGACGGCGGCGACGGCACCCCCACCGGCTTCGCCACCGGGTCCTCGGTCGGCGCCGACACGCTGCGCAAGCGCCAGGACGGCGTCTCGGCGGTCACCCTCGACCGCGGGATCGCGTCCGACCTCAAGGAACGGGCGCCGTGGCTGCTGCTGTCGGCGAAGACGCTGTCGTACGCGACGAACATGGCCGCGCTGCGCGAAGCGGAACGCCGCGGCGCCGACGAGGTCATCTTCACCGCCACCGACGGCTCGGTGCTCGAAGGCCCCACGTCGGCGGTCGTCATCGCCCGCGGCCGGACGCTGCGCACCCCGCCGCCGAGCACCGGGATCCTGCCCGGCACCACGCAGGGCGCGCTGTTCCGCGCCGCCGAGAAGGCCGGTTGGGAGACGCGGGTCGAACCGTTCGACCAGGCGGAGCTGCGCACCGCGGACGGCGTGTGGATGACCTCCAGCGTCCGGCTCATCACCCCGGTGAACGCGCTCGACGGGGTCCCGCTGGCGGTCGATCCGGAGCTGACCCGGGAGCTCACCGGCCGCTACGAATCGCTGTACTGAAACGCGACGTGCCCCGCGGTGCGGCACCGCGGGGCACGTGCGAGATCGAGGGGACGTCAGCCGACGATGCGCTCCAGCTTCGCCGACAGCCGCGGCTGCAGCTCGTGCTCCGAGGTCGCGCGCTCCTCCACGTAGGCCAGCGACCCGTCGACGACGCCGTAGAGCCGGCTCGCCGCCGTCGCGTCCTCGCCGGTGGGGGTGCGGATCACCGCGTCCGTGGACAGCTCCCACGTCGTCTTGCCCCGCGGCTGCCCGAAGAACATCTCCGAGACGCCGGAGCTGTGCACCAGCAGCAGTTCGATCGTGTCGTCCGGCTGCGGCCGCCAGAAGCCGACCTCGCGGAACGCGGGCTCCACCACGGAACCGCCCTCGCCGTCGAGCCGCCACGCCCTGCTCTCGTAGTAGAGGAACGGGCGCCCGTCGTGGGCGAAGGTGACCTGCTGCAGGAACCGGTAGCTCTCGTCCAGCGACGGGTGCGACGCCTCGCCCTCGCCGCGCCACACCCCGACCAGCGGCAGCAGCATCAAGCACGCGCTGTTCAGGTCGGGACCCTCGCGCAGGTTCGCGGTGTCGCCGACGCCGGGCAGGTCGTCGAAGGACGGAACGTTGCGGGACCGGGTCTTCTCGGCGCGCTCCGCGGCGGCCTGCACGGCCGCGTCGCCGCTGCCGGGCTCCGGCTGGTTGGACGTCGTGCTCATCGTTCGGAGATTACCCGCGCCACCGGCGGGCGAACCGCCGCGGGTCAGTCGTTGTACAACCGGTACAGCACGTACCCGGCGAACCACAGGACCATCACCGTGGCGATGCCGAGCAGCGTGACGAGGCCGTAGTGCAGGAAAGGTATGAGTTCCACGCGCAAAGGATAACCACCGCGCGCACCGCGTGGGGTGTGGCGTCGGGCATGATTCGCAGGCAGCAGACCGCCAGAACTGGGGGGAACCGGGCCGACATGACCGATTTCGACACGCTGCGCGAACGCGCGCTGGCCTTCCGCGAGGAGCTGCTCGCGCGCAAGGAGAAGATCGCTCCCGCCGAGTTCGACTGGTACCCGTACGACACGATGGCGAACATCTTCCACTTGGACCGGCTGCTCACCGGCCCGCAGCGGCAGGTGTTCGACCGGATCGCGGGCAGCCGGATCGCCGACATCGGTGCCGCCGACGGCGACTTCGGGTTCTTCCTGGAGCACGAGCTGGGCTGCTCGGTGGACGTGGTGGACAACCCGCCGACGAACTTCAACGGCCTGCGCGGGGCGCGGCGGCTCGTCGAGGAGCTGTCCTCCGCGGTGCGGGTGCACGAGATCGACCTGGACTCGCAGTTCGCGCTGCCCGCGCAGCACTACGGGGCGGTGTTCTTCCTGGGGCTGCTCTACCACCTGAAGAACCCGTTCTACGTGCTGGAGGCGCTGGCCCAGCGGGCCGAGCTGTGCTTCCTGTCCACCCGGGTCGCGCGGCAGGCGCCGGACGGCACGCCGCTGCGGGAGCAGCCGGTGGCGTACCTGCTGGACCCGGCGGAGGCGAACGACGACGCCACCAACTTCTGGATCTTCTCCGAGGCCGGGCTGAAGCGGCTGTTCGCGCGCACCGGCTGGGAGGTCGTCGAGTTCACCACCGTCGGCTGCGCGGACGGTTCCGAACCGGCGCGCGCCGACCGGGACGAGCGCGCCTTCGCGCTGCTGCGCTCCACGAAGGTCTGAACCCCCGCGAACGCCGGAGGGCCGGTACCCGCGCGGGGTACCGGCCCTCCGGGAGCGGTCGGGATCAGGCGACCGCGATGTCCACCGGGTGCACGCCGGGACCGGACGCGGACACGTCCGACTGGCCCTTGCCGTCGCGGTGCAGCGCGCGCACCGTCCACGACCCGGGAGCCGCGTAGAACCGGAAGTCGCCCTCCGCCGAGGACACGACCTCGGCGGTGAACTCCCCGGTCGCGTCCAGCAGTCGCACGAACGCCCCGCCGACCGGAGCCGCGCCGGAGCGCACCTTGCCGGTCACCACGACCTGATCGGTGTCCTCGGCGACGGCCGTCGCCCCCTGCTGCGGCGCACCGCATCCGTCCAGGCTCATGTCACGCCTCCTGTTGGCTCGGGTTCGCGACCGGCACGCCCACCAGCGAGCCGTACTCGGTCCAGGAACCGTCGTAGTTCTTCACGTTCGCGTGCCCCAGCAGCTCGCGGAGCACGAACCAGCTGTGCGAGGAGCGCTCCCCGATGCGGCAGTAGGCGATGGTGTCCTTCGAGTCGTCCAGCCCGGCCTCGGCGTAGATCTTCTTGAGGTCCTCGTCGGACTTGAAGGTGCCGTCCTCGTTGGCGGTCTTGCTCCACGGGACGTTCACCGCCTGCGGGATGTGCCCGGCGCGCTGCGCCGACTCCTGCGGCAGGTGCGCGGGGGCGACCAGCTTGCCCGCGAACTCGTCGGGGGAGCGCACGTCCACCAGGTTCTTGGTGCCGATCGCGTCGACGACCTCGTCGCGGAACGCGCGGATCGAGGTGTCGGGGTCCTGCGCCTGGTAGCTGGTGGCGCCGCGGTTCGGCTCGTCCTTGACCAGCTGGCGGCCGTCGAGCTCCCACTTCTTGCGCCCGCCGTCGAGCAGCTTCACGTCCGAGTGGCCGTAGAGCTTGAAGTACCAGTAGGCGTAGGCGGCGAACCAGTTGTTGTTGCCGCCGTAGAGGATCACGGTGTCGTCGTTCGAGATGCCCTTGGCGGAGAGCAGCTTCTCGAAGCCCTCCCGGCTGACGAAGTCGCGGCGCACGTGATCCTGCAGGTCGTTGCGCCAGTCCAGCTTGATGGCGCCCGGGATGTGGCCGCCGTCGTAGGCGGTCGTGTCCTCGTCCACCTCGGCGAACACGACCTTGTCGGTGTTCAGGTTCTGTTCGGCCCAATCGGTGGAGACCAGGACCTCTGCACGGCTCATCGAGCGACTCCTTCTCGTTCTCGTTCCTTGCACGTGTGTTGCGGGCCCATCAGCGGGCCTCCTGCTTCACCGGCCCGAACCGGCGCAGCACCAGGTACAGCTGGCAGCCCAGGCAGTAGCCGAACGCCGCGTTCAGCAGCGCCGCGACCAAGGCCAGCGCGTTGGCGACCATGCCGAGCGTCGTCCACTCCAAGGCGTATCCGGCGGTGGCGACCACCGCGAACGCGAACCCGACCCCCTGCGAGAAGCGCACCGGCGCCGGCGACTCCCGCTCCGACTCCGGGACGGCGCGCAGTCGCGGCGCCACCGCCGAGCGGTACACCGCGCCCCACGGGTTCAGGCCCATGCCGACGAAGGCGCACAGCGCGAACAGGACCGTCTGCACCGCGAGCACCCGCCAGCTCCCGGTGACCAGGCCGATGGCCAGGATCACGCTGGTGATGGCGGCGGTGAAGCGGATTCCGCGCGGGTCGAGGGTGGCGGGCATGGGCATCCTCCGTTGGCTGGACCGACAGGGTGGACCGGAGCTCGGGAACCGGCTGATCGCCCGGCCCGGCCGGCGGTGCGGGATGCGGGCTGCTGCGCGGGGAAGGTTCCACCGCGAGCGCCGCGCGCATCGTTCACCGCCCGGTCAGCGCTCCGGACACAGGCTGCTGCCCACGCGGCAGAAGTCCACCGCGCGCCGTCGGGTCAGCAGTACGCGCACGGCTCGGAGGCTACCCGTCTCGGCCGATCGGCGGGAAGAACGTTCACTGGGTGAGACGCACCGCTCGGTCCGCCGCATCGACGCGCGGCCGGGAACCCGCAGCTCAACGTCGGTGCGGGGCACGCGTCGGGCGGTGTGGCGGAGATCGCCGGACGCGGCGCCCACCGGGTTTCCCAGCATCCGGGCGATCATGGCAGGTGCGGGCGCAGCGCGGCGGTGAGCTCGTCGCGGCGGGGCACGCCGCCGACCCGGAACAGCTCCCGCCCGGCGGCGTCCAGCGCCAGCGTCGTCGGCGTGCGGTGCACCCGCAGCGGCGTCGACCACTCGGGGTGGTCGGTGAGGTCCACTTCGACGTGCCGCATCCCCTCGGTGCGCTGCGCCAGGTCGGCCAGCAGGATCCGGGTGTGCCTGCACGGCGCGCAGAACGTGGTGGACAGCTGCAGCAGCGTCACCCCGGCTCCGCCGAGGTCGCCGAGCCGGGTGCGCAGGCCTTCGGGCAGGTGGTCGGACACGTCGGGTGCAACGCGCGCGGGCTCGCCGGTCTTCCCGGAGCCGCGATCGTCCTCGGTGGCGGTCGCGCCGCGGTCCGCGCCCGCCGCCCCGAGCCGCCCGCTCGCCGGCCGCACCCGGCCTTCGCGGGAACGCCACCAGGCGCCGAACGCGAGCGTCGCGGCGACCACGACCAGCAGCACGATCCAGC
Organism: Saccharopolyspora gregorii; assembly: GCF_024734405.1. Lineage (NCBI taxonomy): Bacteria > Bacillati > Actinomycetota > Actinomycetes > Pseudonocardiales > Pseudonocardiaceae > Saccharopolyspora > Saccharopolyspora gregorii. The sequence goes on along the minus strand of NZ_CP059556.1, from coordinate 6,100,894 downwards.
CGGTCATCCCGTGGTCACCCCGCCGGCGCCGATCGTCACGTCCTCCGCGGTGCCCTCCATGACCAGCGCGCCGCGCTCCACCCGCACCGCGGTGGGCCGCACCTCGAACGGCAGCACGCCCGGGTCGATGGTGGTGGTGAACTGCTGCAGGATCGACTTCTCGAAGACGTCGCCGAGCGGGATGTCCGACAGCGCCTGGTCGGCGATGTCCAGCTTCTTCGGTTCGATGGTGAGCTGGCCGTTGAGCAGCGACAGCACCGCGATCACCTTCACCCGCACGTCGTTGCCCGCGATGTCCAGCGACCCGTCCAGCGCCACCTTCGCGCGGCTCCGATCGCTCGTCCCCGTCCCGGCGGTGCCGCTGGAACCCTCGTTGGCGTCGTCCGCCGGTTCGTCGAGGGCGTCCTTCGGCGCCGGGTTGATCGTCAGGTCGGTGATGCCGATGAAGCGCCCCACGTCGGACGCCTTCAGCTTCACCCGGCCGACCAGCTCGTCCACCTGGATCTCGTTCGCGGTGCCCCCGACGACGTCGCTCAGCGGGACGCGCGCGTGGTGCAGGTTCGCCTCGACGCCGAGCTCGCTGAGCTGGCCGACGCGGACGGCCTTCGCCGCGAGCTCCACGTCCCGGTAGTCCCCGGCGACGGCCTGGGTGAGGAACGGGAAGCCGTGCACCCGCACCGACGGGTCCTCGTCGAGCTCCAGCTGCTCGCGGACCTGCTGCGACACCTGGTACTCGGCGACCGACGCCGCGCCGTAGTCGGCGACGACCAGCAGGCCGAGGACGAGGAGCAGCGTGACGACGAGCTTCTTCACCGCGGGCGGTCCGTTTCTCTCGGGAGCGGATGGCGTGGTCGGGGTGATCCGGTGCGGTTCACCTTCGCACCCGAGCACCGGACGCCGACAGGTGTCCTGGACAACATCCACCGGAACGCCCGCTCAGCCGCGCTCGCCGCACCGCTCGACGGCGGTGCGGGCCCAGCGCGCCATCCGGTCCACCAGCTCCGGGGTGGTCGCGCTCTCCGCGTGCCGCATGCCCCGCTCCAGCCACAGCTCGCCGCCGACCGCCGCGTGCAGGGCCTCCGCGTCGGACACCGGGAAGTAGTGGTCGTCGGTGCCGTGCACCAGCAGCGCCGGGGTCGGCGCGAGCAGCGGTGCCAGTTCGATCGGCGAGGCCGGGACCTCCGCCCACTCCTCGCCGAGGCGCACGCCCAGCAGCCGCGCCGCCCACCGGCCGTGCGGCTGCTCCAGCAGCCAGTGCACCCGCCGCATCGCCGGGGTGTCCCGCACCCACCAGCGCGCGGGCCCGCTCACCGAGATCATCGCGTCCGGCCGCTCCGCCGGTTCGGCCAGCGCGGCCTGGCGCAGCGCGATCGCCCCGCCGAGCGAGAACCCGACGCTCACCACCCGCCGGTGCCCGAGCTCGCGGAGCCGCTCCAGCGCCGCCGACAGGTCCGCGACCTCGGCGGGACCGACCGAGCTGGCTCCGCCGGAGCGCCCGTGCCCGCGGAAGTCCACGGCGAGCACCGCCCCGTGCTCGGCGAGCCGCCGCAGCACCGCCCGCACCGCCGGTTTCCGGACGTGGTTGGTGAAGCCGTGCCCGACCGCGAACGCCACTCCGGCGCTGCCCGGGCCGCTCAGGTACTGCCCGCGCAGCCGCACCCCGTCCGAGGTCGAGAGCGTGATCGGCGTCGGCCGAAACATCGGCGCAACACGGGTTCGCGGGCCCTTCACAAATGTGATGCCGTCCGGTTCACCTGGGGTTTTCGTGCTCATGAGGGGTATTGTGCTCGGCATCCACAGGCAACGAAGCCGGGTCGTCCGGTCTGTCGCGCCGTCCGGTCGGCCTCCGCGAGCCGCCGCTTCGGTGATGGCCCTGGGACGGGAGGCACCCCCACATGAGTTCCGAACTGCTGCTGCTGACCAGCGATCTGAACGGCGAAGCCGCACTGCCCGCACTGGCGCTGCTGCCGCACCGGGTGCGCGTCCTGCCCCCCGACCCCGGAGCGATCCTGTCCGCCGGAACGCACGACGTGGTGCTCGTCGACGCCCGCACCGACCTGGCCGGGGCCAGGGACCTGTGCCGCGTCCTCGCCGCCGGGGACGCTCCGGTGATCGCGATCGTCAACGAGGGCGGGCTCGTCACCATCAGCGCCGAGTGGGGTGTGGACGACATCCTGCTGCCGACCAGCGGCCCCGCCGAGGTGGACGCCCGGATGCGGCTGCTCACCACCCGCCGGGCCGGGGAGAGCGCCGCCGCGGACGGTTCGCTGTCGGTCGGCGACCTCGTGATCGAGGAGGCCACCTACACGGCACGGCTGAAGGGGCGGGCGCTGGAGCTCACCTACAAGGAGTTCGAGCTGCTCAAGTACCTGGCGCAGCACGCGGGCCGGGTGTTCACCCGCGCGCAGCTGCTGCAGGAGGTGTGGGGCTACGACTTCTTCGGCGGCACCCGCACGGTCGACGTGCACGTGCGGCGGCTGCGGGCGAAGCTCGGCGCCGAGTACGACTCGATGATCGGGACGGTGCGCAACGTGGGCTACAAGTTCGTCCGCCCCGCCCGTTCCGCCCCGCCGCAGCAGCCCGCCACCTCCGGCGCGGTCGAAGCGGCCGAAGCCATCATCGCCGCCCACTCCTGAGCCGCCACCGCCGAACCGCCCCCGCCGCTCCGAGCGGCGGGGGCGGTTTCGGCCTGTCATCTGATCGACGTGATCCGGCAGGTGCCTGCGATCCCGGTTCGCCCGTGCGCGGAGATCGTCACGTTTCGGATCTCGGCGTTCGGGACCCCGGTGGTGAACACCGCTTCCCGCTGCACCGGGGCGAACTCCCCGCTGGTGCCGGTGAGCACCGAGCCGTCGACCTTCTCGATCCGGTACGAGAACGCATCGCCGGGAAGGCCGTGGACGGTGAACTCGGCGACCGGGGCGTCCGAGGCCCGCTGGACCACGGATTCCGGGCATTCCCGAGCATCCGCCACGCCCAGGACGGACTGGTCCGCCCTCCTCCCGGGCTCAGGGGCGGAGGGCTCGGCCGACGCGGGGTTCGACGGTCCGGAACCGCTCGCGCACGAGGACAGCGAGGACAGCAATGCCCCCGCGGTGACGACCAGCATCGTCGTGCCGATCCTCGTCCTGGCCATCGGTTCCTCCCAAGTTCTCACCAGTCGTCGTGCACTTCGCAGAATACGCCAGTTGGGAGGAACGCCGTCCCCTTGTTCCCGTCCACGTTGAAGAATACGAAGTCGCCGCGTGGAAACATGACGTATACCTGCCCGCGGCCCAGCGGCGGAGAGGTGCACGAAGTGGTGACTGTGTAGGTCTCTTGATAAGAAGCCTGCATAGAAGCGTTCAGTGCCCCCACGTCGACTCCGGTTGTCCCCGTGATGGTGCTTCCGATGGTTTTTCCTGCGCCGATCGTGCAGGTGGAACCGTCCGCGCGACATTCCGAGATGGCGTTCGGTTGCTTGATCCCGTACTGGACCTCGTCAATGTAGAGCGTTGCTGCGCTCGCTGTTCCCGACCCGAACGCCATTGCCGCGAGAGTTGTAGCAAATACTCCGAGGTATGAAATCTTCCGCATGATCTCCTCCTGGATCGTGACGGATCGATGTTCCTTTTGCTCGTCGGTTCGGGTCATGAGTGGTACTACGCGTGTAGCGGGGTGATTCTGCGGGGTGGTTCGTGTCCACGGGGCGGTGGGATGTTCCGGCGGAGGAGATCCGGGCGGGCACGGGCGTCGGCGTCGCCCGGGGTGCCGTGCCGAGTTCGTCACGTGTGCTGGGCGGGGTTCGGTGGGTAACGTCGGGCCCGTGCAGCTGACGTGGCGGAACGGACTGGACCAGGCCGAGGTGGCCGAGGTGGTGGCGCTGCTCGACGCGGCCGCGGAGGCCGACGGGGTGGCGCCCGCGGGCGAGCACGTGCTCATGCGGTTGCGCGCGCACCGCGACGTGGCGCAGCAGATCGAGCCGGTGCAGGCGGACGTCCGCTCCGAGCACTTCGTGGTGCGGAACGCGGCGGACGAGCTGCTCGGCTACGCGCACCTGGACACCGCGGACGAGACGGACGGTCTGCTGGTCGCCGAGCTCGCCGTGCACCCGGCGCAGCGCCGCGGTGGCGTCGGCACCCGGCTGGTGCGGGCGCTGCTGGAGCGCGCCGACCTGCCGGTGGAGGGCGCGGGCGAGGACACCGGCCGGTTGCGGATCTGGTCGCACGGCGAGCACCCGGGTGCGCTGCGGCTGGCGGAGCGGTTCGGCTTCGCCCGCCCGCGCGAGCTGTGGCGGATGGGGCTGCGGCTCGCCGCCGCCGAGCTGCCGGAGGCCCCGGCGCCCGATGGCGTGTCGATCCGCGCGTTCCGGCCCGGCTCCGACGAGGCCGCCGTCGTCGCGGTCAATCACCGAGCGTTCCGATGGCACCCGGAGCAGGGCGCGATGAGCGAGGCGGATCTGCGCGAGAAGGAAGCCGAGGACTGGTTCGACGCGGCCGGCTTCTTCCTCGCAGTGGACCCGCAGGACCGGTTGCTGGGCTTCCACTGGACGAAGGTCCACCCGGACGGGCGGGGCGAGGTATACGTCGTCGGCGTGGATCCGGACACGCAGGGTAGCGGCCTGGGGAAGGTGCTGACGGCAGCCGGGCTGCGCCACCTGCGTGCGGCCGGCTGCGCGGAGGTCTTGCTCTACGTCGAGGGCGACAACGCTCCCGCGATCAAGGTCTACCAGCGCCTGGGCTTCGAGCGCACCGATCTGGACGTGCAGTTCGGGCGGTGATCCGCCCCCTTCGTCTGGATCACTGATTGCGAACGCCTGGATCACGAGATGGTGGACGGTCACCCGTTGGAACGTGGCGCTGCTTACTTAGCGTGCCTTGTTCACTTCGCGTTCACCCGTTGCATGGCGCGAATCCACTCCCACTGCTTAGCGTTCGGAGACGAGCGGCAGCGTGCCGCGCCCACGGTGTTTCCCTGATCTGGAGGAACGAAGTGAAGATCAAGCGGCACAGTGCTGCGCTCGGATTCTTCGCGGCCGGCACGCTCGTGCTGTCCGCCTGCGGCACCGACCAGAACGTTCCCCAGGGCGGCGGCAACCCGGCGCTGGCCGGGCTGAACGTCGACTGCGGCACCAAGCCGGTCTCCGCCGAAGGTTCCTCCGCGCAGAAGAACGCCATGGACGTGTTCGCCCGCGACTACGGCATCGCCTGCGAAGGCCAGCAGCTCAACTACACCAAGTCCGGCTCCGGCAAGGGCGTCGCCGCCTTCACCGCCGGGCAGATCGACTTCGGCGGCTCCGACTCGCCGCTGGACGAGGCCGACGGCGAGGTCGCCAAGGCCGCCGAGCGCTGCCAGGGCAACCCGGCGTGGAACATCCCGATGGTCTTCGGCCCCATCGCGGTGTCCTACAACGTCGAAGGCGTCGACGACCTGGTGCTCAACGCCGACGTGATCGCGAAGATCTACCAGGGCCAGATCAAGAACTGGAACGACCCGGCGGTCGCCGCGCTGAACCCCGGCAAGCAGCTGCCGGACCTCGCCGTCGTCCCGTTCTTCCGCTCCGACGAGTCCGGCACCTCGGACAACTTCCAGAAGTACCTCAGCACCGCGACCGGCGGCGCCTGGAAGGGCGAGGGCAAGCAGTTCCAGTCGGGGCCGGGCATCGGCCAGGGCCGCGAGGGCAGCGACCAGGTCGCCCAGTCCGTCAAGGCCACCCCGGGTGCCATCACCTACGTCGAGTGGTCCTTCCCGAAGAACCTCGGCCTCGGCATCGCCAAGATCGACAGCGGTGCCGGCCCGGTCGACCTGACCACCGAGAACGTCGGCAAGGCCATCGACGGGGCCAAGGTCGAGGGCGAGGGCCACGACCTGCGGGTCGACCTCGACTCGATCTACGGCAACAAGCAGCCGGGCGTCTACCCGATCGTGCTCAACACCTACGAGATCGTCTGCTCGAAGGGCTACGACCCGGAGACCGCCAAGGCCGTGAAGGCCGTGCTGACCGTCGCCGCCAACGCGGACGCCGCGCAGCTGGAGGAGGCCGGCTACGTCTCGCTGCCCGAGGCGTTCAAGCAGAAGGTGCTGGGCGCCGTCGACGCGATCGCGTGACGGACCTGACCCTCCACCAGTGAGAGGCTGCACGTAGCAGTGAACGACTCGACAAGAGCCGACCAGCGCCCGGCGGGCACCGGAACCTCCGGTGCCCGCACGGGCGTTTCGGCATCCACTTCCGGACCGGAGGCCGTCATTTCCGCTCCCGAAGCGCCCCCGGCGGACGAACCGAAGAAGGTCGTCCGCATCGGGGACCGCGCATTCCAGTCCCTCGCGACCGGGTCCGGGATCTTCGTCGTCGCGCTGATCGCGGCGATCGGGATCTTCCTGCTGATCCGGGCCGTGCCCTCGTTGCAGGCGAACCAGGTGAACTTCCTGTTCAGCCGGGTGTGGGACACCTCCGACCCGAACGAGCTGAGCTTCGGCATCGCCGACCTCGCCTGGGTGACGGTGGCGAGCTCCCTGGTCGCGCTGGTGTTCGCGATGCCCATCGCGTGCGGCATCGCGCTGTTCCTCACCCAGTACGCGCCGCGCTCGCTGGCCCGCCCGTTCGCCTACATCGTCGACCTGCTGGCCGCGGTGCCCTCGGTGATCTACGGCCTGTGGGGCGTGCTGGTGCTGGGACCGGTGCTCAAGCCGGTCGCGCTCTGGCTGAACCAGAACCTCGGCTGGATCCCGATCTTCGCGGACGGCAACGCGCCCGCCGACGGCGGCATGAACATCTTCACCGCGGGCATCGTGCTCGCCGTGATGATCCTGCCGACCATCACCGGCGTCACCCGCGAGGTGTTCCAGCGGACGCCGAAGGCGCACATCGAAGGTGCCCAGGCGCTCGGCGCCACCCGCTGGGAGGTCGTGCGGACGACGGTGTGGCCGTTCGGCCGCAACGGCTTCATCGGCGGTTCGATGCTCGGCCTCGGCCGCGCGCTCGGCGAGACCGTGGCGCTGACCGTCATCCTCAGCACGGTCAACAGCGGACCGAACTTCAGCCTGTTCGACGTGGGCGCGACGTTCGCCTCGAAGATCGCGCTCGGCTCCGGCGAGTTCAACAACAACATGCAGGTCGGTGCCTACATCTCCGCCGGTCTGGTGCTGTTCGTCATCACCTTCGCGGTGAACGCGCTCGCCCGGTGGATCGAGAGCGCCAGCGGTAAGGGGAAGTCATGACAACGAACGCCGCTGACGTCGAGCGCCCCGCCGCACCCCCGGCGTTCCAGCACCTCGGGTTCGCCCGCAAGTTCAAGAACCACCTCGCGACCACCGTGTTCACCGCGGCGTTCGTGATCGCCGTCATCCCGCTGCTGTGGGTGCTGATCACCCTGCTGCAGCGCGGGCTCGCCCCGGTGCTGAGCAGCACCTGGTGGACGCACTCGTTCAACGGGCTGCTGCCCACCGATTTCGGCGGCGGCATCAACCACGCGCTCGCGGGCACCCTGCTCGAAGGGCTCATCTGCGCGGTCATCTCGGTGCCGCTGGGCGTGCTGGTCGCGATCTACCTGATCGAGTACGGGCAGAACTCGCGGTTCGCGAAGGTCGCCACCTTCATGGTGGACATCCTCAGCGGCCTCCCGTCGATCGTGGCCGGCCTGTTCATCTACGCGCTGTGGATCACCACGTTCGGCTTCAACCGGAGCGGGTTCGCGGTGGCGCTCTCGCTGGTGCTGCTGATGGTGCCGGTGGTCGTGCGCGTCACCGAGACGATGCTGCTGATCGTCCCGGACGAGCTGCGCGAAGCGTCCTACGCGCTGGGCGTGCCCAAGTGGAAGACGATCGTGAAGGTCGTGCTGCCCACCGCGCTGTCCGGCATCCTCACCGGCGTCATGCTCGGGCTCGCGCGCGTGCTGGGCGAGACCGCGCCGCTGCTGATCCTCGTGGGCTACTCCAGCTCGATCAGCTACGACATGTTCGGCGGCGAGCTCGCGTCCCTGCCGCTCACGATCTTCATGGAGCGCGGGACCGGCACCGCCGCCGGCGACGCCCGCATGTGGGGCGCCGCGCTCACCCTCGTTCTCGTCATCATGCTGATCAACCTCGTGGCGTCGCTGCTGTCGAGGCTGTTCGCCGTCAAGACCAAGTAGGGCGGATCCCATGGCCAAGCGTCTCGACATCAAGGACCTCAACCTGTACTACGGCAAGTTCCACGCCGTGCAGGACGTGACCTTGCAGGTTCCGGCCCGCAGCGTCACCGCGTTCATCGGCCCCTCCGGCTGCGGCAAGTCGACCGTGCTGCGGTCGCTGAACCGCATGCACGAGGTCGTGCCGGGAGCCCGCGTCGACGGCAAGGTGCTGCTCGACGGCGAGGACATCTACGGCGCCCACGTCGACCCGGTGCAGGTGCGCCGCACCATCGGCATGGTCTTCCAGCGGCCCAACCCGTTCCCCACCATGTCCATCCGGGACAACGTGGTGGCCGGGCTGAAGCTCGCCGGGGAGAAGAACAAGAAGCACCTCGACGAGGTCACCGAGCGGGCGCTGCGCGGCGCGAACCTGTGGGAAGAGGTCAAGGACCGGCTGGGCAAGCCCGGCGGCGGCCTCTCCGGCGGTCAGCAGCAGCGGCTCTGCATCGCGCGGGCCATCGCCGTGCAGCCGGACGTGCTGCTGATGGACGAGCCGTGCTCGGCGCTGGACCCGATCTCCACGCTGGCGATCGAGGACCTGATCTCCACGCTGAAGCAGGAGTACACGATCGTCATCGTCACGCACAACATGCAGCAGGCGGCGCGGGTCAGCGACCAGACCGCGTTCTTCAACCTGCGCGCGGTGGGCGAGCCCGGTCAGCTCGTCGAGATCGACGAGACCGGGCGGATCTTCTCCAACCCCAGCCAGAAGGCCACCGAGGACTACATCTCCGGCCGCTTCGGCTGAGCGAACCCCGGCACCGGAGCCCGTCCCGCACCGCCGGGGCGGGCTCCGGTCGTGTTCAGGCCTTCCAGTCGTCGGCGACCGCGGAGATGTAGGCGCTGGACTCCTTCGGGGGCAGCGCGATGCCGCAGACCTTCTCGAACGCGGTCAGGTAGTCGCCGGTGTCGGCGGGCTTGTCCAGGAAGCGCGAGCCCGCGGCGTCCCCGACGTGCACGACCTGCGGGTCGGCGTCCGACGGGAACGAGAACACCGAGATCCGCTCGCCCATCAGCGGGTGCCCGCCGTGCGCGAACGGCAGCACCTGGATGGTCACGTTCCGCCGGTAGCCCATCAGCACCAGGTGCTCCAGCTGCTGGCGCATCACCACCGGCCCGCCGACGCTGCGGCGCAGCGCGGCCTCGTCCAGCACCGCCCACAGCTCCAGCGGTTCCGCGCCGAGCAGCCGCTGCTGGCGGGTGGTGGTGACGGTGAGCCGCTCCTGCCGGTCCGCCTCGGTGGGGGCGTGCAGCTCCGCGTCGAACAGGGCGGTGGAGTACTCGGCGGTGTGCAGCAGTTCCGGGATGGGGTCGGCGCCGAAGCAGCTGACCGCCTTCGCCGCCGTCTCCAGGCCCAGGTGCGTATCGAAGCCGGGGCGCTGCGCGGTCGTCGGGTACCGCTGCCACCAGCCGCGCTCCTTGGAGCCCTGGGCGAGTTCGATCAGCTCGTCGATCCGGTCACCGGTGATGCCGTAGAACTCGGCCATCAACCGCACGTCGGAGGTGCGCACCGGCACCCGGCCCAGCTCGATCTGGCTGATCTTGCCCTGCGAGCAGTCCAGGTGGGCGGCGACCTCGCGGTGCGTGCGGCCCGCGGACTCGCGCAGCTTGCGCAGTTCACCGCCGAGGCGCCGGCGGTGCACGGTCGGACTGTTATGCACCCTCGGCCTCCGGTGGGACGGCGGCGAGGGGCGAGGCGTCGGTGCTGGTCACGGCACGACCTTCGCATACTGCATTCGGCCCAACGACTGGTGAGACCGAGTATTAATACGTCGTTTGCCGTTTCGGGTCCTGTTCTCGCAGTTCAGCGGCCCTCCGAACAGCGGCGGACACGACGCGTGACCTGATGGCGTGAAAAGGCCCGCCGAAATCCCCTCGAAAGAGGGACACGGCGGGCCGGTGGGACGGGCTCGGATCAGCTGGTCGGCATGCTCCCGGTCACGGTGAACACCACCCGGCGGCCGACGGCGACCGCGTGGTCGGCGAACCGCTCGTAGAACCGGCCCAGCAGGGTCACGTCCACCGCCGCGGCCACCCCGTGCGACCACTCGGAGCTCATCATCACGGTGAACAGGTGGCGGTGGAGGTCGTCCACGGCGTCGTCGGCGGCCTCCAGGTCGCGGGCGGCGTCGATGTCGCGGGAGCGGATCACCGCGGCGGCGCGGGCGCACAGGTCCACCGCGACCCGGCCCATCTCGGCGAAGTACTCCTGCACCGGCTCCGGCAGCACCGGCTGCGGGTGCCTGCGGCGGGCCGCCTTCGCGACGTGCAGCGCCAGGTCGCCCATCCGCTCCAGGTCCTCGGCGGCGTGGATCGTGGAGATGACGGTGCGCAGGTCGCCTGCCACGGGCGCCTGCAGGGCGAGCAGGCCGAACGCCTGCTCCTCGGCGCGGGCGCGGGCCTCGTCGACGTGCACGTCCTCCTCGATGACCTGTTCGGCCAGAGTCAGATCGGCCTCCAGTAGCGCCTTCGTGGCGCGCTCCATCGCCGTTCCGACCATGGTCGACATCGAGGCGAGCTCCTCGGCGAGATCGCCGAGCTGTTCCTGGTAGACCTCACGCATGCCGGTCACCTTACTTCCGGGAAGAATCGGACAGGACGCACGCTGGTGAATCACCGGTGAACGGACCATGATGGCCCCGTTCGAGTGGAATCGCAGACGTCACCATTCGAGCAGAGCGCGTTCCACCGCAACAAGCGGGAAACGGAGCAAATCGGACAAGTCGGCGCGTGGTGTCAGCCGCACACGTCCGAGCCGGCGTTCACCGTGCTCAGGTCCGACGGCATCTCGGCCTGCTGTCCGCCCGGCGCCCGCACCGGACCGGCGTACGAGGTTCCCAGCTCCAGCCGCAGCTCACCACCGGCCGCGTCGTCCTGCACGGTGGTCGCCCCCGGCACCGAGGACGCCAGCAGCCGGGCCGCGGCCGCGTTCGCCGCGCCGTGCCGGACCACGGTCCGCTCGCTCGTCGCGGACAACGTCTCCGAACCGGCCACCGGGTAGCCCGCCGCACTCAGCTCGTCGGCGGTGCGCCCCGCCAGCCCGTCCCGGCCGGACGCGTTGACCACCCGCACCGGCACGTCGGACGGCTTGGCCGTGGCGGCGCGGCCGAACGAGGCCGAGCTCATCGAAGCGGGGCCCGTCGAAGCGGGGCCGGAGCCGCCCGCGGCCCCCGGCACGCCCGCCTGCCGCGGCGACACCGGAGCGTCCTCGATGATCGCCCGGAACAGCGCGGCGGCCTCGGAGCCGTCCAGCTCCTCCATGCCCTCGTCGTTCGCGTAACCGGTGGTCGGCACGGTGATGAAGGTGATCTTGCCCGCGTCCATGCCCTGCATCGAGCGCCCCAGTTCGAGCAGCTGGTCGGTGCCGACGTTCTCCCCGAAGGTGTTCGCCGCGACCGCGTCCACGAAACCGCCGAGCTTCTGCGGGTCCATCAGCACCTGCCCGGACATCGCCTTGCGCAGCAGCGAGGACAGGAACAGCTGCTGGCGCTGCATCCGGCCGTAGTCCGAGGTCGGGTCGCCCTCCACGTAGCGGGCGCGCACGTAGTTCAGCGCCTGCGTGCCGCTCAGCGTCTGCGGGCCCGCCTCCGGCAGCACCACGCCGAGCTTGCGGTCCACGATCGGGATGGACGAGCAGATGTCCACGCCGTGCATCGCGTCCACCATCGACTTGAAGCCCTGGAAGTCGATGCCCAGGAAGTTCGTGATCGACAGGCCGGACAGCTGCTGCACGACCTTGGTGGTGCACTTCGGCCCGCCGACCGCGTACGCCTCGTTCAGCTTGGTCGCCGGGCGCGGCGCGACCTCCTCGCCGGTGTACTGGCCGGTGTCCGGGTTCCAGCGCTCGCACGACGGGATGTCCACCTGCAGGTCGCGCGGGAAGGACACGACGAGCACGCGGCTCCGGTCCGCCGGGATGTGCGCGATCATCGTCGTGTCGGCGCGGGCGCCGGGCTCGTCGGTGGTGTCGCCGACCCCGTCCGCCTCGGTCGCCCCGGCACGGGTGTCCGAACCGAGCAGCAGGAAGTTCCGGTCCCCGGACTGCTTCGAGATGTCCTTGATCGACGAGGAGTTCGGGTCGAGCGCGGCGATGTCCTTGAACTTCGCGTCCACCCACGCCTTCGCGCTCCAGCCGATGCCGGTCGCGACGAAGATCGTCAGCGCGGCGGCGACCGCGAGGGCCTTGAGGATCCGGATGGTGCGGCGCTTGCGCTGCTCCTTCTTCCAGTCCATCCGGGACGATCCGGCGTCCCGGCCCTCGACGAAGTCGAACGGCATGTCGCGGCCCAGCTCGGGCTCCTTGCGCATGCCGAACAGCCACGAGTACTTCTTGCGCCGCGCGTCCTCCTCGATCGCGATCTCGTCGTGGACCGCGGAGAACCTGGCCAGCGTCGCGTCGATCTGGCGGATCTCGTCGCTGTCGTTCTCGGCGGAGTCCGCGTCGTCCTCGTCCGCGTCCTCGGCGTCGTCGGCGGTGACGGGCGCGACGATCGCGGTCTCGTCCGCGGCCTCGCGCGCCGGGCCGGTCTCCGGGACGCGGGTGACCTTGGTGGCCTCGGCCGGCGGCTTCTCCGGCTCGGCGGGCACCGCGGGGACCACGGCGGTCGCCTCGGGGTCCTCGGCGGCGGGCGACGGTGCAGGGCGGCCGGGCCGTCCGGGGCGGCCGGGGCGCGCGGGTGGCTGCGCGTCGGCGGGCGGGGCCTCCCGGCGCCTGCGCGGAGCCTCGGGCTCGGCGGTGGGTTCGCCGGAGAGCGCCTTGGCGATGTGGGTGGCCGCGGCGTCCGACGCGGCGCCCAGCGAGCCCGCAGCGGCTTGCTGCGGGTCGGGGCGGCGGCGCCGCGGCGCGTCCTGCGGCCGCTGCGGACGTCCGGGGGCGGGCTGCCTGCCGGTCTGCGGGTGCCCGGGGCGCGCGGGTGGCTGCGCGTCGGCGGGCGGTTCGGCGGAGCGGTGGCCGCCGGTGCGCGGCTCCTGCGGCGCGGGCGGCTGCTGCCCGCGGCCGCGGCGCGCGGCGGGGCCTTGCGGGGCGCGGCCGGGTGCCGACCACTCGGCGGCCTGCGCGTCCTGCGCGGGAGGTTGCTGGGTGGGCGGCTGCTGCGCGGCCGGCGGTTGCTGGACCGGGGGTTCCTGCGCGGCGGGAGGTTGCTGGGCCGGCGGTTGCTGCGCGGGCGGCTGCTGGGCGGGCGGCTGGGGGCGCTGCGGTGCCTGCCGGTTCGGCGGAGCCGCGGGTTGCTGCCCGCGCGGCTCGGAGTGCCTGCCGTCCCCGGCCGGGCGGCTCGGCGCGGCGGGGCGGGTGCGCCCGGTCGGCGGGCGGGAGGCGGATTCGGGCGGGGTCCAGTCGGAGCGCCGTTCCGGCGGCGGGCCGCCGCGGGTGGGGCGGCCGCGGGACGGTGCTTGCGGGGACTGGGGGGCCTGCTGCGCGGCGGGAGGTTGCTGGGCCGCGGGGGACTGCGGCTGCTGCGGCTGCGCGGCGCGCGACCGGCGTCCGCCACTGCCGTCGGGGGGTTCGGGTTCGGCGGCTCGGCGGTGCGAGCCGGTGCCCGCGCCGGGGGCCTTGCCGTGCTTGGACAGGAGGTCGAACACCCGCGTCCCGCCGGTGCCGTCGTCGCCTAACGCGCGGCGGCGCCGCCCGGACTGCTGTTCGGGGGCGTTGTCCTCGTCCGGGCCCCCGTCTTGGTGGGGACTGTGGTGCCCGTGCTGGCCGTGCCGGGGGTCCTGCGGCACCCGTGTTCCCTCCCCACCGTCGCAATCGATGGTGTCGTCGTTCGGTATGGGCGTCAGCGGTCGACTCCCCGAAGTCCTATCGCTTAACGCTCCCGAGATAGTACGGCTGATCGCCCGAACTGACGATAGTGGGCGACAATTTCTTCACAATCAGTGCACGATTCGCTGAGAACGTGCGCCGGATCGCCCAACTGTGTTACGCCACTTGACCGGCACATACACCCTGTGTAGGTACCTTCGGTTCCGGCGAGATCGCTCTCAGTAGCCGAGCAGTCTGGCCCCGGCGCGCCGCTCCGCGCCCAGGCCCGCGATGTGGACCTCGCTCGCGGAACGGTAGGCGACGGCGTTGCGGCCCGATTGCTTGGCCGCGTACAGCAGCGCGTCCGCGCCGATGAGCTGCTGCTCGGCGGTCGCGGACGGCGAAGCGTGCTGCCCGGTGTCCGGTTCGTGCGCCATCCCGATGCTCACGGTGACGCGCAGCCCCGGCGCCAGCTGGGACCAGGGGAACCGCTCGATGCGGATCCGCGCCGCCTCGCACACCGCCACCGCGCGGGCCGCGTCGATGGAGGGCAGCACGAGCACGAACTCCTCGCCGCCGTAGCGCGCGCAGAACGAGCCCGACGGCAGCGCCTCCTGCAGCAGGTCCACGACCCGCTGCAGGACCCGATCCCCCAGCAGGTGCCCGTAGGTGTCGTTGACCTGCTTGAACCAGTCCAGGTCGACGAGTCCGACGGCCAGGCCGCCCGGGCCGTCGACGGCGAGCAGGTCGGCGAGGCGTTCGTCGAGGTAGCGCCGGTTGTAGCTGGCGGTGAGGCTGTCGCGGAGGCTCTGCTCGCGGGCTTCGGCGTGCTCGCGGCGCAGCCGGTTCACCTCGTGCCGGAGCTGTTCGGGCACGCGCGGGGTGTCCTGGGTGGACAGCAGGTCCAGCGCGGAGCGCAGGTGGTGGTAGGCCTGGCGCCACTGCCCCCGGGACGCCAGCAGCGCGGCGATCGACTCGTGCAGTTCCACCATGCCGCCCTCGTTGGCCAGCTCGTGACGCGTGCGTCGCGGCCCGAGGTCCGGCGGTGGAGCCGGTGCGGGGCACAACGAACGCGCGACGTCCTCGCGCAGAGGTTCGGGTCCGGCGAAGCCGTCGCGCAATCCGGTCATCGCTGTCACCTCCCGTCCGTGGTGTCGTCGGCTCCGGCGGGTCGCTTGAGGCGCCGGGATGCGTGTACTGCGGAATTCGCTCATCCGGCTTACCAGCCTTTGCTCCGAATTGGTGAGTGCGTCTCACGTCGCCGGGCTGCCTTGGTGTGTACCGGCCCTGGCCAACGGGTGGAAGCGAAACGGGATCTCCCCACCCGCACGGACGAACCGGGCCTGGTGTGTTTCCCGTCACAGCAGCGCACGTGCTTGTTCTCCGTTCGCGTCATGAGGCGTCCCCGGTCGGGCAGGGGGCGAATCCGTGGACCCGCCCGTCGAGCAGCACGAGGTGCTGGGACCCGATCTGCCTGCCGATGATCGTCCCGTCCCGGCGGACCGTTACCTCCACGCCGACGACCCGCACGTCACCGCGCGGCGGTCCCGTCGAGTCCGGTTGGTAGCCGGGGTCCGGCCGCAGCGTGCTCATCGCCGGTTCCAGCTGCACCGTGAGCCCGTCGAGCTCGCAGGTGCGGTCCGCGTAGTCCGGGTGCTGAGTGCGGGTGAAGAAGTCCTGCTGGGCCCGCGCCCCCGCGCGGGCGGCGGCGTCGTTCGCGGCGAAGTAGTCGCGGACCTGCTGCTCCGGGGCCGGTGCCTGCGGCGAGGTGGAGCACCCCGCGAGCGCGCACGCCGCGAGGCACAGCAGAGCGGTCCGCATCGTCGCGTCAGCCGCCGCTGTGGTCGATCTCGGCGCCCGCGGGCACGCACCGGTCCTCGGGGTCGTCCAGCCAGCCCTCGGGGAGCACGACCTTCCCGGCGGAGCCCTGGCGCCCGCGGGGGCCTTCGGCGTCGGCGGGGAACGGCACGTCCGGGTCGAGGCCGGCGAGCAGGTCGTCGAGCTCGGCGAGGCTGGACACCAGCCCGAACCGGTGCCGCAGGTCGGAGCCGACGGGGAACCCGCGCAGGTACTGCGCCATGTGCTTGCGCAGGTCGCGGACGCCCTTCTGCTCGCCCATGTGCTCGCTGAGCAGCTCGCCGTGCCTGCGCAGCACCCACCGCACCTCGCCGAGGTTCGGTCCCGGCGGGATCTCGCGGCCGGTGAACGCGGCCTGCAGGTCGCGGAACAGCCAGGGCCGGCCGAGGCAGCCGCGCCCGACGACGACGCCGTCGCAGCCGGTCTCGGCCATCATCCGCAGCGCGTCGCCGGCGCTGAAGATGTCGCCGTTGCCGAGGACCGGGATGCCGCGCACGGCCTCCTTCAGGCGGGCGATCGTGCTCCAGTCGGCGGTGCCCGAGTAGCGCTGCGCGGCGGTGCGCGCGTGCAGCGCGACGGCGGCGGCGCCGGACTCCTCGGCGATGCGGCCCGCGTCCAGGTAGGTCAGGTGGTCGTCGTCGATGCCGATGCGGAACTTGACGGTGACCGGGATGCCCGCGGGCTCGGCGGCGCGCACCGCCGCGGTGACGATGTCCTCGAACAGCCGCCGCTTGTACGGCAGCGCCGAGCCGCCGCCCTTGCGGGTGACCTTCGGGACGGGGCAGCCGAAGTTCATGTCCACGTGGTCGGCGAGGTCCTCGGCCACGATCATCCGCACCGCTTCGCCCATGGTCACCGGGTCGACGCCGTACAGCTGCATCGACCGCGGGTGCTCGTCGGCGTCGAACGTGATCATCTGCATGGTCTGCGGATGCCGCTCCACCAGCGCCCGGCTCGTGATCATCTCGCAGACGTAGAGCCCCGCGCCGTACTCCCGGCACAACCTGCGGAACGCCACGTTCGTGATCCCGGCCATCGGCGCGAGCACCACCGGCGGATCCACCGCGTGCGGCCCGATCCGCAGCGAGTGCGCGGGCGGGTTCTCGGCGGTCGGCACCATCGAATCGAGCACGGTCACGCCCGCCATTGTCCCTGACGCCGAACCCGACCTTCGCGGCCCCGCGCGCCCCCGGCGCTCTTCGGCCCACCGCCACACGAGATGACCACGCCCTTGTACGCTGACCCCGCGGGGCGTTAGCTCAACTGGCAGAGCAACGGACTTTTAATCCGTGGGTTCTGGGTTCGATCCCCAGGCGCCCCACCATCCCGCCTGGTCAGGACGCTGGTCGGCGATCTTTGCGCCGGTCCCCATGGACTTTCGCGTCGGACTTCGTAGCCAGCGCCCGTTCACGCGGCCTCCCGGTCCACTGGCTCCCGTGGCGGATGTGGAGCGGGACGCGCGAGCTGCCACGCTCGGGTCCACGGCGGACGTTCGACGTCAGCGCGGATCTCAGGTGGAACAAGCCGGTCGCCAGGCCACGGCAGCATGAGCGATCATCATGACGCGCTCTGTTGACCGGGAGGTGCTGATGAGGCTGTTGCTGAGCTCCTGGTTCCTGACCGCCGAACGCCGTCCACCGGCCCTGCCCAGCACCCTTCGCAGCGGGAAAGCGGGCGTCGTCTTGAACGCGCTCGACGGGGCCGGTAGCTCACGTGCTCGCGTTCACGCCCGTGAGGCACGCACGTTCGAGAGCTTCGGTTATTCCTGCGAAGAACTCGATCTCCGTGATTACTCCGCTGCTGGGGAAGACCTTTCCCGGCGCCTGGCCGACCTCGATCTCATCTGGGCTGCGGGCGGCAATGCGTTCGTCCTGGCCCGCGCCATGACCCGTGTCGGGTTCCGCGACGCCCTCCTGGTGCAGTTGCCTCGGCCGGAGTTCGTCTACGGCGGCTACTCGGCGGGAGCGTGCGTGGCCGGACCGGACCTCCGGGGCATCGACCTCATCGACGACCCGACCACCCTGCCGGCGGGCTATCCGCCGGGCACCGCACCGGAGTGCCTCCGCCTGGTGCCCCATCGGATCGTTCCGCACTGGCGCTCTGCGCACGCCGAGGCGGAAGGCGCGGAGCGGGCCGCCGCGCACCTGGCCGACCGCGGGCTGCTGCACAGATGCCTGCGGGACGGGGAGGTGGTGAACGTCGACGCCACCACCGGGTCGGTCACCTGACCGCCTGGTGGTAGTTCTGGCCGAACGTCCTCATCGGCCTGAAGAAACCGCGGCACCTGGCACCGTCCCGGAAAAGGTCCCGATCGCGCGCTCCTCCGGCCGAAGGGTCTCCGCGAAGGCATGCGCGATGTCCGGTCATGCTCCGCTGGTCAGCGCGGGCCAGATGTCCACCGACCACTTGTCTCGTACGAGCGGCGCATCTTCTTCGGCGAGCGCCGCATGGGTGGCCCGGGCGCCGACGCATCCCCGGAAAGGTGGGGTGAAAGGATCTTCCGGAGCCGAATTGACCGTAGCGGGTGCGAGCTGGTTCGCGCTGATGACGAACGCGCCGCGGATGCTCCCCCGTTCTTCGTCGTCACGGGCCGGCTCGGATTCGAGGAATCGAATTCGGATCAGTGCCAGCTCGTCGTCGTGGCACTCCGAGTGAAATCCGATACCGGTCTCGGTGAACGCCACACCGGGCTGCGCATGCCAGGGCATTAGGTGTGGCGGATCGCTTGCGGAGTCCATCGGCCCATTGCCGAAGCAGAAGGCGCCGAATTCAACTGCGACCAGCCGTTCGTGCTCGGCGATGAGACGCGGGGACATGGCGCAGAGGCACCTGGCTGTTTCGCTCAGGGCAAGAGCGTGATGTCGGGGAGGAGATCGAACGTGCCACGTGTGCACGGATCCTGAACGGACTCCGAGTCGGCCAGGGGCGTCGTTATGCTGCGGGGATGGAGCAGCGGGTGAGTCTGGTCACGCTCGGGGTGGACGATCTGGCGCGGGCGAAGGCGTTCTACGAGCGGCTCGGGTGGCGCGGGCAGGAGCTCAGCGAAACCGTGTTCTTCCAGACCGGCGGCAGCGCGTTCGTGCTGTGGGGCCGGGAGGCGCTCGCGCGCGACTGCGGGCTGCCGGTGGGGAACGGGTTCGGCGGCGTCTGCCTCGCGCACAACGCCCGGTCCGCGGCCGAGGTCGACGAGATCGTCGCGGCTGCCGAGGCGGCCGGTGCGGTGGTGACCAGGCGTCCTGCGGAGACGTTCTACGGCGGCTACGCGGGCGTGTTCACCGACCCGGACGGGCACCCGTGGGAGATCGCGCACAACCCGGGTTTCCCGCTCGCCGCCGACGGTTCCCTCATCATCCCGGACCTCAGCGCCCCGTAGCCGAGTGCCGGTCCGGTCGTCGCCGTCGCTCCCGTTGCCAGGTCGGCGTCGGCCGTCGCCCACTCCGTTCGGGGTCCGGCGGTCGTCGTTCCCGCGGCCGGTGGCCGTGCCCGCTGAGCGATCGGGGCCGGGGGGCGCCGGATCAGCGGCGGTCGAGGAGGGCTTCGGCCGCTGCTCGCGCGTGGTGGGCCGGGGCCGGGGTGCCGGTGATCGCGGCGGTGGTGATGGCGCCTTCGACGAGGACGTTGAGCTGTTCGGCCAGCGCGCCGGCCCGCGCCTCGCCGGCGTCGGTGTCGGCGTCGGTGTCGGCGTCGGTGAGGAGCGTGGCGAGGTACCGCTGCACCTCGGTCTTGTGCTCGCGGACGACGGCGGCGACGGCGGGGCTGGTGGCGCCGAGCTCGCCGAAGGAGTTCAGGAACGCGCAGCCGTGGAAACCCGCTTCGGAGAACCACTCGTGCAGCCAGTCGAAGACGGCGAGCACCTGTTCGGCGCCTCGGGCGCGGGTGGTGACGGAGCGGGCGAGGGAGTCGCGCCACCGCCCGTCGCGGCGCCGCAGGTAGCCGACGACGAGCTGTTCCTTCGAGGGGAAGCACTGGTAGAGCCGTTTGAGCGAGACGCCGGAGGCGGCGCGGATCTCGTCCATGCCGACGGCCTGCACGCCGCGCGCGTAGAACAGCTCCTCGGCGGCGTCGAGCAGCCGGGTGGTGGCGGTGCGCTGGTCCATCGGTCTGCTCCCTGGCGTGGAGAACGTGCGTTCTCTAGATTAGCAGCGCGGAGAACGCACGTTCTCCAGCGTGCGAGAGGAGAGCACCATGACCGGACGTCCCCCGTACCCGCCGTTCGGCGCGGACACCGCGGCGCAGAAGGTGCAGGCCGCCGAGGACGCGTGGAACACCACCGACCCGGAGGCGGTCGCGCTCGCCTACACCGAGGACTCGGTGTGGCGGAACCGGGACCGGTTCGTCACCGGCCGGGCGGAGATCGTCGAGTTCCTGCGGGAGAAGTGGCGCCGCGAGCTGGACTACGCGCTGCGCAAGGAGTTGTGGGCCTTCACCGCGGACCGCATCGCGGTGCGGTTCCAGTACGAGTGCCGGGACGCGGACGGCCGCTGGTGGCGCTCGTACGGCAACGAGCTGTGGGAGTTCGCGCCGGACGGCCTGATGCGCCGCCGCGAGGCCAGCATCAACGATCTGGCGATCGACGAATCGGAGCGGCGGATCTTCGGCCCGCGCCCGGCCGAGCAGCGCGGGGTGCCGTTCCCGCTGCGGTGACCGCGGTCGTCGTCATCCGCGCGCGATGACGGCTCGGACGAGCGGCTCCGGGTCGTCCGCTCCTCGCGCCGTGCGGCCCAGGTCGAGCAGGTCGCCGGGCAGCGCGGTGATCCGCCCGGTCGCCCCCGGAGGCTCATCCTCGGATCACCCCGCGGTGAGCATCCATGACCGCGGCGGGCCGGTGGTCCGAGGCTCGCGGCGTCCGCATTCCGTACATGTACAGTGGTTCGTACATGTACGGGAGTCGGTCGCCGGACCGGTGCGCACGGGAGGTGCGACGTGACGCCCCAGACCGCTCGCCAGCGGGTCCGCGGTGAACTGCGGCAGGAGATCCTCGCCGCCGCCGAGCAGCTCATCCGGGACGAGGGCTTCCCCGGGCTCACCATGCGCAAGCTCGCCGGGCGCCTCGGTTGCGCGCCCATGTCGCTGTACTCGTACTTCGCGGACAAGCAGGCGATCCTGCGCGCGCTGGCCACCCAGGGCTTCGAACGCGTCGCCACCGACCTCGCAGGCACCGGCGGGCAGGGCGGCGTCGACGGGCTCCGCGAGCTGATGCTCGCGTTCGTGCGCTACGCGCAGGACGACCCGGTGCACTACCGGGCGCTGTTCATGAGCGGCAGCCCGGCGGACAAGGCGGACTGCCCGGACGAGGTGAACCCGGCCTACCGGCTCGTCGCCGAGCGCGTCGCGGGCTGCCTCGAACAGGGCGTGCTCGCCGGGGACGCCACCGCGATCAGCACCGTGCTGTGGACGACCGCGCACGGCGCCGCCTCGGTGCTCGTCACGTTCGGGCACCGGCCCGCCGACTCGCCGGACGCCTACGCGGCCGCCGTGGTCGACAACGCGCTCGCCGGGTTGCGGGCCCGTCCCGCCACCCGGCTCTGAACCACCCGCTCCCGCAGGAGATGCCGATGACCACCGCCCAGGAACTCGTCCCGATCCCGCAGCCCAAGCCGAAGCCGCTCGTGGGCAACCTGCTCGAACTCGACGGCGGCAAGGGCGTGCTGCGCTTCGTGGAGATGGCCGCCGAGCACGGCCCGATCTTCCGGCTCCAGCTGCCCGGCCGGAGCCTGATCATCGTGCAGTCCCAGGAGCTCGTCGACGAGCTGTGCGACGAGGAGCGGTTCGACAAGTCCCTCGGCTCCGCCCTGGTCAACGTCCGCGACTTCGCGGGCGACGGGCTGTTCACCGCGTGGACCGAGGAACCGAACTGGCAGGCCGCGCACCGCATCCTGATGCCCGCGTTCGGCCCCGCCGCGCTGCGCACCATGTTCGACGGCATGGCCGACATCGCCGAGCAGCTGCTGCTCAAGTGGGAACGCCAGGGCCCGGAGCACCGCGTCGACATCGCCGACGACACGACCCGGCTCACCCTCGACACGATCGCGCTGTGCTCGTTCAGCCACCGCTTCAACAGCTTCTACGCGGAGCGGCTGAACCCGTTCGTCGAATCGATGGTGCGCGGGCTCGTCGAAGCCGGGGCGCGCCCGCGGCGGCTGCCCGGCCAGGAACTGCTGATGCGCGGCACCCGCAAGCAGTACGCGGCGGACGTCGAGCTGATGCACCAGGTCGCCGACCAGCTCATCGCCGACCGCAGGCGCAACCCGCTGCCGGCCGGGGAGAGCGACATCCTCGACACGATGCTCACCGCGGCCGACCCGAAGACCGGGCGGCGGCTGCCGGACGAGAACGTGCGCCACCAGCTGGTCACCTTCCTCATCGCCGGGCACGAGACCACCAGCGGACTGCTCACCTTCACGCTGCACGAACTGCTGCGGCACCCCGAGGTGCTGGCGACCGCGCGGTCCGAAGTGGACCGGGTGCTGGGCGACGAGGCGCCGCGGTTCGAGCACCTGAGCGGGCTCGGCTACCTCGACCAGGTCCTCAAGGAATCGCTCCGGCTGTGGCCGACCGCGCCCGCGTTCGGGGTGTCGCCGCGCGCCGACGGGACCGTGCTCGGTGGCCGCTACGAGGTGAACCGGGACGACGAGCTGCTCGTCGTGGTGCCCGGGCTGCACCGGGACCCGGCGGTGTGGGGCGCGGACGCGGAGACCTTCGACCCGGACCGGTTCACCTTCGAACGAGCCGAGGCGCTGCCGCCGAACGCGTGGAAGCCGTTCGGCAACGGGCAGCGCTCCTGCATCGGCCGCGGCTTCGCGCTGCAGGAGGCGACGCTGTTCCTGGCGATGCTGCTGCAGCGCTTCGACATCACCGCCGCCGACCCCGACTACCAGCTCAAGATCAAGCAGACGCTGACGATCAAGCCGGAGGGCCTGTTCATGCACGTCCACCGGCGGGACCGGCGGATCGTGCACGGCGGCGCCCCCGCCGAGCGGTCCGCGCCCGAGGTGGCGCAGGCCGAACCGAACGGCGTGCCCGTGCGGGTGTTCTACGGCTCCAACTCGGGCACCGCGCAGGCCTTCGCGCAGCGCATCGCGAACGACGCCACCGCCCGCGGCTGCACCGGCGAACTCGCCGAGCTCGACGCCGCGGCGGGCGACCTCGGGCCGGACGGCGTCGCCGTCGTCGTCACCGCCTCCTACGAGGGGCAGCCGCCGGACAACGCGCGCGAGTTCGTGCGCTGGCTGCGGGAGCAGCCCGACGGCTCGCTGGACGGGGTGCGGTACGCGGTGTTCGGCTGCGGCAACACCGATTGGGCGCGCACCTACCAGGCCGTGCCTGCCGAAGTGGACGAGCAGCTGGCCCGGGCCGGTGCGAAGCGCCTGCTGCCGCGCGGCCGGGCCGACGCGCGCGGCGACTTCTTCGGCGACTTCGACGACTGGTACGCCGGGTTCTGGGAGCCGGTCGCCGCCGAGTTCGAGCTCGGCGACGCGACACCGGCCACCGGCCCGCGGCTCACCGCGGAGCACGTCGGGGCCGTGCGCGACCACATCGTGCGGGCCAACGACCTGCAGTGGGGGACGGTCGTGGCGAACCGGCCGCTCAGCTCCCCGGACGTCGGCGCCAAGCACCACGTGGAGATCGCCCTGCCCGAGGGCGTCCGGTACCGCGCCGGGGACTACCTGGCGGTGCTGCCGGTGAATCCGCCGGCCGTGGTGGCGCGGGCGCTCAGCCGCTTCGAGCTGGCCCACGACGACCAGGTGGTGCTGCGCGGGGAGGGCACCTCCCTGCCCACCGGTGCGCACGTCGCCGCCGGGGAACTGCTCGGCAGCTACGTCGAACTCGGCAGGCCCGCCACCCGCAGGCAGCTCGACGAACTGGCCGGGGCGACGGTGTGCCCGCCCGACGCGCAGGCGCTGCGCGCGCTGGCCGCCGACCCGGAGGTGCACGCCGAGCAGGTGCTGCGCCCCGGGGTCACCGTGCTGGAACTGCTGGAGCGCTACCCCGCCTGCCGCCTTGACTTCGGCGCGTTCCTGGCGCTGCTGAGCCCGTTGACGCCGCGGCAGTACTCCATCTCCAGCTCGCCCCGGTGGAACCCGGAACACGCCACGCTGACCGTCGCCGTGCTCAACGAACCCGCGCGGTCCGGCGCGGGCACCTACGAGGGCGCCGCCTCGAACCACCTCGCGCAGGCGCTGCCCGGGTCGAAGGTCGCCGTCACCGTGCGCCCGTCGAACGTGGCGTTCCACCCGCCGGAGCTGGACGTGCCGCTGGTGCTGGTGTGCGCGGGCAGCGGCATCGCCCCCTTCCGCGGCTTCCTGCAGGACCGGGCGCTGGCCGCGGCCGAGCAGGGCGTGCGGCCCGCGCCTGCGCTGCTGTTCTTCGGTTGCCACGGCCCCGAGTCCGACCAGCTGTACCGGGACGAGCTGGCCGAGTGGGTGGCGGCCGGAGTGGTCGACGTGCGGCCCGCGTACTCGGCGGAACCCGACGGCGGCGTCCGCTACGTGCAGGACCGGCTGTGGGCCGACCGGGCCGAGGTCGCCGAGCTGGTCGAACGGGGCGCGACCGTGTTCGTGTGCGGCGACGGGCAGCGGATGGCGCCCGCGGTGCACCGCACCTGCGCCCGGATCTACGCGGAGGTCACCGGTGCGGACGAGGAGCAGGCCGCGGAGTGGATGACCGCGATGGAGCGGGACCGGGCGCGCTACGTCGCCGACGTCTTCAGCTGAGCGGCGCGCGGAAGCGGCGCGGGGTGCGTTGCCCGAGCCGACCCCGATGCGACTCGGGCAACGCCTGCCACCGCGACCCCGTCCTGGCGGTGGCGCATTTCGAGGTGTGCCGCGGGACGCTTCCGCACGCCCCTTCGCCCCCTCGACGATGCGGTGCGCGGAAGGAGGTCACCCTTGCCCTGATCGGTCTCTTTCCGAGGTGATTCGAGCACCCGCGGTCCCTGATGATGACACTGCCGCGTGATGGCCGAAAAGAACACGCACGAATGCGGGTTCAGTTGGAATAATCGGCGATTTCTCGGAGCTTGGGGGGATTCGTCACGATGATGCGCCGGTAGCGCCGTTCGATGACTCCGCGCTCGGCGAGGTCGCGCAGCGCTTTCTGCACCGTCCGCAACCTCACTCCCGCCAGCGTGGCCAGTTCGTCGTGGGTCAGCGGCGGCCCGATGCGCCAGCCGCCCTCGGGGTCCTGCTCGCCGTAGGTGTCGACCGCCTCCACCAGCAGCCGCGGCACCCGCTGCGTCGCCGACAGGTTCGCGTTGTCGATCCGGCGGCGGTTCGCCCAGCGCAGCCGAGCGTTGACCATGAGCACCATCGCGACCGCCGCGTCCGAGTGCTCGTGCAGGAACCGGCGGAAGTCCGCCGACTTGATCAGCCGGGTGCGGGTGTGCGAACCCGCGATGACCGTCGCCGACCTCGTGCGCTGCTCCAACGCGGCCATCTCCCCGACCAGGTCACCGCCGAAGCGGATGCCCAGCAGCGTCGTGCCGCCGACCTCGGACAGCGCCAGCACCTTCGCCGAACCGCTGAGCAGCAGCACCACGTGCGTGCTGTCGTCGCCCTGCCGCAGGATCTTCTGCTCCGCCTCGAAGATCACTTCCGAGCCGAGGGAGAGCAGGGCCTGCCTGGTTTCGCGGCGCAGCCGGGCGAGCAGGCTGAACTCCGTCCATCGCGCCTGTGGTGGATCAGTGATGACCGCTCCTCCCAACGGGGCGCGAGGTGCGATGACCTTTTCGGCCGAACCCGGGTTCGGCCGACCCGCGGTGCATCGACGGGCGCCGGTCCCCGTTCATTCTGGAACCGGTGAACGGGGGCGGTCACCGCTGACCGGGTGACCGGTTCCGCGGTGGCCGAAAACCCCGTTGCCCCGCGCAGGTTCTCGATTCAGCCGGGATCCTCACCAATCCGGTCGCCGAATTGGGCGGATACGCGCGACACTCACCCGTTCGCACCAATGGCAGTTCCTTTTTTGGAATATGCATTCGGATTGTTCGGGCGGCGGCCCCGGTGGACCGGGGCCGCCCGCCGGAATCAGACGAGCGTGCCGGAATGCGCGAGGGCGAATTCCCGCAACGACCGGGGCGCCCGCCCGGTGAGCTCCGCGACCGCGCCGCTCACCAGGTCCTCCTCCCCGTTCCGGATGCCCCGGTCCACCGCGGCCAGGGCCGTCGCGAACGGCTCCGGCATCCCGGCCGCGCGGAACACCTCGCGACGCTCGGACGTGCGCACCGGGCGGTGCCGGACCGGGCGGCCGGTGACCTCGGCGAGCACCTCGGCGACCTCCCCGTAGGACAGCGCCTCCGGGCCGGTCAGCAGGTGCTCGCCGGACACCGCGGGATCGGTGAGCGCCCGGGCCGCCACCGCGGCGATGTCCGCGGCGTCGATCCAGCCGAGCTTGCCGTCCCCGGCCGCGCTGACCAGCTCGCCGCGCTCCCGCAGCCCCACCGCCAGCGGGTGGTCGCCGAGCAGGTTCTGCATGAAACCCGACGGCCGCAGCACCACCGGCTCCGGCATCGACCGCACCGCCGCCACCAGCTCGGCCACGCCCGGCGCGTCCGGCAGCACGATCAGCGAACCCAGCAGCACCACCCTCCGCACCCCGGCGGCGCGCGCCGCGGCGAAGAACGGAGCCGCGAACCGCATCGGCTCCAGCTCGGCCGGCGGCGGCACCAGGTAGACCGCCCGTACCCCGTCCAGCGCGGGCGCGAACGTGCTCGGCTCGGCCCAGTCGAAGCGCACCTGGCCGGGGCCGGGGTTCCGGGAGGCGACGGTCGCGTCCGGCAGCAGCCGGGACAGCGGGCGGCCGGTGGTGCCGGTCCCGCCGATCAGCAGCGCGCTCACTCCGCCCCCTCCAGCGCCGCGACCAGCGCGGGCAGCTCACCGGCGGCCTTCGCCGCCAGCACCGGGCTCCAGTAGTCCCGGTAGTGGGTGATCAGCCCGTCCACCACGGTCAGCACCGCGATGTAGGGCATGACGTACGGCTCGCCGGTGCGCACCGTGCGGCCGTGCGCGGTGAACTCGGCGATCACCGTCCGCGGATCCGCCGTCTCGTGCAGCTCGAAGGCGGGGAACCCGGTGATGTCCACGCGGTCCGGGTAGTCCGCCAGGTACTCGCGCATCCCCTCCCGCCCGTCGACGCGGGCGGGGGTGCCGCACGCGCACGGGGCCTCGAAGACCACGTCCGGCGCGAGCAGGTCGATCGCGCCCGCCATGTCCTCGGCGAGCAGCAGTGCGATGAACCGGTCGATCACGTCGGCCGGTGAGTTCGGCACGGGCACGGGCCCTCCTTCGTCGGTGGTCGCCGTCCACGTTCGGCCGCTCGGCGCCTCGCGGGCACGTCCGGCCGAACCCCGGACCGCCGGTCCGTGGATGCGGGTCGCGGGCCGTGCCAGGCTGGCGCCGTGGGCAAACGAGACTTGGGCGCGTTCCTGCGCAGCCGCCGCGAGTCGCGTGCGCCCGCCGCGGCCGGGGTGGTCGCCGGGCCGCGGCGGCGCACTCCGGGTTTGCGGCGCGAGGAGGTCGCGGCGCTGGCCGGGGTGTCGGCGAACTACTACGAGCGGCTGGAGCAGGCTCGCGGCCCGTACCCGTCGCCGCAGGTGCTGGACGCGTTGGCGGCCGCGCTGGGGCTTTCCGCCGCCGAGCGGGACCACCTCGGGCGGCTCGCCGAGCATGCCCCGGCTAGTCCCGAACCGGCCGCGGAGGTGCCCGCCGAGGTGCGCCGGCTGCTGGACCGGCTCGGCCCGGTCCCCGCCTACGTGCTCAACGCGCGGCACGACGTGCTCGCCTGGAACCCGGCCGCGGCCGCGCTGCTGGTGGACTTCGCGGCGCTGCCCCCGGCGGAGCGCAACGTCCTCCGGTTGTCGATGGAGGGCGGTCCGCTGCGGTGCGAGCCGTCCGGGGACGGGTTCACCCGGCACGTCGCCTCCGAGCTGCGGCAGGCCGTCGCCCGGTACCCGGGGGACCGGCGGCTGGCCGAGCTGGTGCGGGAGTTCGCCGCGCACGACCCGGAGTTCGCCGCGCACTGGCGGGAACAGGAGCTGGGCACCGCCGCCGCGGTGCCGAAGCGGATCCGGCATCCGCGGCTGGGTCTGCTGGACCTGGAGCTGCAGGAGCTGCGGGTGCCCGGGCACGACCACCGGGTGGTGCTGCTGACCGCGGAACCCGGTTCGGCGTCGGCGGCGAAGCTGGAGTCGCTTGCGTCCGGGCCCCGGCTGCGGGCGGTGCGGTAGCGGCGGCGGAGCCGGCGTCCAGGAGCGAGCAGCGGGCCCGGCATCGACGACGGCCCCGTGCGCGGACCCGCCGGGCGCTCCACCCGTGCCCACGGAACCGGTCACGGCCCGCGCGCAGGCCGCGGCTGGTCGGGGTCCCGTGCGCGCGACGACCTCCGCCCCGTGCGCACCCGCTCCGGCCGCTGAGCACGATGGCCGGGACGGCGACCCGCCCCGCGCACGCGACGCAGCGCCGATCGCAGAGCACGGCTAACCGCCCCGCGCACGCGCGTGCGCGCGCGGACCACACTGCCCCGCCCTCGGCGGCCCGACCGGTCACCCGCGGAACGGCCGCGACCCCGTCGCGCCGTCACCACATCGGCACCCTCGTGGGTGATCATGGAAGCGGTGCGCCGGACCCGGCGCGGGCGAGCGGGGAGGCGCGATGGCGGAGATCGACACCGGCACGACCGGGAGCGCCGGTCTCGACGGCCCGGCACCCGCGCCTCGGGCGGACCTGGTGGCCCGGGTGCTCACCGAGGTGTGCTCCCCGGCGGTGATCGTCCTGCTGCTGCCGGTCGCGGTGGCCTGGCGGGCGACGCACGCGCCCGGCCCGGCGCTGGGGTGGGGCGTGTTCGTGGCGTTGACCAGCAGCGTGCTGCCGATGGCCGGGATCATCGCCGGGTCCCGGGCCGGGTGGTGGGACGGGCACCACGTGCGCGACCGCGAGGGGCGGCTGATCCCGTTCGTGCTGCTGATCTCGTTGAGCTCGCTGGGGCTGGGCGTGCTGGTGCTGGCCGGGGCGCCGCGGCTGGTGGTGGCGCTGGACGTGGCGATGCTGGCCGCGCTGCTGGCGATCGGCCTGATCACGGTGTGGTGGAAGGTGTCGGTGCACACGGCGGTCGCGGCGGGGGCGGTGGCGATGCTCGCGGTGGTGTACTCGGCCTGGTGGTTGCTGCTGTGGGGGCTGGCGGCGGCCGTCGGCTGGTCCCGGGTGCGCTTGGGCGACCACACCCCGGCGCAGGTGGTGGTGGGCGCCGTCGTCGGCGTGCTGGCCGGGGCCGCCGGCTACCTGCCGACGGCCTGACCGGCACCCGTTCGGATCGGCGGTCCTACGGGCGCCGAACGGGGACCTCGGCGTGCACCACCTCGCCGAGGACGGGTTCCGCGGCGCCCCCGGTGGCCTCGGCGAGCCAGTGCCGGAAGTCCTCCACGTCGTCTGCGGGCACCTCCACCACGAACCGCACCCGGTCCGAGTAGTCCACATCGGACACCGAGAATCCGTGCGAGCGCAGGTCGTTCTCCAGCTTGCCCGCCACCAGGTAGTCCACCGTGGTGGACACCAGCCGCATCGGCCGCAGCTCCGCCAGCCCCACCTGCTCCAGCGCGGCCGACACCGCGCCGCCGTACGCCCGCACCAGCCCGCCCGCGCCGAGCAGCGTGCCGCCGAAGTACCGCGTCACGACCGCGACCACCCGGGTGAGCTCGTTGTGCCGCAGCACTTCCAGCATCGGCACCCCGGCCGTGCCCGCGGGTTCGCCGTCGTCGTTGGAGCGCTGGGTGCGGCCGTCCGCGTCCAGCACGTACGCGGAGCAGTGGTGCCGGGCGTCGTGGTGCAGCTTGCGGCGCAGCGCGACGAACTCCCGCGCCTGCTCCTCGGAGTCGGCGCGGGACAGCGCGCACAGGAACCGGGACCGCTTGATCTCCAGCTCGAACTCCCCTGATCGCCGGATTGTGCGCACCCGCGCCCCTTCCCGTTCGCAACGCTTCTACCTGCGGTTATCGTGACGTCAGTCACTGAACAAGATCGTTCTGCCCGTGCCGGGCGCCTTTCCGGGGGTCGATACCGCAGGTCACGGTGTTCAGCCGCACGTCACTCGGACGCGGTTTTCCGTTCCGCGGCCACGGCACGTAACGTCGACCCCCATGGAGCAGTCATCGAGTCCGCTGGAGCCTGGCACCCGGGTGCGTGCCTCGTTCGGCCGGTTCCGCGATCAGGTCGGCACGGTGGTGGAGACCGCCTCGGGGCTTCCCGAGGTCTTCGACGGCCCAGTGCTGTGGGTCCGGTTCGACGGGAACGAGGAGCCCGGCCTGGTCGCGGGCCGCTTCCTCGAAGCCGCCGCCTGATCCCGCGCCGCGCGGGCGCCGCCGGTGGCGGAACCGGCGTCCCGCCACCGACCGACCCGGGGAACTCAGCCCCACACCTCCTGGGCGGTGCGCACGACCAGGCTCAGCTTGGCGACCTGCTCGTCGTGGCCGAGGGCGTTGCCCTCCTGGGTGGAGGCGAAACCGCACTGCGGTGACAGGCACAGCTGGTCCAGGTCGATGTACCGGGACGCCTCGTCGATGCGCCGCTTCAGGTCGTCGGCGGATTCCAGCTCACCGCTCTTGGTCGTGACCAGCCCCAGCACCACGTGCTTGCCCTTCGGCACGAAGCGCAGCGGTTCGAAGCCGCCGGAGCGCTCGTCGTCGAACTCCAGGAAGAAACCGTCCACGTCGAGCTCGTTGAACAGCGCCTCGGCGACGAAGTCGTAGCCGCCCTCCGCCACCCAGGACGACCGGTAGTTGCCGCGGCACAGGTGGGTGGTCACCGACATCGACTCGGGGCGGGAGCCGATCGACGCGTTGATCATCTCGATGGTGCGTTCGTGCTCGTGCTCGGCGTCCTCGCCCCGCTCCCGCAGCTTCGCGCGCTGCCGCGGGTCGTTCAGGTAGGCGAGGCTGGTGTCGTCGAGCTGCAGGTAGTGGCAGCCGAGCCCGGCCAGCGCGTGCACCTCGGCGCGGTAGGCGGCGGCCAGGTCGGCGCGGAACTCGGCGAGGTCCGGGTACACCTCCGGGTCGATCGAGGCCCGGCCCGCGCGGTACTGCACCATGCCCGGCGACGGGATGGTGAGCTTCGGCGTCGCGGTGCGGGTGCGGTCGGCCAGCGAGGTGAACGCGTCCTCGAAGATCGTGTGCTCCAGCCCGACCTTCTCGCCGATCCGCATCTCCGGGGTGGCGAACTCGACGTCCCCGTCGGCGTTGTGGAACTTGACCGTCAGCTCCGAGTCGTCGACCCGGTCGATGCCGCGCAGCTGGTACAGGAAGTCCATGTGCCAGGAGCCGCGGCGGAACTCGCCGTCGGTGGCGCTGGAGAGGCCGATCTCCTCCTGCATGGCGACCACGTCGGTGATGGCCTCGTCTTCGACGCGCCGGAGCTCGTCGGAGCCGATGCGGCCGGCCGCGAACTCGTCGCGGGCCGCGAGCAGGTGGGGCGGGCGGAGCAGGCTGCCGACGTGGTCGGCGCGGAACGGTGGTGCGACGCGAGGACTCATGCTCCCGCAACCTACTTCCCCCGCGGACGGGGTGGCGGGGCCCGCCTGCCGCCCAGTGGATTAACCTCTCGCATTACTCCGTTCGAGAGATGTTCATCACTGTATGTGAGGACCGACAACTCGGATTTGTAGGACTGTTGGCTAAAATCGGCGAGCCAGCCAGCTTCGCAGGACGGATGGATACGATGCGCGTTCTCGTCATCGGAGCCGGGATCGGTGGCCTCGCCGTGGCCAAGGGTCTCATCGACGGCGGTCACGACGTCGCGGTCTTCGAGCACGCCGACGCGCTGCGCGACGGCGGCGCCGCGGTCACGGTGTGGAGCAACGGCACGGCCGCGCTGGGCCAGCTCGGCGTCACCCTGGAGGACGTGGGCCGCCAGCTGCACAGCCTGAAGTCCATCACCGACTCGGGGCGGCTGCTCTGGGAGGCGGACTTGGCCGACGTCACGGAGCGTCTCGGCTCGCCCACCATCGAAACCCCGCGCCGGCTGCTCACCGGCAAGATCGCCGCGGCGCTGCCCGAGCACGTGCTGCACTTCGGGCGGCGCTGCATCGCCGTCACCGAGACCGCCGACCGCGTCGTCGTCGACTTCGACGACGGCGCCAGCGCCGAGGGCGACCTGGTGATCGGCGCCGACGGCCAGCGCTCCGTGGTGCGCCGCGAACTGCTCGGCGGCGGGCCCGCGCGGCACACCGGCTGGGCCAGCTGGCAGGGCCTCACCCGCAGCGACGTGCCGGTGGCGCACGGGCACCAGACGGTCAACATCGCCGGCCGCGACGCGCACTGCGGCCTCATCCCCGCCGGGGGCGGCCTGCTGCACTGGTGGTTCGACCTGCCGTGGCGCCAGGGCGACGAGGCGCTGTCGCTGCGCGACCTGCGCCGGATGTTCACCGGCTGGCCCGATCCGGTGGGGCCGCTGCTCGCCGAGGTCGGACCGGACGACCTCGGCTTCTTCCCGCACATCCGGCACGTCGTCCCGCGGGTGTGGGGCGGTCCGCGCAGCACCCTGCTCGGCGACGCCGTGCACGCGATGCCGCCCGCCGTGGCGCAGGCGGCGAACCAGACCCTCGAGGACGCCTGGCTGCTGTCGCACCGGCTCGCGGACGTGGCGGGGGAACCCGGGCCCGCGCTGCGCGCCTACGAGCAGGAGCGGCGCTCCCGGGTGCTGAAGGTGTCGCGCACCGCCGCGTTCACCTCGGCGCAGCGCAGCACCCCGCTGCAGCGCGTCGGCCGGTTGCCGAAGTGGATCGCCACCCGCAGCCAGGTCGCGTCCCTGCGCTCCGGCAGCACCGTCCTGCGCCCCGTCCCGGCCTGACCAGCCTCCTCGGCTGCTGCCGGGGGTCGCGGAACCCCGGCGGACGGGCACGACGCGTCCCGGACGTGCGAAAGCCCGCCCGGCGCGTGGCCGAGCGGGCTTCCGGATGCGGGATCAGGCGCCGAAGGCGTCCGGGTCCGGGCCGACGCGGGTACCGGTGTCCAGGCCCGCGATGACCGCCAGGTCGTCGTCGGCGAGCTCGAAGTCGAACACCTGGATGTTCTCCCGGATGCGCGACGGCGTCGCCGACTTCGGGATCACCACGTTGCCCAGCTGCACGTGCCAGCGGAGCACGATCTGCGCCGGGCTCTTGCCGTACTTCTCGGCCAGCGAACCCAGCGTCGGGTCGTCCAGCAGGCCCTTGCCCTGGCCGATCGGGCTCCACGCCTCGGTGAGGATGCCGTGCTCGCGGTGGAACGCGCGCAGGTCGCCCTGCTGCAGGTTCGGGTGCAGCTCGATCTGGTTCAGCGCGGGCACCACGTCGGTCTCCTCGAACAGGCGACGCAGGTGCGGGATCTGGAAGTTCGACACGCCGATGGACTTGGCGCGGCCCTCGCCGTGCAGCTTCTCGAACGCCCGCCACGTGTCGACGTACTTGTCCTGCCCGGCTGCGGGCCAGTGGATCAGGTACAGGTCGACGTAGTCCAGGCCGAGCTTGGTGAGGCTGTCGTCGAACGCCTTCAGCGTGCTGTCGTAGCCCTGCTGGTCGTTCCCCAGCTTGGTGGTGACGAACAGGTCCTCGCGCCGCACACCCGAGTCGGCGATGGCCTTGCCGACGCCTTCCTCGTTGCCGTAGGCGGCCGCGGTGTCGATGCTGCGGTACCCGGCCTCGATCGCGGTGGCCACCGGTTCGATCACTTCGTCCGGCGGCACCTGGAAGACGCCGAACCCGAGCTGCGGGATCTCCGCGCCGGTGTTGAGCGTGAGGTTCGGAACCTGGGTCATCTACTCGTTCCTCCGAAAGGTCGAACGTTGCCAGGAGCGACCCGCGACCTCGCGGATCACCCACTCGGCGCAACCCGCTGCTCCGGTCGCGGATTCCCGGCCCAGGGCGTCCTCCATCACAGCACGCGCCGGGGCGGGAAGCCATCCGTCGACCAGCGGGTTCCGCCCGGCGCGGCACATCCGCCGCATCCGCCCCCGCGGTTCCGGGACCGGACCCGGACGTGCGAAGGGACCGGTCACCGGGTGGGTGACCGGCCCCTTCGGTGCCGTCAGCGGACCGGGGCCTCCGCGGCCTGCTCGACCTCGGCCCGGTGCGAGGCCACGACCTCGCCGGAGCGGGGCGCGCGGTCCAGCCAGCCGGACAGCAGCGCGAAGCCGAGCCCGACCAGCGCCAGGATCGCGCCGACCCAGCTGGGCGCGGTGAGCCCGAAGCCGCCCGCGATGACCAGCCCGCCCAGGTAGGCGCCGAGCGAGTTGGCGATGTTGAACGTGGACTGGATGCTCGCCGACCCCAGCGCCGGGGCCTCCTTGGCCTTGTCCAGGATTCGCGCCTGGATGCTGGGGATGGCGGCGAACCCGGCCAGCCCGACCGCGAACACGTTGATCGCGGTGAGCACCATGCTGTGCGAGGTCACCAGGAACGTCGTCAGCGTCACCGCCAGCAGCGCCAGGAAGACGTACAGCGTCTTCATCGGCGCCCGGTCGGCGAGCCGCCCGCCGATGATGGTGCCCGCGGTCATGCCCACGCCGAACAGCGCCAGCAGCGCGGTCGCCATCGTGGGGCTGAAGCCGGTCACGTCGGTGAGCAGCGGCTTGATGTAGCTGTAGAAGGAGAACGTGGCGGCGAAGCCGAACACGACCACCGCGAACGCCAGCCACACCTGCGGCCGCTTGAAGGCGACGAGCTCGCCGCGCAGGCTCACGTCGGTCGGCTTCGGCTGCTGCGGGACGAGCAGCGCCACGGCGATCAGCGCGATCACGCCGATGACGGCGACGACGCCGAAGGTGAACCGCCACCCGAGCGCCTGCCCGAGCAGGGTGCCCAGCGGCACGCCGACGATGTTGGCGACGGTGAGGCCGATGAACATCATCGAGATGGCCTGGGCCCGCTTGTCCCGAGCGACGAGTCCGGCGGCGACGACGGCGCCGACCCCGAAGAAGGTGCCGTGCGGCAGGCCGGCGATGAACCGGGCCGCCAGCAGCGTGCCGTGGGTGGGGGCGAACGCGGAGGCCAGGTTCCCGACGACGAACAGGGCCATCATGCTGATCAGCATCGTCTTGCGCCGCACCCGCATGCCGCCCGCGGTGAGCAGTGGCGCGCCGACGACGACGCCCAGGGCGTACAGCGAGATGTAGCCGCTGGCGTCGGGCAGCGACACGTGCAGGTTCGAGGCCACTTCTGGCAGCAGCCCCATCATCACGAACTCGGTGGTTCCAATGCCGAAAGCTGCGATGGCCAGGGCCAACAGGGCAATGGGCAAGGAGGTCTCCTGAATCGAAAGTTCCGGACCGGGTCAGCGCCCCGAACTCGCCTCCCGGGGACGTCGAGGGTCCCCGCTGTTCAGGCGGTCGTCGGTGTTCGGAGCTCTTTCTCAGGAAGACCGGCTGTCGCTGGCGGCTCCCCGGACGCGTTCAACACTAGGCCCCGGGGACGGTGTTCCCGGGGGGACTATGAAGCGGACCACTGCCGCGCGGGCCGGTTTCCACTCGTTCGGTTCAGCGTGAACGCGCCACGGGGAAGATCGTCGCCAGTGGCGGCGCCGTTACGCGGTTGAAACGATTTGTGCGAGGTCAGCCGAGTGCACCGCGCCGGTTGTGCAGTGTGCCCAACGGTTCATTCGTCCTTCGAGGACAGTTCGCGCGGCGCTTCGCCGACGTACGCCTCGGTTTCCAGCCGGTCCAGCATGTGCGGGTAGTGCAGCTCGAACGCGGGCCGGGGCGAGCGGATGCGCGGGAGCTCGGCGAAGTTGTGCCGCGGTGGCGGGCAGGACGTCGCCCACTCCAGCGAGTTGCCGTGCCCCCACGGGTCGTCCACGTTCGCCACCGTCCCGTACCGGGAGCTCTTGAACACGTTCCACAGGAACGGCAGCATCGAGGCGCCCAGGATGAACGCCCCCACCGTCGAGGCCACGTTCATCCCGGTGAACCCGTCGCTCGGCAGGTAGTCGGCGTAGCGCCGCGGCATGCCCGCCCCGCCCAGCCAGTGCTGCACCAGGAACGTGGTGTGGAAGCCGAGGAACGTCAGCCAGAAGTGCAGCTTGCCGAGGCGCTCGTCCATCATCCGGCCGGTCATCTTCGGGAACCAGAAGTACATCCCGCCGAACACCGCGAACACGATGGTGCCGAACAGCACGTAGTGGAAGTGCGCCACCACGAAGTACGTGTCGTGCACGTGGAAGTCCAGCGGCGGCGCCGCCAGCAGCACCCCGGTGAGCCCGCCGAGCAGGAACGTCGCCAGGAACCCGAGCGCGAACAGCATCGGCGTCTCGAAGGTCAGCTGGCCCTTCCACATCGTTCCGATCCAGTTGAAGAACTTCACCCCGGTCGGTACCGCGATCAAGAACGTGGTGAACGAGAAGAACGGCAGCAGCACCGACCCGGTGGCGAACATGTGGTGCGCCCACACCACCACCGACAGCACCCCGATGAGCAGCGTCGCGAACACCAGCCCGATGTAGCCGAACAGGGGTTTGCGGCTGAACACCGGGAAGATCTCGGTGACGATGCCGAAGAACGGCAGCGCCACGATGTAGACCTCCGGGTGCCCGAAGAACCAGAACAGGTGCTGGTAGGCGATGGCCCCGCCGGTGGCCGGGTCGAACACGTGCGCCCCGAAGTGCCGGTCCGCCAGCAGCCCGAACAGCGCCGCGGTCAGCACCGGGAACGCCATCAGGATCAGCACGCTGGTGACCAGGATGTTCCAGGTGAACATCGGCATCCGCCACATCGTCATGCCGGGCGCCCGCATGCACACCGTCGTCGTGATCATGTTGACCCCGCCGAGGATGGTGCCCAGCCCGCTGACCAGCAGACCCGTGATCCACAGGTCGCCGCCGAGACCCGCGCTGTAGGTGGACCGGGACAGCGGCGCGTACGCGGTCCAGCCGAAGTCCGCGGCGCCGCCCGGCAGCAGCAGGCCGCTGAGGACCATCAGGCCGCCGAACAGGAACAGCCAGTAGGAGAAGGCGTTGAGCCGCGGGAACGCCACGTCCGGCGCGCCGATCTGCAGCGGCAGGATGATGTTCGAGAAGCCGAAGACGATCGGCGTCGCGAACAGCAGCAGCATGATCGTGCCGTGCATGGTGAACAGCTGGTTGTACTGCTCCTGGGAGAGGAACTGCAGCCCGGGCTGGGCCAGTTCGCCGCGGATGAGCAGCGCCATCGCGCCGCCGATGATGAAGAATCCGAACGCGGTGGCCAGGTAGAGCTTGCCGATGGCCTTCGGGTCGGTGGTGCGCGCCCAGCTCACGAACTTCGGGGACTTCCCGGAGCCGGGGGTGCTGGACGGGCGCGTCGGGATCGGCGACGGCCGTGCGCGCAAGGTGGCCATGCCTGTGTCCTCCGGGTCGCCGCGGCCGCTGTTCGGGCCGGGCGGCCCGGGCACCGGAACTCGCCCGGCGCGGCCTCGGCGTTCAGTGTTGGCGCGGCTCGCGGGCCCTGCAATCCGGTGCACTCCTCCGGACGGATGACGGTGGGCCCTGGCGGGTGACGGCGTCCCCGCGCGCTGGGCGGGAGGTGGCGGTCAGCTCAACGCGGCGATGGCCATCCGGTGCAGCAGTTCCGCCATGTCGGTGCGGTCGAGGTGGGTGCTGTACGGCGTGGAGTTGATCAGTCCGAGCACCGCGTGCACCGAGGCCCGCGCGGTCGCCCGGTCGAGTTCCGGCCGGGTCCGCAGCAGCACGTCCACCCACACCTCGACGTAGCCGCGCTGCGCCTCGCGCACCCGGTGCCGCTCCGCGGTGGCGAGGCTGTCCAGGTCCCGCAGGTGCACGGTGATCAGCGCGGGGTTGGTGAGGGCGAACTCGACGTGCCTGCGCACCAGCTCGTCCAGGGCCAGCCGCGGGTCCGCGGTGGCGTCCGCGCGGCTGCGCCCGGCGTCGAGCAGCCGGTCGCTGATGCCGGTGAGCATTTCGGCGAGCATCGCGTCCTTGCCGCGGAAGTGCCGGTACAGCGCGGGTCCGGAGATGCCGACGGCCCGCCCGATGTCGTCCATGCCGACGCCGTGGAAGCCGTAGCGGGCGAACAGCTCGGCCGCCGCGTCGAGGAGCTGCGCGCGGCGGTTCGGGCGTTCGGTGGCCGGTCCGGTCATCGGAGCAGATACTAGACGCCGAAGTTAGCCGCCGTTAACATCGCCAGTGGTTAACGATGACTAACTCGCGGTCGACGCAGTCCGGAGCAGGAGGAACGCCGGTGGATGCACCCGTCCTGACCAGCGCGCTCGACGTCGCGGCCGACCGGCCCGCGCGGTTCGCCGCCGAGCACGCCGCGCTCGTCGCCGACCTCGACGCCCGGCTCGCCGAAGCACGCCTCGGCGGTCCGGAGAAGTCCCGGCGCAGGCACGTCGAACGCGGCAAGCTGCTGCCCAGGGACCGGGTGGACGCGCTGCTCGACCGCGGATCCCCCTTCCTGGAGCTCTCGCCGCTGGCCGCCCACGAGCTCTACGACGGCGACGCCCCCTCGGCCGGGATCATCACCGGCATCGGCCGCGTCGCCGGCCGCGAATGCGTGATCGTCGCCAACGACGCCACCGTCAAGGGCGGCACGTACTACCCGATGACGGTGAAGAAGCACCTGCGCGCCCAGGAGGTCGCGCTGCACAACAACCTGCCGTGCCTGTACCTGGTGGACTCCGGCGGTGCGTTCCTGCCCAGGCAGGACGAGGTGTTCCCGGACCGCGAGCACTTCGGCCGGATCTTCTACAACCAGGCCACCATGTCCGCCCGCGGCATCCCGCAGATCGCGGCCGTGCTCGGTTCCTGCACCGCGGGCGGCGCCTACGTCCCCGCGATGAGCGACGAAGCGGTGATCGTGCGCGAGCAGGGCACCATCTTCCTCGGCGGCCCGCCGCTGGTGAAGGCCGCGACCGGCGCCGAGGTCACCGCGGAGGAGCTCGGCGGCGGCGACCTGCACTCCCGCACCTCCGGGGTCACCGACCACCTCGCCGAGGACGACGCGGACGCGCTGCGCATCGTGCGCTCCATCGTCGGCACCCTCGGCCCGTGCAGCCCGCGGCCCTGGGACGTGCGGCCCGTCGAGGAACCGCTGGTGTCGCCCGACGACCTCTACGCGGCCGTGCCCACCGACAGCCGCACCCCCTACGACGTGCACGAGGTCATCGCCCGGATCGTCGACGGCAGCCGGTTCCAGGAGTTCAAGCGGGACTACGGCACGACGCTGGTCACCGGGTTCGCCCGGCTGCACGGGCACCCGGTGGGGATCGTGGCGAACAACGGCATCCTGTTCGGCGAGTCCGCGCTCAAGGGCGCGCACTTCGTGCAGCTGTGCGACAAGCGCTCGATCCCGCTGGTGTTCCTGCAGAACATCTCCGGGTTCATGGTCGGCCAGGAGTACGAGGCGAGCGGCATCGCCAAGCACGGCGCGAAGATGGTCACCGCCGTCGCCTGCGCGCGCGTGCCCAAGTTCACCGTGGTCATCGGCGGCTCGTTCGGCGCGGGCAACTACTCGATGTGCGGGCGGGCGTACTCGCCGCGGTTCCTGTGGATGTGGCCGAACGCGCGGATCTCGGTGATGGGCGGGGAGCAGGCCGCCTCGGTGCTGGCCACCGTGCGCCGCGACCAGTTCGACGCGCGCGGCGAGGACTGGCCGGCCGAGGCCGAGGACGAGTTCAAGCAGCCGATCCGGGACCAGTACGAGGCGCAGGGACACCCGTACTACTCGACGGCCCGGTTGTGGGACGACGGCGTGATCGACCCGAAGCAGACCAGGTCCGTGCTGGGCCTGGCGCTGTCGGCGGCGGCGAACGCGCCGCTGGAGCCGGTCGGCTACGGCGTCTTCCGGATGTGACGGCCGCTCCGGGCTCGGTGGCGGTTCCGCAGCGGTGAACAGGACGAGGTGAGCGTGGTGGTCGAGGTCGGCGCGGAGGTGGCCGCAGGAGCGGTCGGACCCCGGATCGACGCGGTGCTGGTGGCGAACCGGGGGGAGATCGCGGTGCGGGTGATCCGCACCCTGCGCGAGCTGGGCATCCGGTCGATCGCGGTGCACAGCGACGCCGACCGGGACGCCCGGCACGTCGCCGAAGCCGACACTTCCGTCCACATCGGACCGAGCAGTGCGGCGGAGAGCTACCTGTCGGTGCCGCGCGTCGTCGAAGCCGCGCTGCGCACCGGCGCGCAGGCCGTGCACCCCGGCTACGGGTTCCTGTCCGAGAACGCCGAGTTCGCCCGCGCCTGCGCCGACGCCGGGCTCGCCTTCATCGGCCCGCCCGCCGCCGCGATCGAGGCGATGGGTGACAAGATCCGTGCCAAGGCCACCGTCACCGCCGCCGGCGTGCCCGTCGTCCCCGGCCGCAGCGAACCCGGCATGACCGACGAGGACCTGATCGCCGCCGCCCGCGACGTCGGCTACCCGGTGCTGCTCAAACCGTCCGCGGGCGGCGGCGGCAAGGGCATGCGCCGCGTCGAGGACCCCGCCGGCCTGCCCGCGCAGATCGCCGCCGCCCGCCGCGAATCCGGCGCCGCGTTCGGCGACGACACACTGTTCGTGGAGCGGTTCGTCGCCCGTCCCCGGCACATCGAGGTGCAGGTCCTCGCGGACGCGCACGGCGGCGTCGTGCACCTCGGCGAACGGGAGTGCAGCCTGCAGCGCAGGCACCAGAAGATCGTCGAAGAGGCCCCGTCGGCGCTGCTCGACGAGCCCACCCGGGACCGGATCGGGCAGGCCGCCGTCGCCGTGGCGCGGTCCGTCGGCTACGTGGGCGCCGGCACCGTCGAGTTCATCGTCTCCGCCGACCGGCCCGACGAGTTCTTCTTCATGGAGATGAACACGCGCCTCCAGGTCGAGCACCCCGTCACCGAACTCGTCACCGCCGTCGGCGAGCGCCGCGGCCTGGACCTCGTCGAGCTGCAGGTGCGGATCGCCGCCGGGGAACCGCTGCCGTTCGCCCAGCAGGACCTGCGCATCGACGGGCACGCGGTCGAGGCCCGCGTCTACGCCGAAGACCCGGCGCGCGGCTTCCTGCCCAGCGGCGGCAGGGTGCTGGCCGTGCACGAACCGGCCGGGGTCCGGGTCGACTCGGGCATCGCGGCGGGCGGCACCGTCGGCTCCGACTACGACCCGATGCTCGCCAAGGTGATCGCCTGGGGCCCGGCGCGCGCCGACGCGTTGCGCAGGCTCGACGCCGCGCTCGCCGAGACCGCGGTGCTCGGGGTGATCACCAACGTGGCGTTCCTGCGGGCGCTGCTGGCCCGGCCCGAGGTGCTGGCCGGGGAACTCGACACCGGGCTCATCGAGCGGAACCTGGCCGAGCTCACCACCGACCCGGTGCCGCCCGAGGTGCCGGTGGCCGCCGCGCTCGCCGGCCTCGCCGCCGCCGAACCGGACCCGAGCACTGCGGACCCGTGGGACGTGCCCGGCGGCTGGCGGCTCGGCGAACCGGCGTGGAGCACCTGGCGCTTCGCCGACGCCGAGGTGCGGTTGCGCGGCCGGGCCTCCGACGCGGAAGTGCTGCTCGACGGCGAACCGAGCCGGGCGAGCGCGTTCCTGCACGGCGACCTGCTCACCGTCACCCACCGCTCCCGCACCCGCCGGTACCGCTGGGCGCGGGACGGCGACACCACCTGGCTCGCCGCGGACGGGCGCACCTGGGCCGTCACCGAGCACCGGCTGCTGGCCGAACGCGCGGAACGCGGCGGCGGCTCCGGCGGCACCGTCACCAGCCCGATGCCGGGCACGGTGCTCGCCGCCGAGGTCACCGCGGGCCAAGAGGTCCGCAGAGGACAGACGTTGTTCGTGGTGGAGGCGATGAAGATGGAGCACACCGTCGTCGCCCCGCTGGACGGGACCGTCACCGAGGTCACCGCCCGCCCCGGCCAGCCGGTCGCGCTCGACCAGCCGCTCGCCGTGCTCGCCGCCCGTCCCGCCGAACCCGAGGAGAGCTGACATGATCGACCACCGCCTGGGCGACGAGCACGAAGCCCTCCGCGACTCGGTGCGCGCCTTCGCCCGCAAGGAGGTCGCCCCCGTCATCGGCGACTACTACGAACGCGAGGCCTTCCCGTACCCGCTGGTGCGCACCATGGGCTCGATGGGCCTGTTCGGGCTGCCCATCGCCGAGGAGCACGGCGGCATGGGCGGCGACTACTTCGCGCTGTGCCTCGCGCTCGAAGAGCTCGCCAGGGTCGACTCCTCGCTGGCGATCACCCTCGAAGCCGGGGTGTCGCTGGGCGCCATGCCCATCGCCCGCTTCGGCGACGAGGAGCAGCGCCGCACCTGGCTGCCGAAGCTGTGCACCGCCGAGGTCCTCGGCGCGTTCGGGCTCACCGAACCCGGCGGCGGTTCCGACGCCGGCGCCACCCGCACCACCGCCGTCCTCGACGGCGACCAGTGGGTGCTCAACGGCTCCAAGGCGTTCATCACCAACTCCGGCACCGACATCACCGGCTTCGTCACCGTCACCGCCGTCACCGGCAGCAAGCCCGACGGCGGCAAGGAGATCTCCACCATCATCGTGCCGTCCGGCACCCCCGGGTTCCACGTCGCGCCGAAGTACTCCAAGGTCGGCTGGAACGCCTCCGACACCCACGAGCTGTCCTTCGACGACTGCCGGGTGCCCGCGGCGAACCTGCTCGGCGAACGCGGGCGCGGCTACGCGCAGTTCCTGTCCATCCTCAGCGAGGGCCGCGTCGCGATCGCCGCGCTCGGCACCGGGCTCGCCCAGGGCTGCGTCGACGAATGCCTGCGGTACGCGGGTGAGCGGGAGGCGTTCGGCCACCGCATCGGCGAGTACCAGGCCATCCAGTTCAAGATCGCGGACATGGAGCTGCGGGCCGGCAACGCCCGGCTCGCCTACTACGACGCGGCGTCCCGGATGCTGCGCGGCGAACCGTTCCGCAAGCAGGCGGCGCTGGCCAAGCTCACCTCCTCGGACGCCGCGATGGACAACGCGCGGGACGCCACCCAGATCTTCGGCGGCTACGGGTTCATGAACGAGACGCCCGTCGGCCGCTTCTACCGGGACGCGAAGATCCTGGAGATCGGCGAGGGCACCAGCGAGGTCCAGCGGATGCTCATCGCCCGGGAACTGGGTCTCTGAGCGG
Source organism: Saccharopolyspora gregorii (assembly GCF_024734405.1). Lineage (NCBI taxonomy): Bacteria > Bacillati > Actinomycetota > Actinomycetes > Pseudonocardiales > Pseudonocardiaceae > Saccharopolyspora > Saccharopolyspora gregorii. The sequence goes on along the minus strand of NZ_CP059556.1, from coordinate 6,058,098 downwards.
TCCTCCCGCGGTCCGGACGTGGAACCGCCGGCGGAGGCGGTCGGGGGTCGCCTCCACCGGCGGAGTTCGGGGACTGCTTCGGAACGGTCGGGGGTCGGAGGCCGGAACGGGGTCAGCGCCGCCCGGACACGGCCGGGACGGGGTCAGCGCAGCCGGCCGCCGCGCGGGATGGTGATCTCGGTGTCGGTCTCGTCGCCGTAGGCGTACGCGTACGGGTCGTACTCGGGCTGCTGGCCGTAGCCGGCCGGCTCGTAGCCCGCCTCCTGCTGCGGCCAGGCTGGGGTCGCGTCCGGCTGCGGCTGCTGCTGGGGCTGCTGCTGGGGCTGCTGCTGAGGTCGGGCCACGCCGTGCGGGGGTTCCGGTGCCGGTTCGTCGGACTGCGACAGGTGCTGCATCACCCAATCCCTCGCCAGCGCGCCGGGCGACGTGCCCTGGCGGGCGGCGAGCTCCTTGAGCTTCTCGTTGGCCATCAGCGGCAGGCGCAGCTGGTAGACCTCGGCACCGCCGAACCCGCGGCCGGAGCCGGTGGTTTCGAGGTCTTCCTTCGGGGCCAAGGCCGCGAGGTACGAGTCGAGCTCGTGATCCGGTTCGTTGGCCTGCTGCTGGTTCGCGGACTTGCTCCGCGCGTCCTGCTGCCGGCGTCCGGTCTTCATTCGTCCTAGAGCCACGCGCACACGATAACGGTTCCGTTGCGAAACCTGGAGTGGCTGTGTCCGATCCGCCGCTGGCGTGTCGGTGAGCGCCGGGCGACCCCGGGCAGCGGAGGACCCCCACGCCAGGGGGAGGAGCGCGGGGGTCGGAGGGGATCTCCACAGTCGCTGACCGGGGGTGGGTCAGCTCCACGATTGTGGCACGGCGGCCCCGATTTCGGGAGGGACCAGCGGCGAAGTCGGCTACTCGACGTCGCCTGGACCGCTTCCGGACCGGGCCGTGTCACCCGGTGGGCGGGCACCCGGCACCCGACCGTGGGCGGCCGTCTTCCACCGGTGCGCGCGGTCACCGGTTCCGCCACTACGCATCTGGACGGAGCAGCCGGTGCGACCGTTCCCCCGCGGTGCGGGGTCTCCGCGGGACCGCCCCGGCCGCGCCCGCGGGCCGGGTCGACCGGCGGATCACGGTCCGTTCCACAGTGGACGACCATCCGGTTCGGCTGGGACGGTCGGCTCCTCCCCAGTGGAGAGAACCACGGCCGCTTGATTACTCAGCGTCTCACTCGAATCACTCTGTGGGGGGCTGCGGCTGTGCACAAGCTGTGGATAACCTGCGGCCGAAACCCGAGCCGGGGAGGCGTCATGTACGGGTCGTTGGACGTGCGGAAGTTCCTGTCGCAGCAGGAAGAAGGCGTTGGTCGAGCATCCTCGGTGGTACCCGCGCCGCGCAGCGGCGAGCCAGCCGGGATCACCGACGAACAAGTGCACCGGGCGCGGGTCGCGGTGGCCCGCGGCTCCGAGGGCGCCGAGGACTGCCGGCTGCTGCTGGACATGCTCGGGCTCGTCCCGGACGAAGAGGGCGAGCCGCCGGTCACCCGCTGACCGGGCTCGGCGAGCGCGTGCGGCGGTGCGGTCGGGGCTGCGGTCCGCCCAGCGGCGCGGGGCCGCTCCGGATCGTCCTGCTCGACGGTGATGTCGCTGGACACGGGCTTGGTGGTACCGGAACCGCGGATCGGCGCGGGGCGGAGGTGAGTGAACGGGGCACGGCCGCGCCGGGGTTGTCTTCCCGCGAGGTCGGGCACCCCCCGGTGGCTCGCCTCGCGGGAAGACGTGAGCCCGGCGTGGGGCTCGCGCAAAACATACCGTGCGGTTTCTTTCGCGTTCCCTCCAGGTCACCGGTCGGTTCCGGCAAGATCACCGGTGGGACACGGGAACGGCGGATGGGCACCCGTGGGGCTGGCGCGGTAACTTCGCGTGGCGCAGTTGATCATCCTTTCGTGGGCCGTGTCGCCGATCAGGTGAGCGTTGAGACATGGTCGACGTCCCAGCCGCCGGAGCCGTCCCATGCCCCAGCAGCGTCGGGCGCAAGTCACCCGCCGTGCCATCGTCATCGCTGCTGCCGAGGAGTTCGACCGCGCCGGCTATGACGCCACCCCGCTCAGCGCGATCCTGCGGCGCAGCGGAGTCACGAAGGGCGCCTTCTACTTCCACTTCCCGTCGAAGGACGCCGTCGCGTCCGCGCTGATCCGCTTCCAGGCGCAGGTCTGGTCGAAGATCTGGCAGCGCTGGACGGGGCGCGGCCTGGACCCGCTGAGCACCGCCGTCGAACTCGTCGACGAGGTGATCCGCATCCTGGAGCGCGACGTCGTGGTCCGCGCCGGCGCGCAGCTGGCGATGCGCGACCAGGAGACGGCGGCCCGCTGGGAGCAGCTGCTCGGCGGCCTGCTGCGGCGCTCCGCCGAGCACGGCCTGCTGCGGCCCGAGATCGATCCGGCCGCCGCCACCCGAGTCCTGTACGCGACGCTCGTCGGCGTCCGGGTGCTCAGCACCGGCCGGGCCATCGGCGCAGCCCAGCAGACCGGCGAGATCTGGCGCATCGTGCTCGGCGGCATCGCGACCGCCGACTGGCTGCGCGACAACCCCTCGGTCCCGACGGCCGCTCCGCGCCCCACGAGCTGAGACCGCCGTCACAGAAACCCGTTTTCCGTCCCGAAGCCCTGCCCGAGGCTCCCGGCGGCCGGTTCCGGCCCCGCGCGGCCTTCGGCGGGCGGCCGGCCCGCCTCCCAACGTTCGGGTGAAAAATACTGGTCAGGCAGCTATGGTGGTCGGCGGGCGCGGTCGCCCGGGAGGGCGCCGGGCCGTGCGACGCGGCTTAAGGGACCCCCCTGTGCAAGGCCGCTGAGCGTGTGTCGTAAGCTTTCATCACTGCCAACGGGGCGCCCCGAAAGGGAAAAGCCGGTTGGAGGTAAGGCCGGGTCGGTTTCGAATCGGCCAAGCCCCCATCGTCTAGCGGCCTAGGACGCCGCCCTTTCAAGGCGGTAGCGCGGGTTCGAATCCCGTTGGGGGTACGCAACAACAGAACATGGCCCAGTGGCGCAGTTGGTTAGCGCGCCGCCCTGTCACGGCGGAGGTCGCGGGTTCAAGTCCCGTCTGGGTCGCCAGAGCGATCGGCTGAGAGCCGGGTCGCCACGGCCAGGTAGCTCAGTTGGTACGAGCGTCCGCCTGAAAAGCGGAAGGTCGGCGGTTCGACCCCGCCCCTGGCCACGCTCAAGAGCTGAAACAAGCCCCACCGGATCCCGGTGGGGCTTGTTTCGTCTTGGGGTGGCGGCTGGTGGGCGGTCGGGAAGCTGCGGTCGACCGGCGAGTGGCGCGGCTGCGGGCCGGCGGTGCCGGGGTGGTCGCCGTGGCGCGCGATCGGTTGACTCGTCCGTGAGCCGTGAGCCGTGAGCCGTGAGCCGTGAGCCGTGAGCCGTGAGCCGTGAGCCGTGAGCCGTGAGCCGTGAGCCGTGAGCCGTGAGCCGTGAGCCGTGAGCCGTGCGGGTCGAGGCTGCGAGGAGCACGTCGGCCACCCCGCGCGTGGGTGCGCGGGGTGGCCGGTGGAATGGTGGGGATCGTCGCGGAATTGTGCGCGGTCCCGGATTGCTGCCGACTTGTTCTCGGCGCCGTGAAATTAGGCGCCGTGGAATTCGGTGGTGGTGAATTCGGGCGTGCGAGGGCGATCGGGTCATTCGTGCTGGAGTGGAATGGTTCGCGCGATGCGCTGGATTCGATCGCCGTGTCGGCGGGTGGTGCGTGGGTGGAGCTCGGCGGGCGTGGTGCCGCCGGTCAGCTCGCCTGCTGGAAGGCGACGACCGGGAGCTGGCCGTCGTCGCAGCTCACTCCCATGCGCGGGGTGCCCTCCTGGGTGACGAGCGAGCAGTCGTAGTTGCCGAAGACGTCTTCGGCGTAGCCGTTGGGGTCGCTGACCTGCGACGGGTCGAGATCGAGGTAGAGGCCGATGACGTTGTGCGCGTTCTCGGCGCCGGCGTGGCCACCGCTCACGTCTCGGGAGTACACGTCCCAGTAGGAGCCGTCGGGTGCTTGGAGGGCGCCGTGGGCCACGTCCATCGGCTGCGGGCCGGGCACCGAGGGGTAGCTCGACTTGGCGCCGATGAAGTTCGTGGTGGCCTCCGAATTCGCGACTCCGGCGAGACCGGCGATGCCGACGAGGGAAAGGCCTGCGGCGAGAACGGAACCCACGATGGCGGTGCTGCGCATGATTGCCTCCGAAATTGTCGCTTGCTTCGTGATCTGTCCGGAAGACGCGACGGGAAGCAACCGGTTGCCCTAGGTGATCGGGGTCACATCGAGGGGAGGTGGTGTCGGGGTTCCGTGCCACCCGCGCGCCGGAGGCGCCGCGCCGGGTGCGAGCTGGGGAGCCGCACGCCGGAGCCGCTGCTCCCGGGCTCACCGCGCGGAGTTCACCGCGCTGCCGAATCTTCGGTCCGGGTCACCGCGCCAAGTCCACTGCGCCGACCTGGCCGCACCAGGTTCACCCCGTCGGCCGGGCCGCGCCGGGTCGCCGTGCTGCCGGGCTCTCTCCGCCGGGGCGCCGCACCGAGTCGACCGCGTCGGCCGAATCGTGCCGAGTCCGCCGCGCCGGCCGGACCGCATCGGGCTCACCGCGCGGAGTTCACCGAGCCGCCGGGCTCGCCCCACCGAGTCCACCGCACCGAGTCGACCGTCGGGTTCCCCGCACCAGCTCCACCGCGGTGGTCTCACTGCACCGGGGACTGCCGGATCGTCGGGCTGACCGTGTACTTGTAGATCCACACCCCGTGCGGCCGCTGGTGGTCCTTCACGTACGCGGCGGTCGGGTCCTCGCCGTCGCGGGGGACGGGGATGGGGGAGAGCGGCCCGCCGGCCGCGCCCGCGGGCAGGGTGATCTCCCGACCGTCTTCTGGACCACCGAACAGTTCGATCCGGGTGTGCAAGTCCACGGGCGATCCCTCCCCATTTCGGAGTCGTGCTGCGTGCCGTCGGTACGACTGCCGACAGTGGCGGCAGGTTCCCTTGCCCACTCAAACGAGTGAAGCGGAACTCCGTTGCGCAGGAAAACAAACTCCACCCGAACGTAGGACGCCCCCGCGCTCGACCGGCCTGGGGGTCACCGGGAGTGCGGGGGCGTGAAGTCCACCCCTGGGGGTCAGGTGGACACCACCAGGTTACTTGGTGGTATGCGGATTGTCTCTAGGTGCAGAGATCTTTTTTCCCCGGATCGTGGGTCCGGGCGTCGTCGGCGAACCGGACCAGCGCCAGCGCCTGATCGTCGTGCCGCTTGGGCCGCGGCCAGCGCTCGCCCCGCGGATCAGCGTCCTCCGCGGCCCGCACCTCGGCCAGCACGGCGTCCGGGCCGTCGCGTTCCGCCGCGGCCAGCAGCTCCGGCCAACCGGGGAAGATCCCGTAGTCCTGCACGCCGCAGGACACGCCGTCGGTCATCACCAGCGCCGCCCGCACCTCGTGGCGGGGGCACCGCGCGCGGGTGGCGTGCGCGGCGGCTTCCGGCACCGCCTCGGCCACCCAGAAGCCGCCTTCGACGTTGCGCCACCGCGAGGTCCGGTCCATCGCCGCGCCCAGCGCCGCCCGGTGCCCGGCTCCGAACCCGCCGCCGGATCGAAGCCGGTCCCGGAATCCGCCGCCCCGGTTCCGGTTGCCCTGGTCCCGGCGACCCTGGTTCCGGCGGCCCTGGTTCAGGCGGCGCAGCGCGGCGAGCTGGTCGTCGGTCACCGCCCGCACGCCGGCCGAGGTGTCCAGCACGATCGGGCTGTCCGCCAGCACCAGGGCCTCCACCTGCTCCTCGTCCCAGCGCAGCAGCGCCGCCGTGCTGGACGGCGACTCGCCGGGGCGGAGGTCGAAGCGGGCCGCCACCTCGGCGATCGACTCGGCCAGGACGTCCGCCAGATCGGCGCTCCGATCCACCAGCCGCGGTTCCAGCGCCCCGGCCAGCCGCTCCGCGTACCAGCCGCCGGACCGGGATTCCGGTCGCAGCGAGGTCGCGCCGTCCAGCACCGCCACCGCGTTCGGCAGCACCAGCACCACGTCCTCGCTCGCCCCGGCTCCCGGGGTCGACCGATCGCCCGGCCGCTCGGCCACCTCGACGTCCGCCACGCCCCCGATCATCGGCGGCCCGGGACCGTCACCAGCGGCAGGAACAACTGGGTGATCCACCCGATCCCCACCGCGTACAGCACCGTCCCGAATCCCGCGGAACCGCCGAGCGCCCAGCCGACGACCAGCACGCCCACCTCGATTCCGGTCCGCACCAGCCGCACCGACCAGCCGGTGCGCGCGTGCAGGCCGGTCATCAGCCCGTCGCGCGGACCCGGCCCGAGCCGGGCGCCGACGTACACCGCGGTCGCGAACCCGTTCAGCACCAGGCCGGCCACGAACAGCGCCACCTGCCCCGGCAACCAGTGCAACGGCGGCAGCAGCCCCAGCACGAGGTCCACCGAGACCGCGATGACCACCACGTTCGCCACCGTTCCGATGCCCGGCCGCTGCCGCAGCGGGATCCACAGCGCCAGCACCACGACGCTGGTCAGCGCCGTGACGGCCCCGAAGCTCCACCCGAGGCGCTGGGTCAGCCCGTCGTGCAGCACGTCCCACGGCGACAGGCCGACCTCGGCGCGCACCATCAGCGCCATGCTCGTGCCGTAGAGCGCCAAGCCGCCGAACAGCTGCGCCAGCCGGGCCGTCGGGCGCACCGACACCGGCATCGGTGAAAGATCCACTGGAGTGGTGGTTGAAGCCATGAGTCGTTGATACGTCGAGATTGGCCTCGACCACGATAGCCAATCTGGAACTATTGGACTCGTGTCTCGCGTGATAGGACGAATCGGCTCCCGCGGCATCGCGGAACTGCTCGGCAGCTGGCACTCCGGCCGCGCCACCTCCGGCGGGCTGCACCAGGCGGTGCGGCAGCTCGTGCTCGACGGCAGGCTTCCCCCCGGAACCAGGCTGCCCGCGGAGCGCGAGTTCGCCGACGCGCTCGGGGTGAGCCGCACCCTCGTGGTGCGGGCGCTGGACCTGCTGCGCGACGAGGGCTTCGCGGCCAGCAGGCAGGGCTCCGGCTCGTGGGTGCGGCTGCCCGGCGACCGGGCGCACACCGACCCCGGCGGCTGGCCGCCCAGCACCCCCGACCTGATCAACCTCGCACAGGCCACGTTGCCCGCGCCGCCGGAGTTCACCGCCGCGCTGGACCGCGCGCGCTGCCGCATCCCGGCGGAGCTCGGCGGCCACGGCTACCAGGCGCTCGGGCTGCCGGAACTGCGCGAACGCATCGCCGAGCACCACACCCGCCGCGGCCTGCCGACGAACCCGCGGCAGGTGCTGGTCACCAACGGTGCGCAGCACGCCTTCGCGCTGGTGCTGCGCACCCTGGTCTCCCCGGGCGAACGGGTGCTGGTCGAGCACCCCACCTACCCGAACCCGTTGCAGGCGATCCGCGGTGCCGGCGCCGAGGCGGTGGCGGTGCCGATGCTCGCGGAGGGCTGGGACCTGGACCTGATGTCCGCCACGCTGCAGCAGACCACGCCGAAGCTGGCCTACCTGATCCCGGACTTCCAGAACCCCACCGGCATCCAGATGACCGCGCAGGACCGGGAACGCCTGGTCGCGATGCTGCGCCGCACCCGCACCACGGCCGTCGTGGACGAAACCCTGGTCGAACTGGACCTGACCGGCCGCACCCCGCCGCCACCGGTGGCCGCGTTCGGCGACGACCGGGTGATCACGATCGGCTCGGCGGGCAAGGCGTTCTGGGGCGGCATGCGGCTCGGATGGGTGCGGGCGCCCGAGGACCTGGTGCAGCGCCTGCTGCTGGAGCGCGCGGTGATGGACCTCGGCAGCCCGGTGCTGGAGCAGCTGGTGCTGGCCGAGCTGCTGGCCGATCCGGAGCCGGCGCTGCGGCGACGGCGGGAGGAGGTGACGGGAATGCGCGACTCGATGATCGCGGAACTCGCGGAGCAGGTCCCGGGCTGGCGGTTCCGGGTCCCGGACGGCGGGCTGTCGCTGTGGTGCGACCTGGGAACTCCGGTGAGCAGCAGGTTCGCGATCGCCGCCGAGGAGCACGGGCTGCGGCTGGTGCCCGGATCCCGGTTCGCGGTGCACGGTCACCTGGAGCGCTACCTGCGGATCCCGTACGCGCTGCCGGTCGAGCAGCACCGGGAGGTCGTGCGCCGGCTGGCCGCGGCGGCGGGCCGGTTCGACGGGATGCCCGACCCGGGGCCGCTGGAGGTGCCGATCAGCTGAGCACCCGGACCGCCTTCCGGCACGGCCCCTCGTCGTGCCGGAAGGCGATCTCGGGCGTGGTCCCGGCGCCGCTGGGGCAGCGCGGCACCGGGACCGGGGCGCGGCACGCAGCTCAGGAGGGGTCAAGGTTCCTGGTGCACGTGCCTGCGGGCGCCCCGCGACCGGTCCTGCCTGGCGCAGTCGGCCGGACCGGAGACCTCGGTGGTGCGGCGGCCCCGGTGCCGGGTGCCGCCGGTCCGGTTCAGTCGGGGGAGGTGGACGGTTCGATCAGCGCGATGCCGCGCGAGATGACCGTTTCGACGTGGCCGCCGACGGCGCGCACCGGCCCGGGCAGGTGCGGCCCGGCCGGCAGCACGGCGTGCATCCAGCGCAGGCCGTGCCCGGACCCGCTCGGCGCCGCGGAAGCGGTCACCACGGCGGGCGGCCCGACCGGCGGACCTTGGTGCGGTGCGGTGCCACCGTGCTCGACCGGTGCGGGCGTCGGCGCGGCCTGGTGCTGCGGCTCGGGTGCGGGTGCGGAGAGGTGCTGGGCGGTGTCGGGAGTTTCGGACAGCACGGGCGGAGCCGGTTCGACGCGTTCCGGGGCCTGAGCACGAGGTGTGGCGACGTCCGGCGGTGGTGCGGTGGTCGCCACCGCTCCGGTGCCGCCGCGGTCGGGGAGCAGCTGCACCAGGTCCGGCTCGGCGCGGTCGGGTTCCGCGGGTTCGACGACCGGTTCGAGCTCCGCGCGCACGCCGCTCGTGATGTCGGCGGCGAGGTCGGCGACGCCGAGCTGCACCGCATCGGTGGGGACGTCCTCGTGGACCGGTTCCGGGGCGCTGGGCGCCGTGATCTCGACGGGGTCGGGCCGGGCGATGGCGGGCCGGACGGCGGCGGGCGACGAGATGGCGGGCTTCGCCACCTCGACCCGCACCGCGGGCACCACGTCCGGCTGCGGTGCGGCCTCGGCCGGGCCCGCGGCCAGCAACCAGGCGCCGCCGACGAGTCCCGCGGTCGCGGCGGCGCGGGCGGTCCAGGCGCGCAGGAGCGGCCAGCGCCTGCGCCAGCTCCCGGTCACCCTCACCACCGCCTGTCGGTCCGCTCCCGCCGAACGCGAGGGGTCAATGCTCCCCTCGCCATAGGATGGGTGGCAGCCCTTCTCGGTATCAACCACCCGGACAGGCGGTGTCTTACCACCGGTTGCGGCGAACAATGCTGGCTCGATGCCACCGGGATGCCAGGAGTTTTCACCCGACGGCATGCCTCAAGTGGACGATCGTGGTGACCCATCGCACAGTGTCCCCTGTGGATTCGATCTCGGGCACCCGGTTGACGGTCGCGGAGCTCGGCGAGAGCTGGGCGCGCTACGGGCACGACCTGCTGGTCCACGATCCCGGCGGCCCCGGCGAATGCCTGGTGCGGCGCGGGGAGCTGATCACCGCGCGCGGCTCGCTGGACCCGGTGCTGTCCCGGTTGCGCCGTTGGGTGGACGGCATCGACCACGACGACGGGCTGGAGCTCGCGCGGATCCGGCTGCGCACCTCCGAACGAGATCGCTGCGTGGCCATCGCCGACGAGTTCGCCGAGGTGAGCGCCAACCACGTGCACGTCGGGTCCGCGACGATGTTCGGCGCCCCGGTGCTGTTCGGCACGGGCGCGGAGGCGGAGCCTGCGGCGCCGGTCCCGGAACCGGCCCGGGAGCGGTGGGGCGTCACCGTCGGGGTGCTCGACACCGGCTGCGACCCGCACCCGTGGTTCTTGGGCCGGGACCGGTTCGACCCGGTGCCGGAGGTCCTGGACGCGGACGACGACGCCGAGCAGGACCGGCAGGCCGGGCACGGCACCTTCGTCTCCGGCGTGCTCCTGCAGCACGCGCCGGGGGTGGTGGTGCGGGCGCACCGGGTGCTGTCCTCGCTCGGGTTCACCGACGACCTCACCGTCGCCGCCGGGTTGCGCGCGTTGCGCCGCGGCGGGGAGCGGGTGGACGTGGTGCTGCTGACCGCCGGGTGCCACACGCCGGGCGACCGGTGCCCGCCCGCGCTGGAGGCCGAGCTCGCGCGGTTCGGCGGTGCGGTGGTGGTGGCCGCCGCCGGGAACCACGGTTCGTCCCGGCCGTTCTGGCCCGCCGCGCTGCCGGGGGTGCTGGCCGTCGCGGCGAGCGGGCCCGGTGGTGCGGTGGCCGAGTTCTCCGGCTCCGGCGACTGGGTCGACGCGTGCGCGCCGGGGGTGGACGTGGTGAGCAGCCACGTGCGGCTGCTGCCGGGGAGGCGCGGCGAGCGGCACTACGGGTACGCGAGCTGGAGCGGGACGTCGTTCGCCGCGCCGCGGGTCGCGGCCGCGGCGGCGAGCGCGGTCCGGGACGGGGCCGACGCCGACCGGGCCGCTCGGGACGCGGTGCGTCGTTACCCGTTCGGGGGGTAATCGGCGTTCGATGAATCTGCGCGGGGGGTTCGCTCCTCTTACTCGGGAAACCGATCTTGAGGGGAGGGAGCGCGATGCACGCCGTGCACGAGGTCTCCGAATCCGACGACGCCGCCCGGTTGCTGGCCCGCGCCGCGGCCGGTGAGCCTGCGGCCTGGCGGGAGCTCGTCGACCGCAACGCCTCGGTGGTGTGGGCGGCGGCCAGGGCGTACTCGCCGAGCGCCGTCGACGCCGAGGACGTGTGCCAGGTGACCTGGCTGTCGCTGGCGGAGAACCTCGGCGCCCTGCGGGATCCGCGGGCGCTGCCGGGGTGGCTGGCCACGACGGCCCGGCGGGAGGCGATCCGGCTGTCGAAGGCCCGGCGCCGGGAATCCCCGGTCGGCTGGGACACCGGGATGCTGGACCTGCCGGATCCCGGTGACGGGCCGGAGAGCAGCGCGCTGCACTCGGTGGCGGTCTCCCGGATGTGGCAGGCGTTCGCCCAGCTCTCCCGGCGTTGCCAGCAGCTGCTGCGGGTCGTGGCGGTGGCACCGGACGCCAGCTACGCGCAGGTCGGCCAGGCGCTCGGCATGCCGCGCGGCAGCATCGGCCCGAAGAAGGGCCGCTGCCTCGCGGCGCTGCGGGAACGGTTGGCGACCGGCGGGAACGTCGAGGAGGCCGCCGGATGAGCCCCCGGATGCCCGCCGAGCTGCGCGTGCTGCGCGACCTGTTCGAACTCCGCGATCCGGCGCCGGTGCGGGTGCGCGACGCCGCGTACGCCGCCGCCGGCTTGGCGCGTGCCCGGTCGGGCGCGGCGGCGTTGGAGCTGGTCGGCGACTCGGCCGACGCGGCCGCCGCGGTCCGGTCCGGTGGCGCCGCCCCGGACCCGGCGGAACCGCGGGTGCTCACGTTCCTGATGCCGGGCCGGATCGTGGAGCTCGACCTGGTGCCGACGGTGCCGGGCCTGTTCCGGGCCGCGGGCATGGTGATCAGCCGCTCCGGTCAGGGGAGGCCGGAGGGGGACGTGCTGTTCCGGCATCCGGGCGGGCAGTGCGTCGCCGAGCTCGACGTGGCGGGCGCGTTCCGGGTGACCGACGTGCCTGCGGGCCCGCTGGGCCTGGTGTTCCGGCCGGTGGGCGCCGCGCCCGCCGTCGCGGATTGGCTGGTCTGTTGAGCGCCGGGACGGCCCTCGCGCCGAGCACGGAGCCGATCTCGGCCGCGGTGCGGTGGCGGGACCGGGTCTGCGCGGACCCGGACGGGGCGGCGCGGGCGGCGGACCGCTGGCTCGCCCGCTCCGGCGATCCCGAGCTGCGGGTGCTGGCCAGGCACATCCGGGCGCTGGTCGCGGTGGAGCGCGGCCGGTCCGCGGAGGCTCGGCAGCACGCGCGGGTCGCGCTGGCGGCAGCGCGGCGGGAACGGTTGCCCGAGCGGGCCGCGCAGGTCCTGCTCACCTGCGCGTGGGTCGAGCTGGACCGGGGAGACCCGGAGGCGGCGTGGCGGCACCTGGAGGCCGCGGCCCAGCAGCTCACCGGCCAGGACGCGGTGCGGGCGAGCTGCCTGCGCGGTGTGCTGCTGTTCCAGCAGGACCGGCAGGACGAGGCGGTCGCGGTGCTCTCGGCGGCGCTGCCGGGGCTCGCCGAGCGCGGGGACCACCAGTGGGCGGCCAACGCGCACGTCGCGCGCGGTCTCGCACACCTGTACCGCAACCGGCTCGACGAGGCGGAGGCCGACCTGACCGCCGCCGAGCACCGGTTCCGCGCCGCGGGGCGGGACCAGCGCGCCGCGCTGTGCAGGCACAACCGGGGCTGCGTGGCGCTGCGCGCCGGGGACCTGCCGCGGGCGCTGCGGCTGTTCGACGAGGCGCGCGCCGCCGGGGCCGACCCGGCCGGGCACCCGGAGATCCGCGTCGACCGGGCCGAAGCGCTGGCCGAGGTGGGACTGCACGACCAGGCGCGGGAGGAGCTGCACCGCGCGGCTTCCCGGTTGCAGCGGCTGGGCCGGGTGGCGCGGCTCGGCGACACCTGGCTGGCCCTGGCCGGGTGCGCGCTGCGCGCGGGCGATCCGGAAGCGGCGATCCGCCCGGCCCGCTGCGCCGCCAGGTTGTTCCGCTCGCAGCGGCGGCATTCCTGGGCCGCGCTGGCGGTGGCGGTGGAGTGGCAGGCGCGGCTGCGGGTGGGACAGGTGTCCCGCTACGCGCTGGCCGCGGCGCGGCGCGCCGGGCACGCCTGCGCCGAGCACGGCTGGACGACGGCGGCCGCCGAGGTGTGGCTCGTCGCCGGCCGGGAAGCGGCGCGAGCGGGGCGGCGGAGCACGGCGCGCGCCCTGCTGGAGCTGGCCGCGACCGGTCGCGGCGGCGGACCCGGCTCGACCCGGCAGCTGACGGTGGGCTGGCTGGCGGAGGCGCTGCTGGCGGCGGACGCCGGGGACCACGACCGGTTGTTCGCCGCCTGCCGCCGCGGGTTGCGCGCGGTGGCGAGCTACGCGAGCGGGATCGCGGCGTGGGAACCGCGGATCGAGGCGTTCGGGCTGGCCGAGGAGCTCGGCTCGGTCGCGGTCGGCGCCGCGCTGCGCTCCGGTGATCCGCGGCTGGTGCTGAGGTGGGTCGAACGGCACCGGCTGGGCGCGGCGCACCGCCGCTCGGTGCGCCCGCCCACCGACCCGGAGCTGGGCTCGGCCCTGGTCCGGCTGCGGTCCGCGGTGTCCGGCGCGGCGGAGGCCGACGGCAGCCGGTTGCGCTCGGCGCTGTCCGAGATCGGTGCGCTGGAACGGCGGGTGCGGGACCGGGCGCTGCTCGTCGACGGCGGGGCGATCGACGCGGCGCAGCCCGCCGGGACCGCCGAGGTGCTCGCCGCGCTGCGCGGCGACGTCCTGCTGGTCCTGCTCGCGCACGAGGGGGTGCTGCACGCGGTCTCCGTCGTCGACGGGAACGCGCGGCTGCACGAGCTCGGCGCCGAGCTCGACGCGGTGCACGAGACGCAGCGGCTGCGGTACCTGCTCGCCCGGCAGGCCGAGACCGGTGATCAGCGCGCGGGAGCCGTGTACGCGGCGAGCGCCGCCGAGGCCGCGGCGGCCGTGCAGCGCGCGCTGCTGCGCCCGGTGGCGGCGGTGCTGCCTCCCGGGCGTCGGCTGGTGGTGGTGCCGACCGGCGCGCTGCACGCGGTGCCGTGGGCCGCCCTCCCGCTCTGCCGCGGCCGCGGGGTGACCGTCGCGCCGTCGTTGCGGGCCTGGCTGCGCGGCGGGACCGACGCGGCGCGCGAATGCGGCTCGGCCGAACCGGTGTGGGTGTCCGGCCCGGCTCTGGAGCACGCCGAGGGCGAGGTCGTGGCGCTGCACCGGGCCGGTGGCGGGCGCCTGCTGACCGGAGCCGCCGCCGATGCGGAACGGGTGCTGGCGGCGGTGGACGGCGCCCCCATCGCGCACATCGCCGCGCACGGCCGGTTCCGGGACGACCAGCCGCTGCTGTCCTGCCTGGAGCTCGCCGACGGACCGCTGTACGGCTACGACCTGGACCGGTTGCGGCGCGGACCGCGGACGGTGGTGCTCTCCGCGTGCGAGGCGGGGCGTTCGGTGCCGGCCCGCGCCGGGCAGCTCACCGGGTTGGCCGCCGCGCTGCTCGGACGCGGCACGGCGACGGTGATCGCCAGCGTCGTTCCGGTCCCGGACGAGCGCACCGCGCGGGTGATGATGTCGCTGCACTCGTTGCTGCGCCGCGGCGTCGGCCCCGCGGAAGCGCTCGCCGCCGCGCAGGCCGCGCACGGCGAAGCGGGCTTCCTGTGCCTGGGCCACGGTGGTTGACCGTGGTGGGGAGCGCGGCGGGATCAGCCCGCCAGGCCGTGCAACCGGCGGATGCCCTCGTCCAGCACCTCGTCCCGCTTGCAGAACGCGAAGCGCACCAGGTGCCGCACCGGCTCCGGGTCGTCGCAGAACACCTGCACCGGGATCGCGGCGACCCCGACCCGCCCCGGCAGCGCCCGGCACAGCTCGGCGCCGTCGGTGAACCCGAGCGGCCGCACGTCGGCGCAGATGAAGTAGGTGCCCTCCGAGGCGAGCACGTCCAGCCCGGCCGCGGTGAGCCCTTCGGCCAGCCGGTCCCGCTTGCGCTGCAAGCCGTCGCGCAGTTGCGCGACCCAGTCCAGCTCGTGGCGCAGCGCGTGCGCCACGGCGGGCTGGAACGGTGCGCCGCCGACGAAGGTGAGGAACTGCTTCGCCGCGCGGACCGCGCCGATGAGCTCCGCGGGGCCGCACGCCCAGCCGATCTTCCAGCCGGTGGCGCTGAAGCTCTTGCCCACGCTGGAGATCGTCACCGTCCGCTCGGCCATCCCCGGCAGGGTCGCCAGCGGGGTGTGCGCCCGGCCGTCGTAGAGCAGGTGCTCGTAGACCTCGTCGGTGATCGCGATCAGGTCGTGGTCGCGGCACACCTGCGCGATCGCGGCCAGCTCGGCGTCGGTGAGCACGGTGCCCGTCGGGTTGTGCGGCGAGTTCACCACCAGCGCCCGGGTCCGCGGTCCGACGGCGGCGCGCAGCGCGTCCAGGTCGAGTTCGAACCGGTGGTCCGGGCCCTGCCGGAGGCCGACCGTGCGGCGCACCGCCCCGGCCATCGCCACCGCCACCGGGTACGAGTCGTAGTAGGGCTCGATGAGCACGACCTCGTCGCCGGGTTCGAGCAACGCCAGCATCGAGGCGGTGATCGCCTCGGTGGCGCCGACGGTCACCAGCACTTCGCCGTCGGGGTCGTGCTCGATCCCGTAGTGCGCCTTCCGGTGCTCCGAGATCGCCGCGCGCAGGTCCGGCTCGCCCGCGCCGGGCGGGTACTGGTTCACGCCGTCGGCGATCGCCTGCTGCGCCACCCGCAGCATCCCCGCGGGACCGTCGGTGTCCGGGAAGCCCTGCCCGAGGTTCACGGCCCCGTGCTCTCGGGCCAGCTCGGTGATCTCCGCGAAGATCGTCGAGGTGAACGGGCGCAACCGGGAGGTGAGGGCGGGAGATCGCACGTCCGGCACTCTACTGCTCCGGGCGGCCCGGTCGTCCCACGTGCCGGAACCGCGGCGGTCGCGCGGCGTGCGCGTCCGGGCCGGATCCGTCACCGCGGACGCGGTCCGGCGCGAAGCGATCGGTGCCGGTGCCCGCTGCTGCCACAATCGTGGGGTGGCACAGACTGCGGCAGCGGATGCGGACCAGGTCAAACGGCGGGCGCTGCGACGGATGAAGGCCGTCGCGGGCGGGCTCCTCCTCGTCGCGACCGTGATCTTCGTGATCGCCCGCTGGCAGGAGAACAACGGCGCCGCCGCGTGGGTCGGCTACGTCCGCGCCGCGGCCGAGGCGGGGATGGTCGGCGCGCTGGCGGACTGGTTCGCGGTGACGGCCCTGTTCCGCAGGCCGCTGGGGCTCCCGATCCCGCACACCGCGATCATCCCGACCCGCAAGGACGCGCTCGGCCAGAACCTCGGCGCCTTCGTCGGCGACAACTTCCTGGCCGAACCGGTGGTGCGGGACAAGCTGGGGCGGGCGGAGATCGGGGCGCGGGTCGGGACCTGGCTGGACGACGAGGCGCACGCCGAACGCGTCACCTCCGAGCTGGCGACCGCGGTGCGCGGTGCCGTGCAGGTGCTGCGCGACGACGACGTGCAGGCGGTGCTGGAGCAATCGGTGCTGCGGAAGGTCCTGGAGCAGCCGTGGGGTCCGCCGCTGGGCCGCATCCTGTCCCAGGTGTTCGCCGACGGCACCCACCACAAGCTGGTGGACCTGATCTGCGACCGCGCCTACGACTGGGCACGGGACAACCACGCGACGGTGCTGCGCGTGGTGAGCCAGCGCGCCCCGTCCTGGTCGCCGCGGTTCTTCGACGGGATGGTCGCGGACAAGATCTACGCTGAGGTGCTGTCCTTCGCGTGGGCGGTCAAGACCGACCCGGACCACCAGATGCGCAAGGCGGTGGACCGCTTCCTGGTGGAGTTCGCGCACGACCTGCAGCACGACCCGAAGACGATGGAGCGGGCCGAGCAGATCAAGCAGCAGGTGGTGGCGCACCCGGAGGTGCAGAACCTCGTCGCCTCCGCGTGGAGCACCGCGAAGAAGATGCTGCTGGACGCCGCCGAGGACCCGTCGAGCGAGCTGCGGCTGCGGGTGCGCGACGGGCTGCGCGGGCTCGGTCGCAGGCTGGCCACCGAACCGGAGCTGCGTGCCAAGGTGGACGGCTGGGTGGAGAGCGCCGCGGTGTACGTGGTGTCGCACTACCGCACCGAGATCACCACGTTGATCACCGACACGGTGGAGCGCTGGGACGCCGAGGAGACCTCGCGGAAGATCGAGCTCCAGGTCGGGCGGGACCTCCAGTTCATCCGGATCAACGGCACCGTGGTGGGTGCGCTGGCCGGCCTGGTGATCTACGCCCTGTCCCAGCTGCTGCTCTGACGCCCGGACGTCGCGGTCGGCGGCGCGGTTCACCGCCCGCGCTCGGCGCGACGAGCGCGGCGGCAGGTGCTCACTCGGCGGTCGCGTGCCGCTCGCGCCAGGAGCGCGCCTTCTCGCGGTTGCCGCACACCCGCATCGAGCACCAGGTGCGGGACTTGTTCCGCGACCGGTCGTAGAACGCCCACAGGCAGTCCTCGGCCGGGCAGATCTTGATCCGGTTCCAGTGGCCGGTGTGCACCAGGTGCACGGCGGCGGCCAGCACGCGGCCCAGCGCGTCCTGCCCGCCCAGCACCGGTACGCCGTCCTGGAGGACGACGGGCACGGGCCAGGTGATCACGTCGGCATCGGGGCACGGGGCGGACCGGTCGCAGGACACCGCGGTGCGCATCGCTTCGCGGACGCGCCGCGCGGAACCGCGGTCTCCGGCTTCGCCCAGGCCGCGTCCGGCGGACCACGCCCGCCACTGGTCCGCGGAGTCGAGGACGTCGGTGCCCGTTTCGGCGTCGGAGGTGTTGAGGAAGGCCAGCACCAGCTCGACGTCGCGTTCGGCGTCCAGGTCCGCGGCGGAGTTCGCAGGGACTCGGTCGGCGACGGCTCTGCTGTTCACGAACACCATCGTATTCGATTAGCCGGTTGCAGCGTGCGTCGATAACCCTCATACTCCTGTCGTCGGTTACTAACTGCTCATACGTGAACACCGGTTAGGGGGGTCGTTGATCTCGTGGGAGTGGCAGTGCAGCGGAAACGGTCCGGCGGCCGAGCGGGAGGTGCCGGGCGGGCGGAGGATGCCGGAATCCGGCCGCAGGCGTTGGGCAGGTTCGCGGTCCGCTGGGCCGAGGCGGTGGCCGCGCTGCGCCCGGGTGCCGCGGTCGATCCCGGGCCGGCGAACCCCCGGTCGAGTTGAGGTCCCCCTTCGAGCGAAAGGTCGTGCCCATGTCCGAGTCCCCGCTGTCGATCGTCGCGTTCGCCATCGACACGCCCGATCCGCGCGCGCTGGCTGAGTTCTACCGGCGCTTGCTGGGCTGGGAGGTCGACGACGCCCGATCGGACGAGGACTGGGTGGAGCTGGCGGATCCGGCGGGCGGCCCGGCGTTGGCGTTCCAGCGGGATCCGGACCACGTGCCGCCGACCTGGCCGGATCACGCGCGACCGCAGATGATGCACGTCGACGTGCGGGTGCCGACCTTGGCGGAGGGGCACGAGCGGGCGGTGCGAGCCGGTGCTCGGCCGCTGCCGCAGCCGCCGGACCAGCAGGACTCGCCGTTCCGGGTGTACGCCGATCCGGACGGGCACCCGTTCTGCGTGTGCGCGGTCGGGTGAGTCGACGGCGGGTGCAAGCAGAGTGCTTGCAAAAGTTAGCACCCGTGGTTAGCGTGGGAACCGTCCGGAGGGAGCGGGATCCATGGAGCGGGTGGACAAGACCGTCAACAAGGCCGTGAACCAGGCGGTCAGCGACCTCGGCGGGTACATCAGGGCGCAGCGCGGCAACGCCCAGATCTCGCTGCGCGAGCTCGCCAAGAGCGCGGGCGTCTCCAACCCGTACCTCAGCCAGATCGAACGCGGCCTGCGCAAGCCGAGCGCGGAGATCCTCCAGCAGATCGCCAAGGCGCTGCGCATCTCCGCCGAAGCGCTCTACGTGCAGGCCGGAATCCTGGAGCAGCGCGAGGGCGGCCCGGTGGTGGACGCGATCCTCGCCGACCCCGACCTGGGCGAGCGGCAGAAGCAGGTCCTGCTCGACATCTACGCCTCGTTCCGGCGCGAGCACGACGGCGCCACCGGCGTGCCGGACCGCACCGAAACCCCCGAAGCAGCCGAGGAGTGAGCACCATGCCGACTTCCGAGAACGACACCAAGACCCGCGGCGACGCCACCGAGCAGGCCCGCACGCCGCTGCTGGCCGCGCTGGGCGCGGGCGACCTCGCCGCGCAGACCATCGCCGACGCGCTGACCAAGCTGCGCGCCCGGCTCGGCGAGGGCGCCGAGTCCGCGCGCCACGGCGTCAACGACCTGCCGAACGACCTCAAGGAGCGCTTCGACCCGGCCGAGCTGCGCAAGCTCGTCGACGCCTACACCCGCTCCGCCGCCCAGCTCTACGGCTACCTCGCCGAGCGCGGCGAGACGACCTTCGAGCGCCTCCAGTCCCAGCCGCAGGTCAAGCAGGCCTGGAGCCAGCTGGAGCAGGTCCAGGGCCGGGTGGACAGCGCGGTCGGCGACGCCCGGGTGCTCGCCGACGACGTGCTCGGCAAGGTCACCCGCACCACCCGCTCCTGGGGCGAGAAGGCCGCCGAGGCCACCGAGAAGGCGGGCGGCCAGGCCGCGGAGCAGGTCCGCGACACCGCGGGCGACGTGGCCGACGCGGTCGCGGACGCCGGTTCCGACGCGGCCACCGCGACCCGCAGCACCACACGCAAGGCCGCGAACCGGACCGCCGCCGCCAAGAGCGCGCCGAAGAGCGGCGCGAAGAGCACCGCGAAGCCGAAGGCGACCGGCAAGTCCGACAGCTGACGCCGATCGAGCACGGGACCCCGGAGGGCTGCTCCGGGGTCCCGCTCACACGTAGGGTGGAGTGGTGGAGTTGTCATTCAGCGGTCCGCCGGAGCTGTTGCTGCAGTTCTGGATCTTGAAGGTCATCTGGCTCGCCGGTCTGCCGCTGGGGCTGTACGCCTTCGTGCACGCGCTGATGCAGCGCGCGGACGCGTTCACCGCGGTGGGCAAGCTGTCCAAGCCGGCGTGGCTGGGCATCACCGGTGCCGGGCTGGTGCTGCTGGCGGTGTTCACCAGCGGTCCCATCACGATCATCTGGCTGGCCGGGTTGGTCGGGGTGCTGGTGTACCTGCTGGACGTGCGCCCGAAGGTCACCGAGGTGCAGCGCGGCAGCTCCTGGTGATCGGCGGCGAGCTGCGCGCCGACGAGGGCGTGCTGCCCTCGGGCGCGCGCTGGCGCGGGTACGGCCGGGGTGCGCCGGTGACACTGGTGACCCACGGGCTGGGCGCGACTCCGGGCGAGGCGCGGGTCCCGGCCTCCGGGCTGCCGGGCACGCGCGTGGTGCTGACCTTCGCGGGCCACGGCGACGCCGCGGACCCGCCCGCGGACTACTGGGACTACGGCGTGCTGGCGGCGGACGTGCTGGCCGCGGCGGACGCGGTCGGTGCGACCCGCGCGGTCGGGGTGTCGCTGGGCACGGGCGCGCTGACCCGCGCGGCCGCGGCGGATCCGGGCAGGTTCGAACGGCTCGCGCTGCTGCTGCCCGCGGTGCTGGACGGCGGGCGGGAGGTGTCCTCGGCGTGGGCGCTGGAGCGGTTGGCGGAGGCGGTCGCGGCCGCCGGTGCCGACGGCGGTGCCGCGCTGCGCGAGCGGGTGGCCGCCGAGTTCCCGCCCGGCGCGCAGCTCGGCGACCACCTGGCGGCCCGCACCTCGGCCCTGCTGCGGTTGGGGCCCGCGCTGCGCGCGCTGGGCGACCGCGCGGTGGTCGACGACGCGGCGGCCCTGCGGGCGGTCCGGTCGGACGTGCTGGTGCTGACCGGCACGGACGATCCGCTGCACCCGGTGGCGGCGGCGCGGGCGACCGCGGCCGCGATCCCGGGTTCGCGGCTGGAGGTGCTGCCGTCGGTGGCGCCGCTGTTCACCCACCGCCGGGAGCTGCGGCGGCTGCTCGCCGAGTTCCTGGAGTGACGAGCCCCGCAGCTGCGGGAGCGCGCTGACCCCGGCCGGACGCGCCGGGGCGGAGTGCTCGTACCGTCGGCGCATGGCTCTCGACTGGTCGCGCGCCGCCGGAACCCTCGAGGTGGGCTCGGCGCTGGAACGTCCCGAACTGCTGGCCGAGCCGGTCCGCGACGCCGTCGCGGCCCTGCCCGCGGCGGAAGCGGAGCTCGTCGGGGTCGCCGAGATCGTCCCGGAGCTCGCGGACACCGCCGCGTTCTGCGCCGAGTACGCCTCACCGCTGGAGCTGTCGGCGAACTGCGTGGTCGTGGCGGGCAAGCGCGCCGGCGAGCTGCGGTACGCCGCCTGCCTGGTCCTGGCCACGACGCGCGCCGACGTGAACGGCGTGGTGAAGCGGCGGCTGGACGTGCGCAAGGCGTCGTTCGCGCCGATGGACGAGGCGGTGCGGCTGACCGGGATGGAGTACGGCGGGATCACGCCGTTCGGGCTGCCCGCCGGCTGGCCGCTGCTGGTGGACGCCGCGGTGGCGAGCGCGCCCGCCGCGGTCGTCGGCAGCGGCCTGCGCCGGTCGAAGATCATCGCGCCGGGCGCGCTGCTGGCCCGCCTGCCCGCGGCCGAAGTGCTCGACGACCTCGCCCGCCCGGTGGGCTGATCCGGGTCAGAACACCACGGTCCGCTTGTCGTGGACCAGGACCCGGTCCTCGAGGTGCGCGCGGAGACCGCGGGCCAGCACGACCTTCTCGATGTCCCGTCCCTTGCGCACCATGTCGGTGGCCGCGTCGGTGTGGTCCACCCGGATCACGTCCTGCTCGACGATGGGGCCCGCGTCGAGTTCCGGCGTGACGTAGTGGCAGGTCGCCCCGACGAGCTTCACCCCGCGCTCGTAGGCCTGGTGGTAGGGCCGCGCACCGGCGAACGAGGGCAGGAAGCTGTGGTGGATGTTCAGCGCGCGTCCGGCCCACTCCTCGCACACCGCCGGCGGCACGATCTGCATGAACCGGGCGAGCACGATCGCGTGCGGGTCGTGCCCTTCGACCAGCGCCCGCACCTCCTGGAACGCGGCGCCCTTGTCGTCCGGGTCGGAGCCGGCGGGGAACGGAACGTGGTGGAACGGCACGCCGTGCGCCTCGGTGATGCCGCGCAGCCGCGGGTGGTTGCCGATGACGGCGCGCAGGTCCACGTCCAGCTCGCCGGAGGCGACGCGGCCGAGCAGGTCGTGCAGGCAGTGGCCCTCGCGGGACACCAGCAGCACCACCCGGCGCCGCTCGGAGGTGTCGCTCACCCGCCAGTTGGTGCTGCCCAGCTCGTCGGCGACCTGCGCGAAGCGCTCCCGCAGCTCCGCCAGCCCGAACGGCAGCGAGTCCGCGCGCACGACCTGGCGGGTGAAGAACCAGCCGGTCTCGACGTCGGTGTGGTACCCGGCTTCCACGATCCAACCGCCGTGGTCGGCGAGGAACGTGGCGATGCGGGCCACGATCCCCGTGCGGTCGGGGCAGCCGAGGGTGATGACGAATCGAGCGGACACGGTTGCGGAGTATCGCACTGCGCCGACCGGCCCGGCCGGGTGATGTCACCTCGAGGTGCGCGGATCCACCGCGGCCCAGTCGACGGTCAGCTCGCCCAGCCGCCAGCGCCGCGGCCGGTCCCGCACCGGCCAGCCCAGCTCGGCGAACCGCCGCACCGCCTCCGCCCAGCGGGCGCGCGGGCCGAACGGTGCTCGCGGCGCGGCCCGCGCCCAGCAGGCGTCCAGGTCGGTGAACAGCGCGTGCACCTTCTCACCGGGCACGTTGCGGTGGATCAGCGTCTTCGGCAGCCGTTCCGCCAGGTCCGACGGCCGGTCCACGTCGGAGGGCAGGCAGGCCAGCGTCAGGGTGCGCGGCCCGGACCGGTCCAGCGCCACCCAGCAGCAGCGGCGCCCGATCTCGTCGCAGGTCCCCTCCACCAGCAGCCCGTCCGGGGCGAGCCGTCCGCGCAGCTCGTCCCAGGCCTTCCACGCCTCCGGCTCGGTGTACTGGCGCAGCACGTTCAACGCCCGCACCAGCGCCGGGCCGTCCGCACCGCCGATGCCCGCGGCGAGCCCCGCGAGTTCGAAGCCCCCGCGCCGGAACTCCAGCGCGGGCGGGGCGGCGACGGCCTTGCCCGCGGCCACCCGGTCCGGGTCGATCTCCAGCCCGAACACCCGCGCGTCGGGGCGCACCGGCCGCAGCCGGGCCGCGAACTCGACGGTGGTGACCGGGGTGGCGCCGTAGCCGAGGTCGATCACCAGGGGATCGGCGGCGCCGGACAGCGCGCGGGCGACCCACGGGGTACCGGCGATCCAGCGGTCCACGCGGCGCAGCCGGTTCGGGTTGGTGGTGCCGCGGGTCGGCACCCCGAGCGCGCGGGCGCGCCCGGCGGCCAGGCGCGGCGCCTTCTTGCGGGGATGGTTCATGAGCGGGCGGTGAAGATCATCCGTGGTCAGCTCCGCGGGCGGGCCAGCCACTCGGTGGTGAAGCGCTCCTCCGCGGCGAGCAGCTTCTGCACCTGCTCGGCGACGAGGTCCTCCAGCTTGCCGCCGAGGAACGGCACGGACACCCGCACTTCGCCCTCCACCAGCAGTTCGCTGGCGCCGGTTCCGCCGGTCAGGTCGCGCAGCCACATCGATCCGGTGATGGTGCACGGCACCCCGGCGACCTCGGCGGCGATCTCGCCCGCGTAGTGGCCGTCCTGCTCGCACCGCCACGACTCGCTGCGGTCGATCACCAGGTCACCCGCCCCGGCGACGGTGCGCGCGATCGGGGGCAGCGAATCGGTGGGCACGCCCTGGCGGATCTGGAAGCGCACCGCATCGCCGTCCGCGGTGTGCTGCACGAGCTCGTTGCGCCCGCCCTCGAGCTGGTCGAGGCGTTCCCGCAGATAGTCGATGTCGATGAGCGCCGCATGCACCTGCGATGCGGGCCACTCGGAGGTGCTGCGGTGCTCGATGCGGCGTGCCATGGGCGGAAGGTTACCTTTGGCAATCGTGAACCCCTCGATGTCCGGCTCCGAAGGAACCAGCGGTGGCGCGCCGCAGACCGGCGACCCGGCGGCCCACGTCCTGTCCGGCCACACCACGCTGCGCCTCGGCGGGCCGGCCGCCGAGCTCGTCGTGGCCGAACACCCGGACCAGCTGGCCGAGGCGGTCCGCGAGTCCGACGCGGCGGGCCAGCGGCTGCTGGTGCTCGGCGGCGGCTCCAACCTGGTGATCGCCGACGAGGGCTTCGACGGCCGCGTCGTGCGGATCGCCACCGGCGGGCGCCGTTACGACATCGTGGACGGGTTCGTGCAGCTCACCGTCGAAGCGGGCGAGGACTGGGACGACGTCGTCGCCGACACCGTCCACCAGGGGCTCGGCAATCTGGAGTGCTTGTCCGGGATCCCCGGGCTCACCGGCGCCACCCCGGTGCAGAACGTCGGCGCCTACGGCGTGGAGATCTCCGAGATGCTCGTTTCGGTGGACCTGCTGGACCGGCGCACCGGGCGGATCCGCACCGTGCTCGCCGACGACCTCGGGCTCGTCTACCGGGGCAGCATCCTCAAGCACACCGACGACGCGGTGGTGCTGCGCGCCCGCTACCTGCTGCGCGACGGCGGTCAGTCGGCGCCGATCCGGTACGCCGAGCTGGCCCGCGAGCTCGACGTGAACCCGGGGGCGCGCGTCGACGTGGTCCGGGTGCGCGAAGCGGTGCTGCGTTTACGGCGTTCGAAGGGCATGGTGCTCGACCCGGACGACCACGACACGTGGAGCGCGGGCTCCTTCTTCACCAACCCGATCGTGGAGGCGGCGGACCTGCCCGGGGTGCTGGAGCTGATCGCGGCCCACGTCGGACCGGACGAGAAGGTGCCGCAGTACCCGGCATCGGAGGGGCGCACGAAGCTGTCCGCGGCCTGGTTGATCGACCGCGCCGGGTTCGGCAAGGGCCACTCCGGTCCGGGCGGGCGGACCGCGCTGTCCGGCAAGCACACCCTCGCGCTGACGAACCGGGGCTCGGCGAGCACGGCGGACCTGCTCCACCTTGCGCGTGAAGTGCGGGACGGGGTGAGCTCGGCGTTCGGCGTGTCGCTGGCGCCGGAGCCGGTGCTGGTGGACTGTTCGCTCTGAGCCCCGCGCGGCTCGCGCTCCACGTCCGGCCGCGGCCGGAGGCCTGTTCCGGATCCGGGTTCACCTGACTGCCGACCGGCCGGAAGGGTGACTCTTCGTGACTAACGGTTAACCCTGAGTGTTAAATGGTTGCTGGAGGGGGCCGCCATGCTCAGCATCAGGGAACTTCGGGACAGAGCGGTCATCAGGCCGATCAAGCGCGCGGTCGAGGACCAGCTGCTGGACCTCCCCGGCGTCACCGCGGTCGACATCGGTGAGAAGCGCACCGCGGGCCGGTTCACCGGCGAACAGGGCATCGTCGTGTCGGTGGCGCGCAAGCGCCCGGCCGACCGGGTGTGGCCGGGTACCCAGATCCCGCCGGACGTGCTCGGCATCCCCACCGACGTCATCGAGGAGAAACCGCTGCTCCAGCACGTGCACACGTGCGCGGAGGAGTCGGTGGCGCTGCGCGGCCGCGGTTTCGCGCACGACGGCGCGGTGACCGGCGGCGACGGGCTGGCCCCCTGCCGCTCGGTGCAGCTGGCCCCGCCGGACGCCCGGTACGCGGGCCGCTACCGCCGCACCGGCACCCTGGGCGCGCTGGTCGTGGGGCACCCGCCCGCGGTGGCGACGATGGGGCTGACGACGTTCGACGTGGCCTGCTTGGACGACGGCTGGGCGGTCGGCGACCGGATGGTCGATCCGGACACCGGTCACGTGTACGCGGACTTGGCGCGGGGCGCGCTGTCCGGCCGGGTGGACGCGGCCGCGGTCACCCTGGGCAGGGGCGTCGGTCACTCGCCGGTGATCCCGGGCATCGGACCGGTGACGGGGCAGTGCGCCGCCTACCCGGGCGAGCAGGTGCGCAAGTGCGGCTACGGCAGCGGGGTGACCAGCGGGGTGGTGACCTCGGTGGACGTGACGGTGCGGGTGGACCACGGGGCGGCGCTGGGCGTGCGCGTGCTGCGGGAGCAGATCCGGATCGACTGCCCGCCGGGCGGCGGCTGCTTCCTGCGGGTCGGGGACGCCGGCGGTGCCGTGGTCAACGACGACGGCCGGGTGGTCGGGCTGCTGTTCGCGGGCACCCGCAGCGGGATGACCGGGTTCGCGAGCCCCATCGCGGACGTCCTCGCGGAGCTGGACGTGGAGCTGTGCGTGCTGCACCGCCAACTCCCGGTGTGATCGCGGATGAGCGGTGAGTTGCCCCACCCTCGGCCCGGCGGTGGCGGAGCGGTGCGGGGCGGAGAGCGGCCGGATGGCGGTTGAACACGGCGGGCGATCATGGTTCCCCCTGGTCATAGCTCTGCCGGGTGAGGATTGTTCACTCGAAAGAGCGGCTCAAGCGTGCCGGGGGCGCCCGCGATGGCGATCCTGTGACACGACACACTGTTGATCGGCGGCTCTTTTCGAGGCGCCGCACGTCTTGCGGTTGTGAGAACCACGTCGGAACGGATCGGGGTCGAGGAGTGCTGAGCAGGGTGAGTCGGGTACGGCAGCTGTGGACCGCGCTGGCGGGAACGCTGGTGGCCGTGCTGCTGCTATCGGGCTGCGGGACGCAGTCCGCGGACGGGGGCGGAACCGGCGGCGGCACGCAGGCGCAGGCCCCGCTCGTCAAGGTGCACCTCGAACCCGGCGGCGGCTCCGACGTGAACCCGGCCGCGCCGGTGAAGGTCAGCGTCGAAGGCGGCAAGCTCGACGACGTCGCGCTGACCAACGGCGACGGCAAGGAGGTCGAGGGCGATCTCGCCGACGACGGCCTCAGCTGGACCGCGGGCGAGCAGCTTGGCTACGGCAAGACCTACACCTGGTCCGGCGAGGCCACCGGCACCGACGGCAAGAGCGTCCCGGTGCAGGGCAGCTTCACCACGATCTCCCCGGCCAAGCAGGTCCGCGCCACCGTCAACCCGACCGACCACAGCGAGGTCGGCGTCGCGATGCCGATCAGCGTGAAGTTCGACGACCCCGTCACCGACAAGGCCGCCGCCGAGCGCGCGCTGAAGGTCCGCACCTCGGTGCCCGTCGAAGGCGCCTGGGCGTGGCTGTCGGACACCCAGGTGGACTGGCGGCCGAAGGAGTACTGGCCCGCGGGCACCGAGGTCGAGGTGGACGCCGACCTCTACGGCGTGCACTACGGCGAGGGCGAGTACGGCCGCTCCGACCTGACCACCGAGTTCACCATCGGCCGCTCGCAGGTCGTGAAGGCCGACGCCTCCACCCACCAGATGGTCGTGGAGCGGGACGGCAAGCAGGTCGCCAGCTACGCGGCCAGCTACGGCAAGGACCACGACCCGGAGCTGAACACGCCCAACGGCACCTACATCGTGATGCAGAAAAACCCCGTCGAGATCATGGACAACCCGCGCTACGGCTACACCGACGTGGAGAAGAAGTGGGCCGTCCGGATGTCCAACCACGGCGAGTTCATCCACGAGAACGAGGAGAACCGCGCCAACCTCGGCAAGGTCAACACCTCGCACGGCTGCATCAACCTGAGCGAGGCCGACGCGAAGAGCTACTTCGACACCGCGCTGGTCGGCGACCCGATCGAGGTCACCGGCGCGGTCGCCTCGATGGAGCCGCGGTACGACGTGTTCGACTGGATGCTCGACTGGGACCAGTGGACGCAGAAGTCCGCGCTGTGATCTCCCGCGGCTCGCGCTGAGCCGCTCTTCCGGGTCCCGCGCGGGGTGGTTCGAACCGCCCCGCGCGGGACCTTCTTCGTGCGCCGGGGCCGTCCGCCCGCGCTGTGAACACCGTCACCGGGCGTGCCGCGTCCGGGCCGGTCGGTGCGGTGGGCGGGGTAGCGTCAGCGGGCTGCGCTCGGCCGCCCAGGAATGTTTTCCCCCGGCCCGGTGTCGGGACCCAGGGCGTTCCGGACCCGGGCGCCGTGGGCGAGGGCGCTCCACCACCACGTTTGCGATAGGGCTTAGTCGATGACCTCTGGCACCGCCCGGATGCGGCCGCGCCGCGCCGCCGTGTTCTCGTTGCACACTTCGCCGCTGGAGCAGCCGGGCACCGGTGATGCGGGCGGGATGAACGTCTACATCGCCCAGACCGCGACGCGGCTGGCCGAGCACGGCACCGAGGTGGAGATCTTCACCCGCGCCACGTCCTCCGAGGTGCCACCGGTGGCGGAGCTGGCGCCGGGCGTGACGGTGCGGCACGTGGTGGCCGGACCGTTCGAGGGGCTGGACAAGAACGAGCTGCCCGCGCAGCTGTGCGCGTTCGCGGCGGGCGCGCTGCGCGCGGAGGCGCGGCACGAGCCGGGGTTCTACGACGTGGTGCACTCGCACTACTGGCTGTCCGGGCAGGTCGGCTGGCTGGCGCGGGAGCGCTGGGGCGTGCCGCTGGTGCACACCGCGCACACCTTGGCGAAGGTCAAGAACGCCGCGCTCGCCGCCGGCGACACCCCGGAGCCGCGGGTGCGGGTGCTCGGCGAGGAACAGGTGGTCGCCGAAGCGGACCGGCTCGTCGCGAACACCGAGGTGGAGGCCGACGACCTGGTGCGGCTCTACGGCGCGTCCCCCGACGAGGTCGAGACGATCCCGCCGGGCGTGGACCTGCGCCGCTTCACCCCGGGCGACGCGACCGCGGCCCGCGCCCGGTTCGGGGTGCGGCCGGACGCGCTGGTGTTCGCGTTCGTGGGCCGCATCCAGCCGTTGAAGGCACCGGACGTGCTGCTGCGCGCCACCGCGGAGCTGCTGGCGCGCCGCCCGGAGCTGCGCGCGCGGCTGGAGGTGCTGGTGGTCGGCGGTCCCTCCGGCAGCGGTCTGGACCGGCCGGAGTCGCTGCACGAGCTGGCGGGGGAACTCGGCATCACTGACGTGGTGCGGTTCCTGCCGCCGCAGGGCGGTGCGGCGCTGGCCGACGTGTACCGCGCGGCGGACGTGGTGGCGGTGCCCAGCTACAACGAGTCGTTCGGGCTGGTGGCGCTGGAGGCGCAGGCCTGCGGCACGCCGGTGGTGGCGGCGTCGGTGGGCGGCCTGCCGGTGGCGGTCGCGGACGGCCGCTCGGGATTGCTGGTGCCGGGGCACCGCACCGGCCAGTGGGCGGACGCGCTGGGGTCGGTGACCGAGGCCGGGCTGCGCGCCGAGCTGGCCGCGGGCACGGTCGCGCACGCCGAGGCGTTCTCCTGGGACCGGACCACGGAGGCGCTGCTGGAGACCTACGCGCGGGCGAAGCGCGCCTTCCACTCGCAGTTCGACCTGGAGGTGACGGCATGACGGTCGAGGCGACGATCGCGTCCGCGCTGGACGCGAGCGAACTGGACTACCGGCGGGAGGACGGCGGCCGGTTCTTCGTGACGCTGCCGGGCACGAAGAAGCTGCAGACGAACTGCTGGCTGATCGTCGCCGAGCACGCGCTGGTCGTGGAGGCCTTCGTGTGCAGGCAGCCGGACGAGGCGCACGAGGACGTCTACCGGTTCCTGCTGCGCCGCAACGCCCGGCTCTACGGCGTGCACTACACGATCGACGGGACCGGGGACGTGTACCTGGTGGGCCGGATCGGCCTGCACGCGGTGACGGCGGAGGAGGTCGACCGGGTGCTCGGGCAGGTGCTGGAGGCCGCGGACGGCGACTTCAACACCTTGCTGGAGCTGGGTTTCGGCACGGCGATCCGGCGGGAGTGGGGCTGGCGGGAGTCGCGCGGCGAGTCGCTGGCGAACCTGCGCCCGTTCGAGCAGCTGGTGCGGCGGGACGGTCCGCTGGCCCCGGCGGACGACGGCGGGGAGACCTCGCGGGAGCGGTGATCGGCGTCCGCTGCGACAGCGGACGCGAGGGGCGGCTCGGGAGAGAGGGGGAGTCGCGAGCTCGAACCGCCCCACGCGTGAGTTCCCGCCAGCGGGCCCAGTGGGCGGGGGGCACCCGGGGCCCGGCGGGGCGTGGTCCGACGGGGGAGACGGGCCACGCTCTTCTGTTCGCTCTCGCGGGATCGGGGAGTGCGTGGGAGCCGATCAGCGAGAGCAGTGCCAACTTCGCAGAGTCACGCACTGGCCACAAGTCCGAGTTCCTACTCCATACGAGTGATCTTACTCACCGAAGGTAACGCTTCGGCTTATTCAGTGCGGCATAGCCGCCTCGAATGTGAGCGGCGACACTTTCGTGTCACAACGGCACGGTGAATCCATAACCGTCGAGTGACGGTCACAACCGATCTGCGGGCTCACTGCCAGCGGCTGCCGTCCCCTGAAGATCATCACTCGATACGGTGGCGCACTGCTCTGAGTGATCGATTTCGGGGTGGCACCCGGCCGGTTCGACCGAAGAAACCTCACGTTCGATGAAGGTGCGTCCCGGGGTGGAGCAACGCGGATCAACCCGTTCGGCCCAACGCGGGCCGCTCCGGCCCGTTCTCCGGCCGACGGCCCGCCGCGCGGGCGACCGGAGGGCTCCGACGGCCCGGCGGGGCGCGGGAGCCCGTCGCTCGACGACTCCGGCGGCACGCGGGGCCGCGCCGTTCGGCGACCCGGCGCGCGACAGCGGTCCCCGGGGCGAGCGCGGCGGCGGTGGCACGGCCCGCCCGCTCCCTGGCATAGCCTGAGCCCATGACCATCGGGACTCTGGTACTGCTGCGACACGGCGAAAGCACCTGGAACGCCGAGAACCTGTTCACCGGCTGGGTCGACGTCCCCCTCTCCGAGAAGGGCACGACCGAAGCCCGCCGCGGCGGCGAGCTGCTGCGCGAGACCGGGGTGCTGCCCGACGTGCTGCACACCTCGCTGCTGCGCCGCGCCATCACCACCGCCAACATCGCGCTGGACGGCGCCGACCGGCACTGGATCCCGGTGCGGCGGGACTGGCGGCTCAACGAGCGGCACTACGGCGCGCTCCAGGGCAAGAACAAGAAGCAGACCCTGGACGAGTACGGCGAGGAGCAGTTCATGCTCTGGCGCCGCTCCTACGACACCCCGCCGCCGGAGATCGACCCGGGCGACGAGTTCAGCCAGGAAGGCGACGCGCGGTACGCCGATCTCGGTGCCGAGATGCCGCGCACCGAGTGCCTGCAGGACGTGGTGACCCGGCTGCTGCCGTACTGGGAGAGCGCGATCGTGCCGGACCTGCGCGCCGGGCGGACGGTGCTGGTGGCCGCGCACGGCAACTCGCTGCGCGCGCTGGTGAAGCACCTGGACGGGATCTCCGACGCGGACATCGCGGGGCTGAACATCCCGACGGGCATCCCGCTGCGCTACGACCTGGACGAGCAGCTGCGGCCGACGAACCCGGGCGGGACCTACCTGGACCCGGACGCCGCGGCCTCGGCCGCCGCCGCGGTCGCGAACCAGGGCCGCTGAGCTCCGGCGGTGATCGCCCCGCGCGCTCGGTGGCGGGGCGATCACCAGCCGTGTTCGCACCTCGAGCAGTTGTTCCGGGCGACACCTGAACGAAGGTGTCGCCCGCGTTGCGTCCGCTCCCCGTTCACGGAACCGGTGGCGGAACGCAGCGCAGCTGAACCGGGTTCCACTTTCGAGTGAATCAGGGGTGAAGAACGCCCCGATTCATGTCGCGGGCATCACGGATCGCGCTCGCGGGCTGGTCCAGCACGGGCTCTCCCTGCTTACGATGCCAACGTGACCGCATTGGGCTATACCGCCCTGATCATCGGCCTGCTGGCGATCGGCGTGGCGGCCGGCTACCTGGCCGCCCGGACGGCGCGGGTTCGCGAACGGCGCAGGCCCGCTGGGCCGACCGTCGCCGAACTGCTGCAACGGCTCGTGCACACCACCAACAACGGCATCGTCGTGCTCAACCGGTTCGGCGACGTGGTGCTGCACAACCCGCGCGCCGACGAGCTCGGCTTCGTCCGGGACAAGCGGGCCGACGCCCGCGCCCGCGCGGCGGCCGAGCAGGCGCTGGAGACCGGCGAACCCGTGACCGTGGACCTGTCCCCGCTGAACCGCACCTCGCTGCGCGGCCGCGGTCCGGCGGCGGTGCACGGTGAGGTCCGGCCGCTCGGCGACGGGTTCACCGTCGTCGACGCCGGGGACGAATCCGACGCGGTGCGGCTGGAAGCGACCCGCCGGGACTTCGTCGCCAACGTCTCCCACGAGCTCAAGACCCCGGTCGGGGCGCTCGCGCTGCTGGCCGAGGCGGTGATCGACGCCGCCGACGACGCCGACGAGGTGCGCCGGTTCTCCACCAAGATCCTGCACGAGTCGACCCGGCTGGGAACCCTCGTCTCCGAGCTCATCGCGCTGTCCCGGTTGCAGGGCGCCGAACGCCTGCCGGAGCTGACCACCGTCGAGGTCGACGCCGTCGTCGAGGAGGCGCTGGGCCGCTCCCGGATCGCCGCCGAGTCCGCGGGCATCGAGATCGCCGTCGACGAGCCCAGCGACCTGCTGCTCGACGGGGACCGGACGCTGCTGGTGACCGCGCTGAGCAACCTCATCGACAACGCGGTGGCCTACTCGCCGCCGGGGTCGCCGGTGTCCATCAGCCGCCGCATGGTCGGCGACTTCGTGGAGATCGCGGTGACCGACCGCGGCATCGGCATCGACCCGCAGCACCAGCAGCGGGTGTTCGAGCGGTTCTTCCGCGTGGACCCGGCGCGCTCGCGGGCCACCGGGGGCACCGGGCTCGGGCTGGCCATCGTCAAGCACGTCGCCGCCAACCACGGCGGCGAGGTGAAGCTGTGGAGCAGGCTCGGCACCGGCTCCACCTTCACCCTCCGGGTGCCCCGGCACGGGGCCGACCCGGAGGGCGCCGGGGAGCAGGCCGCGGCACCGGCCGCGGAGCCCACCGGCTCCGAGCCGCCCGGTGGCCAGGCCCGGCCGGGCGCGGCCGAACGGGGCCGGGCGGAGACCCGGCCCGAGACCGATAGTGCGGACGGGGTCGCAACCGTCGAAACGGGAGGAGTCCGGTGACCAGGGTGCTGATCGTGGAGGACGAGGAGTCCTTCGCAGACCCGTTGGCGTTCCTGCTGCGCAAGGAGGGTTTCACCGCCGCGGTCGCGACGACCGGGCAGGAGGCGCTCGAGGAGTTCGACCGCAACGGCGCCGACATCGTGCTGCTGGACCTGATGCTGCCCGGCATGAGCGGCACCGACGTGTGCAAGCAGCTGCGGCAGCGCTCCGCCGTGCCGGTGATCATGGTGACGGCGCGGGACAGCGAGATCGACAAGGTGGTCGGGCTGGAGCTCGGCGCCGACGACTACGTCACCAAGCCGTACTCGGCCCGCGAGCTCATCGCCCGGGTCCGCGCGGTGCTGCGCCGCGGCGGCGAGGCCGAGGACCTGCAGCCGCAGGTGCTGGAGGCCGGTCCGGTCCGGATGGACGTGGAGCGGCACGTGGTGACCGTGGGCGGCGAGGAGACCAGCCTGCCGCTCAAGGAGTTCGACCTGCTGGAGTACCTGCTGCGCAACGTGGGCCGGGTGCTGACCCGCGGCCAGCTGATCGACCGGGTGTGGGGCGCCGACTACGTCGGGGACACCAAGACGCTCGACGTCCACGTGAAGCGGCTGCGCTCCAAGCTGGAGCCGGACCCGGCGGAACCGCAGTTCCTGGTGACCGTCCGCGGTCTGGGCTACAAGTTCGAGGTGTGATCCGCCCCGCGCGCCCGCTCGCCGCCGAACGCGCGGGCGGGCGCGCGTCCCCGCGGCCGGGCGCCCGCCCGCACCTGCGCGAACGCCGGTCCGGGGCGGGTGGCCGGGCGCGTGGTGACCGCGCGCCGCTGCCGACGCGAACCGGGCGGAACTCCCAGCACGTCCGGGTTCGGGCGCATTCCCGGCCCCCACCCGCCTCGGGGGCGCGGTTGCGGCCGGTAACGTTGTCGGTCATGCGCCTAGGGGTGCTCGACGTCGGATCCAACACCGTCCACCTGCTCGTGGTGGACGCGCACCGTGGTGCCCATCCGACCCCGATGACATCGGAGAAGACCGTGCTGCGGCTGGCGGAGCGGATCGGTGCCGACGGGCGTCTCGCCGACGCCGACGCCGACGAGCTCGTCGCCAACGTCGCGCAGGTGAAGCAGGCCGCCGAGCAGGCGGGGTGCGAGGACCTGATGGCGTTCTCGACCTCCGCGATCCGCGAAGCCCGCAACTCCGCCGAGGTGCTCGCCCGCGTGCGGGACGAGACGGGCGTGGAGCTGCGCGTGCTCAGCGGCGAGCAGGAGGCGCGGCTGACGTTCCTCGCCGCCCGCCGCTGGTGCGGCTGGTCCGCGGGCCGGTTGCTGCTGCTGGACATCGGCGGCGGCTCGCTGGAGATGGCGATCGGCATCGACGAGCAGCCCGACCTGGCGGCGTCGCTGCCGCTGGGCGCGGGCCGGCTGACCCGGACCCGGTTGCCGCAGGACCCGCCGACGCAGCGCCAGGTGGCGGAGATGCGGGACTGGCTGGACGACCAGCTGGCGGCGACGGCGAAGCGGTTCCGCAAGAGCGGCAGCCCCGACCGCGCCGTCGCCACCTCGAAGACGTTCCGCTCGCTGGCCCGGCTGACCGGCGCCGCACCGGCCTCCGCGGGTCCGCGCGTGCCGCGCAGCCTCACCGAGACGGGGCTGCGGCAGCTGCTGGCGTTCATCACCCGGATGTCGGCGGCCGACCTGGCCACGCTCGACGGGGTCAGCAGCGCGCGCTCGCACCAGCTGATCAGCGGTGCGCTCGTCGCGGAGGCGGTGATGCGCGCGTTGGGGGTGGCGGAACTGGACATCTGCCCGTGGGCGCTGCGGGAAGGAGTCATCCTCCGGCGGCTGGACCACGCCAACGGAGAGGACCACACTGCGATGCGGACCCGCGCCGAGTTCGGGTCGTTCGACGCGGAGCGGACCTCCGCGAACGGGTCAGACGTGGATCGGGGAACTGGACGGCAAGCCCACTACGGGGCACGGTGGAATCGATGAGTCGGGACAGCGGGTCCGAGCACCCGAGCCAGCGCACCGTCGCCGAGCTGCTCGCCGAGTACGGCGGCGGCTCGCAGCGCAGCGCGCACAGGCGACGCAGGCGAGCCGAGGACCCGAGCGAGACCGCCCCGCAGGCGATCATCCAGCGGGTGCTCTCGGACAGCGGCACGATGCGCGCGATCAAGCCGGAGGAGGCCGAGGAGGCCGGTTCCGGCCAGCCCGAGGGCGGCGCACCGCAGGCGCCCGGCCGGGCCGCTCCGCAGCCGCAGGGCACCGGGCCGCAGCCCGCGGTACCGCCCGCCGGGCCACCGGCACCGCCCGCGGCGCCGCAGCAGTTCTCCGGGCCGCCCCCGGCAGGGCCGCCGCCCGGCCCGCCGCGCCCGCAGGCGCCCGCCGCGCAGGCCCCCGCTCCGCAGGCACCCGCTCCGGCACCGCAGGCACCGCAGGCACCGCCCGTCGAGGACGAGCAGACCGCCGACCCGGACCAGGGCTCCGGTTTCTGGGCCCGCCGCTTCGCCGCGGCCGGGGCACCGCCGCGTGCGACCCCGCCGCCGGACGCGCCCGAGGCGGGACCCTCCGACGCGGAGATGACCGTGCAGCAGCCCGCGCTGGGGCCGGCCCCCGCAGCCGGGCCGCACGAGCAGCCGACCCGCTCGGTGCCGCTGGAAGGCGCCACCGAGCAGTTGCCGCGGGTGGAGGCGGAGGCCAAGAGCGCCGGTGCGGACGGCACCGCGATGCTCGCCTACCCGCTTGCGGACGCCGCCCCGGCGCGCGGCGACGACCCGTACGACTTCGACGACTACGAGGACTACGACTCGGGCACCGCCTACGCGTCCCCGGCGAACTACGACGACTACGCCGAGGACGCCGAGGCCACCCGGTACCGCGAGGACGGCTACGACGCCGACGACGAGTTCGACGAGTACGACGAGGCGCTCCCCGCCGGGCTCGACGCGGACGACTACCGCGCCGACGCCGCCGACGACGAGGAGGAGCCGGAGCCGACCACCGGCAAGGAGTGGCTGGTGCTCGCCCTGCAGGGCGGCGCGGGCCTGGTGTGCGGTGGCGCGGTGTGGTTCGCGTTCCGCTGGCTGTGGACGGCGATCCCGATCGCGGCGCTGGTCGCCGCGCTGGCGATCACCGGCGCGCTGGTGTTCATCGCGCGGAAGTTCTTGCGCACCGACGACTTGCAGACGATCCTGCTCGCGGTGCTGGTCGGCCTGATCTGCACCGTGTCGCCCGCCGCACTGCTGCTGATCGGGCAGTGAGACCGGGTTCGCCGCGCGGATCCCGAGCCGCGTGGAGGATCCGGTGGGGCGCGAGACGCTGGGGCAGCACATGACACCGCAACCGGACACGACGGAGACCGAGCACCACCCCGGCATCCCGGTCGGGCTCTCCAGCGCATCGGTGTGGCCCCAGCCGGCCCGGGCCGCGTTCGAGATGGCCGCGGACCTGGGCTTCGACGGGGTCGAGGTGATGGTGTGGGCGGACGCGGTGAGCCAGGACGTCGCCGCGCTGCACCGGCTGTCCCGGGAGCACGGGGTGCCGATCCTGGCGGTGCACTCGCCGTGCCTGCTCATCACCCAGCGGGTGTGGTCGCCGGAGCCGGAGGAGCGGCTGCGCCGGGCCGTGATGGCCGCCGCGGACCTGGGCGCGTCGACGGTGGTGGTGCACCCCCCGTTCCGCTGGCAGCGCCGGTACGCGGAGGGCTTCTCGGAGCTCGTCGGCTCGTTGGAGGAGACCAGCGGGATCCGGGTCGCGGTGGAGAACATGTTCCCGATCCGCCCGCCGAACCGGCTGAACCGGCTGCGCGGCGGGAAGTCCGGCGGTCTGTCCGCGTTCACGCCGTCGCCGGACCCGACGGAGGTCGGCTACGGCAGCTACACGCTGGACCTGTCGCACGCGGCCGCGGCGCACGTGGACGCGATCGAGCTGTACAAGCGGATGCAGGACCGGCTGGCGCACGTGCACCTCGCCGACGGGACCGGGGCTCCCCGTGACGAACATCTCGTGCCGGGCCACGGCTCGCAGCCGTGCGCGGAGGTCTGCGAGCTGCTGGCGGCGGACGGCTTCGCCGGATCGGTGGTGCTGGAGGTGAACAGCCGCAAGGCGCGCAACCAGCAGGAACGGGCCGCGTTGCTGGCGGAGGCGCTGGTGTTCGCGCGGTTGCACCTGCAGGCGCCGGGTCGGCCGCGGGCGGGGTGAGCCCGGCCCCCCACCCGGTGATCAACTTCGGGGCGGGAACGTAGGATCATGGCATGAGTACGATTCGCGCCTCGCTCGCTCAGGAGCGACGCCGGCACTGCGCGGGTCGCGCGTGAACGACACCCCCTTCCTCGACACCCTCGCCGTCCGCCCGCTGGGCGACGGCACCTTCGTCGCCGACCTGCACCCGGACTGGTCCGTCGGGGACCGCCCGCACGGCGGCTACCTGCTGGCGCTGCTCAGCCGCGCCGCCGTCGGTGATGCGCAGCTGGAACCGCTGTCGGTCAGCGCGCAGTACCTGAACTCGCCGAAGGTGGGCCCGGTGCTGCTGCGGACCGAGCTGCTCAAGGCCGGGCGGACCGTCACCGTCGTCCGCGCCGTGCTGGAGCAGGCCGGGCAGCGGTGCGTGGACGCCACCATCACCCTCGGCCAGGTGCCCGACGAGCCGCCCAGCTGGTCGGACCTGCCGGACATGCCGGTGAACCCGCCCGCCGACGCGATCGACCTGGGCAGCACGGACGCGTCCTGGCCGGGTGGCCTGTCCAAGGCCTGCGACATGCGGCTCGACCCGCGCGGCGCCGGGTTCCTCCGCGGCAGCACCGAGGAGCCGCTGCGGCTGCGGTTGTGGGCGCGCCCGCACCAGGGGCAGCCGGACCTGCTGTTCGGGCTCGTCGCGGGCGATCTCACCATGCCGGTCACCTTCAACCTGGGCCGCTTCGGCTGGTCCCCGACGGTGCAGCTGACGGCGCTGCTGCGGGCCCGGCCCGCGAACGGCTGGCTGCGGCTGGTCGTGGAGTCCAAGGCCGTGCACGGGCAGTGGTTCGACGAGGACACCCTCGTCATCGACTCCACCGGCCGGCTGGTGTGCCAGGCCCGGCAGCTGGCGCTGAGCGCGCGGTAGCGGTTCCCGATCCCGGGCGGGCCGGTGCGGCTCGCCCGGTTCGGCCGGTGCGCGGGGTTAGGGTGGCGGCGGCTCCGGCCGCGATCGCCGCCGAGGGCCCGATCACCGCCGACACCAGGGAGACCGTCGTGCCGTCCGTGCGCATCCACCCCATCCAGCTCGACTTCGAGCACTCCGGCGGCGGCCAGGTGTGCAAGCTGTGCGGCGCCCGGGAGCAGTGGAGCGCGGCGGCGCAGCCGACGGTGCAGGGCCCGGCCTACGACCGCTCCCTGCACCTGTCCCACCTGGTCCGCGAACACCTCGACCAGGTGCAGGACACCTTCTCCAACGCCGAACGCGCCAAGGAGCAGCGGATCGACGACTCCGCGGCCGACGACGAGGACTCGTGACCGGGCGGGCGGCGGCTCCCGGGCCGCCGCCCGCGCGCGTCAGGCCTGTTCGAGGTCGAGGGCGCCGTCGGCGTGCTGCTTGCGGAGCCGCTTCTTGTCGTACTTGCCGACGCTGGTCTTCGGCGCCTCGGCCAGGAACGTCCAGTGCTCCGGCAGCTGCCACTTCGCGACCCGGTCGGACAGGAACGCGCGCAGCTCCGCCGCGTCGGCCGACGCGCCCTCGTGCAGCACCACGGCCGCGAGCGGGCGCTCGTCCCACTTCGGGTCCGGCACGCCGACCACCATCGCCTCGGCCACCGCCGGGTGCGCCACCAGGTGGTTCTCCAGCTCGACCGTCGAGATCCACTCGCCGCCGGACTTGATGACGTCCTTGGCGCGGTCGGTGAGCCGCAGGAAACCGTCCGCGGACAGGGTGCCGACGTCCTCGGTGCGCAGCCAGCCGTCGTGGAACTTCTCCACGTCCTCGCCGCCGTGGTACGAGGACGTGACCCACGGGCCGCGCACCTCCAGCTCGCCGACGCTCGTGCCGTCCCACGGCAGCTCCCGGCCGTCGTCGCCGATCAGCCGTGCCTCCACCGCCGCCGCCAACCGGCCCTGCGACTCCCGGTACGGCCACTGCGACTCGCCGACCGCCGACGCGGGCGGGCGGGCCACGCTGCCCAGCGGGGAGGTCTCGGTCATGCCCCACGCGTGCAGCACCGGGATGCCGTAGCGCTCCTGGAACGTCCGCATCAGCGCGGGCGGGCAGGCCGAGCCGCCCACCACGACCTCGCGCAGCGAGGAGATGTCCTTGGGGTGCGATTCCAGGTGCTGCAGCAGGCCCTGCCAGATCGTCGGCACCGCGGCCGCCATCGTCGGGCGCAGCGAGGAGATCATCGCGGCCAGCGGCTCGGCCTGCAGGAACCGGTCCGGCATGATCAGCGAGGCGCCGGACATCAGCGCCGCGTACGGCAGGCCCCAGGACATGGCGTGGAACATCGGGACGACCGCCAGGCCGCGGTCCGCCTGCGCCAGCGCCATCCCGTCCGACATGCACACCTGCATCGAGTGCAGCCAGATCGAGCGGTGCGAGTAGACGACGCCCTTCGGGTTCCCCGTGGTGCCGGACGTGTAGCACATCGCCGCCGCGGCGCGCTCGTCCTGCTCCGGCCACTCGAAGACCTCCGGGCGGCCGCGCAGCAGCTCCTCGTAGCTGTGCACCTGGACGCCGTCCGGGGCCGCCAGCGCCGCCGGGTCCCCGCCGCTGACCACGACGTGGCGCACCGTGCTCATCGCGGGCAGCACCTTCTGGAACAGCGGCAGCAGGCTCCCGTCCACGACGACGACGTGGTCCTCGGCGTGGTCGGCGATGTAGCTGACCTGCTCCGGGAACAACCGGATGTTCAGCGTGTGCAGCACCGCGCCCATCGCGGGCGCCGCCAGGTACACCTCGAGGTGCTCGGCGTTGTTCCACATGAACGTGGCGACGCGCTGGTCATCGGTGACGCCGAGGGAGCGCAGCCCGTGCGCGAGCTGGGCCGCGCGCCTGCCGACCTCGGCGTAGCTGCGGCGGCGCGGCTCGTCCCCGGTCCAGGTCACCACCTCCGAAGCACCGTGTACCCGGCTGCCGTGCTCGAGGATCCTGGCGATCGACAGCGGGCCGTCGTGCATCGTGCTCAGCATCGGGATCGGACCTCCTCGTCCGCGCGCTCGGCGCTCCGCAACATCGATGTCGTGGTTGCCGACACACTAACCGCGCAGGTGGCGCCTGGGGAGGGTCCTGCGCGGACGTTCTGGCACCCTGTTCCGCATGAATTCGATTGCCGTACTGGGCGCGGGCAAGATCGGCGAGTCGCTGCTGGCGGGGCTCCTGCAGGCGGGGCGGAACGCGGATGAGCTGATGTTCACCGAGCGCCACCCGGAACGGGCCGCGCAGCTGACCGCGGAGTACGGCATCGAGCACGTGGACGTCGCCACCGCGGTGCGCCGCGCCGACGTGCTCGTGGTGGCGGTGAAGCCGCAGGACATCGAGCCGCTGCTGGACCAGGTCGCGCCGCTGCTGGACGCGGCGACGCTGGTGGTCTCGCTGTGCGCCGGCCTGCCCACCAAGCTCTACGAGCGCAGGCTCGCCGAAGGCACCCCGGTGGTGCGGGTGATGCCGAACACCCCGATGGTCGTCGGCGAGGCGATGAGCGCCATCTCCGCCGGATCGCACGCGGGCGACGAGCACCTGGCCGTGGTGGAGGAACTGCTCAGCAGCGTCGGCAAGGTCGTCCGGGTCCCCGAGACCCAGCAGGACGCGGTGACCGCGCTGTCCGGTTCCGGGCCCGCCTACTTCTTCTACCTGGTCGAAGCGATGATCGACGCGGGCATCCTGCTCGGCATCCCGCGGGCCACCGCCGCCGACCTGATCGTGCAAGCCGCGGTGGGCGCCGCGACGATGCTGCGCGACGGCACGGAGGGCCACCCGACGATCCTCCGCGAGGCCGTGACCTCGCCCGCCGGGACCACCATCGCGGGCATCCGCGAGCTGGAGAAGCACGGTGTGCGGGCCGCCCTCATCGACGCCATCGAAGCCGCCAGGGACCGTTCGGTGGAACTGGGCCGCGCGCACGACTAAACCCCCGGTTCCCCCGCGCTGACAGGCGGAAACCGCTGAACCCGGGACGTTCGCGCATCGCAGGGATCCCAACCGTCCCGCTACTCTCGACGGAGCACGTGCGTGTGGAGTCCGTCGGAGGGGAAGCCGACGGCGCGCGCGAGCCGAAGGACTCGGTGAAGCATGTCTGCGAACTCGGAACCCAGCCAGCAAGCACCCCCGCAGGTGGGGAACGTGCAATTCCTCACCGTGGCCGAAGTGGCCAGGTTGATGCGGGTGTCGAAGATGACCGTCTACCGGCTGGTGCACGCCGGTGAGCTCCCCGCGGCACGCGTGGGGCGCTCCTTCCGCGTGGCGGAGAACGACGTGCACTCCTACCTGGAGAACGCCTACTACAACGCGGGATGAGCGCCGTCGTCCCCCGGGCGCGGCGGCGCCCGTCCGGGGGCGCCGGGCCGCCCTGACGGACCACTCCGTCAGGGGGTGACCGGTGGGCGGGTAGGCTGCGGGATCGATCGTGCCTGCTGCCGGTGCTCCCACCGGCGGTGCGCCAGGGGCAGCACCGGCACGAGAAGACGTTCGTACCAACGCCGACAGCGAAGGATTCCGCATGGGCTCGGTCATCAAGAAGCGCCGCAAGCGCATGTCCAAGAAGAAGCACCGCAAGCTTCTGCGCAGGACCCGCGTCCAGCGTCGCAAGTTGGGCAAGTAAGGGATCTGCCGGACTCCGGCCCGCGCCCACGCGGTGCGAGATCGGGAGTCTCGGATCTCGCGCCTTCGCCGCCGCCGACCACTTCGGGTCGGCGGCGGTCGTTTTGCCACCCCCTCCGCCCAGGTGGTCCGGGATCGTCCGGGTTGCCGACCGCACCGGCCGCTGGTGGGGTGCACGAGGACATCGCGGCGTCGCCCGCGCGAAACCGGAGCGGGTGACCGCGCTCGGTAGCATCGTGCGCGGAGCTCGCGCTCCGCGATCGCGGCCGGCTTCCGGTGGGCGGGCGCGAGCGAACCCCTCCGGCCGGACCTCTCGGGGAGAACCATGGTGCCGAACGTCGTGCTCGTGACGGGCGTGAGCAGCTTCTTGGGCGGGCACCTCGCCGCGCGGCTCGCCGCCAACCCCGACATCGAACGCGTGCTGGGCGTGGACACCGCGCCACCGCGTCCCGACCTGCGCCGCCGGATGGGGCGCACCGAGTTCGTGCGCGCCGACATCCGCAACCCGCTCATCGCGAAGGTCATCGCCGGTTCCGGCGTGGACACCGTGGTGCACGCGGCGGTGAACTCCCAGTCCGGTCCGGCGGGGCGGGCCGCGATGAAGGAGCTCAACGTCATCGGCACCATGCAGCTGCTGGCGGCCTGCCAGAAGGCCCCGGAGCTGCGCAGGCTGGTGGTCAAGTCGACCACCGCCGTCTACGGCGCCAGCCCGCGCGATCCCGCCGTGTTCTCCGAGGACATGGAGCCGAAGGACCTGCCCTCCTCCGGATACGCGAAGGACGCCGGGGAGATCGAGGGCTACGTGCGCGGTTTCGGCAGGCGCCGGCCCGACGTGGACATCACCACGCTGCGCTTCACCCACCTCATCGGTCCGCGCATCGACGCCGACCTCACCCGCTACTTCGCGCTGCCGCTGGTGCCGACCGTGCTCGGTTACGACGCCCGGATGCAGCTGCTGCACTCCGAGGACGCGCTGGCCGTGCTGGAGAAGGCCACCACCCGTGCGCTGCCCGGCGTGTACAACGCGGGCGGCGACGGGGTGCTGATGCTCTCGCAGGCGATCCGCCGCGCCGGGCGGGTCGCGGTGCCGATCCCGCGGGCCGGGGTGCCCGCGGTGAGCCGGTTCTTCCGCGGCGCGCGGCTGGTCGACTTCTCCCCGGAGCAGATGCGGTTCTTGAACTTCGGGCGCGTCGTGGACACCACGAGGCTGCGGGAGAGCTTCGGCTTCACCCCGCGCTGGACCACGCAGCAGGCGTTCGACGACTTCGTGCGCGGCCGCGACCTGCAACCGGTGATCGACCCGGAGCAGGTCGTGGCGTGGGAGCGCGGCGTCGGCGCCCTGCTCGCCCGACTGCGGTGACCTTGACCAGACTGCGGCAACCAGGAGGCCAGATGGCGGACGCCCGAGTGATCCCGCTGCACCCGGCGGACCAGCGTCCCGGCGGTGCGCGGCCCGGCCCCGCCCCGCTGCCCGAGCCGGAGGAGCGCGAGGACGGCTGGGAGGACGCGGTCGCCGACGCGCTGGCCTTCGCCCGCCGCAGGCTGCTCGGCGACTACCAGGTCGACGAGTTCGGCTTCGACGAGGACCTCACCGACCACCTGGTGGTGCCGCCGCTGCGGCCGCTGTACGAGAAGTGGTTCCGGGTCGAGGCGATCGGGCTGGAGAACGTCCCCGACTCGGGCGCGCTCGTGGTCGCGAACCACTCGGGCACGCTGCCGCTGGACGCGCTGATGACGACGGTCGCGCTGCGCGACCACCACGACCCGGGCAGGCACCTGCGGATGCTCGGCGCGGACCTGGTGTTCCGGCTGCCGATGGTCGGTTCGCTGGCGCGCAAGGCCGGGCACACCCTGGCGTGCAACCCGGACGCGGAGCGGCTGCTGCGGGCCGGTGAACTGGTCGGCGTGTGGCCGGAGGGCTTCAAGGGCGTCGGCAAGCCCTACCGGGACCGGTACAAGCTGCAGCGCTTCGGCCGCGGCGGGTTCGTGTCGGCGGCGATGCGCACCGGGGTGCCGATCGTGCCTTGCTCGATCGTGGGGGCCGAGGAGATCTACCCGAAGCTCGGCGACATCCGGCCGCTGGCCAGGCTGCTGGGGCTGCCGTACTTCCCGGTGACGCCGCTGTTCCCGCACTTCGGGCTGCTGGGCGCGGTGCCGCTGCCGTCGAAGTGGTACATCGAGTTCGGCGAGCCGGTGGAGACCGCCTCCTACGGGGAGGGGGCCGCCGACGACCCGATGGTCGTGTTCAGCCTCAGCGACCAGGTCCGTGAGATCATCCAGCAGACCCTCTACCGCCTGCTGGCCGGCCGCCAGAACGTCTTCCTGGGGTGAGCCGCCGGGCCGGCCGCCCCGTCAGGAGCGGTCGCGACGCCGGTAGGCGAGGCCCGCCGCGATGGCGCCCGCGACCGCGCTGGCGCCGAGCATCGACTGCGCGCCGATGCGGGCGGCCTTGCGCCCGGTGCGGAAGTCGCGGATCTCCCAGCCCCGGGACCGGGCGATGTCCCGCAGCCGCTGGTCCGGGTTGACCGCCACCGCGGTGCCCACCGCGGACAGCATCGGCACGTCGTTCGCCGAGTCCGAGTACGCGGTGCAGCGGCGCAGGTCCAGGCCCTCGCTGGCGGCCAGCGCGCGCACCGCGTGCGCCTTCGCCCGCCCGTGCAGCATCTCGCCGACCAGCCGCCCCGTGTAGACGCCGTCCACGTG
Source organism: Saccharopolyspora gregorii (assembly GCF_024734405.1). Classification (NCBI taxonomy): domain Bacteria; kingdom Bacillati; phylum Actinomycetota; class Actinomycetes; order Pseudonocardiales; family Pseudonocardiaceae; genus Saccharopolyspora; species Saccharopolyspora gregorii. Next base: position 6,014,010 of record NZ_CP059556.1, on the reverse strand, counting down.
CCCGGCCACGGTGCCCAGCGCACCGGTCAACCCGAGCCGCCGGGCGATGATCTGCGCCAGCTCCACCGGGGTCGCGGTCACCAGCCACACCCGCTGACCGGCGTCGAGGTGCATCTGGGCGAGGGCGCGGGTGCCCGCCCAGATGCGGTCGGACATCAGCTCGTCGTAGATCTCCTCGCTGAGCTCCACGAGCTCGGCGACCTTGCGCCCGGCGACGAACGACAGCGCCTGCTCCCGGCTGGCCTGCACGTCGTCGGCGTTCTCCCGGCCGCCGACGCGGAACTTCAGCTGCTGCCACGCGAACCCGGCGAGGTCGGAGGCGGTGAAAAACTTGCGGGCCGCCATGCCGCGGGCGAAGTGGAACAGCGAGGCGCCCATCATCATCGTGTTGTCCACGTCGAAGAAGGCGGCGGCGGTGAGGTCCGGCGGCGCGGTCAGCGACCCGCCCGGTTCCGCTCCCGCCACGGCCGCTTCGGCCGAGGCGCGGCCGGCGACCTTCGCGCTGTCGAACGAGCCCTCGGCGGGGTCCAGCGCGGACGGGGTCTCGCGCGGCTCGCCGTCCGGCGGGCCGAGCCGCGGCTCGGCCGCGTCCTCGCCCCCGGCCTCCCGGTCGTGGCGCGCCGAGCCGCCGCGCCGTCGGCCGTCGTGGCCTGGGCCTTCGGCTGGGCCTGGACTTGTCGGCACCGCCGCGCCTCCCGGTCTTGCTCCGGCTGGATGTTGCTCGGGTTCGGGTCCTGGCGTACCAGGGTCGCTGAGCGGGGCGTTCCCGCCGGTGCGGCGACCCGGCCCAGCAAGGCCTCCAGCTTAGAGGCTCCCGCCCGGCGCGTTGGCGCGGTCCGCGCTGATCGGCCGGGACCGGCTTCGATCGGCCCGGGTCAGCGCAGGTCGTCGGGCAGCAGCTGGCCGAGGCGCCGCACGGCGCGGTGCTGCAGCGCTTTGACGGCGCCTTCGCCGCGCTGCATGCGCTGGGCGGTCTCGGTGACCGACAGGCCCTGCATGAACCGCAGCCGGATGCATTCGCGCTGGTCCGGGTTGAGCTGCCGCACGCAGCGCAGCAGCTCCTGCTGGGTGGCGGCGTCGAGCACGTGCTGCTCCGGGCCGCCGTGGTGCTGCGTTCGGTGCTGGGCGTCGGGGAGCTCGGGGATCGGCACTTCCAGCCGGGTCCGGCTGGACTTCACGTGGTCGAGCACCAGGTTCTTCGCGATGGTGATGAACCAGGCGGCGACGTCCCGGCCCTGGTAGCTGACGGTGGCGATGCGCCGCAGCGCCCGCAGGAAGGTCTCGCTGGTGATGTCCTCGGCGAGGCAGTGGTCGCTGACCCGGAACAGCACGTAGCGGTACACGACGGGCGAGTACTCGTCGTAGAGCCTGCCGAACGCGTCGAGGTCGCCGTTCTGCGCCGCGCTCACGTGCCGCCAGCTCTCGCCGGGCACGGGCGCCTCGGGCGCGGGCCGCGGTTCGGCGCGGGGGTGCGCGGGGCGGTGCGGCAGGTGCGCGGGCCGGGAGGGAGCCGGATGGACGGGGATGGGCAGCGTGCTGAGCATTGTCTCGACCGACCTCCTGCCGTGGTGGTGACCCGTTCGCGGTGCTGCGCGAGCCGCGGATCACCGGGGGCGTGCTGGTCTGGTGCTGTGAAGTGGAACCAGGTGGTTCCGCCGGAGCATACGTGTTGTTACTCATAAGTAGGTAGTGCTCCGAGGTTTCGGATTCATCGCGGTTGCCCCGCCGCCCTCCGACGCGGTTGAGTGATGTCGAACACCCCCGGCCGCGGACGCGCCGCGGGGACGGCGATGGAGGTGCGCCATGTCGACCGAAGCGTGCCCACCCCCGGTCACCGGCCGGACCGGCGCCACCGCGCCCGACGTCAACCTGGCCGACCTCGTGCGCGCCGCCGCCGAGCGCGGACCCGGCCACCCCGCGCTGATCGACCTCGCCGGGCACCGGATGAGCTGGTCCGAGCTGGACGCCGCCTGCACCGGTTACGGGTGGCGGCTGCGGGAGGCCGGCGTGCGGCCCGGGGACCGGGTGGCGCTGGCGCTGCCCACCGGGTTCGAGTTCTGCGTCGCGCTGTTCGCCGCGTTCCGGGCCGGCGCCGTCGCCGTGCCGCTGCCGCCCTCGGCGCCCGCGCCGGAGCTGCGCCGCGTCCTCGACGACAGCGGCGCCGCGCTGCTCGTCCGCGGCGGTGCTCCGGCGGGCACCGCCGTCCGCGACCTCGGCGGCATCGCCGAGCTCGACCCGCCGACCGGCGAGGAGCGCGCCGAGCAGGAGCTGCCGCGGGAACCCGCCGACCTCGCCGTGCTCTGCTACACCTCCGGCACCTCCGGGCCGGCGCGCGGCGCGATGCTGCCGCACGCGGCGCTGCTGGCGAACGTGCACCAGTGCGGGCGGCTGCGCCCGATGCCGGTCAACGCCGCCGATCGGGTGCTGCTCGCGCTGCCGATGTACCACGCCTTCGGCCTCGGCCCCGGCATGCTGCAGGTCGCCGCCGTCGGTGCCACCGCCGTGCTGCTGCCGCGCTTCGACGCCGAGGAGGCGCTGACCGCGATCTCGCGGCACCGGGTCACCGGTGTGGTGGGCGTGCCGCCGATGTACCGCGAGTGGCTGCGGCTGGAACCCCACCGGCTCCGCGAGGGCCTGTCCACGGTGCGGCTGCTGACTTCCGGCGCGGCCCCGCTGGGCGCCGACGTGGCGAGCGCGGTGCGCTCCGCGACCGGGCTGGACGTGTTCGAGGGCTACGGCCTCACCGAGACCGGGCCGGTGCTGACCACCACGCTCGCCGGGGGCCGGGCCAAACCGGGATCGGTGGGCCGCGCGCTGCCGGGCGTGCAGCTGCGGCTCGTGGACACCGACGGCTCCCCGATCGACGAGGCCGACGGCGACACCGGCCGGGTGTCGGTGCGCGGGGCGAACCTGTTCCGCGGCTACTGGCCGGACGCGGCGCACGGACCGGACCAGGACGGCTGGTTCCGCACCGGCGACGTCGGCTACTTCGACGCCGACGGCGACCTGCACCTGGTGGACCGCGCCACCGACCTGATCATCGTGAACGGCTTCAACGTGTACCCGCGGGAGGTGGAGGCGGTGCTCGCCGAACTGCCCGGCGTCGTCGAATCCGCCGTGGTCGGCGTGCCCGACGAGGCGCGCGGCGAGGCGGTCCGGGCCGTCGTCGTCGCCGGCCCCGGAACCGAGCTCACCGAGGACTCGGTGCGGGCGCACTGCGCGGCCCGGCTCGCCAAGTTCAAGGTCCCCGTCGAGGTCGGCTTCGCCACCGAGCTCCCGCACTCGCCGACCGGCAAGATCGCCCGCCGCACGCTCCGCACCCCGCCGGCCTGACCGGTCCCGCTACCTTGGGGGCAGGTCCGCTGGAGGAGGTCGGAAGTGCCGGGAACCGGGGAATCGGGGCAGCACGCGGTGACGCTGCTGGTGCGCGAGCAGTGCCACCTGTGCGACGAGGCGCTCGCCGCCGTCCGCGAGGTGTGCGCCGAGCTCGACGTGCCGTGGGCGACCGAGGACGTGGACGCCGACCCCGAGCAGCGCGCCGAGTACGGCGACCGGGTGCCGGTCGTCCTGGTGGACGGCGTCGAGCACGGTTACTGGAAGGTCGAACCCGCCCGGCTCCGCGCCGCGCTCAGCCGCTGACCCGCCGTGCACCGGCCCGGTGCCGGCCGGTGTGTCGTTTCGCACCGGGCGGCGGGCCGGGAGGTCGCCTGCGCGGCGGAAAACGCATCGGAAGCCGCGCGATGACACCGATATCGTCGCTCTGACCAGCCGTTTTGGCTGGCGGGGGGCGCATCCGACATCATGGTGCGGGGTGGTCCGGCGGCCGCTGGTGCGGACGTCGGGGAACTTTGTGCATGTCTTCACAAATGGCTACGGTGGAGTTCGAGCCGTGTCATCGAGGTCGGCGGTTCGCACCCCCGTTTCCACTCCGGTGCGCCGCTCGGCCGGCGAGCGCGGCGGACGAGCAGCACCAAGTCAGGTCGAGGGAGAGCCAGTGACGGCCCACGGAGAGGGCGAACGGGACGAGGCCGGGCAGCCGGCGGACGTCCCGTCCGGGTCAGGGTCACCCGCCGAATCCATCGCGGTCCCCGCCGCCCGGGAACGGGCGCGGGCCATTCCGGAAGCGGCCGTCGCACGCCTCGCGGTGTACCTGCGCGTGCTGTCCGGCCTCGAAGAGCGCGGCACCGGCACCGTGTCCAGCGAAGAGCTCGCCGCCTTCGCCGGGGTGAACTCGGCGAAGCTGCGCAAGGACCTGTCCTACATCGGCTCCTACGGCACCCGCGGCGTCGGCTACGACGTGGCGGTGCTGATCGGCCAGATCGAGCGGACGCTCGGGCTCACCAAGAAGCACCGCGTCGCCGTGGCCGGCATCGGGAACCTGGGGCACGCGCTCGCCAACTACGGCGGCTTCCTGAACCGGGGCTTCCCGGTGGCCGCGCTGTTCGACCTCGACCCCGACCTGCTGGACGTGCCGGTCGGCGGCATCCCGGTCAGCTCCGTCGACGACATCGTCGAGGTCTGCCGCGAGCGCGAGGTCACCATCGGCGTCATCGCCACGCCCACCGAGGGGGCGCAGGACGTCTGCGACCGCCTCGTCGAAGGCGGCGTGGTGTGCATCCTGAACTTCGCCCCGGTCGTCCTGCAGGTCCCCGAGCACGTCGAGGTGCGCAAGGTCGACCTGGCCGTGGAGATGCAGATCCTGTCCTTCCACGTCGCGCGCCGGAACCAGGAGGCGATGGTGGTGCCCGGCGTGGCCGGCACCGACGCCGGTCCGCCGGGCGGCGGGGCGAACGGGAACGGGAACTCCGATTCCGCGCCGGAGCGCGGTGATGTGGACGGGATGGTGGTTCGGCCGTGAACCTGCTCACCGTCGGGCTCTCCCACCGGAGCGCCCCGGTACGGGTGCTGGAGAGGGTCGCGATCGGCGCCGACGAGGTCGGCAAGGTCCTCGACGAGCTGCTCGGCCGTCCGCACATCAGCGAGGCCTTCCTGGTCTCCACCTGCAACCGCGTCGAGGTGTACGCGGTCGCCGAGACCTTCCACGGCGGGCTGAACGACGTGACCGAGGTGCTGGCCCGCAAGGCCGGGGCCGAGGTCGCCGAGCTCGCCGACCACTTCTACGTGCACTACGCCGGTGCCGCGGTGGAGCACCTGTTCTCCGTGGCCGCCGGGCTGGACTCGATGGTCGTCGGCGAGGCGCAGATCCTCGGCCAGCTGCGGCAGGCCTACGGCGTCGCCGACCAGGCCGGCACCGTCGGGCGCACGCTGCACGAGCTGGCGCAGCAGGCGCTGCGCGTCGGCAAGCGGGTGCACGCCGAGACCGAGATCGACGCCGCCGGTGCCTCGGTGGTCTCCGAGGCCCTGTCCGACGCCGAAGCGCTGCTGGGCGGTGTCGCCGGGAAGCGCGCGCTGCTCGTCGGCGCGGGTTCCATGGGCGGCTTGGCGGCCGCGCAGCTGCGCCGCGCCGGGATCGGCTCCGTGGTCATCGCCAACCGCACCGCCGCCAACGGCGCCCGGCTCGCCGAGTCGCTGCGCGCCGAGGGCATCCCGGCGGACGCGGTGGAGCTCGCGGGGCTCGGCTCCGCGATCGCCGCCGCCGACCTCGTGGTGACCTGCACCGGAGCCGTCGGTGCCGTGATCACCGAGGACGTCGTGGCCGACGCGGTGCGGGACCGGGACGACAGCGGCCAGCCGCTGCTGTTCTGCGATCTGGGGCTGCCGCGGGACACCGCGCCCGAGGTCGCCGAGCTGCCCGGCGTCGCCGTCGTCGACCTGGAGACCCTGCAAGCGCGGCTCACCGCGCAGCGCGGCGGCAGCGAATCCGACCGCGCCGCGGCGATCGTCGCCGACGAGCTGCGCGGCTACCTCGCCTCGCAGCGCTCCGCCGAGGTCACCCCGACGGTCACGGCGCTGCGCAAGCGCGCCGCCGAGGTCGTCGACTCCGAACTCCTGCGGCTGGACTCGCGGCTGCCCGAACTGGACGGACCGGTGCGCGACGAGCTGTCCCGCACGGTGCGCCGCGTCGTGGACAAGCTGCTGCACGCACCCACGGTCCGGGTGAAGGAACTGGCATCCGTTCCCGGCGGCTCCGGTTACGCCGAGGCGCTGCGGGAACTCTTCGAACTGGACCCGCAGGCGCCGACCGCGATCCGCACGCCCCGCTCCGCGGAGGACGTGCCGGTGACCGGCGCGCACTCGGCGCAGGCGCTGCTGCGGGACCCCCTCGCCCAGGACGGGGCGGAACAGGACGGTGAAGACCGGTGAACAAGACGCTGCGCATCGGCACGCGCGGCAGCGCGCTCGCGATGGCCCAGACCGGGATGGTCGCCGAGCAGCTGGAAGCCGCGGGCTACCCCACCCAGCTCGTCGAGGTGGCCACGCCCGGCGACCGCTCGATGGCGCCGATCGCCGAGATCGGCGTGGGCGTGTTCACCTCGGCGCTGCGCGAGGCCCTCGCCGGCGGCGAGGTCGACGTCGCCGTGCACTCCTACAAAGATCTGCCGACCGAACAAGACCCCCGGCTGTCGCTGGCCGCAGTCCCGGTCCGCGAGGACCCGCGGGACGCGCTGGTGGCGCGGGACGGTCTGACGCTCGGTGAACTGCCCCCGGGCTCCCTCGTGGGAACCGGTTCGCCGCGCCGCGCCAGCCAGCTGGAGGCCCTCGGCCTCGGCCTGGAGGTGCGCGGCATCCGCGGCAACGTGGACACCCGCCTGCGCAAGGTGACCGACGGTGAGCTGGACGCCGTCGTGCTCGCCCGCGCCGGGCTGGCCAGAGTCGGCCGGCTCGCGGTGATCACGGAATCGCTCGATCCACTCCAGATGCTGCCCGCGCCCGCCCAGGGCGCGCTGGCTGTGGAATGCCGCGTCGACGACGTGGACACCGAGCACCTGCTCCAGTCCGTTCTGGACGACCAGGCCAGCCGCGCCGCGGTGGCCGCCGAGCGCGCCATGTTGGCTGCGCTGGAGGCAGGCTGCAGTGCGCCGATCGGCGCGCTGGCCGAAGTGGTGGAGGACCTCGACGAGGACGGGCGCGTGGCGCAGCGGCTGTCCGTTCGCGGGGTCATGGCGACCGACGAGAACCGCCTGGTGCGCGCCTCCGCCACTGGTGAGACGACCGCCGCAGAGCAGTTGGGCCTGGCCTTGGCCGCCGAGCTGCTCGATGCCAGGGACGCTTTGCTCAGCGGTCCCGGTAGTAGTTGATGGAGAGTGCGCTGATGACACGCAAGAGCCCCGGACGGGTCGCATTCGTGGGCTCCGGCCCAGGGGACGCGGGCCTGCTCACCGTTCGGGCCCGGTACTTGCTCACCACCGCGTCGCTGGTGGTGACCGACCCCGACGTGCCGGCCGACGTGCTGGCGCTGGCCGCCGACGGCGCCGAGTCGCGCCCGGCGGCGGGGGAACCCGCCGAGGTCGCGCAGGACCTGGCGAAGGAGGCCGACACCGGCCGCTCGGTGGTCCGGCTCGTCGCCGGTGATCCGATGACGGTGGACGCCGTGGTCCGGGAGGTCCGCGAGGTCGCCAAGACCGGTGCGGCCTTCGACGTGGTCCCCGGCGTGTCCCCGGGCAGCGCGGTCCCCGCTTACGCGGGAGTCGCGCTCGGCGCCGGGCACACCGAGGTCGACGTGCGCGGCGAGGTGGACTGGGCGGCGCTGGCCGCCGCCCCCGGCGCGCTGGTGCTGCACACCACGGGCAGCCACCTGGCCGAGGCCGCTTCGGCGCTGATGGAGCACGGCCTGACCGCGCAGACCCCGGTGGCGGTGACCTCCTCCGGCACCACGGTCTCGCAGCGCACCATCGACACGACGCTGGCCTCGCTGCCCGCCGACGCCGGTGAGCTGCAGGGCCAGCTGGTCGTGACGATCGGTTCGGTCGTGGGCGACCGCTCGGGCCTGTCCTGGTGGGAGTCCCGGGCGCTGTACGGCTGGAAGATCCTGGTGCCGCGCACCAAGGAGCAGGCCGGTTCGATGAGCGAGCGGCTCTGGTCGCACGGCGCCGTCTCGCACGAGGTGCCGACGATCTCGGTGGAGCCGCCGCGCAGCCCCGCGCAGATGGAGCGCGCGGTGAAGGGCCTCGTCGACGGCCGCTACCAGTGGGTGGTGTTCACCTCCACGAACGCGGTCCGCGCGGTGTGGGAGAAGTTCCGCGAGTTCGGGCTGGACGCCCGCGCGTTCTCCGGTGTGAAGATCGCCTGCGTGGGCGAGTCCACCGCGGAGAAGGTGCGCTCGTTCGGCATCACGCCGGAGCTGCTGCCCTCGGGCGACCAGTCCAGCGAGGGCCTGCTGCAGGACTTCCCGCCGCACGACGACATCTTGGACCCGGTGGACCGGGTGCTGCTGCCGCGGGCGGACATCGCCACCGAGACGCTGGCCGCCGGACTGCGCGAGCGCGGCTGGGAGATCGACGACGTGACGGCCTACCGCACGGTCCGGGCCGCGCCGCCGCCGGCCGAGACCCGCGAGATGATCAAGACCGGCGGGTTCGACGCGGTGTGCTTCACCTCCTCGTCGACGGTCCGGAACCTGGTCGGCATCGCGGGCAAGCCGCACGCGCGGACCCTGGTGGCCTGCATCGGCCCGAACACGGCCGAGACCGCCAAGGAGTTCGGCCTGCGGGTGGACGTGCAGCCGGAACTGGCGCAGGTGCCCGCTCTGGTGGACGCGCTCGCCGAGCACGCCGCCCGGCTGCGCGCCGAAGGTGCGCTGCCGCCGCCGAAGAAGGCGAAGCGGGCGCGCCGCAGCTGAGCCGAGTGGCCCGGATCTCGTTGACCACGGGGTCCGGGCCACCGCCGTCTCCCGCCCTGGCAGGCTCACGGGGGAGGAAACGGACACCCGGCGCGGGTGCCCGCCCGAAGATCAATCCGAGCGGGTGGCCGCCCGCGGCCGCCCCTCCTCGCCACGAGGGAGCTCGCCGATGTACCCGTCGCACCGCCCGCGCAGGCTGCGCCGCACCCCCGCCGTCCGGCGGCTGGTCGCCGAGACGAGCGTGGAGCCGCGGCACCTGGTGCTGCCGATGTTCGTGCGGGAAGGCCTGGCCGAACCGGTCGAGATCAGCTCCATGCCGGGCGTCGTGCACCACAGCCGCGATTCGCTGCGCCGCGCCGCGTCCGAAGCGGTCGCCGCGGGCGTCGGCGGCCTGATGCTGTTCGGCGTGCCCGCCGAGCACGACGCCACCGGCTCCGGCGCCGTCGACCCGGACGGCATCCTCAACACCGGGCTGCGCGACCTGGCCGCCGAGGTCGGCGACGCGACCGTGATCATGGCCGACACCTGCCTGGACGAGTTCACCGACCACGGCCACTGCGGCGTGCTCGACGAGGACGGCGTGGTGGACAACGACCGCACCCTGCAGGTGTACGGCGAGATGGCCGTGGCGCAGGCCGAAGCGGGCGCCCACGTGATCTCCCCCAGCGGGATGATGGACGGGCAGGTCGGCGTCATCCGGGAATCGCTCGACGTCACCGGCTTCGAGGACACCTCGATCCTCGCCTACTCCGCGAAGTACGCCTCCGCCTTCTACGGCCCGTTCCGGGAGGCGGTGGACTCGCAGCTCAGCGGGGACCGCAACACCTACCAGCAGGACCCGGCGAACGGTCGCGAAGGGCTCCGCGAGGCGGACCTGGACCTCGCCGAGGGCGCCGACATGGTGATGGTGAAGCCCGCCATGTCCTACCTGGACGTGCTTCGGGACGTGGCCGGGCTGGCCGACGTGCCGGTCGCCGCGTACCAGGTGTCCGGCGAGTACGCGATGATCGAGGCCGCGGTGGCCCGCGGCTGGCTGGACCGCAAGCGCACCGTCCAGGAGACGCTGACCTCCATCCGCCGCGCCGGTGCCGACGTGGTGCTCACCTACTGGGCCACCGAAGCCGCGCAGTGGTACCGGGAGAGCTTGGGGATCCGGTGACGCACCCGCAGCACCCCGACCGCGTCGGCGGCACCGGCGAGGGAGCGACCGCCGAACGCCCGCCGCTGCCCACCCCGCTCAACATCGCCCGCTGGCTGTGGATCGCCGCCGCGCTGCTCGGCCTGGTCCGGGCGTACGTGCGGCTCAGCGACCGGCGCGCGCTCGCGACCGAGCTGCGCACCGCGCTGCCGGACCTGTCGCAGACGCAGCTCGACGACCAGATCAACGCGCTGATCATGTTCGACCTGCTGTACCTGCTGGCGGTGCTGGCGCTGTACGTGTCGCTGTCGCTGCGGATGACGCAGGGCAAGAACTGGGCGCGGGTGGTGCTCACCGTGTTCGCCGGGTTCGGCGCGTTCGGCACGCTGGGCACCCTGCTGCTGATGTCCAGCATCGGGCAGGCGGAGCTGCTGCGGATCACCCAGGTGCGGGTGGAGACCTCGGACGTGGTCTTCGGCGTGCTGGTGACCGCTTTGGAGCTGGCCGCGCTGGTGCTGATGTACCTGCCGGAGACGAACCGGTACTTCCGGGCGACCCGGCGGCCGCGGCCCCCGCAGCAGTGGGCACCGCCACCGCCGGGGCCGTTCCTGCGCTGACGGCCCGGATCGTCCGATCCGTCCGCGTTCGTCGCGGCGCCGGACGGCGTGCGTGATCTAGGCTCGATGACGTGACAGCCTCGCAGGACCCGGACCGGCAGGACCAGGGCGGCCAGCCCGCGGCGCAGCAGCACCCGTCGACCGGTGGCCTGCTGCCCGACTCCGAGGTGTCCGGCGGCCGGATCACCGGCATCCGGCCCGCCGCGCCCGGTGCCGCGCCGCAGCCCGAGCCGTTCACCGCGCCACCGCTGCGGCCCGTCGCGTTCGGCGGCACGGCGGGGCAGGTGTGGGTGGGCAGCTCGCCGGTCGGCAGGCCGCGCGCGGTGTCCGCGGCGTGCCTGCTCGGCATCGCCGACGTGGTGATCGCGTTCGTGATCCTCGGCGTGCGGCTGGCCACCACCGACGACCTGATCGTGCAGGCGATGGGCGAGGCCGACTCGTTCCTGCCGAACGACGGCGACATCTCCGGCGTGTACTACGGCGTTGCCACCGGGATGATCGTGTTCTACGCGCTGCTGGCCGCCGTGTGGGGGCTGCTCGTGCTGTTCCTGCGGCGCGGCCGCGGCTGGGCCCGGGTGGCGCTCACCTCCGTCGCGTTCGTGTGGGCGGTGTCGACGCTGCTGTCGCTGGTCGGCACCCGTTCGCACGGGCCGCTGCTGACCGGTCTGGAGGTCGCGCAGGCGGTGGCGCTGGTGGCGACGCTGGTGTGCATGCACCTGCCCTCGACCCGGGACCACTTCAGCGGCAGCTGATCATCACCCGCTGTTTCCGGTGAACCCGGTGGACAGCGATCTCGCAAGATTCCTACTGTTCGGGAGTGACGTCACCGCCCGATCCCCGGCACGGTCCGCAGGCCCCGGCCGCACCGCCGCTCGGTCCACCGCCGGAACCCGCTCCGCCGCCCGCCCGGCCCGGGACCGTGGTGGCCGCGTTCTGGCTCGCGGTCCTGGCGCCGCTGCTGGTCACCGCGCTGCACGCGGTGGGCTCGGTGCTGGCGCGGGGCTTCCTGGCCGACGCGGTCGGCGCGGACGATCCGGAGGTCGCCGCGGCGGTGGCCGGGATCGGGGCGGTCGTCTTCGTCGTCGCGGTGCTGGTGATGGTCGCGCTGACCGCGCTGTGGATCGCCTTCGGGTTCGCGCTGCGGGCCGGGCGCGGCTGGGCGCGGGTCGTGCTCAGCACCTTCGCCGGGATCTGGGTCTTCTACTCGGTGGGCGGCCTGGTCACCGGCGAGCCCGCCCTCGCCGTTCCCGCGGGGGTGGTGGCGCTCGGCCACGCGCAGAGCGCCGTCGGGCTGCTGGCGATGCTCGCGTTCCTGGTGCTGGTGCGGCTGCCCGCGTCGAACCGGTACTTCCGGCCCGCCGGGTCCGGGCGGTGAGCGGGCCGCCCGGGTCGGTCCGCGCCGCGGTCGGGCTGTGGTCGGCGCTGGCCGCGTTCCTGCTCGTGCAGACCGCGTTCTCCTGGGCGGACCGGGACGCGCTGCGGCGGCGGCTCGTCGAAGCGGGTGCGGCCGCGCCGGACCGGGCGGAGGCCGCGGCGCTGGACCTGCTGCTGCTCAACACCGGCCTCGCCGTCGTGTTCGCCGCGGGCTACGCGCTGGCGGGGGTGCTGATCCGCGGGCGCAGGCCGTGGGCCAGGATCGGGGTCTGCGTGCTGCTGGTGGTGCAGGTCGTGACGGTGCTCGGCAGCCGCTCGTTCGCGGCGGCCGACCTGATCGTGCTGGTGCTCGGCGGCGCCGCGGCCTGGTGCAGTTGGACGACGTCCAGTACGGAGTGGGTGACCGGCGAGCATGAGTGATGCCGACAGCGGCCCGGTGCTCTACGCCGAGCCCGGATCGACCTGGTGGCCGGTGCTGTGGGGGCCGGGATTCGCGCTGACCGGGCTGGTCGTCGAACTGCTCACCCCCGGCGGGGTGAACCTGCCGGTGTGGATCCTGCTGGCCGGTGCGCTGGCGGTCGCCACCGTGCTGTGGGTGTACGCCCGCCGCCGCGCGCTGGCGGTCCGGTTGACGCCCGAGGTGCTGACCGTGGGCCGCGAGGACCTGCCGGTGCAGCGGATCGCCGCGATCACCGACGTGGGCGCCCCGCTGGGCACCCGGGTCCTCGGCGGCGGCTTCACCCCGCCGAAGGGCACCGGGGAGATCCCGCTGCGGTTATCCGACGACGCGGTCGTGCTGGCCTGGGCGAAGGACCCGGCCACGCTGCTCGACGAGCTGCGCCCGCTGCTGCCGGCGAGCTGACCGGCCCGGAGAGCTGACCGGCCCGGAGAGCCGGTGCCGTGCGCGGTCCGGTGCGTGAGACGCTTTCGCCGTGACGTTCCCGGAACCGTGGTCGGCCGACGAGCCGATGCTCAGCGAGAACACCGCGGACGCGCCCGAACCCCGCGGCGGGCTGGCGCAGCCGTGGCGGGCCGTGGTGGCGGCCGTCGAACTCGTGCTCGCCGTCGCCCTGGTCGTGGCCGCCTGGTGGCTGTGGGACCGGTCGCAGCTGGTGGTGGAGGTGCCCGGGGCGACCGGGCTGCCGATGCGCTCGACCAGGATCTTCGGCGACCGGGCGGCGCTCGGCATCGCCGCCCCGACGCTCGCCGCGGTCCTGCTCGTGGACGCCGCCCGCCAGCTGATGCTCGCCTGGGCGGTCCGCCGCTCCCGAGCCCGCCGGGACTGACCGGAACGGCGGGTGGGAACCCACCAGCGTTCGATCCTGCCAGCGGCGAAGCCGTTGCGCCGCCGACCACTTGATTAACGGGACGACCTGCGGGTTCTCAGCGGCCGAGGACAGCGATTTCTCGTGTGGCGGAGCCGCTCGTGAAATCGATCCCGCAGCGCGGGGGCCGCTGAGGTTCCGCCACCCGTCCCCGCTCAGCAGGACCACGCCCCACCGAAGGTTCCGGGTCGGCCTGTCAGACTGGGGGAGTGACAGCCGAAACTCCTGGCGGTACCAGTCCGCACACCACGACCAGGTCGGCGGAGCTGTTCGACCGAGCGCTCACCGTGACGCCGGGCGGCGTCAACTCCCCGGTGCGGGCCTTCCGGTCCGTCGGCGGCACCCCGCGGTTCATGGTCCGCGGCGAGGGCGCCTACCTGTGGGACGCCGACGGCAACGAGTACGTCGACCTCGTGTCCTCCTGGGGCCCGATGGTCAACGGGCACGCGCACCCCGACGTCGTCGAGGCGGTGCGGGCGGCCGCGGTGGACGGCCTGTCCTTCGGCACCCCGGGCGTCGGCGAGATCGACCTCGCCGCCGAGATCATCCGCCGGGTCGAGCCGGTGGAGCAGGTGCGGCTGGTGAACTCCGGCACCGAGGCGACGATGAGCGCGGTGCGGCTGGCGCGCGGCTTCACCGGCCGCAGCAAGATCGTGAAGTTCGCCGGTTGCTACCACGGGCACGTCGACTCGCTGCTCGCCGACGCCGGATCCGGCGTGGTGACGCTCGGCCTGCCCACCAGCCCCGGCGTGACCGGCGCGCAGGCCGCGGACACCGTGGTGCTGCCGTACAACGACGTGGACGCGGTGCGCGAGGCGTTCGCCGAGTTCGGCGACCAGATCGCCTGCGTCATCACCGAGGCCGCCGCGGGCAACATGGGCGCGGTCGCCCCGCAGCCCGGGTTCAACGCCGCGCTGCGCGAGATCACCCGCTCGGCGGGCGCACTGCTGATCATGGACGAGGTGATGACCGGGTTCCGCGTGTCCGCCGCGGGCTGGTTCGGCCTCGACGGCGTCGCGGGCGACCTCTACACCTTCGGCAAGGTCATGTCCGGTGGCCTGCCCGCCGCCGCGTTCGGCGGGCGCGCCGACGTGATGGAGCTGCTCGCCCCGTCCGGTCCCGTCTACCAGGCGGGCACCCTGGCCGGGAACCCGGTGGCCGTCGCCGCCGGGCTGGCGAACCTGCGGGCCGCCGACGACGCCACCTACGCGGCGCTGGACCGGAACGCGGCGCGCCTCGGCGAGCTGCTCGGCTCCGCGCTCGCCGAGGCCGGCGTGCCGCACCGGGTGTCGTTCGCGGGCAACCTGGTCAGCGTATTCTTCACCGAATCGCCGGTGGTGGACTTCGAGCAGGCCCGGGCCCAGCAGGCGTGGCGCTTCCCGGCCTTCTTCAACGCGTTCCTGGACCGCGGCGTGTACCCGCCGCCGAGCGCCTTCGAGTCGTGGTTCGTGAACTCGGCGATGGACGAGGCCGCGTTCGAGCGGATCGCGGACGCCGCCCCGCACGCCGCGGCCGCTGCCGCCGCGGCCGAGGAGCCCGCGGCATGACCAAGACGATCGTGCACTTCTTGCGCCACGGCGAAGTGCACAACCCGGAGAAGATCCTCTACGGCAGGCTCCCCGGCTACCGGCTCTCGGACCGCGGCCAGGAGCAGGCGAAGCTGGTCGCCGACTTCCTCGCCGGCCGCGACGTGCGGCACGTGGTGGCCTCCCCGCTGCAGCGCGCGCAGGAGACGGCCGCCCCCATCGGCGCCGGGTTCGGCCTGGACGTGGACACCGACGACCGGCTGATCGAGTCGGCGAACCGGTTCGAGGGCCTGCGGGTGTCCGTCGGCGACGGCGCGCTGCGCTCCCCGCAGCACTGGCCGAAGCTGCGCAACCCGTTCGAGCCGTCCTGGGGCGAGCCGTACGTGGAGATCGCGCACCGCATGCTCGGCGCCGCGCAGCGCGCCCGCGCCGCCGCCGAGGGCAGCGAGGCGGTGTGCGTGTCCCACCAGCTGCCGATCTGGACGCTGCGCCGGTTCGTCGAGGGCAAGCGCATGTGGCACGACCCGCGCAACAGGCAGTGCTCGCTGGCCTCGCTGACGAGCCTGGTGTTCCGCGACGAGCAGCTGGTGCGCGTCGCGTACGTGGAACCCGCCGGGGAGACCGATCCGCGGGTGACCGGGGCATGAGGCGGCTGCTGGCCCGCGCGGCGCTGTCGGTGGCGGTGCTCGGCCTGCTCGGCGGCTGCGCCACGGCGGGCAAGGACGCCGTCGAGCAGGGCACCGAGTTCACCTTCGTCTCGCCGGGCGGGCAGACCCGCATCTTCTACCCGGAGGCGGAGCGGCAGAAGCTGACGAAGCTCAGCGGCGACAGCCTCCTGGAGGAGGGGAAGCGGATCGGCCTCTCCGACTACGAGGGGAAGGTCGTGGTGGTGAACCTGTGGGGTTCCTGGTGCGGCCCGTGCCGCGCCGAGGCCGACGACCTGCAGGCCGTGCAGGACAAGACGGGGCCGCAGGGCGTGCAGGTGCTGGGCGTCGACGTGCGGGACAGCCGTTCCGCGGCCGCGGATTTCCACCGCGACCGGAGTTTGACGTATCCCTCGATTTTCGATCCGTCCGGTCGTTCGCTGTTGTCGTTGAAGAACTATCCGCGCAGCGCCGTGCCGTCCACGATCATTCTGGATCGGCAGCACCGGGTCGCTGCGGTTTTCCTCACGGAAATGTTGGAGAGCGAACTGCTGCCGGAAGTGCAGAAGGTGGCGGCCGAACCGGCGGCGTGACCCTTTCCACGAGCCCGCATTCGTGCGCATTCCCGGCGGGTTCGTGGATTTTCGGCGAGCCGGTTCCGGCCCGCTGCTCCGGGACGAGGACGCGACGTCCGCCCGTTCGGAGCAGCCGCTGGGCCGAACGGTGCTCGTCCGCGTCCGGTGGTGGCAGCGCGCCCGCCGCCGTCCGGTCGAGCGCCTCAGCGCCTGCGCCGGGCCAGCACCCGCCAGCAGTCCATGCACGTGCCCTGCCGCACCCACTCGTGCTCGGTGCGGTCGTGCAGCTCGGTCGCGGCGGCCTCCACCCCGCAGTACGAGGTCACGGGGCATCGCGGGTCGGCGTCGAGCGCGCTGGCGGCGAAGGCGTGGCGCCCCGCCGGAACGGGCCGCCACACGTAGGTGAGGCCGTGCTGCGCGGGCATCGCGTGGACTCCATTCCTCCGGTGTCGTCTGCCGAGAATGAGACCCGCCTCGACACTCGAATGGCAATGCGCTTCACCGAATCGAGCGATGGCACGGCTTCGGCGGAGGAAATAGGTTCCTGCTATGACCAGTGTTCGAGCGCGGGGCCTGGGCGCTGAGATCCGCGAACTCCGCAAAGCGGCCGGATTGCGATTGGAACATCTCGCGCACCGATGCGGGTGGTCGCGAGCGACCTTGGGCCGAATCGAATCGGGGGAACGAGTGCCGAGCGAAGGCGAACTCGCCGCGCTGCTCGACACCCTCGACGTGGCCGGTTCCGAGCGCACGCGGCTGTTCGAGCTCGTCAACGCGGCCACCGAGGCGCGCTGGTGGGAGGCCGGGTACGCCGGCATGCCCAGCGCGCTGACCGCCCTGATCGACTTCGAGCGGCTCGCCACCAAGATCACCGATGTGGCGCTGGCGCTGGTGCCGGGACTGCTGCAGACCCCGGACTACACGCGGGCGGTGCTCAGCGCGGGCGGCGTGCGGGACGCCGACCTGGAGTCCCGGGTCGCGCTGCGGCTCGGCAGGCAGGGCGTGCTCACCCGGGAGGAACCGGCGCGGCTGCACGCCTACCTGGACGAGTCGGTGGTGCACCGGCCCGTCGGCGGACACCGGGTGATGTCCGACCAGCTGCGCCACCTGGTGCGCATCGGGCGCCGGCCGAACGTCTCGGTCCGGGTGATCCCGTTCGCGGCGGGCGCGTACGCGGAGCTCAACGGCAGCCAGCTGATCCTGGAGTTCGCCCGGCAGCGTCCGGTGGTGCACCTGGAGCAGCGGCGGCGCGGGGCCTTCCTGGAAGCACCCGCCGACACCGCCCCGTTCCTCGACGCCGCCGCCCGGCTGCCGGTCCTGGCACTCGACGAAGCGGAGTCCGCGGCGCTGATCGCGGACGTGGCAGGCGCGATGGAACGGGAATGTGAGCGCGACGGTGCGTTGGCGTAAGTCCAGTCACAGCGGCGAGGAGAGCAACTGCGTGGAGGTGGGGACGGCGCCCGGAGTGGTGGCGGTGCGGGATTCGAAGGCACCGCGGCACGGCGTGCTGTCCTTCTCGCCGCACCGGTGGCGGGCCTTCCTCCGCTCGCTGCGCTGATCGCCGGCGCGCGGCCGGCGGGAACCCGGTGGTCGCGCCGGTCCGAGCCTGCGCCGACCTGCGTGCCGCATCGGGGTGGCGGCGGTCCGTCCGATCCCGTTCGCGCGGACGGGTCCTTCGCCGGCGGGCGGCCCGCCGCGGCCGGTCGCCGGTGCCGCGAGCGGGGCCGGGGTGTCCGCGACGGGCGGGTTCGCGGGCGTCGGAAGTGCGCCGATGTGGTCGGCGTCATGCGGGGTGGTGCGTAGCCACGCTAGCGCCATCCCTACCCTCGGAACCGTGAACCCGACCGAGCTCGCCGCCTCCGGACCGCTGCTGCTCGCGGCCGCGATCGCGGTGCTCGCCGGGGCGGTCAGCTTCGCGTCGCCGTGCGTGGTGCCGCTGGTGCCCGGCTACCTCGCCTACCTGGCGGGCGTGGTCGGCGCGGAGGCTCCGCCGGTGGATTCCGCGGAGGCGCGGCAGGCGCGCCGCGGCCGCTGGCGGGTGGCCGGTGCCGCGCTGCTGTTCGTCGCCGGGTTCACCGTCGTCTTCGGCGCCGGAACGCTGCTGCTGCTCGGGCTGTCGGACGCGCTGGTCGAGAACGAGCTGCTGCTGCAGCGCATCGGCGGCGTCGTGACGGTCGCGATGGGGCTGGTGTTCCTCGGCATGATCCCCGCGCTGCAGCGGGACGTGCGGCTGCACCGGGTGCCCCGGGCGGGCTTGTGGGGTGCGCCGCTGCTCGGCGCGGTGTTCGGGCTCGGCTGGACGCCGTGCCTGGGCCCGACGCTGACCGGGGTGATGTCGCTGGCCGTCGGGACCGACGTGGGCGCGGGCACCGCGGTGCGCGGGGTGCTGCTCGTCGTGGCCTACTGCCTCGGGCTCGGACTGCCGTTCGTGCTGCTGGCGCTGGGTGCGCGGTGGGCGGTGCGCAGCACCGACTGGTTGCGGCGCCGGGGCCGCGCCATCCAGATCGCGGGTGGCGCGCTGCTGGTCGTGGTGGGCGTGCTGCTCGTCACCGGGCTGTGGGGAGAACTGATCTCAGTGCTGCGCGAACCCGTCGCCGGATTCGAGACGCCGATCTGATGTCCTGGATCCGCACCCTGCCGGCGTTCCTGCGCAACACCTGGCGCGGCCTGACGTCGATGCGCACCGCGCTGGTGCTGCTGTTCCTGCTGGCGATGGCGGCGCTGCCGGGCGCGCTGATCCCGCAGCGCTCGCTGAACCCGGCCGAGGTGGACAAGTACTTCACCGAGTACCCGGACCTGGCGCCGCTGCTGGACAAGGCCGGCGCGTTCGAGGTGTTCAGCTCGGTCTGGTTCGCCTCGATCTACGTGCTGCTGTTCATCTCGCTGATCGGCTGCCTGCTGCCGCGCTGCTACGAGTACTACAAGCAGCTGCGCGGCAGGCCGGTGCGCACCCCGCGGAACCTGTCCCGGATGCCGCACCACGCTTCGGCCACTGTGGACGGTTCACCGGAGGAGGCGCTGGACGCCGCCCGGCGCAGGCTGCGCGGCTGGCGCAAGGAGGAGCGCACCGAGGAGGACGGCACCCGCTCGATCAGCGCCGAACGCGGCTACCTGCGGGAGGCCGGGAACCTGGTGTTCCACTTCGCGCTGGTCGGCCTGCTGGTGACGGTCGCGGGCGGCAAGATCCTCGGCTACGAGGGCCAGGTGATCGTGCCCGCCGACGGCTCCGAGTTCTGCAACTCCGGCACCTACAACTACGACTCGTTCCGCGCGGGCCTCAGCGTGGACGGCACCCAGCTGAGCCCGTTCTGCCTGCGGGTCGACGACTTCGACGCGACCTACCAGCACACCGGGCAGGTCGCGAGCTACCGGGTCGGGATGCAGTACCAGGCGGGCGCGGACCTCGACGCGGACCAGTGGCGGCCGTACGCGCTGCAGGTGAACCACCCGCTGCGGATCGCGGGCGACCGGATCTACTTGACCGGCAACGGGTACGCGCCCCGCTTCACCGTGACCTTCCCGGACGGGCAGCGGCGCACCCAGCTGACCCAGTGGCAGCCGATGGACGTCACGACGATGTTGTCCCAGGGCGCCACCAAGTTCGACCAGCCGGGCGTCACCGACGAGGTGCAGCGGCGGCAGACGCAGCTCGCGGTGACCGGCCTGTTCGCGCCGACCGCGGCCTACGACGGCAAGGTGCTCGGCTCGCAGTTCCCAGACCTGCTCGACCCGGCGGTCGCGGTGGACGTGCTGCGCGGTGATCTCGGGCTCGACTCCGGGCGCGGCCAGTCGATCTTCGGCGTGGACCAGAAGATGGTGGACTCCGGGCGGTTGAAGAAGGTCGCGCGGCAGAACCTGCGCGTCGGCGAGGAGATCCGGCTCGACGACGGCACCACCGTCCACTTCGACGGCGTGGAGCGCTGGGCGAACCTGCAGATCTCGCACGACCCGTTCCAGCCGTACGTGCTCGGCTTCGCCATCGCGGTGATCTTCGGGATCAGCGCCTCGCTGAGCATCAAGCGCCGCCGGATCTGGGTGCGGGTGGCTCCCGCCCCCGGGACCGGCGCGGACGATCCCGCGCGTACCGTTGTCGAGGTCGGCGGGCTGGCCCGGACCGACCAAGCGGGTTACGGCGAGGAGTTCACCCGGCTGGCCAAGGACCTGCTCGGGACGGACGGCGCCGACGCGGAGCCGCCGAGGGCTGCCTCCGCAGGTGGAAGGAAGAGCTGATGACGGTCGACCAGACGTTGTCCAACTACAGCGACATGGCGTTCGCGACCTCGGTCGTCGTCTACATCGCCGCCATGCTGCTGTACTTCGCGGAGTTCGCCTACGGCGGCCGGAAGCAGCAGCCCCGCGCGCGGGAAGCGCAGCTGGTCACCGCGGGCGGCGACGGCGCCGACACCGCGACCGGTGAGCGCATCGGCCGCATCGACACCCCCGCCAAGCGCCCGCTCCCGGAGCGGTTCGGCGGCATGGCCGTGTCGATGACGGTGCTCGGCATCCTGGTGCACGCGGCCTCGCTGGTGTTCCGCGGCGTCGCCACCGGCCGCGCGCCGTGGGGCAACATGTACGAGTTCGGTTCGGCGATCTGCCTGGCCGCGGTGGTCGCGTGGACGATCGTGCTGTTCCGGCAGCTGCGCGCCGAACGCCGCGAGGCCTCGCCGGCGCAGCTGCGCGGACTCGGCGGGTTCCTGCTGCTGCCCGTGGTGGTGCTGCTGTTCCTGTCCGGCACCGTGCTCTACGCGAAGGCCGCGCCGCTGCAGCCCGCGCTGCAGTCCTACTGGATCGTGATCCACGTGAGCGCCGCGATCATCTCCAGCGGTGCGCTGCTGTTCGCCGGGGTCGCCAGCGTGCTGTTCATGCTGCGGTCGCGGCACGAGAACAACCCGTTGAAGCTGGCCCGGTTCGGGGCGCGGCTGCCCGCCAGCCAGGCGCTGGACCGGATGGCCTACCGCGCCACGGTGATCATCTTCCCGGTGTGGACGTTCGCGATCGTCGCCGGCGCGATCTGGGCCGAGGCCGCGTGGGGCAGGTTCTGGGGCTGGGACCCGAAGGAGACCTGTTCGTTCATCGCGTGGGTCGTCTACGCTGCGTACCTGCATGCGCGTGCGACTGCGGGGTGGCGTGGGGTCAAGGCGGCGTGGATCAACATCGCCGGTCTGGCGGTCATGATCTTCAATCTCTTCTTCATCAACATCGTCGTCTCCGGACTGCACTCGTACGCTGGGCTGTGAGTTCATGATCCGATCCGGAGTGCGACCCCGGGCCACCCGTTCCGCAGCGGAACCGGGTGGCCCTCGCTCATCCCGGTAAAGGTCGAACCGATGTGTGGGAGGTACGGGAACGGTGACCGGACGGTACGAAGAGCCCGAAACGCAACGCGATGCGGGCTCGGCCTCGCCCGGTGCGGACTCGGCGCAGCAGGCCAGCGGCACGACGGATCACGCGACCCCGGACTACGGTGACGGCGCGCAGCCGTACGCGGAACCGGGCACCAGGCCGAACACCCCGGTGCAGGGCGGGCAGCAGCCCCAGCCGCCGAACGTCCCCAGTGGACAGTCCTTCGGCGGGGCGCAGTACACCGAGGCCACGCCCTCCGGGCCGCAGCAGCAGGCGAGCCAGTCCGGCCCGTACCAGGTGCCGTCCGGGCCGCAGCAGGTTCCCGGCGGCCCCTCGGGCCCGTACTCGGTGCAGGGCGGGCCCTCCGGTCCGTACCAGGTGCCGGGCGGGTCCGGGCCCTACCAGGTCTCCGGCGGCCAGTCCGGTCCGTACCCGGTGGGCCAGCAGCCGAACCCGTACGCGCCCGTCGCCGGGCCGTTCCCGCAGCAGCAGGGCTACCCGCAGCAGCCCCCGCAGGGCGGGCAGCCGCAGCAGCCCCAGCAGCAGCCCGGCGCGAAGCAGCAGCAACCCGGCGTGCCGTTCGGCAAGGACCTCGCCTCCTCGCAGCTGCTGCGGCAGACCAAGCGCGCCCCGCAGTCCGGGTGGCGCAAGGCGCTCTACGTGGCCAGCGGCCGCTCCATCAACCTCGGGGAGAGCGCCGCGGACCTGCGCCGCCGCGAGCTGATCGGCCGGATCAACCAGCCGCTGCAGGGCTGCTACAAGATCGCGATGCTGAGCCTGAAGGGCGGCGTCGGCAAGACCACGACCACCGCGACCCTCGGCTCCACGTTCTCCTCGCTGCGCGGGGACCGGGTGATCGCGGTCGACGCCAACCCGGACCGCGGCACGCTCAGCCAGAAGATCCCGCTGGAGACCACCGCCACCGTGCGGCACCTGCTGCGCGACGCGCAGCGCATCCGCAAGTACAGCGATGTGCGCTCCTACACCTCGCAGGGCCCGAGCCGGTTGGAGATCCTCGCCAGCGAGCAGGACCCGGCGGTCTCCGAGGCGTTCAGCGAGGACGACTACCAGCGCACCGTGACGCTGCTGGAGCACTTCTACAACATCGTGCTCACCGACTGCGGGACCGGGCTGATGCACTCGGCGATGAAGGGCGTGCTGGACGTCGCCGACTCGCTGGTGATCGTCTCCTCCAGCTCCATCGACGGGGCGCGCAGCGCTTCGGCCACGTTGGACTGGCTGGACGCGCACGGGTACGGGCAGCTGGTGTCCCGCTCCGTCGCCGTGATCAACTCGGTGCGGCCGGGTTCCGGCAAGGTCGACGTGGACAAGCTCAGCGCGCACTTCGGTTCGCGCTGCCGCGCGGTGTCCCGGATCCCGTTCGACCCGCACCTCGAAGAGGGCGCCGAGGTCGAGCTCGACCAGCTCGCCGCCCCGACCCGGCTGGCGCTGCTGGAGCTGGCGGCGATCGTCGCCGACGACTTCCCGCAGGCCTTCGGCAGGCAGCGCCAGGCCTGACGAGCCCTCTTCCCGCTCGTTCGGCGCAGTGGTCGGGTGGCGGAACCTCAGCGCCCTCCTCGCTGCGGGATCGTTTTCACAGGTGGCTCCGCCACAGGAGAAAACGCTGTCCTCGCGAGGAGGGCGCTGAGAACCCGCGGGTGGTCCTTCTGCTCGGGTGGGCGCTGCTCAGCGGCTTCGCCGCTGACGGGGAACGGGCACCGCTCGTCGGGTTCTGGGCCTGGTCCGGGTTTTGCGCCGTTGCGTGCGAACGGCCCGCCGTGCCGGTTCTCCGGTGGGCGGGCCGTTCGGCGTTCACGGGGCGGGTCTCAGCCCTGCTCGTCGTTCTTCCGGTCGCGCTGCTGCTCGGCGAGGCGGCGCAGGAACTCCGGATCGTCGTCCGGGGCCAGCGGCGCCCTGCGCGGTGCCGAGGCCGGGCCGTCGCTCGCGGCATCCCGCACCGGGCCGAACGCGCGCCACATCAGCACGCTCACGGTGAGCGCACCGATCGCTGCCAGGACGTAGATCATCAGGGCACCTCCACTCCTCCCCACGAGGTTAGCCGGAGAGCGGCGGGAGGTGGGGTGCGCCGATCGGGGAACATCGCGAAGTGTCGGGAAGCTCCGGCGATCGGGTGCCGGGCGGAGGCGCCGGGGCGGTCCGGCGACGGGCCGTGCCCGGCCCACCTCGGGCGTGCGAGCGCACGCGGAGGCGGGCCGGGCGCGAGCCGATCGTCGGGACGACTCAGGCGGAGCGGACGTCGTTGGTGAGTTCCGCCAACAGCGTCCGCACTTCCGATTCGCGGAACCGGCGGTGCCCGCCGGGAGTGCGGATCGAACCGATCCGGCCTGCCGTCGCCCATCTGGTCACCGTCTTCGGGTCGACCCGGAACAACGAGGCGACCTCACCGGGGGTGAGCAGCTGTTCCTGACCGTTCTGGCGAGACTGGGGAGTCGTCGCGGTCACAGGGGACCTCCACAATGCGGACGGTTTTCGGGCATTCCGGTCGCATCCTGGCACTCGGATGGTCAGGTACTCGAACATTCGACTCCAGGTAAAGGGAAGGTAAGGGACGAAAGCGGCGCTTCGGGCGAGACGGGGCGGAATCGCCGCGACCCCCGTGTTCTACGCTGGTTGACGTGCAGGAACAGCAGACGGAAGCGGTCGCGGAGTCGTCCCCGCCGACCAACCTGGCGCGGGACATCGCGCTGTACACCGTGGTCAGGCTGGCCATGCTGCTCGTGGTCACCGCCGTGATCGCGCTCTGCGGCGTCCCGCTGCTGGTGGCCGCCGCCGTGTCCGTCGTGGTGGTGATGCCGCTGTCCATGCTGGTCTTCGGCGGGTTGCGCCGCCGCGTCGCCACCGGCATGGTGCACCGCGCCCGGCGCCGCGAGCAGCTGCGCGCCCAGCTCCGCGGGGATCGCGAGCACGCCGATGACGAGCACTGACGCCCGGGCCGCCGGGGCGGTGCGGGACCGCTCCTGCGCGCGTACCAGGGCCTGGACCAGCGAAGCCGTCCGGATCATCGAAGCCGACGCGAACCGCAGCGCGGACACCCACCTGCTGCGCTTCCCGCTCCCGGCGGAATGGGGGATCGACCTCTACCTCAAGGACGAGTCAACCCATCCGACCGGTTCGCTCAAGCACCGGCTGGCCCGATCCCTGTTCCTGCACGCCATCTGCAACGGGTGGGTGACGGAGAACACGCCGGTGATCGAGGCGTCGTCCGGTTCCACCGCCGTTTCCGAAGCGCACTTCGCGCAGCTGCTGGGGCTCCCGTTCATCGCCGTGATGCCCCGCTCCACCAGCCCGGAGAAGGTCGCGCTGATCGAACGCCACGGCGGCACCTGCCACTACGTGGACCAGCCGGGCGCGATCTACGACGAGTCCCGCAGGCTCGCCGCCGAGCTCGGCGGGCACTTCATGGACCAGTTCACCCACGCCGAGCGCGCCACCGACTGGCGGGGCAACAACAACATCGCCGAGTCGATCTACGAGCAGCTGGCGCTGGAACGGCACCCCATCCCGGAGTGGATCGTCACCGGGGCGGGCACCGGCGGCACCAGCGCCACCCTCGGCCGCTACATCCGCTACCGCAGGCACGACACCCGGCTCGCCGTCGTCGACCCGGAGCACTCGGTGTTCTACGACGCCTGGTGCCACGGGGATCGGGACCGCACCGGGGACCGCGGCTCGCTCATCGAAGGCATCGGGCGGCCGCGGGTCGAACCGTCCTTCGTCGGCGAGGCCATCGACCGCATGATCAAGGTCCCGGACGCGGCGTCCATCGCCACCATCCGGTGGGCCGAAGCCGTGCTCGGGCGCCGCGTCGGCGGGTCCACCGGCACCAACCTGTGGGGCGTGTTCGGGCTCGTCGCCGAGATGGTGCGGGCCGGGCGGACCGGGAGCATCGTCACGCTGCTCTGCGACGGCGGGGAGCGCTACGCCCACACCTACTACGACGACGAGTGGGTCGCGGGCCACGGCTTCGACCTCGCGGGCCCGCTCGACGCGCTCGACGAGTTCCACCGGACCGGGGCCTGGCCCGCCTGAGCGGCCGTGCGCGGTCCGCTCGGCGCGGGCACGTAGTCTGCGATCAAGCCACGAGGTTCCGAGGAGGGGGCATGCGCAGGTCGATGAGCACAGCCGTCGCGCTGGTGCCCGCGGCGCTCGTGGTGGTGCTCGCCGCGTGCACCACCGGCGGTTCGCTGCCGATGCCGAGCAGCGCACCGGAGACCAGCGGCAGCGACGAGTCCGAACCGGAATCCGTCACCCCGTCGATCACCCGCGAGGTGCCGCCGCAGCGCCGGATCGGGCTCGCCGACGCCTCCGCCGAGCAGCTGTGCGGGCTGGTCACCGTGGACGAGCTCGGGCAGCTCGCCTACCCGGTCCGCCACGGGGTGCCGCGCGAGATCGGCTTGGAACCGCCGGTGCGCGGCTGCCAGTTCGCCGCCGAGAACGGGGTGCGGTCGATCCTCGTCGGCACCCAGCCCGAGGGCTACGCCGAGCTCGGCCAGGACGAGGTGCGGCTCGGCGAGCGGCCCGGGACCGAGACGCTGCGCGCCAACGACTGCACCGTGTTCGCCGCAGCGTCCGGGGCGACGCTGCAGGTCACCGCCCGCGCCGCCGAAGCCGACGGCGACGAGTGCGAGACCGCGCAGGGCGTGGCCCAGTACGTCCTCGCCGGAGTCCGCTGACCGCTCGTCCTTCAACTCGCCCGGCGGGTCTTGTCGTTCTCCTGTCAGCGCGAAGCGCTGAGCCGACGACCACCCGAGACACCGGCACTCCCGCTGAGGTTCCGCCACCCCAGCGCTGAGCAACGGGAGTCCGACAGACCCTCAGCCGAAGGCCAGCGCCAGTGCGGTGGTGGCGCCCCAGACGAGCATCGCCAGTCCGGTGTCCCGCAGCGCGGGGATCAGCTTGCGGCCGGTGCCGCCGCGCGTCACCGCGAGCACCGAACCGATCAGCAGCGGCAGCGCCAGGAACCCGAGCAGCGCCCAGGTGTTGCGCAGCCCGATCAGCACGGTGATCAGGAACGGGATCAGCACCAGCGACACGTACAGCGTCCGGGTGTCCCGGTCGCCCAGCAGCACCGCCAGCGTCCGCTTGCCGGTGACCCGGTCGGTCGGGATGTCGCGCAGGTTGTTCGCCACCAGCACCGCGCTGGAGAACGCGCCGATGCCGACCGCCCCGCCGATGCCGAAGCCGCTGATCGTGCCCGCCTGCGCGTACATGGTGCCGAGCACCGCGACCAGGCCGAAGAACACGAACACGGCGATCTCGCCCAGCCCCGCGTACCCGTACGGCCGCTTGCCGCCGGTGTAGAACCAGGCGCCGGCGATGCACAGCGCGCCGACGGCCAGCATCCACCACTGGCCGCTGAGCACCACGACGCCGATCCCGGCGAGCGCGGCCAGCCCGAAGCAGCCGAACGCCGCGTTGCGCACCGCCGCCGGGTTCGCCGCACCCGACCCGACCAGCCGGAACGGGCCGACCCGGTCGTCGTCGGTGCCGCGGATGCCGTCGGAGTAGTCGTTCGCGAAGTTCACCCCGGTGATCAGCAGCAGCGACACCGCGAGCGCCAGTGCCGCGATCGGCACGCTCCACAGGTCGACCCCGGTCGCCGCCCCGGTGCCGACCAGGACCGGTGCGATCGCGTTGGGCCACGTGCGCAGGCGCGCGCCCTCAATCCACTGCTTCACCGTCGCCATGTGAATCATCTTCGCGCATCACTCGTCGTCACCGGCCGAGAGTCGCGCGCAACGCGCGCCGGTCCGGTTTGCCGGGGCCGCGCAGCGGCAGCTCGGCGAGGAATTCGACCCGCTTGGGGGCGCCGGCCGCGCCCGCCCGGTCCCGCACCGCCGCGCGCAGCTCGGCGACCGGTGGTGGTGCGGCCGGGTCGGCGGGGACGACGGCGGCGACCACGGCCTGGCCCCACTCGGGGTCGTCGACGCCGAGCACGCAGACCTCCCGGACCCCGGGGTGCTCGGCGAGGATCCGCTCGACCAGCACCGGGGCCACGTTCACCCCGCCGGTGATGATCACGTCGTCGGCGCGGCCGAGCACCTCCAGCCGTCCGTCCGCCAACCGGCCCAGGTCGCCGGTGCGGAACCAGCCGTCCCGGAACGGGCTCGCGCCCGAGCTGCGCCGGTAGCCGCGGGCCAGCGTGGGCCCGGACAGCGCGACCGGACCGGAGCCGTCCGCGGCGGCCTCGACGTGCACCCGCACGCCGTCCAGCGGCGTCCCGTCGTACACGCAGCCGCCCGCGGTCTCGCTCATCCCGTAGGTGGTGATCACGCGCACCCCGGCCGCGGCGGCCCGCTCGCGCAGCGCGGGCGGGGTCGCGGCGCCGCCGAGCAGCACCGCGTCGAACGCGCGCAGCGCCGCCAGCCCGGCACCGCCGTCGTCCAGCAGCCGGCGCAGCTGGGTGGGCACCAGCGCGGTGTAGTGCCTGCCGGGGTCCGCGAGGCAGCGCTCGGCCGCCGCCGCGAACCGGTCCGGGCGGAACCCGCCCGCGGTGTCCACCGCCACCGGGTCGGTACCGGCGACCAGCGAGCGGACCAGCACCTGGATCCCGGCGACGTGGTGCGCGGGCATCGCCAGCAGCCACCGCCCCGGCCCGCCCAGGTGCCGGTGCGTGGCCGTCGCGGAGGCGCGCAGCGCGGCCGCGGGCAGCAGCACGCCCTTCGGGGTGCCGGTGGAACCGGAGGTGGCGATGACCAGCGCGGTCGGGTCGGCGGGGTCGTCCTCGCCGGGTTCCAGCGGGGTGCCCGCCCCGAGCGCCCGGAGCACGTCGTCGTCCGGGCCCGCCGCGTCCACCGGGAGCAGCGCGGGGCCGTCGCCGTCGAGGGCGCGGCGCAGCGCGGGCAGCACCGTCGGCGCCCGCTCGCCGGGCGGAACGGGCAGCGGCCGGAGTTCGCGGGCGGTCGGCATGCCCGCCATCTTGCGCCTGCCGCCGCCCGGGCCGGGGCGGCGGTGGGCGGCGGAGTGCGATCGCTCACCAGTTCGGATGAGATCGCTCAACTGTTCGACTGCCGGGGTCGATGTTGGGGGAGTAGCGACCTGCGAGCGAAGGCGGTGCGGACGATGGACTCCTGCGGTTTCCCGAGCGGCGGGCGGACCACGGCGGCCCGGGGCCGGTCAGTAGTACCAGGGGAACGGCGTCCAGTCCGGGTCCCGGCGCTCCAGGAACGAGTCCCTGCCCTCGACGGCCTCGTCGGTCATGTAGGCCAGCCGAGTGGTCTCACCGGCGAACAGCTGCTGTCCGACCAGGCCGTCGTCGATCGCGTTGAACGCGTACTTCAGCATGCGCTGCGCGGTGGGCGACTTGCCGTTGATCTCCCGTGCCCACTGCAGGGCGGTCGCCTCCAGTTCCGCGTGCGGCACGACCTCGTTGACCATCCCCATCCGGTGCGCCTGCTCGGCGTCGTAGGCGCGGCCGAGGGCGAAGATCTCGCGGGCGAACTTCTGCCCGACCTGCCGGGCGAGGTAGGCGCTGCCGAAGCCGCCGTCGAAGCTGCCGACGTCGGCGTCGGTCTGCTTGAAGCGGGCGTGCTCGGCGCTGGCGAGGGTGAGGTCGCACACCACGTGCAGGCTGTGCCCGCCCCCGGCGGCCCAGCCCGGCACGACCGCGACCACCAGCTTCGGCATGAACCGGATCAGCCGCTGCACCTCGAGGATGTGCAGCCGACCGGCCCGCGCGGGGTCCACGGTCTCGGCGGTCTCACCGGCGGCGTACTGGTAGCCGGAACGGCCGCGGATCCGCTGGTCCCCGCCGGAGCAGAACGCCCAGCCGCCGTCCTTCGGCGAGGGCCCGTTCCCGGTCAGCAGGACGCAGCCGACATCGCTGCTCATCCGGGCGTGGTCGAGCGCGCGGTACAGCTCGTCGACGGTGTGCGGGCGGAAGGCGTTGCGCACCTCGGGGCGGTCGAAGGCGACGCGCACGGTGCCGCGCCCGGGACCGTCCTCCACGCACCGGTGGTACGTGATGTCGGTGAAGTCGAACCCGCTGACGGGTTCCCACGCGGCCGGGTCGAACAGCTCGGAGACAGGCGAGTTCAGCACGCCTGGGACAATAGGTGCCGCCTCGGCGTGATGAACACCAGGAGGGCGCCGACCGGTGTGAGCGGCTGCACTTCGCTCGTCCGGGGGGCCACCGGGTCGAAGGGGCTCGGCGGTTGCGGCGACACTGGAAGCGGTCGGCAGGCAGCGTGCGAGGGAGTCCGGGGTGATGGGTTGAATCCGTCCACGGCACAGGCCGAGGTCATCGTCGACGAGCTGATCCGCAACCAGGTCCGGCACGTGGTGCTCTCCCCGGGGTCGCGCAACGCGCCGCTCTCGTTCGCGCTGCACCGCGCCGCGCAGGAGCGCCGAATCCGGTTGCACGTCCGCATCGACGAGCGCAGCGCCGGATTCCTGGCCCTGGGGATCGCGGCGCGCAGCGGTCGGCCGGTGGTGGTGGCCGGGACCTCGGGCACCGCTGCGGCGAACCTGCACCCGGCGGTCAGCGAGGCGGCGCAGGCGGGCATCCCGCTGATCGTGCTCACCGCGGACCGCCCGCCGGAGCTGCGCGCGGCCGGGGCCAACCAGACCATCGACCAGCACCGGATGTTCGGACCGCAGGTGCGGATGTTCGACGAGCTCGGCGTGGCCGAGAACCGGCCCGGGCAGCAGGCGTACTGGCGCAGCCAGGTCTGCCGCGCCTGGCACGCCTCGCTCGGGTCGGCCCGCTCCGGACCGGTGCACCTGAACCTGCCGTTCCGCGAACCGCTGGTGCCCACCGGGGACACCACGTGGTGCGAGCCGCTGTCCGGGCGCGACGACGGGGCGCCGTGGATCGAGATCTGCGGCGACGGCGCCCACCCGAGCAGCCTGCACGCGCCGGCCGCCCGGCGGGGACTGGTGCTCGCCGCGGACGGCAGCGCCGACGCCGCGGGGGAGTGGGGCGAGCGGTACGGCTGGCCCGTCGTCTCCGAGACCGGCGGGGTCGGGCTCGCCGGGGGCGCGGCCATCAGCACCGGGATGTGGTTGCTGAACCAGCCCGAGTTCGTGCGCGAGCACCGCCCCGAGCAGGTGCTCTGCGTCGGCAGGCCGACCGTGTTCCGCCAGGTGCAGTCGCTGCTGACCGACGCCGGGGTGGAGGTGCTGCTGGCGCACGGCGGAGACGTGGACTGGCCGTCGCCGGGGCACGCGGTGCGCGAGATCGCGCACACCTTCGGCGCCGGGCCCGTCCGCGAGGCCGACCCGCACTGGCTCACCGCCTGGCAGCAGGCCGACCACAAGGTCGCCGCCGCGCTGCACGCGGCGCTGGACCTGGAGCGCTGGCCGAACGGGCCGGTGCTGGCCCGCGACCTGGTCGACGAACTGCCGGAGCGGTCGCTGCTGGTGCTCGGTTCGTCGAACCCGAGCCGGGACGTGGCGCTGGCCGCACGGCACCGGCCGGACGTGGCGGTGCACCGCAACCGCGGGGTGGCGGGGATCGACGGCACGGTGTCCACCGCGATCGGCGCGGCGCTGGCGCACGACGGACCGACCTACGCGCTGCTGGGCGACCTCACGTTCCTGCACGACGGCAACGGCCTGCTGCTGGGGCCGCAGGAGCAGCGCCCGGACCTCACCATCGTGGTGCTCAACGACGACGGCGGCGGCATCTTCTCGCTGCTGGAGCAGGGCGGCCCGGAGCACCGCGACTCGTTCGAGCGGGTCTTCGGCACCCCGCACGGCACCGACCTCGCGCAGCTGTGCGCGGCGCACGGCGTGGAGCACGTGCGGGTGCGGCAGCGCTCGGAGTTCCCGGCGGCGCTGCACGGGCCACCGGGGCTGCGGGTGGTGGAGATCCAGGCCGACCGCTCGCAGACCAGGAGCCTGCACGCGCGGCTGCAGGCCGCGGTGCACTCGGCGCTGATCGGCTGACCTGTTCGGGGCCGTTCGCGGTCCGGTATCGACTCCGGATCCGGTGCCCGGTCGCGAGCGGTACACCCGCGACCCGGTGCCTCCCGATCCGGTACCCGCTGCGGTCCCGTGCCCCTGCGGGTCCCGTGCCCGCTGCGGGCGCGACACCGCCCCCGGCCTCGCGCGGTCACTTCTGGACCCGTTCCTCCCACCTGGTGAGAGGGCGCGGGGGTGCTCCCGGCCACCGGTCGACCGCGCGCAACCTGCCGGGTCTCGGGCCCGGGCTCGGCTGCTCGCCGAACACCCGCACCCCCGATGAGCTGGGCGGGAGCCGCGCGGGCGGGGGCCGGCCACCACCCGTCGGGCGGGCGGCCGGGGCGAAAGCCGGTGCCGGCGGCGCGCCGTTCACCCAGAACTGGTGAAAAGCCCCGCGTTCGGGCGCTCGCGCCGCCCTGATCACGTTCGTACGCTGCTGGAAAACAGCTGATCTTGCCGGAGGTGCTCTGTGTTCAAGCGAACCGGTCTGCGGGCTGCGGTGGCCGCGTGCTGTGCGGCGGCCTTCGTGGCGACCCCCGCCTTCGCCGGAGCCGGCAGTCCCGGCGCGCCCGGCGCGGGCGACCCGTACTTCCCCGAGTACGGCAACGGCGGCTACGACGTGGCCCACTACGACGTGCGGCTGCGCTACGAACCGAAGGACGACCACCTCGCCGGGACCACGACGATCGTGGCGAACCCGACCCAGGACCTCACCGCGTTCAACCTGGACTTCGCACTGCCGGTGAAGTCGATCCGGGTCAACGGTGCCCCGTCGACCTTCGAGCAGCGGGGCACCGAGCTCACCGTCACCCCGCCCGAGGAGCTGCCCGCCGGTCGCCAGTCCACGTTCGTCGTCGAGTACGAGGGCGTGCCGTCCGCCGTCGAGGTCGACGGCCTCAACCCGTGGATCCGCACCGCCGACGGCGCGCTCGCGGTCGGCGAACCGGAGATCTCCGCGTGGTGGTTCCCCGGCAACGACCACCCGCGGGACAAGGCCACCTTCGACATCGCCGTGGACGTGCCGGAAGGCACCGAGGTGCTGTCGAACGGCGTGAGCACCGACACCTCCACGCTCGCCGGCCGGACCACCTGGAAGTGGCGGACCACCAAGCCGACCGCGACGTACCTGGCGTTCCTCGGCATCGGGCAGTACGAGATCAACACCAAGCCCGGTGCTTTCGGCCAGCCCTTCGTCACCGCCTACGCCGACGGGCTCGGCGACGTCGAAGGCGCGGCCAAGGCCAGCGTCGAACGCACCCCGGAAGTGCTGGACTTCCTCTCCGGGCTGCTCGGCGAGTACCCGTTCGAGGCCCAGGGCGGCGTGGTCCCGGCAGAAGGCCTCAGCTTCGCGCTGGAGAACCAGACCCGGCCGACCTACAGCCCCAAGTTCTTCGCGAAGGGCGCGAACACGTCCGTCGTCGTGCACGAGAACGCCCACCAGTGGTTCGGCGACTCCGTGTCCGTCGACACCTGGCGCGACATCTGGCTGAACGAAGGCTTCGCCAGCTACGCCGAGTGGCTGTGGTCGGAGCAGCAGGGCACCGGCACCGCGCAGGAGCTGTTCGACCACTACTACTCCTCGCTGCCCGCCGACGACCCGTTCTGGCAGATCGCTCCCGGTGAACCCGGGCCGGAGAACATCTTCAGCGACGCCGTCTACGACCGCGGGGCGCTCACCGTGCACGCGCTGAGCAACGTCATCGGCCCCGACGCGCTGCTCGACGTGGTGCGTACCTGGGTGCAGGACAAGCGGTACTCCACCGGCACCGTGGAGGAGTTCATCGAGCTGGCCGAGCAGCGCTCCGGCCGGCAGCTCGACGAGTTCTTCCAGAACTGGCTGTTCACCCCCGGCAAGCCCGCGGCCACCCCGGAGAACGGGATCCCGGCCTCGGCGACCAGGGCAGCGGTGGTGCCGCCGAAGTCGGTCGCCGAGATCGACGCGACCCACGCGCTCGTGCACGCCCACCACTGATCGTGTGACGGCGCACGCCGGCCGGGACGGGTCGGGCGGCGGAACCTAGCGGTCCGCCGCCCGGTCCACCCGGGCCGGCCGTCAGTCGTCGGCGAGCGCGTCGCGGATCGGCCGGAGCTTCGCCGCCGCCTCCAGCACCTCCGCGTCCGGATCGGACCCGGCGACGATGCCGCACCCGGCGAACAGCCGGGCCCGGCGGCCCCCGGTCGCGCCGTCCGCGGTCTCCAGCTGCGCGCAGCGCAGCGCGATGCCGAGCTCCCCGTTGCCGGCGCCGTCGACCCAGCCGACCGGGCCGCTGTAGCGGCCGCGGTCCATGGCCTCCAGGCGCTCGATCAGCCGCACCGCGGCGGGAGTCGGCGTGCCCCCGACGGCCGCGCTCGGGTGCACCGCGGCGGCCAGCCGCAGCAGCGCCGCGACCCCGTTGTCCGCGGCGTGCTCGTGCAGTTCACCCGTGATGTGCGAGGCCAGGTGCAACACGTTGCGCAGCCGGAGCACCTCGGGGTGCTCCGGGACCGACAGGGCCGCGCAGAACGGGCGCAGTTCCGCGGCCAGCGACTCGGCGGCGAACGCGTGCTCGGAGAGGTCCTTCACCGAGGCCAGCAGGCCGGACGCCAGCTCGTCGGCGCCGACCCCGGGCCGCGGCCAGCTCGTCCCGGCCAGCACCCGGGACCGGACGTGCCGCCCGGTGCGCTCCAGCAGCAGCTCCGGCGTCGCCCCGACCAGCCCGTCCACCGCGAAGGTCCAGCACCCCGGGTAGCGCGCGGCGAGGTTGCGCAGCAGGTAGCGGGCGTCCAGCGGCTCCGCCGCGGTGGCGAGCAGGTCGTGCGCCAGCACCACCTTGCGCACCCCGTCCGGATCGCCGGCCCCGGCCGGTTCGAGGATCCGCACCGCCTCCGCCACCGACCGCCGGTAGTCCGCCGCCGACACCGCGCCCGGCTCGTACCGCACGGCGCCGGGCTCGCGCACCGGCCGGGCCGGTCGCCGGGCCGGATCGCCGACGGTGGTGATCCAGCGGACGCCGTCCCGGCAGCCCACCACGACCTCCGGCACCACCACGACCGAGTCCCCCGGCCGGTCCGCGAACGCGAAGCTGGTGAACGCGACCGGGCCGCTGCCCGGCAGCCGCACCTCGTCCCGCACGTCCGCGGCCGCGCACAGCGCGTGCCACCACTCGTCGGCGGCGGCGAACCGCTCCGGCCCGGACGTCGTCAACCGCGCCGCGCAGCCCCAGCCGACCAGACCCGCCCCGTCGCGCACCCAGCTCAGCGGGGCCTCGTCCGGCAGCAGCTCCAGCAGCGGCGCGGTGCGCCGGGGGTCGTCGTCGGGGAGCACCGAGGTGCGGACGGTCAGCGGAGTCGGGGAGGGCGCCACGCGACGAGCCTAGGTGCGGCGGCCCGTGGTGGTCACCGCGCGGCTCCTACAATCGGCGATCGTGGCGAGCGAACAGGAGTTCCCGGGCGAGTCCGAGCAGACCGCGGAGAGCGGTCCGGGCACCCGGTGGCCCGCGCGGCGCATCCGCCGCACCGCCGCCCGCGGCGTCCTGGTGCTCGGCGTGCTGCTGACCGTGCTGGGCCTGTCCGTGATCGGCGCTTGCGCGATCGACGACCGGACCATCACCGAGTCCCGCGGCGACGGGGTGGCCGAAGTGGTCAGCACGTCGCTGACCCGCACCGTCATCCGCTTCACCACGCCCGAAGGCCGGGTGCACATCCCGCAGGACGGCGTGCTGTACCCCGGCGGCCTGCAGCAGGGCCAGTTCGTCCGCGTCGAGTACGACACCCGCAACCCCGACCTGGTCCGGGTGGCCGGGCGCGGCATGGTGCTGTCGCTGCTGCCGGTCGCGGCGTCCCTCGCCGGGACGTGGCTGGTCCTCGGCGCCGCGCACTGGCTACTGCGCCGGGAGCGCCCGGCCGCGGCCTGAACCGGGAATTCCGCCCCTTCCGCTCCGCCCGGCACCGCGGCCACAGTGGGCCCGGGTGATCCCGCCGCGGCGGGTGGTCCCACGAGTGGTCTCGCGACCAGCGGTCCAGCCCGCACTCCGGTGCGGCCCCCGCGAGGTGGGTGAGCGCGTATGGGCACGGTGAACTTCGGAACCGGCGGGCGACCGCCGCGTCCTTCCGCAGGTGGTCCCGAGTGGTGGCCCGCGGCGGCGGTCGAGCCGGGAGGACCGGACCGGTCGGCGCCGGAGTCGTACCGGCCGGACTGGGTCCTCGCGGCTCCCGTCACCGCGGCGGTGACCCGGACCGTCCCGGCCGGGGCGGATCCGGCCGATCTCGCCGGGTACTGCTTGATGCTGGGCGACGACGCGCTGCTGCTGGCACACCGCCTGTCCGGCTGGGGGGTGCGCGGGCCGGACCTGGAGGAGGGCGCCGCGCTGGCCGCGATCACGGCGGACCTGCTCGGCCAGGCGCGGGCGCTGCTGGAGCGGGCCGCGGAACTGGAGGGCGCGGGCCGGGACGCGGACCTGCTGGCCTACCACCGCGACAGCGGGGACTTCCGCAACGTGCGGCTCGCCGAGATCGATTGCGGGCCGGGGCCCGGTGGTGACTTCGCGACCAGCACGGCCCGGTTGCTGCTGTTCGCGGCCTGGCGGCACGCGGTGTTCGCCCGGCTCGCCGCGACCCGCGATCCGGTGCTCTCGGCGATCGCGGCGCGCACCTGGCGGGTGCTGCTGCGGCACCGCCAGCACGCCGAGCAGTGGGTGATCCGGCTCGGGGACCGCGCTCCCGAGTCGCGGCTGCGGATGCAGGAGGCGTTGCACCGGGTGTGGCCGCTGTCGGGGGAGCTGTTCGCGGTGCACCCGGTGGAGCGCAGGCTCGCCGAGGCCGGGTGCGCGGTGCGTCCGGACGCGGTGCGCGGTGAGGTCGCCGCGGCGTTGGACGAGGCGGTGTCGGTCGCCCGGCTGGAGCTGCCGCCCCTCGGCGAAGCCCCGCCGGAGGGCACCGGTGGGCGGTGGGGCGCGCACACCGAGTCGATGCCGTTCGTCGTCGCCGACATGCAGTACCTGGTGCGCGCCGACCCGGTCGAGCCGTGATCGTTCCGTTTCCGCGGTTGAGTACTTTCCCCGAGGCCCCGAGCCGACCCGGCGGGCAAGGTGGGTGTGATGCCGGGACGAACCCGGTGGGTCCGCCGGATCGCCTTGGGGGCGAGCGCTGGTCCGACGGGAACCGAGCGGAAGGCGCGGCTGGAGATGAACGGTTTCTGGTGGGCGGTGCTGGCGGGAACGGTCGCGGGATCCCTGGGCGCCGCGGTCACCCTGCTGGCGTGGGCCGGGCCGTGGACGCGACGAGCTCGCCCCGAGATGCCGGAGCCCGCACCGGCGGCTCCGCAGGAGCGGACGGCGCCGCCGCGGGGGTTCGGCGAACCGGGCCACGTGGACGGCTGGGTGCGCGACCTGCACCGCTGCGAGCAGGCGGTGGCGCGCGCCCGGCGCGCGGTGGAGTCGGTGTCCTCGGCGCGGGCGCGGGAGGCGCTGCTGGTGGTGGTCCGCCGGATGGACGCGGAGCTGCCGAGCGTGCAGGCGCTCGTCGAGGTGGGCCGCGGCTCGGACCTGGATCCGAGCTCGGCGGACCGGCGGGACCAGGAGGTGCTGCGGCGGGTGCGGGACCAGGTCGCCGAGGCCGCCGCGCGCTTCGCATCGATCACCGAGGACGTGCTGCACGTGGTGGTCGACCTGGTCGCGGCGCCGGACCTGCCGCGGGTGCACCACGAGGTGGCGGTCCTGCGCGACCGGTTCCCGCTGCTGCACCCGATGTCCGAGGTGTTCGCCCGCGCGGACGCCCCGCTGCCCGCGCTCGCCGCTCCCTGACAGCGCGACCCGCGCCGCGGGTGACCGCGCCCGGCCGGTCACGGCGTCGCTCGGCGCCACCAGTCGAGGACGTCCCCGGCGACGGCGGGTCCGGCCACGAGCAGCCCGCCGACGGGCAGCGTCGCCGGGCGCCCACCGCGGTCCAGCACCGCGGCCCCCGATTCGACGGCCAGCGCCAGCGCACCCGCGACGTCCCACTCCTCGTACGAGTCCAGCACGGCCGCGATGGCGTGCCCCAGCGCGACCTGCGCGATCGCCAGCGCCGGTGATCCCAGCAGCCGCACGCCCACCTGCGCCCGGGCCGCGTTGCTGATGAACCGGTCCATGCCGGGCCACGGGCCGCTGCGGGTCAGCTCGGTGCAGACGATGCCGGCGCGGGTCTCGGCCTGGTCGGCGAGCCGCACCGGCACCCCGTTGGCGCGCATCCCGCGGTCCCGGGCCGCCGCGTAGATCTGGGACCGGTACGGGTCGGCGACGACGCCGACCAGCGGCCCGCGTTCGTCGAGCATCGCGAGGCTGTAGGCGCACCACGGCAGCCCGGCCACGTAGTTCGCGGTGCCGTCCACCGGGTCCACCGACCAGCGGAACCGGGACGAACCGGAGCGGGCGGTGAGCTGGTCGGCGACGGAGGTGGACCAGCCGGGCGCGGAGTCGAACTCCTCGCCGAACACCGGTACTCCCGGGAACTCGTCGCCGAGCACCCGCCGGGTGTGCCGTTCCAGGGTGCGCCCGGTGTCGGTCACCCAGTCGAAGGGCGATTCGGTGGCCGCCGGGCGGGCCCCGCGTCCCGCGGTGGCGGTGATGACGTCGGCGGCGTCGTTCGCGAGCCGCCCGGCCACTTCCAGCGCGCGGGAGACCAAGCCGGGTTCGATGTGGTGCGAGGGCTCCGAGGGAAGGACCGTCATGCCGCTCCAGGGTCGACACCCGCGGTGTATGCGGGGCTGCGCCCAGGTGGACACCAGACGAGCGGCGGCCGTCCGGGCGGGGTCGGGCGGCGCCGCACGGGGCAGTTGGGGTGCTCTTCGGCGGCTGTTCCGGGATGCGTCACGTGGGGGTCGTCTGGGCGCCGGAGCGGGGCGGGACGGTGTCGCTCGTGCGGATCGCCATCGTGTCGGAGAGTTTCCTGCCGCAGGTCAACGGGGTCACGAACTCGGTGCTGCGGGTGCTGGAGCACCTGCGCCGCCGCGGTGACCAGGCGCTCGTGATCGCCCCGGGCGCGGGCCCCGACGAGCACGAGGGCACGCCGGTGGTGCGGCTGCCCGCCGTGGACATCCCGGTGGTGTCCTCGCTGCCGATCGGGTTCCCCACCCGCCGGTTGCTGCAGGGCTTGGCGGACTTCGGGCCGGACGTGGTGCACCTGGCCTCGCCGTTCGTGGTGGGGGCGCGGGGGCTGGCGGCGGCGCGGAAGCTGGGCGTGCCGACGGTCGCGGTGTACCAGACGGACGTGGCCGGGTTCGCGGAGTCGTACGGGCTGGGGTTGACCGCGCGCGCCGCGTGGCGCTGGACGCGGCGGCTGCACAGCGCCGCCGACCGCACGCTGGCCCCGTCCACCTGGGCGGCGGAAGCGCTGCGCGAGCACGGCATCCCGCGGGTGCACCGCTGGGGCCGCGGGGTGGACACGGCCCGGTTCCACCCGGGGAAGCGGGACGAGCGGCTGCGCGCCGAGCTCGCCCCGGGCGGGGAGTTGCTGATCGGGTACGTCGGCAGGCTCGCCCCGGAGAAGCACGTGGAGCGGCTCGCGGCGCTGGACGGCGTGCCCGGGGTGCGGGTGGTGGTGGTCGGCGACGGCCCGCAGCGGGAGCAGCTCGCCGCGCAGCTGCCGGGCGCCGCGTTCCTCGGCCTGCGCACCGGCGAGGAGCTCGCCCGGATCTACGCGAGCCTGGACGTGTTCGTGCACACCGGCCCGTACGAGACGTTCTGCCAGTCCGTGCAGGAGGCGATGGCCAGCGGGGTCCCCGCGCTCGCCCCGGACGCGGGCGGCCCGCGGGACCTGGTGCTGCCGGGCCGCACCGGCCACCTGCTGCCGCCGCACGACGCGGACGCGCACGCCCGGCGGCTGCGCGCGGCGGTGGCGGAGCTGCGGGACCCGGCGCTGCGGGCGAGGTTCGGCGCGGCCGCCCGCGACTCGGTGGCCCAGCGCACCTGGCCCGCGCTGTGCGAGCAGTTGATCGGCCACTACGCGGAGGTCATCGGCCGCCCGCAGGACGACCGGCTGGCCGCCTGAGCGCCCGCTGCACGTAAGCTGCCGACGTGTCTCGCGCCGGTTTGGACAAGGATCCGCACGCGGTCGCCGCGATGTTCGACGGCGTCGCGAAGCGCTACGACCTGACGAACACCGTGATGTCGTTCGGGCAGGACCGGCGCTGGCGGCAGATCACCCGGCAGGCGCTGGACCCGCGGCCGCACGAGCGCATCCTGGACCTGGCCGCGGGCAGCGGCGTGTCCACCGCGGAGCTGGCGAAGTCCGGCGCGTGGTGCGTGGCCGCGGACTTCTCGCTGGGCATGCTGTCGGTGGGCCGGGACCGCGGGCTGCCGATGGTGGCGGCCGACGCGCTGCGGCTGCCGTTCGCGGACGACTCCTTCGACGCGGCGACGATCTCGTTCGGGCTGCGCAACGTGGTGGACACGGTGGCGGGCCTGCGCGAGATGGCGCGGGTGGTGCGCCCCGGCGGGCGGCTGGTGGTGTGCGAGTTCTCCACCCCCACCTGGGAGCCGTTCCGCACCGTCTACATGAACTACGTGATGCGCGCGCTGCCGCCGATCGCCCGCGCGGTGTCCTCGAACCCGGACGCGTACGTGTACCTGGCGGAGTCGATCCGCTCCTGGCCGGACCAGCGGGTGCTGGCCGCGAAGATCGGCGAGGCCGGCTGGTCGAAGGTGGCGTGGCGCGACCTGATGGGCGGCGCCGTCGCCGTGCACCGAGCTTTCAAGGCCTGAGTCCGGCGCTTCCTTCGAGCTGTGCTCGGGGCGGAACCTCAGCTGCTTCCTCGCTGCGGGATCGTTTTCACCGGTGGCTCCGCCACAGGAGAAAACGCTGTCCTCGCGAGGAACCAGCTGAGAACCCGCGGGTGGTCCTGCTGCTCTGGTGGTCGGCAGCTCATCGGCTTCGCCGCTGACAGGAAACCGACAAGACCCGCCGGGCGGTTTCGCGACGGGCAGTGAGCCTTCGCGCGTGCTGAACCTCCGGAGCGCGCATCCTTCGCGTTCGGTGCGTTGCCGGGAGCCGCGTCCTGGCCGGTCGTGCTGCGAGCACCCGGCCGCCGTCCGTCGCGCCCGGCCCCTGCGGCGCCGCTGAGGCCCGGGCCTGGAACCGTTCCGCACCCGGTGATCCCGGCGGCGCTGCGGCGTGCGGGTGGCCCGGTGCCCTCCGGCGCCCCGGAGATACGCCTCACCTGCGAGGACGGTCACCCGAGCGGCCTATCTCGCGGGGTCGATCGAGTGCTTCCGCAGGCCTAGACTCGGCGGAGATAGTGAACTCGTTCACAAGCGGGCGGGTTCAC
Source organism: Saccharopolyspora gregorii (assembly GCF_024734405.1). Taxonomy (NCBI): domain Bacteria; kingdom Bacillati; phylum Actinomycetota; class Actinomycetes; order Pseudonocardiales; family Pseudonocardiaceae; genus Saccharopolyspora; species Saccharopolyspora gregorii. The sequence continues at coordinate 5,973,524 of NZ_CP059556.1, read as the reverse complement.
CGGGTCACGGCGGAACCGCTCGGGTGCGCGGCACCGGAGCGGGTGGCGGGTGCGGTCCGCGTGCCTGGCGCCGTGGCTCGACACCGCAACTGCACGGCTATCAAGGAGTGTCATGACCAGCGCCACCCCCCGACGCCGACCGAACGACGACGCCGACGTGATCGTCGTCGGTGCCGGGCCGGCCGGTTCGACGGCGGCGACGTACCTGGCCCGCGCGGGCCTCGACGTGCTGCTGCTGGAGAAGAGCGTCTTCCCCAGGGAGAAGGTGTGCGGCGACGGCATCACGCCGCGCGGCGTCAAGCAGCTGATCGACCTCGGCATCGACACCCGGGAGGAGGCCGGCTGGCTGCACAACCGGGGTCTGCGCGTGGTCGGCGGCGGCGTGAACATCGAGCTGGACTGGCCGGAGCTCGCCGACTTCCCGCCCTACGGCGTGGTCCGTCCGCGCAACGACTTCGACGACCTGCTCGCCCGCGGGGCGGAACGCGCGGGCGCCCGGATGGTGCAGCAGACGACGGTGACCGGAGCCGTCCGGAATGAGCGGACCGGCCGCATCGACGGGGTCGCCGCGAAGACCGGCCCCGACCGCCAGCCGGTGACCTACCGGGCGCCGCTGGTGCTCGGGTGCGACGGCGTGTCGGCCCGCCTGGCGTTGTCGATGGGCATCGAGAAGCGCGAGGACCGCCCGATGGGCGTCGCGGTGCGCCGCTACTACGACAGCCCGCGCAGCAAGGACGACTTCCTGGAGTCGCACCTGGAGCTGTGGGACCGGTCGACGCCCGCCGAGCCGAAGCTGATGCCGGGCTACGGCTGGATCTTCGGCATGGGCGACGGGACGGTGAACGTGGGGCTGGGCGTGCTGTCGACGTCGAAGTCCTACGGCAAGACCGACTACCGCCAGCTGTTGCGCTCCTGGCTGGACGGGACCCCGGAGGAGTGGGGTTTCCGGGAGGAGAACGCCACCGGCAAGATCGGCGGCGCCGCGCTGCCGATGGGCTTCAACCGCACGCCGCACTACCGGGACGGGCTGCTGCTCGTCGGGGACGCCGGCGGCATGGTCAACCCGTTCAACGGCGAGGGCATCGCGTACGCCATGGAATCCGCCCGGTTGGCGGCGGAGTGCGTGGTCCACGCGTACGCACGACCGGCGGGCCCTTCGCGGGAGCACGCGCTGCTCCGGTACCCGGGTGCGGTGTCCGACGCGATGGGCGGCTACTTCCGGCTCGGGAACATCTTCAGCAAGTTGATTGGCAATCCGACGGTGATGCGGATGGCCACCAAGCACGGGTTGCCGCGGCCGTTGCTGATGCGTTTCGTGTTGAAGCTGCTGGCAAATCTGTACGACGTGCGCGATGGGGACACGATGGACCGTGTGATCAGCGCCACTACTCGGCTCACCCCTAGCGCCTGACTGCCGGAGTCTGGTCAGATGGTCACGTGATTGTGTGAGAAGTCATAAAGTTAGGTTCGCCTCACTGCGGAGCGGTTACGTCCGACCGCATAGAGTGCGCACCTGACGCCGCAGACGTGACGTTCGTCTCGGCGGGGGCAGCGAAGGAGGGCGGTGCCATGGGCGAGGCAGGCGCTTCGGGCGTGCTGGACCCGTACATCCCGCTGGTGCTGATGTTCGCGCTGGCGCTGGGATTCGCGGTGTTCTCGGTGAGCATCGCGCCACTGGTCGGCCCCCGCCGCTACAACAGGGCGAAGCTCGATGCCTACGAGTGCGGGATCGAGCCTTCCCCGCAGCCGGTGATGGGCGGCGGCCGGATGCCGGTCGCCTACTACCTCACGGCGATGCTGTTCATCCTCTTCGACATCGAAATGGTCTTCCTCTACCCGTTCGCGGTCTCCGCGGACTCCCTCGGGCTGTTCGGCGTGGCCGAGGTCGTGCTGTTCATCGCGACCGTCGGATTCGCCTACGTCTACGTGTGGCGGCGCGGAGGCCTCGACTGGAACTAGGCGCCCGGGCCCGGGCGGGCCTGAGCGAGCACTGACCGTTCTCAATGGCGACAGCGGAAGGAGTGCCGAGATGGGCCTCGAAGAGCAGCTGCCCAACGGCATCCTGTTGGCCAACGTGGAGAAGCTCGTCAACTGGACCCGGAAGACCTCGATGTGGCCGGCGACCTTCGGGTTGGCCTGCTGCGCGATCGAGATGATGACGGTCGGCGGTTCCCGCTACGACATCGCCCGGTTCGGCATGGAGCGCTTCTCCGCCACCCCGCGGCAGGCCGATCTGATGATCGTCGCCGGTCGGGTGACCAACAAGATGGCCCCGGTCCTGCGGCAGATCTACGACCAGATGCCGGAGCCGCGCTGGGTGCTGGCGATGGGCGTGTGCGCTTCCACCGGGGGCATGTTCAACAACTACGCCGTGGTGCAGGGCGTGGACCACGTGGTGCCGGTGGACATGTACCTGCCGGGTTGTCCGCCGCGGCCGGAGATGTTGCTCGACGCGATCCTCAAGCTGCACGCCAAGATCATGGACGAGCCGATCAACGCCAAGCGCGCCGCGCTGCGCGCCGAGAGCGGGGCTCGCACCGAACTCATCGCCTCCTCCGAGCGCTACGCGCCGAAGAACCGCTCGCAGCGCAAGCGCGCCGAGCGGCAGCAGCTGGCGCAGCGCCAGGAGATGGGCGCGGAAGGCCCGCTCGCCGTCGAGACCGACGCGCAGCGGGAGCAGACGCAGCGGCAACTCGGCGCGGGCAGGTGAGCGGCATGACCGACTCGAAGCGGACCACCCCGGACCCCGGCGAGAAGGGCTCCAGCGCGGACCGGCCAGGCGAGGGCTTGGAACCGGTGCGTTCCGGTGCGGGCGCGATCGCCGAGCCGCGGGAGCCGATCGTCGCCGGGCGCGAGCGGCAGGGCATGTTCGGCGTGCGCGGCAGCGGCGACACCTCCGGCTACGGCGGGCTGCGGCTGCCCGCGCACCTGCCCGCCCCGGCCGAGCGGCCGTTCGGCGGCTGGTTCGACGAGGTGGCGGACGCGCTGCTGGATTCGCTGCGCGGCAAGGGGATCGACTCGGCGGTGCAGCAGGTGACCGTGGACCGCGGGGAGATCACCTTCTACGTGGACCGCGAGCACCTGGTGGCCACCTGCTCCTCGCTGCGCGACGACCCGGCGCTGCGCTTCGAGCTGTGCAGCTCGGTGTCCGGCGTGGACTACGGGCCGGAGGTGCCGCAGCGGCTGCACTCGGTCTACCACCTGACCTCGATGACCTACCGCCGCCGCATCCGGCTGGAGGTGGCCGTCGACGTCGACGACCCGCACCTGCCGTCGGTCGTGTCCGTGTACCCGACGGCGGACTTCCAGGAGCGCGAGGCCTGGGACATGTTCGGCCTGGTCTACGACGGGCACCCCGCGCTCACCCGGATCTTGATGCCGGACGACTGGGACGGGCACCCGCAGCGCAAGGACTACCCGCTCGGCGGCATCCCCGTCGAGTACAAGGGCGCCGAGATACCGCCGCCCGACCAGCGGCGGGCCTACTCATGAGGTTCCGCGGACCGCACGGCCACGGCAGGCAGCACGCGGAGAGGTGCTGAACATGACCACCGAACCACTGACCGATCCCACCACGGACCCCGGCAGGCACGCGGCGTCGCGCGAGACGACGGAAGGCCGCGTCTACACCGTCACCGGCGGCGACTGGGACGAGTTCATCGACGAGGCGGCGGATTCCGAGCGCGTCGTCATCAACCTCGGCCCGCAGCACCCGTCCACGCACGGGGTGCTGCGGCTGGTGCTGGAACTCGAGGGCGAGACCGTCACCCAGGCGCGCTCGGTGATCGGCTACCTGCACACCGGGATCGAGAAGAACACCGAGTACCGCACCTGGACCCAGGGCGTCACCTTCGTCACGCGGATGGACTACCTGGCGCCGCTGTACAACGAGGCGGCGTACTGCCTGGGCGTGGAGAAGCTGCTCGGGGTCGAGGCGCCGACGCGGGCGCAGACCTTCCGGATCATGCTGATGGAGCTGAACCGGATCTCCTCGCACCTGGTGTTCATGGCGACCGGCGCGATGGAGCTGGGCTCCACCACCGGCATGACCTTCGGTTTCCGCGATCGCGAGGAAGTGCTGCACCTGCTGGAGTTCCTCACCGGGCTGCGGATGAACCACGCGTTCATCCGGCCGGGCGGGGTGGCCCAGGACCTCCCGGAGAACTACCGGGAGAAGGTGCTGGAGTTCATCAAGGTCATGGACAAGCGGCTGCCGGACTACGCGAAGCTGTTCTCCGGCCAGCCGATCTGGAAGCAGCGGCTCAAGGACGTCGGGTACCTGCCGCTGGACGGCTGCCTGCAGCTGGGCGTGACGGGGCCGCTGCTGCGCTCGGCGGGCATCGCCTGGGACCTGCGCAAGATCGAGCCGTACTGCGGTTACGAGAACTTCGAGTTCGAGGTGCCGACGAGCACCGACGCGGACTGCTTCGCCCGGTTCCTGCTGCGGCTGGAGGAGATCCACCAGTCGCTGAAGATCATCCGGCAGTGCCTGGACGCCTTCGAGCCCGGCCCGGTGATGGTGGACGACCCGAAGATCGCGTGGCCGGCGAAGCTGAGCATCGGGCCGGACGGCATGGGCAACTCCCTGGAGCATGTCCGCAAGATCATGGGCCAGTCGATGGAATCGCTGATCCACCACTTCAAGCTGGTCACCGAGGGCTTCGACGTGCCCCCGGGGCAGGTGTACTCGCCGGTGGAGTCGCCGCGCGGCGAGCTGGGCTACCACTTGGTCTCCGACGGCGGCACCCGGCCGATGCGGGTGCACGTGCGGGAACCGAGCTTCGTGAACCTCCAGGCGTTCCCGGCGATGGCCGAGGGCGGCCTGGTCGCGGACGTGATCGCGGCAGTGGCCTCGATCGACCCGGTGATGGGCGGGGTGGACCGATGACGGAGCAGTTCGATTTCACCACCACCGAGCACGTGCTGAGCCCGCCGGGCGCGCCGGTGTTCGGCGAGGACGTGCGCGCCGACGCGAAGCGCATCGTCGAGCGCTACCCAGAGGCGCGGTCGGCGCTGCTGCCGATGCTGCACCTCGTGCAGTCCGAGCAGGGCCACGTCAGCACCGAGGGCATCGAGTTCTGCGCCGAGCAGCTGGCGCTGTCCGCCGCCGAGGTCAGCGCGGTCGCCACCTTCTACACGATGTACAAGCGCAAGCCCTGCGGCGAGCATCTGGTCAGCGTGTGCACCAACACGCTGTGCGCCGCCCTGGGCGGCGACGCCATCTACGCGAAGGTGTCCGAGCACCTCGGTGTCGGCCACGACGAGACCTCCGGCACGCCGGGCGAACCGGGCTCGCTGACGCTGGAGCACGCCGAATGCCTCGCGGCCTGCGACCACGCCCCGGTGCTGCAGGTCGACTACGAGTACTACGACAAGCAGAGCCCGGAAGCGGCGCTGGAACTGGTGAAGTCCTTGCAACGCGGGGAGAAGCCGGACCCGACGCGCGGCGCACCGCTCACCGACTTCCGCCGCACCGAGCGCCAGCTCGCCGGGTTCTTCGACCGGCCCGGCGCCCGGCTGGAGGACACCGTGGACGGCCCCTCGGCCGCCCCCGAGACGGTCCGCGGCGCGCACCTGGCGCAGCAGCGCGGCTGGACCGCGCCGCCGATGCCGGACGACGCGCAGATCCCGCCGCTGCCGGAGAAGGAGTGAGTGGACATGACCGACGCGAACTCCCCCAAGCCCGACGACCTCACCCCGGTGCTGACCAAGCGGTGGTTGTCGCCGACCTCCTGGAGCCTCCGCACCTACGAGCAGCTGGAGGGCTACACCGCGCTGCGCAAGGCGTTGCGCGCCACGCCCGACGAGCTGGTCGAACTGGTGAAGGCCGCGGGCCTGCGCGGCCGTGGCGGCGCCGGGTTCCCGGCGGGCGTGAAGTGGAGCTTCATGCCGAAGGAACCGGTGAAGCCGCACTACCTCGTGGTCAACGCCGACGAGGGCGAACCGGGCACCTGCAAGGACATCCCGCTGATGATGGCCGACCCGCACTCGCTGGTGGAGGGCGTGATCATCGCCTGCTACGCGATGCGCTCGCACTTCTCGGCGATCTACGTGCGCGGTGAGGCGCTGCACTGCATCCGCCGGTTGAACAACGCCGTGCAGGAGGCCTACGCCGCGGGCTACCTGGGCAAGGACATCCTCGGCTCCGGTTTCGACTGCGACGTCGTGGTGCACGCCGGGGCCGGCGCCTACATCTGCGGCGAGGAGACGGCGCTGCTCGATTCGCTGGAGGGCAAGCGCGGGCAGCCGCGGCTGAAACCGCCGTTCCCCGCCGCCGCCGGGCTCTACGCGTGCCCGACCACGGTGAACAACGTGGAGACCATCGCCTCGGTGCCGTTCATCGTCAACGGCGGCTCCGACTGGTTCCGCAGCATGGGACGGGAGAAGTCGCCCGGCCCGAAGATCTACTCGCTGTCCGGGCACGTCACCAACCCCGGCCAGTACGAGGCCCCGCTGGGCACCACGCTGCGGCAGCTGCTGGAGCTGGCGGGCGGCATGAAGGACGGGATCCCGCTCAAGTTCTGGACCCCCGGCGGCTCGTCCACCCCGCTGTTCACCGCCGAGCACCTGGACGTGCCGCTGGACTTCGAGGGCGCCGCCGAAGCGGGCTCGATGCTGGGCACCACGGCGCTGATGGTGTTCAACGAGACCGTGTCCGTGCCGTGGGCGGTGATGAAGTGGACGCAGTTCTACGAGCACGAGTCCTGCGGCAAGTGCACCCCCTGCCGGGAGGGCACCTTCTGGCTCGCCCAGGTCCTGGAGCGCATGGTCGCGGGGCACGGCACCGAAGAGGACATCGACACCCTGCTCGACGTCTGCGACAACATCTTCGGCCGCTCCTTCTGCGCCCTCGGTGACGGCGCGGTCAGCCCGATCACCAGCGGCATCAAGTACTTCCGCGAGGAATTCCTCGCGCTGTGTCAGCAGAACCGGCCCGGCGCGGAGCCGGGCGAGCCCGCACTGGCAGGAGCGGCCCGATGACGGTGGCATCCGAGCGTGAGACCAAGCCGGTCCCCGAGGGGCACGTCCGGCTGACGATCGACGGCGTCGAAGTGGACGCCCCCAAGGGCGAGCTGCTGATCCGCACCGCGGAGCGGATGGGCATCGTCATCCCCCGGTTCTGCGACCACCCGCTGCTCGACCCGGCGGGCGCGTGCCGGCAGTGCCTGGTGGAAGTGGAGATGAACGGCCGGGCGATGCCCAAGCCGCAGGCCTCCTGCACGATGACCGTCGCCGACGGCATGGTGGTGAAGACGCAGCAGACCTCGCCGGTCGCCGACAAGGCGCAGCAGGGCGTGATGGAACTGCTGCTGATCAACCACCCGCTGGACTGCCCGATCTGCGACAAGGGCGGCGAGTGCCCGCTGCAGAACCAGGCGCTCAAGCACGGCCGCGCCGAATCCCGGTTCCACGACACCAAGCGGACCTTCGCCAAGCCGGTGCCGATCTCCACCCAGGTGCTGCTGGACCGGGAGCGCTGCGTGCTGTGCCAGCGCTGCACCCGGTTCTCCAAGCAGATCGCGGGCGACCCGTTCATCGAACTGCTGGAGCGCGGGGCGGTGCAGCAGATCGGCATCGCCGAGCAGCAGCCGTTCCAGTCGTACTTCTCCGGCAACACCATCCAGATCTGCCCGGTGGGCGCGTTGACCAGCGCCGCCTACCGGTTCCGGTCCCGGCCGTTCGACCTGGTGTCCACGCCGGCCGTGTGCGAGCACTGCTCGTCGGGCTGCGCGACGCGCACCGACTGGCGGCGCGGCAAGGTGATGCGGCGGCTCGCCGGGGACGACCCGGAGGTCAACGAGGAATGGCTCTGCGACAAGGGCCGGTTCGCGTTCCGCTACGCCACCGCCGCGGACCGCTTCCTGCGGCCGATGGTGCGCGAGGGCGGTGAGCTGCGGACCGCGTCCTGGACGGAGGCGCTGCGCGTCGCCGCCGACGGGCTGCTGCGGGCGCGCGACGACCGCGGCGTCGGAGTGCTGCCCGGCGGCCGGTTGACCGAGGAGGACGCCTACGCCTACGCGAAGTTCGCGCGGATCGCGTTGCGCACCAACGACGTCGACGCCCGCGCCAGGGCGCACTCGGACGAGGAGCTCGCGTTCCTGGAGTCCGCCGTCGTCGGCACCGGGCCCGATGCGGGCGCGGTGACCTTCGCCGACCTGGAGGCCGCGCCCGCCGTGCTGTGCGTCGCCTTCGAACCGGAGGAGGAGTCGCCGAGCGTGTTCCTGCGGCTGCGCAAGGCGGCGCGCAAGGGGAGCACGAAGGTCTTCCACCTCGGGCAGTGGAACTCGCCGGGCGTGGAGAAGACGACGCGGATCATGAGCGGTGGCGGTCCGGTGCGCACCGGCGCGCTGCTGCCGTGCCCGCCCGGCGGGGAGGCCGCCGCGCTGGCCGAGCTCCCGTCCGAAGTGGACGAAGCGCTGCGGGCCGGGGGAGCGGTGCTCGTCGTCGGCGAGCGGGCCGCGCAGATCCCCGGCCTGCTCTCCGAGGTCACCCGCACCGCGGCCCGCACCGGCGCGCGGGTCGCGTGGATCCCGCGCCGCGCGGGCGAACGCGGCGCCGTCGAAGCCGGCGCGCTGCCCACGCTGCTGCCCGGCGGCCGCGCCGTCGGCGACCTCACCGCCTGCGCCGAGGTCGCCCAGACCTGGGGCGTGGACGCCGACAGCCTGCCCGGCGCGCCCGGGCGGGACACCGACGGCATCCTGCGCGCCGCCGCGCGCGGCGACCTCGCCGGACTGCTCGTCGGCGGTGTCGACCCGGACGACCTGCCCGACCCGGAACTGGCCCGGCAGGCCCTGGACCGCGCCGACTTCGTGGTGAGCCTCGAACTGCGTCCCAGCGCCGTCACCGAACGCGCCGACGTGGTGCTGCCCATCGCGCCGAGCTCGGAGAAGTCCGGCACCTACCTGAACTGGGAGGGCCGCCGCCGCGAATTCCGCATCACCATCGAAGGAACCGGCGCGCTGCCGGACTGCCGGGTGCTGGACACCCTCGCGGTCGAGATGGACGCCGACCTGTTCACCCAGAGCCCCGCCGCGGTCCGCGCCGAACTGGACCGGCTCGGCACCGGCGGGCGCGCCCGGCCACCCGCCCCGGACGAGCAGGTGCGGCCCGTCGCGCCACCCGGGCCGGGCCGCGTGCTGCTGGCCACCTGGCGGCGGCTGCTGGACGACGGCTCGCTGCAGGACGACGAACCGAACCTCGCGGGCACCCGGCGGGACACCGTGGCGATGCTGTCCCCGGCCACCGCGCGGCGGCTCGGGCTGCTGGAGCGCCAGCAGGTCGAAGTCCGCGGCGACCGCGGGTCGATCACGCTCGAAGCGCGGTTCACCGACATGCCCGACGACGTGGTGTGGCTGCCGATGGACTCCGGACCGTCGAAGGTGAACCGGCTGCTGGGCGTCGGGCACGGCGCGCCCGTCGCGCTCGCCCCCGCCGGGCCGCTCGCGAACGGGCACGGCGGCAACGGGCACGGGACCAACGGGCACGGTGCGAACGGCCACGGCGGCACCGGGCTCGGCTTCGGCGGCCCCGAGAGGAGCCGGTCATGACGCGCACCGCCGAACTGCTCGCCGACGACCCGATCTGGCTGATCCTGATCAAGGTTGTGGCGATCTTCGCCTTCCTGGTGCTGATGACGCTGCTGACGATCTGGGCCGAGCGCCGCGTCATCGGCCGCATGCAGCACCGGCCCGGCCCGAACCGCGCCGGACCGTTCGGCATCCTGCAATCCCTGGCCGACGGGTTGAAGCTCGCGTTCAAGGAGGACATCCGGCCGGTGCTGGCCGACAAGTGGGTGTACTTCCTCGCTCCGGTGATCTCCGCGACGCCCGCGCTGGTGTCGTTCTCGGTGATCCCGATCGGCCCGGAGGTCACGATCTTCGGCGAGCGCACCGCGCTGCAGCTGGTGGAACTGCCGGTCGGGCTGCTCGTCGTGCTGGCCAGCGCTTCCATCGGCGTCTACGGCATCGTGCTCGCCGGCTGGTCCTCCGGATCGCCGTACCCGCTGCTGGGTTCGCTGCGCTCCGCCGCGCAGGTCATCTCCTACGAGATCGCGATGGGCCTCTCGTTCGTCGCCGTGATCATGTACGCGGGCACGTTGTCCACCGCGGGCATCGTCGAAGCGCAGACCAGCGGCTGGTTCGCGCTCGTGCTGCCGTTCAGCTTCCTGGTCTACGTGGTGGCGATGGTCGGCGAGACCAACCGCGCCCCGTTCGACCTGCCGGAAGCCGAATCCGAACTGGTCGGCGGCTTCCACACCGAGTACTCCTCGCTGAAGTTCGCGCTGTTCTTCCTCGCCGAGTACATCAACATGGTCACCGTCTCCGCCCTCGCCACCACGCTGTTCCTCGGCGGCTGGCACGCGCCGTGGCCGCTGAGCCTGATCGGCGGCGGGGTGCTCAACACCGGCTGGTGGCCGGTGCTGTGGTTCCTCGGGAAGACGCTGGCGTTCCTGTTCGTGTTCGTGTGGCTGCGCGCCACGCTGCCGCGGCTGCGCTACGACCAGTTCATGAACCTCGGCTGGAAGGTCCTCGTCCCGCTGAGCCTGGTGTGGATCGTGGTGGTCACCGTGATCCGCGCGGTCCGCAACGAGCAGGGCGTCGACTCGACGACGTTCCTGGTCGTCGGCGGCGTGGTGCTGGTGGTGCTCATCGCCGCGGCCTTCCTCGTCCCGGACCGCAAGCGGCCCGAACCGGAAGAACCGGAAGCGCCCATGGCGGGCAGCGGGTTCCCCGTCCCGCCGCTGGACCTGCAAGTGCCCCCGACCCCACCGCGGCGCACCCCGGTGCCGCCGTCCGGGGCCGACGACGCCTCGAAGGAGGGAGCGGGCCGTGTTTGATCCGCTGAAAGGTTTCGGCGTCACCTTCTCGACGATGTTCAAGAAGGTCGTCACCGAGGAGTACCCCGAGGTCAAGAAGGTCACCGCACCCCGGTTCCACGGCCGCCACCAGCTCAACCGGCACCCGGACGGGCTGGAGAAGTGCGTGGGCTGCGAGCTGTGCGCCTGGGCCTGCCCCGCCGACGCGATCTTCGTCGAGGGCGGGGACAACACCGAGGACGAGCGCTACTCGCCGGGGGAGCGCTACGGCGCCGACTACCAAATCAACTACCTGCGGTGCATCGGCTGCGGCCTGTGCATCGAGGCGTGCCCGACCCGCTCGCTGACCATGACGAACGAGTACGAGACCGCCGACGACGACCGGCAGCACCTCATCTACACCAAGGAGGACCTGCTGGCCCCGCTGCTGCCCGGCATGGAGCAGCCGCCGCACCCGATGCGGCTCGGCGAGGACGAGCAGGACTACTACGTGCGCGGGCCCGAGCTCGCGCGGCGCAGCGGCGTGCCCGAAGGCGAAACCGTGGAGACCGGGCACGAGGAGGCGCGGCGGTGATGCTCACGGCAACGGCGGTGCTCGCCCAGCAGCAGGCCGCGGACGTGGTCGGCGCGGGGGAGGCCGCGGCGTTCTGGATCCTCGGGCCGCTGGCCCTGGTCGGGGCGCTGGGCATGGTGTTCTCGCGCGGCGCGGTGCACTCCGCGCTGTTCCTGGTGCTGACCATGCTGAGCCTCGGCGTGCTGTACATGGCGCAGAGCGCGCCCTTCCTCGGCTTCACCCAGATCATCGTCTACACCGGCGCGATCATGATGCTGTTCCTGTTCGTGCTGATGATGGTGGGCCGCGACTCCTCGGACTCGGTGGTCGAGGTGCTGCGCGGGCAGCGGCTGTGGGCCGCCGTCGCCGGCGTCGCGTTCGCGCTGCTGCTGGTGACCGGGCTGGCCAGGGCGCTCACCGACGTGCCGGTCGCCGCCCCGCTGGACCCGTGGTCCGCGCGCGGCGGCGGTGCGGGCGGGCTCGGCGCGCTGATCTTCACCGACTACCTGTTCCCGTTCGAGCTGACCTCGGCGCTGCTGATCACCGCCGCGCTGGGCGCGATGGTGCTCGCCTACGGCGGCAAGGGACGCGCCGCGCGGATCAGCCAGCGGGAACGCGTCGAAGCGCGGCTGCGCGGCGACCGGTCCTCGCCGTTGCCCGGCCCCGGCGTGTACGCCACCGCGAACTCGGTGGCGACCCCGGCGCTGCTGCCGGACGGCTCGGTGGCGCCCGAGTCGCTGTCCGAGATCCTCGACAACCTGCCGGTCGAACGGCTCACCGCCGAACGCGACGCCATCGCGGGCAAGGACGGCGGAGCCGATCCGCACGCGCTCACCGATCGGCCCCGCGACCCCGGGGAACCGGCACCCGACCTCGACGCGCCGGAGCCCGGGGCCCCGGACGACCGCGGCGAGGACGGCAGCAACGGCCGCTCCGGCTCCGGCCACGCGTCCCCCGAGGAGGTCCGGCGATGACCCCCACCTACTACCTGCTGCTGTCCGCGCTGCTGTTCAGCATCGGTGCCGTCGGCGTGCTGGTGCGGCGCAACGCCATCGTCGTGTTCATGTGCATCGAGCTGATGCTCAACGCGGTGAACCTGACGCTGGTCACCTTCGCCCGCATCGAGGGCTCGGTGCACGGGCAGGTGATGGCGTTCTTCGTGATGGTCGTCGCCGCCGCGGAAGTCGTGGTCGGCCTCGCGATCATCATGTCGATCTTCCGGACCCGCCGCTCGGCCTCGGTCGACGACGCCAACCTCCTCAAGTACTAGCGCCATGCCCGCCCCCGCGGCCGGCGCGCCGCGCACCCGAACCCCCGTTCGCACTCACAGTAGGGAGAGCCTGGCGTGACGACGACGTTCCCGGCCAGTCCCGATCTCCTCGCCGTGCAGGCCGCGCAAGGTCCCGTGCAGGGCGGCGCCTGGCTGCTCATCGCACTGCCGCTGCTCGGCGCCGCCGTGCTGCTGATCGCGGGCCGCCGCGCCGACGGGTGGGGCCACCTGCTGGGCAGCGCCACCGTGATCGCGGCGTTCGCCTACGGGGTGGCGCTGTTCACGAGCATCGCGGGCGACGCGCAACCGGTGCGCGAGCTGCACGTGTTCTCCTGGATCCCGGTCGAGGCGCTGCAGGTCGACTTCGGGCTGCGGCTGGACCCGCTGTCGATGGTGTTCGTGCTGCTGATCACCGGGGTGGGCGCGCTGATCCACCTCTACTCGATCGGCTACATGGCCCACGACCAGGAAGGCCGCACCGGCAGGCACAACACCGAGCGGCGGCGGTTCTTCGCCTACCTGAACCTATTCGTCGCGGCCATGCTGGTGCTGGTGCTGGGCAACAGCTTCGTGACGCTGTACCTCGGCTGGGAGGGCGTCGGCCTGGCGTCCTACCTGCTGATCGGGTTCTGGCAGCAGCGGCCCTCGGCGGCAGCGGCCGCGACCAAGGCGTTCGTGATGAACCGGGTCGGCGACGTCGGGCTCGCCCTCGCGATCTTCCTGCTGTTCGCGAAGCTCGGCACCACCCAGTACACCGAGGTCTTCGCCCGCGCCGGTGAGCTGACCCCGGGTGTGCTGCTGGCGATCACGCTGCTGCTGCTGCTCGGCGCCTGCGGCAAGTCCGGCCAGGTCCCGCTGCAGGCGTGGCTGCCGGACGCGATGGAAGGCCCCACCCCGGTGTCCGCGCTGATCCACGCGGCGACCATGGTCACCGCGGGCGTCTACCTGATCGCCCGCGCCAACCCGCTGTACACGCTGTCCCCGGACGGCAGGCTGGTCGTCACCATCATCGGCGCGGTGACGCTGCTGGTCGGCTGCGTCATCGGCTGCGCCTACGACGACATCAAGAAGGTGCTGGCCTACTCCACGGTCAGCCAGATCGGCTACATGGTCCTCGCCGTCGGGCTCGGGCCGGCCGGGTACGCGCTCGGCATCATGCACCTGCTCACCCACGGGTTCTTCAAGGCCGGGCTGTTCCTCGGCGCCGGATCGGTGATGCACGCGATGCGCGACGAGGTGAACATGCGCCGGTTCGGCGGGCTCGCCAAGCACCTGCCGATCACCTTCGCCACCTTCGCGCTCGGTTACCTGGCGCTGATCGGGTTCCCGTTCCTGTCCGGCTACTACTCGAAGGACGCGATCATCGAGGCCGCGTTCGGCCAGGACGGCTGGCGGGGCTGGGTGTTCGGCGGCGCGGCGCTGCTGGGTGCCGCGCTCACCGCGTTCTACATGACGCGGCTGGTGCTGATGACCTTCTTCGGCGAGAAGCGCTGGCAGGACCTCAAGACCGCGGACGGGCAGGACTACCACCCGCACGAATCCCCGGCGATCATGACCGGGCCGATGATCGTGCTGGCCGTCGGCTCGGTCGGGGCGGGCATGTTCCTCGCCTCCGGGGACCGGCTGGTCACCTTCCTCGCGCCGTCGCTCGGCGCGCTGGAGGAATCGCACGGCGGGGCGCTGCCGCACTCGGTGATCCCGGTGCTGACCGTGGTGCTCTCCGCGCTCGGCGCGCTCGTCGCCTGGCTGCTCGTCGGCCGGAAACCGGTGCCGGTCACCCGGCCCGAGCGGGTGTCGCCGGTGGTGCGCGCCGCGCGCGCCGACCTCGGCGGCAACGCGCTCAACGACGCCGTCGCCGTCAAACCCACCGCCGGGCTCACCCGCGGCCTGGTCGCCTTCGACCGCGCCGCCGTGGACGGAGCCGTCACCGGTCTCGCCGGTGCGCTGCAGCTCGGCTCCGGCTGGGCGCGGCGCAGGCAGAACGGGTTCGTCCGCTCCTACGCGCTGTCCATGCTCTGCGGCGGCGTGCTGCTGATCGGGGCGCTGCTGGTGGTGGGCACGCCGTGACCGACCGCACCCGAACCCAGCCGAACCTCCCGGGGGAAGAGGAGATCCGATGACCCTGCTCCTCGTGCTCGTCCTGCTGCCGCTGGCGGGCGCCGTCGCCGTCGGGCTGCTGCGCCGCAACGCGCCGGTGGCGAAGTGGACCGCGCTCGCCGTGTCGCTGGCCGAGTTCGCCGTCGCGATCGCCGCCTGGGCCGCCTACGACCCGGCCGGGCCGCGGCTGCAACTGGCCGGCTCCGTCGAGTGGATCCCGGCGTTCGACATCCGGGTGTCCTTCGCCGTCGACGGCATCGCGCTCGTCATGATCGCCGTGATCGCGCTGCTGATGCCGCTGGTGCTCGGCTTCAGCTGGGGCGAGCGGCTGCCGGCGGGGCGCAGCCACGGCGGGTTCTTCTCGCTGCTGCTGGTCGAGCAGGCGCTGACGGTGGCCGTGTTCGCGGCGACCGACGTGTTTCTGTTCTACGTGCTGTTCGAGATCATGCTGATCCCGATGTACTTCCTCATCGGCGGCTACGGCGGCGAACGCGGCCGGTACGCGGCGGTGAAGTTCTTCCTGTACTCGTTCCTCGGCGGCCTGATCATGCTGGCCGCCGCGATCGGCGCCTACGCCTACGCGCTGCAGGCCACCGGCGAAGGCACCTTCGACTGGGCGCGGCTGGTGCCGATCCTGGCCGACGCGCCGATCGCCGTGCAGGTGTGGATCTTCCTGGGCTTCTTCACCGCGTTCGCGATCAAGGCGCCGCTGGTGCCGCTGCACACCTGGCTGCCGGACGCCGCGGAGCAGGCGCCGATCGGTGTCGCGGTGATCGTCGTCGGCGTGCTGGACAAGGTCGGCACCTTCGGCTTCCTGCGCTACAGCCTGCCGCTCACGCCGGACGCCTCCCAGCTGCTGGCGCCGCTGGTGCTGGTGCTGGCGGTGCTCGGCGTGCTCTACGGCTCGCTGCAGGCGTTCGGGCAGACCGACCTCAAGCGGTTCATCGCCTACGTGTCCATCGCGCACTTCGGGTTCATTGCGCTCGGGATCTTCGCCTACACCTCGCAGGCCCAGGTGGGCGCGGTGTCGTACATGCTCAACCACAGCCTGGCGACCGGGCTGCTGATCCTGGTCATCGGCATGATCATCGCTCGCGGCGGTTCCACCCGGATCGCCGACTACGGCGGGATGGCGAAGATCACCCCGCTGCTGGCCGGGACCTTGCTCATCGCCGGGCTCAGCACCCTGTCGCTGCCGGGCACCAACTCGTTCATCAGCGAGTTCCTGGTGCTGCTGGGCGCTTTCCCGACGCAGCCGGTGTACACGGTGCTCGCCACCCTCGGCATGGTGCTCGCCGCCGTCTACGTGCTGCGGCTCTACCAGCGGATCATGCAGGGGCCGGTGCGCGGCGACGCCCTCGTCGGCACCGCGGGCGGTCCGGGCGCCGTCACCGACCCGAACCGGCCCGGCGCGCACCGGGCGCGGGTGCTGGACCTGCGCCCGCGGGAGATCGCCGTGCTGACCCCGCTGATCGTGCTGGTGCTCGCGCTCGGGGTGTACCCGAAACCGGTGCTGGACGTGATCACCCCGTCGGTCGGGGCGACCATGAGCGAGGTCGGCGTCACCGACCCCGTGACCTCGCAAGGAGGGAACTGAACAGTGGGTGCCACTCAGGTCGCGGTCCACGCGCAGCAGATTCCGATCCCGCCGATCGACTACGCCGCCATCACGCCGGTGCTGGTCGTGCTCGGCGCCGCCTGCATCAGCGTGCTCGTCGAGGCGTTCGTGCCCCGCCGGTCCCGCTGGACCACGCAGGTCGTGCTGAGCCTGCTGGCCCTCGTCGCCGCCGGGATCGCCCTCGGGCTGCACGCCCGCTCCGGCGGCACCGGCGTCACCACGCTGTCCGACGCGCTGGCCGTGGACGCGCCCACGCTGTTCCTGTGGGGGACGCTGCTCGGCCTCGGCATCGCGGCGATCCTGCTCATCGCGGACCGCTCGGTGGAACCCGGTGGCGCGTTCGTCGCCGAGACCGCCGCCGAAGCCGAACAGGACCCCGGCAACCGCGGCGGGGGCACCGGGATGCGCACCGAGGTGTTCCCGCTCGCCCTGTTCTCGCTCGGCGGCATGATGGTGTTCTGCGCCGCGAACGACCTGCTCACCATGTTCATCGCGCTGGAAGTGCTGAGCCTGCCGCTGTACCTGATGTGCGGGCTCGCGAAGCGCCGCAGGCTGCTCTCGCAGGAAGCGGCGGTGAAGTACTTCCTGCTCGGCGCGTTCGCCTCCGCGTTCTTCCTGTACGGGCTCGCGCTGCTCTACGGCTACGCCGGTTCGGTGCGGCTCGCCGACATCGCCGAGGCCACCTCCACCAGCGACCGCTCCGAGACGCTGCTGTTCGCCGGGATCGGGCTGCTCGTCGTCGGCCTGCTGTTCAAGGCCTCCGTCGGCCCGTTCCACACCTGGACGCCGGACGTCTACCAGGGCGCGCCCACCGCGGTCACCGGGTTCATGGCGGCCTGCACCAAGGTCGCCGCGTTCGGCGCGATCCTGCGGGTGCTGCAGGTCGCGTTGCAGGCGTCCAGCTGGGAGTGGCGCGGCGTGATGTGGGCGGTCGCGATCGTGTCCATGGTGATCGGCGTGGTCCTCGGGCTCACCCAGAACGACATCAAGCGGATGATCGCCTACTCGTCCATCGCGCACGCGGGGTTCCTGCTCATCGGGTCGATCTCCCTCACCGAGCGCGGCCTGTCGGGCACGATGTTCTACCTGCTGGCCTACGGCTTCACCACGGTCGCCGTGTTCGGTGTGATCAGCCTCGTGCGCACCGCGGAGGGTGAGGCTACTCACCTTTCCGACTGGGCCGGGTTGGCGAAGCGTTCACCGGTGCTCGCCGCCGTGTTCACGTTCCTGCTGTTCGCCCTCGCCGGAATCCCGCTGACGAGCGGTTTCATCGGGAAGTTCGTGGTGTTCGAGGCCGCGCTGTCGGACGGGATGGCCCCGCTGGTGGTGGTGGCCCTGGTGGCCAGTGCGGTTGCGGCGTTCTTCTACCTTCGTGTCATCGTGCTGATGTACTTCAGCGAGCCGGCCGCCGACGGGCCCACCGTCAGCGTGCCGGGTGCGTTCACAACCGCGGCGATCACGTTGGGCGTGGTCGTGACGCTGTTGCTGGGCGTGCTGCCCACGGTGGCCCTGGACTGGGCCGGTGTGGGTGGTTTCGTGTCGTAGAGTGCCCGCCCGTAGGGCGACTCGGTGGGGGAGCGAAGGCGACGGTGACGTGAGCAGCCCATCTGGTGAACCGGTCAGGAACGTGGCTGGCAGTACTGCTGCGAGCGGGTTCGACATCGACGATCCGGCGCTGGCCGAGTCGATCTCCGCGGGCATGGCCCGGGTCGAAGCGCTGCTGCACGAGTCGGTGCGCAGCGAGTTCGACTTCGCGACCCGCACTTCGCTGCACCTGGTGGACGCGGGAGGAAAGCGGTTCCGGCCGCTGTTCGCGCTGCTGGCGGCGCACTTCGCGGACCCGTCGCCGGACGAGGTGATCACCTCGGCGGCGGTGGTGGAGATGGTGCACCTCGCGACGCTGTACCACGACGACGTGATGGACGAGGCCACGATGCGCCGCGGCGCGGCCAGCGCGAACGTGCGCTGGGACAACTCGGTGGCGATCCTCACCGGCGACTTCCTGATGGCGCACGCCTCCCGGATGGTCGCCGACCTCGGCGCCGACGCGGTGCGCCGGATGGCGACCACCTTCGAAGCGCTGGTCACCGGGCAGCTGCGCGAGACGATCGGCGCGGGTGAGGGCCAGGACCTGGAGGAGCACTACCTCCAGGTGATCTACGAGAAGACCGGTTCGCTGATCGCGACCTCCGGCCGGTTCGGCGCGACCGCGGCGGGTGCGACCCCGGAGCAGGTCGCGGCGCTGGAGTCGTTCGGCAAGAGCATCGGCATCGCCTTCCAGATCTCCGACGACGTGATCGACATCGCCTCGCCCGCGGCGGACTCCGGCAAGACGCCCGGGACCGACCTGCGCGAGGGCGTGCTCACGCTGCCGATGATCTACGCCAGGGACGCGGCGGACACCGATCCGCGGCTGCTGGAACTGCTGGGCGAACCGCTGCACGCGGACGAGGACGTGGCGGAGGCGTTGAAGCTGCTGCGCGAGTCCAGCGGCTTGCGGCGGGCCCGCGCCACGCTCGACGAGTACGCGCAGGAGGCGCGGGCGGTGCTGGCGGAGCTCCCGGACTGCTCCGCGCGGACCGCGCTGGAGGCTCTGGTCCACTACGTGGTGGCCCGGACCCGCTGACGGCCCGGGTGCGGCCGTCGGGGACCGCTCGGAGCTCGGCACGTCTGCGGTGTCGGACAGTGAACGCTCGGCGCGGGTGAGTCACTCCACCGGGGCTGATCTTGGTCCCGGTCGGGTGGAGTGTTGCGTCGAGGTACGGGGTGGAGCGTGCGCGGAGTAGCCTGTCCACGCTCACGGTGCCCCACGTGGCCTTTGAGGGAGGGCGTCGCCGGTGGTGTGGCTGTTTACGCAGGTGTGGTTGTGGAGTGTCGCCGCGTTCCTGCTCGGTTCTGTGATCACCTGGTTGCTGTTCGTGCTGCCGCTGCGGCGCCGGCTGCGGAAGGTGACCTCCGAGTTCACCGAGTACGTGGAGCACCAGGACGCGCGCCACGACCGGCAGATCTGGCGCAGCCACCAGCCCTCGCCCCCGCTGGGCGTGGAGCGCACCGCGGTGCAGCCGCGCTGGGAGCAGGACGCCGGGCAGCTCGCCGAGCCGGACGAGGACGACGAGCCGCGCACCGCGCGGTTGCCGGAGCCGGAGCGGCCCACGGCGCCGGCCGCGCAGACCTCGGCTGCTCGCACCCCGGCAGCTCAGCCCGCGGCTGAACCCGCGCCCACCGCCACCACCGACGCGCGCGCCGAGGTCTCGGTGCGCGGCGGTTCCCAGGTCGCCGACCTGGTGGTGGACGACGGCGCCACCAGCGCGCACGAGCCCGCCGAGCAGCCCGCCCGCACCCCCGGTGATCCGTCCCTCCCGGTCCGGAACCCGGGCGCTTGGAAGGACGACAGTCCCTACGCGGGCCGGTCCAGCGGTGGCTGGTGGCCCAGCCGCGTCCGGGAGGACGAGGACGGTGGTCCGCGGCCGGAAACGGCCCAGCGTCCCGAGCAGTCCCCACGCCCTGAGCAGGATCAGCGCCCCGAGCAGCCCCAGCGCTCCGACGTCGCGCAGTCGAGCCGCCAGCCCGCCGGAGCGCCGTGGACCATCCCGAACGACCAGGACGGCGGCGAGGACGCCGAACGCCCCACCTCCGCGGACATCGGCCAAGCGCTCGGGCGCGGCGCGAACACCGAGCCGGTGGCCGACCGGCCCGCCGAATCGGCCAGCACCTGGTTCCAGAAGAACGCCGCCGCCGACGAGTCCGAGATCGCCCGCCCCGCCCGGTCGGCCGCGCCGACCGGCGACGGCACCGAGATCTTCACCCGGCCCGAGACTCCGCTGCGCCCGGGCCCGCCCGGGCTCTCCGGCGCGGCCGAGCTGTCCGCCGCGCTGGGCCTGTCGGATCTGTCGGATGCGCCGCGGCCCGCCGCGGAGGTCCCGCGCGACGCCGAACCGGCCCGCGAGCCGGAAGCCGAACCGACCTGGACCGAACCGGAACCGGCCCGTGCTGGGGACGACCACGGCTTCGCGGGGAACCTGCGCGCGCTGGTGGAGAGCCGGGCGCACGAGTTCACCGACCAGGCCGCGCCCGAGCAGGCCTCGGACGTCCCGGTGATCGCCGAGTCCGAGCAGACCCCGCTGCCGCGCCGCACTCCCGGCGCCGGCCCGCGCCCCGGCATGCAGCAGCGCCCCGGCCGGTCGCAGGCGGCCTGGCACGCCGACCCGCAGGCGCAGGCGAACCGCAGGCGCGAGTCGCTGGCCGCGCCGCAGGAGCCGTCGCAGCAGGACGGCCACATGGTCAAGGGCGATTTCGCTTCGCGCCGCTACCACGCCCCGGACTCGCCGCACTACGACCGCGTCGTCGCCGAGGTGTGGTTCCGGACGGAGGCCGACGCGGAGGAAGCGGGCTTCCAGCACTGGAACTCCGGCTCCTGACGTGACCCGAAGCCGCCTCCGCCACGTCGCGGGGGCGGCTTCGTCGTGCGCGCCTCAGGGCTGCGGCGGGCGCTCCAGCAGCCGGGACAGCACGACCGTGGACACGGTCCGGCTGATGAACTCGACGCCGCGCAGCCGTTCCAGCGCCGTCTCCAGGTGGTGGATGTCGGCGGCCCGCAGGTGCACGATCGCGTCCGCGGGCCCGGACACCGTGTAGGCGGCGACGACTTCGGGCAGCGGTTCGAGCCCGCTGCGGATGCGGTGCGTCGGCACGTTCCCGT
The DNA here is from genome assembly GCF_024734405.1 of Saccharopolyspora gregorii. Classification (NCBI taxonomy): domain Bacteria; kingdom Bacillati; phylum Actinomycetota; class Actinomycetes; order Pseudonocardiales; family Pseudonocardiaceae; genus Saccharopolyspora; species Saccharopolyspora gregorii. Next base: position 5,952,471 of record NZ_CP059556.1, on the reverse strand, counting down.
GGCAGTGCACTTCGACGAAGGCCTCGGTCCCCCAGCCCAGCGCCTCGGGGTCCACGACGGCGGTGAAGCCGCGCAGCACGCCCTGGTCCAGCAGCTTGTCCACCCGCCGCTTCACCGCGGGCGCGGACAGGCCCACCACGGCGCCGATCTCGGCGTAGCTCGCGCGGGCGTCCGTCACCAGCTGCGAAACGATTCGCTGATCCAAGGTGTCCATGCGCAACATACTGCCGCATTTCGCGCAATGGAGCGTTGTTGAAGGTCGCCGGAGGCGGGATTAGATTTCGTATCATGACGACCGCCCTGGTGGATCCGCGCGCCGAGACCCGGACCGGATCCCGCACGCCGACGCCGCGCGACTACGTGATGTGCCCGCCGGAGCACTTCGCCGTGGAGTACGTGATCAACCCGTGGATGGACCCGGACCGCCCGGTGGACGTCGAGCTCGCGCTGCGCCAGTGGGAGGAGCTGAAGCGCACCTACGAGCGGCTGGGCCACTCGGTGTCGGTGGTGCCCGCGCAGCCGGGGTTGCCGGACATGGTGTTCGCGGCGAACTCGGGCACGGTCATCGGCGGCCGGGTGCTGGGGTCCCGGTTCCGCGCCGAGCAACGCGCCGCGGAGGCCGAGCACTTCCGCCGCTGGTTCGCCGGGAACGGCTACCGCGAGATCGTGATGCCGTCGCGGATCAACGAGGCGGAGGGCGACTTCGCGTGGACCGGCGGCCTGCTGCTGGCGGGCACCGGCTTCCGCACCGACCCGGAGGCGCACGCGGAGGCGCAGGAGGCGCTGGGCGTGCCGGTGGTGTCGTTGCGCCTGGTCGACGCCCGTTTCTACCACCTGGACACGGCGTTGTTCGTGCTCTCGCAGGGCGAGCACCCGCAGATCGCCTACTACCCGGAGGCGTTCTCGACGGGTTCGCGGCGGGTGCTGGAGCGGCTGTTCCCGGACGCGGTGGTCGCGGACGCCGCCGACGCGGAGTGCCTGGGGCTGAACGGGGTGTCCGACGGGCGGCACGTGGTGCTGCCGCTGGAGGCGACGGGCTTGGCCGCGAAGCTGCGCGACCGCGGTTACGAGCCGATCCACGTGGACGTCTCGGAGCTGCGCAAGTCCGGTGGCGGACCGAAGTGCTGCACGATGGAGCTGCACGGCTGACCGGCCGCGCGGACGGGGGCGCCGACGGTTCCCCGCAACCGCCGGCGCGGAACGATCACTGCTCCAGCACTGCCTGCACGCCGAGTTCGATCTCGATGGTCGGACCGACGACGGCGATGCCCTTGGCGAGGGTGGCCTGCCAGTTCACCGCGTAGTCCTCGCGGCGCAGCGTGGTGGTGGCGCGGCAGGCGGCCCGCCGGTCGCTCTCGAACCCGGGGCCCTGCCAGGTCCGCTGCCCGAGGTAGGCGGTGTCGAGCTGCACGTTGCTGCTGGTGCCGCGGAGCGTGAACGCGCCGTCGATGAGCCAGCGGTCGCCGCGGACCTGGTGGAACTTGGTGCTGCTGAAGTACAGCTTCGGGTAGTTCTCCACGTCGAGGAAGTCCGCGGACTTCAGGTGGGTGTCCCGCATGTTGACGCCGGTGTCGATGCTGTCCGCGTCGATGACGACGTCGATCCGGGAGTCCTCGAAGCGCCGCGCGACCTGGATCTGGCCTTCGAAGGAGTTGAACCGGCCGCGGATCTTCGACATGCCGACGTGCTGCGCGACGAAGTGGATCTCGGTGTGGGTGGGGTCGAAGGTCCAGGTGCCGGGCTGCGGCAGCGCCAGCGAGTTGTCCGACTCCAGCCGCACGCCGCCGAGCGAGGTGTGCTGGTTGACGCGGACCTCGATGCGAGCGCTCTTGCGCTTGAAGCCACCCGCGTTGATCGAGATCTTGTGCATGCCCGGTTGCACCGTTGCGAGGAACGAGCCGTAGCTGTCCGTGTCGGCCTGTGCGATCTGCTGGTTCAGCCGGTCGGTGATGGTGACCGTGGCGCCCGGCAGCAGCTTGCCCATCTCGTCGTGCACCTGGCAGCTGATGACGCCGCCATCGAGGGGGGTTTCCGGCAGGTAGCCGGCGTTCCCGGCGCCGGGCCGTGGTGCGGCGCCGGTGTTCCCGCGGCGCCTGCGCAGTTTGGCGAACATCTTGGATCCTTTCCGCTCTCCCGCCACCCCCTGTGCGGGAAAGTCGTTCTTTCGGTGGCGCGGGTCATGCTAGGCCGAAACGATCTCGACGTCCCGGTCCCGTGCACACTGATCCAAACTGTGCAGGTCATCGTTGCACAACGGTCGAACCGGTCTGGACCTCTCGGGTGGTGCGCGGCACTCCGCGGCAGCGGAACTTCACCCGTGCGCCGCGCGTTTTCCCAGTGGATCCCGGCCGGGACGGCGCAACGATTCCGCAGGTCGGGGGCGATCCCAGGAAGGTCCGGAGGCGAACGAGCGGTGAGCGGCGACAGGCACGGAGGGCACAGCGCGGTGGGTGGGCACTTCAACGGACTCAAGACCGCGCTGCTGCTGGGCGGGATGAGCGCCCTGGTCCTTCTGGTGGGCTCCTTGTTCGGCCGGCTGGGCCTGGTCGTGGCGCTGGTCGTGGCGCTCGGCATGAACGGCTACGCCTATTTCAATTCGGCAAAGCTGGCGTTGCGTTCCATGCACGCACGACCCGTCTCGGAGGCGGAGCAGCCCGCGATGTACCGCATCGTGCGGGAGCTGGCGACCTCCGCGCGGCAGCCGATGCCCGCGCTCTACATCAGCCCGACCCGGGCGCCGAACGCGTTCGCCACCGGCCGCAACCCGCGCAACGCCGCGGTCTGCTGCACGACCGGCATCCTCGAACTGCTCGACGAGCGCGAACTGCGCGCCGTGCTCGGACACGAGCTGTCCCACGTGTACAACCGGGACATCCTGATCTCCAGCGTGGCCGGGGCGTTGGCCAGCGTGGTCACCTTCCTGGCGAACTTCGGCATGCTGTTCGGCATGTTCGGCGGGCGCGACGAGGACCGGCCGAGCCCGGTCGCGATGCTGCTGATCGCGCTGCTGGGGCCGGTCGCGGCCGCGGTGGTGCAGATGGCGGTGAGCCGGTCCCGCGAGTACCAGGCCGATGCCTCCGGCGCGGAGCTCACCGGCGACCCGCTGGCGCTCGCCTCCGCGCTGCGCAAGCTGGAGCGCGGCACCCAGCAGGCGCCGCTCGCCCCCGAACCGCAGCTGGTCTCGCAGTCCCACCTGATGATCGCGAACCCGTTCCGGCCGGGGGAGCGGATGGCTCGCCTGTTCTCCACCCACCCGCCGATCAGCGATCGGGTGCAGCGGCTCGAAGGGATGGCCGGCCGCAGGCTGCTGCCCTGACGCGTCAGGTCCCGGCGCCCGCCGAGCGGGCGACCTCCATGACGTACTCGCCGTAGGCGGACTTCGCGAGCTTGCTGCCGAGCGCGTGGCACTGGTCGGCGGAGATGAACCCCATCCGCAGCGCGATCTCCTCCAGGCAGGCGATCCGGACGCCCTGCCGGTGCTCCAGCACCTGCACGAACTGCCCGGCCTCCAGCAGCGAGTCGTGCGTGCCCGTGTCCAGCCACGCGTAACCGCGCCCCAGCTCGGTGAGGTGGGCGCGACCCTGCCGCAGGTAGGTCATGTTGACGTCGGTGATCTCCAGCTCGCCGCGGGGTGAGGGCGCCAGGCCGCGGGCGATCTCCACCACGTCGTTGTCGTAGAAGTACAGGCCGGTGATGGCCTTGTTCGACCGCGGCCGCTCCGGCTTCTCCACGATGGAGACGAGCTTGCCGTCCGCGTCGACCTCGCCCACCCCGTAGCGGTGCGGGTCGCGGACCGGGTAGCCGAACAGCGTGCAGCCGTGCAGGTCCCGGGTGGACTGCTGCAGCACCCGCGAGAAGCCCTGGCCGTAGAAGATGTTGTCGCCCAGCACCAGCGCCACCGGGTCGCCGCCGATGAAGTCGGCGCCGATCACGAACGCCTCGGCGAGCCCGTTCGGCTGCGGTTGCTCCGCGTACTCGATGTTCAACCCGAGCTGCGAGCCGTCCCCGAGCAGGCGCTGGAACAGCGGCAGGTCCACCGGGGTGGAGATCAGCAGCACGTCCCGGATCCCGGCGAGCATCAGCACCGACAGCGGGTAGTACACCATCGGCTTGTCGTAGACGGGGAGCAGCTGCTTGGACACGCCCTGCGTCAGCGGGTGCAGCCGGGTGCCGCTGCCTCCTGCGAGCACGATTCCTCTCACCCGGCATCCCTCCAGAGCCCGTGGGTCGGTCCCCACGGTAGTCGACCGGATTCTGGGATCCGTGCGGTTTCCCGGCGGCAGTGGGCCGCCGCACTGCCGCATCGCGCTGGGCGGGCCAGGTGATGGGCCGCCGGGCGCTGAACCGTCCTAGATCGTCTTCTCCGCGGCCCGGTCGCCCCGATGCCCGCGTCGCCCCCGTTCGGGCGACTGCGGCGATCGTGGGCGGTGCTGCGGGTGCGTTCCGACATCCCGGACCGGGTGCTGCCTCCCCGTGATGGCACCCGGCCCGGCCGCGCCGGTCCGCGTCGGGGCGTCCGACGATCAGCGGAAGTTCTCGAACTGCAGCGCCACGTCGAAGTCGGTGGCCTTCAGCAGCTGGATGACGTTCTGCAGGTCGTCCTTCTTCTTGCCGGAGATCCGCAGCTGGTCGCCCTGGATCTGAGCCTGCACGCCCTTCGGGCCCTCGTCGCGGATCTTCTTCGAGATCTTCTTCGCGACGTCCTGCTCGATGCCCTGCACCACCTTGCCGCTGACCCGGTAGATCTGCCCCGAGCTGGCGGGCTCACCCACGTCGAAGGCCTTCAGCGAGATGCCCCGCTTGATCAGCTTCTCCTTGAAGACCTCGATCGCGGCCCGGCACCGCTCCTCGGTCTCGGACTCCAGCACGATCCCCTCCTGGCCGGACCACTGGATCTTCGTGCCGGTGCCGCGGAAGTCGAACCGGTTGGCGAGCTCCTTCGCCGCCTGGTTCAGCGCGTTGTCCACTTCCTGCCGGTCCACCTTGCTCACCACGTCGAACGACGGGTCTGCCACCTCGCGCACCTCCTGTTGAAACGGGCCCTGTCGCCCGGACACGCTACCGGCCCCACCCCCTCGGGAAGCGGTCGCCGCGAGTCTGTATCCTTGTTCCCGCAAGCCAGCGCGAGCCGGCTAGCGACGCCAGGTTGCCCGAGCGGCCAAAGGGAGCTGACTGTAAATCAGCCGCGCAAGCTTCGGAGGTTCGAATCCTCCACCTGGCACACCAGCCGAAACGGCCCGGTGACCTGTACGAACAGGGTCGCCGGGCCGTTTTGCGTTGTACGGCTAGCACCAACGCCGCGGTGCGCGCGTTCGCCCACGTTCGGCGCTACACGGTGCTCGGTAACCGCTCTCGGCTTCGCGTGCCCCAGAAGAGGCGGCCACCCTTGCCGGTTCCGTAGTCGCGGAGGTGCTGTTGAAGGTGCACCGCGAGGAACGCGGTCAGCCCGGGCGAGTTCTCCTTCACCGCAGCAGTGTTCGAGCCTGCACCGGATTCGCCACCGGCTGCGAATCGACCTGGCGGAGACGCTCGGTAGGCCGCTTCCCCTTGACCGCTTCCAACGGGTTGTCCGTCAGAGCCGTCTTTGCCCAGGCCGAGCCCGAACTTCCCGAACCACCACTGAGACAGCCGTGTTTTCCGTAGGATCATCTCCGCGTTGACCTTGATCCGGTGGGCGCACCTGCACAGATCACCAAAGTTCAGCTGGGGGATGACATGACTGGAACAACGGGCAAGAGGGCCCGGATGGCGATCCTGACTTGCGCGGTGGCCGCGACGGTCGGCCTGATCGGGTCGACAGCGCAAGCCGCTGCGCCCGAAGAGGCAGCGGCTCCCGCGTCGCAGGCGCACGCGTACGGTGGCTGGTACGTGGCGGTCGATGACGATGTGAACGTCCGCAGTGCTCCCAGCCTCGGCGCTCCGGTGACCGGCAAGCTGAACCGGGGCGACCGGGTTGTGATGCCGCAGCAGGGCGTGCACGGCGATACCTTCGGTCCAGTCTGCGGGCATCCCGCGCCCAACAATGTCTGGTGGCCGATCGAATACCTCGGCGGGATCCACTACGTGGCGGCTCCCTGCCTGACGCAGGGCGAGTGAGTTCACGCGGTCACCTCTGAGTGGCGACATGAAATGGGCTCAGTCTTCGCGTGGACGCATGATGGAGCACCCGGTCAATGAATGGTCACATTGACCCGCGCCACAAGGTCTCCGCACGGCAGAGCTTTACAGGCGCCACTCTGCAAATCGGCCGCGCAAGCTTCGGAGGTTTCGAATCCTCCACCTGGCACACCAGCCACAACGGCCCGGTGACCTGCAAGAGCAGGGTCACCGGGCCGTTCTGCGTTGTCCGTTCGCCTGACGACGACCCCGCGTCGGCTGGGTTTGGGCGTTCTCTGGCAGTCGGGCCGCTCCGAAACCGTCACGTGCGGCTTGTCCGTCGCGGCTGAGGCATCCGCCCGTAGGGCGTGAAACTCCGTACCGGCTCAGGTCGTGATCCGACAGGGCTCCGTGGGGAGTGGAGTCAAGTGGAATCGTGACGTGCGGGGGTGTTCCACCTCCGAAGGGAGACGTCGCACGGGCGCCTTCCCGCCGTCACCGCAGGATGCCGACGACGGCCCAGGTGTTGGCGACGGGTGAGGCCGGGTCGGGTTCGGAGTCCGGCCGCCAGTTCGTGACGAGCGTGGCGCCCGGTTCCAGGACCTCGTATCCCCCCAGCAGCCCGGGGGCCTCCGCGATGGGGCGCGGGAACACCGGGGTGGAGGTGCGCTGGTAGATCGCCAATCCTTCGTCCACAGTGGACCGAGCGAGGCTTTCGGCGGTGGTGTGCGAGATGGCCAGGAAGCTGCCGGGGACGCAGGCGTCGCGGTAGGTGGCGAGGATTCCCGCCGGGTCCTGGTCGTCGCGCACGAAGTGCAGCACGCTGATCGCGAGGACCGCGACCGGCTTGCTGAAGTCCAGCAGGTTCGCCACGCCGGGCGCGGACAGCACCTTCTCGGGTTCGGTCAGGTCGGCCTGGGTGACGGACACCCGTTCGTCACCGCGCAGCAACCGGCGGCTGTGCGCCACCGCGATCGGTTCCCGGTCCACGTAGGCGATGCGGGCTTCCGGGTCGATCTGGTGGGCGATCTCGTGCACGTTGCCGACGGTGGGCACGCCGGAGCCCAGGTCGAGGAACTGGTTCACCCCGGCGTCCAGGCACATCCGCACGGCGCGGCCGAGGAAGGCGCGGTTCGCGCGCGCGGTGGAGGCCACGCTCGGCAGCACCGCGATCTGCTCGTCGGCCGTGGCGCGGTCCACCGCGAAGTTCGCCGAGCCGCCCAGGTAGTAGTCGTACATCCGGGCCGCGTTCGGACCGCTCGTGTCCGGGCTACCGGTGATGCCGGACAGGTCGGGCGCGGACTGCCGTTCCGGGTGCACCGGAACCTCCTCTGCTGAGACGGTGAGCAACGGGAAGTATGCGCGGTCGGCCGGGGCGAACGACAGAGCGAATCTCGTCCGCGGAGCCGCGGGTCTCGCTAGCCTTCGGGTGTGTACCCGGAGATCGAACCCCACCGCAGCGGGCGGCTCGACGTCGGCGACGGCCACCGGATGCACTGGGAGGTGTGCGGCGCACCGGACGGAAAACCGGTGGTGGTGCTGCACGGCGGGCCAGGTGGTGGCTGCGGGCCGGGCTGGCGGCGCTACTTCGACCCGGACGCGTACCGGATCGTGCTGTTCGACCAGCGCGGCTGCGGGCGCAGCACGCCGAGCGCGGGCGAACCGGACGCCGACCTGACCACGAACACCACGCACCACCTGGTGGCGGACGTCGAACTGCTGCGCCGCCACCTCGGTGTCGAGCGGTGGATGGTCTTCGGCGGGTCGTGGGGTTCCACGCTGGGGCTGGCGTACGCGGAACTGCACCCGGAGCGGGTCACCGAACTCGTGCTGTTCAGCGTCGGCACCACCACGCACCGCGAAGTCGAGTGGATCACGCAGGACATGCGGCGCGTGTTCCCCGAGCAGTGGGAGCGGTTCCGCGCCGGCGTCCCCGCGGCCGACCGGGACGGCAGGCTCGTCGACGCCTACAGCCGGTTGCTGCACGACCCGGACCCCACCGTGCGGGCGAGGGCCGCGCTGGACTGGTGCCGCTGGGAGGAAGCGCACGTGGAGGTGGGCCACGCCCGCCCCGATCCTCGCTACGCCGACCCGGAGTTCCGGCTCGCGTTCGCGCGGCTGGTCACGCACTACTGGCGGCACGGCGCGTGGTTCGCGGACGGCGAACTGCTGCGGAACGCGGTGCGGCTCAACGGGATCCCGGGGGCGCTGGTGCACGGCCGGAGCGACGTGAGCACGCCGCCGGACACCGCGTGGCACCTGGCGCAGGTGTGGGCCGACGCGGAACTGCGCCTGGTCGACGACGCGGGGCACGGCGGGCGCGGTGCCGTGGCGGACGTGCTGGTCGAGGTGACGGACCGCTTCGCCGGGCGCTGATCCGGTCAGCCGCTGCTGGACGAGCGGGCCGACGACCAGGCGTCGCGCGCGGCGCGCTGCGTCCGCGCCACCTCCGCGAACGTCCCGTCTGCCTCGTGCTCGGCGAGCGCTTCGGCGATCCCGGTGAGCACGTCCGAGGTCTCCGCCGCCGCGCGGGCGAACGACGCGTGCAGCGGCTCCGGCACCGAGCTCGTCGGGCCCTCGTCGGGCCCCGCGTCCCGGTCGATCGCGACCGCGGCGTCCCAGGAGGCGCTGACCTGGGCGAACGCGTCCAGCAGGTTGCGCCAGGCGGTGATCTGCTCGGTGGTCGGTTCCGGTGCGTTCATGGGTCTCCTTCCGCCGGTCTCCGCCGGAGGGTGCCCAGCCCGGGACGCGATCACGCGTGGTGGTCGAGTTCGTCCCGCGGCACCGGACCGGCGCGCCGGGGCTCTGATTCGGAGCCGGTCGTGCGCGGTGCCCCCGCGCCGCTCGCGGTCCTACCCCGGTAGTCGCGGCCCACCGTTCGAGCTGGTCGGTGGCATGACTTCGATGCACCGCGCGACGCACGACCCCGACTGGTACGAGCCGCACCGCATCTCGCTGGCGATCAAGGCGAACGGGCTGGTGTTCGTCTCCGGTCAAGCGGGGGTCGACGAGCACAGGCCGCACCGTCGGCGCGGGAGGCCGGGCCCGCGCCGCCCGGGAGGGGCGATCGGTCCGGACGCGATCGGTCGATGCGCTGCTCAGGCCGCTCGCCGGCATCGAGGACGTCGAACTCGCCTGAGCGGCCGGGGCGCGGTCAGGTGTGGAAGACGAGTTCGTCCGCCTGCGCCAGCCCGTCCTCCAGGGCGGTGCGGTCCGCCGCGGCGAGGGTGTCGGGGAACCCGGGTCCGGCCGCCTTCACCAGCACCAGGAGCTTCTTCCCGATGCCGCGTGCCTGAGTGGTTCGGAGCAGCGGGGCGCTCAGCGCGCTCCGGGAATCGGTGATCAGCCGCCGGTAGCGGTGGTTGAGCTCGGCGTGCTCGTCGAGGACGTCCAGCGCCGCCGCGAGGCGGGACAGCTCGGGGGAGGGGACCAGCTCTTCCGACACGCACCGCAGGTTAGAGGTCGCGGTCGAGCCCGCCCTGCGCGGTGCCTACCTCGCATCACCCGAACGGAGGGCGGTCGAGGGCGTCGGAGCACCGCACTCCCGAACGACTATGGGGATGTGAAGCGACCGCAGGTGCAACCGGACCCGGCGGCGGCGTTGCTCGAGATGTACGACGAGGCGCTGCCGCACGTGTACGGCTACCTGCTCGGTCGTTCCGGGGATCACGCGTTGAGCGAGGACCTGACCGCGGACACGTTCCTCGCGGCGGTGCAGGCTGCCAGGAACCGGTCGGGGAGTCCGCCCACGGTGGCGTGGCTGGTCGGCATCGCCCGGCACAAGCTCGCCGACCACTGGCGCGCGATCGGCCGGGAACGACGCGGGCTGGAACGGCTGGAACAGCAGGAACCACGGGACGACGCGGACCCGTGGGACGTCCGGTTGGACATGTTGCGGGCACGGGAGGTGCTGGCGAGGTTGGGCGAGCACCATCGCGCGGCGTTGACGCTGCGCTACCTCGACGGGCTGCCCGTGCCCGAGGTCGCCGAACACCTCGACCGGACCGTGCACGCCACCGAGGCGCTGCTGGTCCGGGCCAGAGCGGCGTTCCGCCGCGAGTACGAAGCAACCAGCGACGCACCGGGCACCGGAGGAGGGCGACGGCGATGACCGACCCGTTCGACGCTCTTCGCGAGCCGATCGTGCCCGCCGAGCCGTCTCCGCAGTTCGCCGGACGACTGCGGGACCGGCTGGAGCGCGCGCTGCTCGACGACCGAGGAGTGACCATGACCGACACCGAATCCACCCGCACCGGCGCCGCCCGCGAGCAGCGGGCGGACCTGTCCGACCGGGTGGCCATGACGTTGACGCCGTACCTCGCCGTGTCGGACGCGCCGCGGGCGATCGACTGGTACGGCGCGGTGCTGGGCGCCCGGCTGCGCGCCGAGCCGTACGCGATGGCCGACGGCAGGCTCGGGCACGTGGAGCTCGACGTCGGTGGCAGCGCGCTGTTCCTGGCCGACGAGTTTCCCGAGATCGACATGCTCGCGCCGGTGCACCGCGGCGGCGCCAGCACGACCCTGCACGTCGAGGTTCCCGACGTGGACGCCGTCGTGCAGCGCGCGCGGGAGCACGGCGCGACCGCGGTGGGCGACGTCGAGGAGCACCCCTACGGCCGCTCCGGCCGGTTCGACGACCCGTTCGGCCACCGATGGATGATCATGACCCCACCCGGGCGGGCCGAGGTGAGCTCCCAACCGGCGGCACCGCGGCCACCGCGGCACGGGGACATCGACTACATCACCATCGCCACGCCGGACACCGCGCTCGCGAAGGAGTTCTACGGCGCCGTCCTCGGCTGGCGGTTCGGTCCCGGCAACGTCGAGGACGGCTGGCAGATCGAGGACGTGCAGCCGATGGCGGGGATGCACGGCAGCGACACCGGCGAGGTGACGCTGTGCTTCCGCACGGACGACCTGGACGCCACGCTCGCCGAGGTGCGGGCGCACGGCGGGAACGCGGACGAGCCCGCGGACATGCCCTACGGGCGGCTCGCGACCTGCACCGACAACCAGGGGCGGACGTTCTACCTGCTGGGGGCCGCCGAGTGATCCGCAGGAACCGAACGTCCGAAGCCGACCTCCCGCGGCCGGCCACCCGGGCCTGAAACCTCAGGGCCGAGCGCGTCCGGGAGCCGGGCACGCAGGTCTCTCCACCCAGGTCCGAAAAGCCGGCCCCGGGGAATCGGCCCGGAGGCGACAGGCCCGAGGGGCCGAGCCGAACCAGCGGGCCGACAGCCGGCCCTGCACCACCGCCACGAGCAGTCCGACGGGACTCGCCACCCGACCTGGCGAGGCGAGGAGCCGACGACAGGAGGGGTTCAGCCGTGAGAGTGATCACCAGCCGCACGCCAGCCGCTCCACCGCGACACCCGCACGACGATCAACGTCAGGTGCGGTGGTCGCTGCCGGTACTGCTCGTACTTCGCCGCGAGCGCCGCCACCAGGTGCGGGTGCTGTTCCGCCTCGGCGAGTTCGGCGAGCCCGTCGGCCCGTGCCCACCACAGCCGCTCCCAGTCCTCGGCGTAGTGGTCCACCAGCAGGGCGACCTGCGGATTCCGCTCGATGTTGCGCAGGCGCCGCAGGGAGGTCGTCGACTTCGGCTTGTGGTCGACGGCGGTGACCAGCAGGTCGCCGTCGACCGCGAACGTGACCGGGACGAGGTGCGGCAGGCCCGCCGGGTCGGCGGTCGCCAGCCGGGCCACCCGGGACTCCCGGAACCAGTGGCGAGCCTGCTCGTGGCCGATGCGCATCGTGGAGCCCACTCCGTACCTTCGTGGTGTGCGAGCAGTTTCCGAACCAGGATCCGACACCGCGGTCGGTCCCAGCTACGCGGAGCACCGGCACTGGCTCCGCTACCAGGAGTTCTTCCCCAGCGGGCTCAGCCTGGAACCCGAGCCGGACGCGGAACCGCGCGGCTCGGCGAGCCGACTCCTGACCGGCCGGGGCCTGCCGGCCGAGGCACTGCCGAACACGGCGGTGCAGCCCGAGGCACCGGCCCCGGGCATGCCGGTCGAGGAGTGGTGGTCCTGGCGCGGCAGACGCGTGCACCTGGACCGGATCGCGCGCCCGGACGCGCCGGCGAAGGTCATCGCGCTGCACGGGATCGGCGGCTACGGGCGGATGCTCACGCCCTACGGGCGGCTGCCCGCGCTCGCCGACCTGGAGTTCCTCGCGCCCGACCTGCCGGGTTTCGGCCTGACCTCCAGCGGACTGCGCAACGTCACCTACGCCGGTTGGCTGCGGTGCGTCACCGACCTGGTCGCGGCCGAGCGGCGAACGGACCAGCGGCCCGTGGTCCTGATGGGCGTGGGATCGGCTGGGCGGTTGGCCTACGACGTGGCGGCGCGCGCGGGAGCCGGTGGTTCGGTCGCCGGAGTGCTGGTGACGGGGCTCGCGGATCCGCGTCGCGACGACGTGCGCCGCATGCTGGCGACCACGCCCGAGGTGGGCCGGTGGTCCGGACTCCTCGGGCTGCTGCCCGGTTCGGTGCCGATGCCGCTGCCTCCGGCGTGGGCTCCGGTGCGGTGGCTGGTGAACATCGCCGCGATGTCGAACCACGCCCAGTTCGCGCACGCCATCTGGGCCGACCCGCTCGCGGGCGGGAACTGGATGTCGCTGGGCTTCCTGCGCAGCTACCTCGTCGCCGCGCCCGCGGTGGAGCCGGAGGACTACGCGGGTCCGCCGGTGCTGCTGGCGCACCCGGCCGAAGACCGGTGGAGCCCGCCGCGGTTGTCCCAGGAGTTCTTCGACCGGCTCGGCGCGCGGGGGCGGTTCGCCGAGCTGAACGGGGCGGGACACCTGCCGACCGAGGAATCGGGGCTGGCTGATCTCGATCGAGCGGTCCGTGATTACGTAGACGAACTAGGCTTGACCTGACCGTTGCTCCGATTGACGGAACTGCGGTCACTCCCCGTGTTTCGTGGATACTCTCCGCATGGTCACTGATCGGTTGCTGCGGCCTTTTTCACATCGCCCGCGGCCGGGTCGTCGGGACGTGGCGGCACCGCAGCGGCCAGGATGGTACTGGTCGAAGCCGCTGGTCAGTTCGATGTCTGCGCAGGTGGTCCGAGCGCGCACCGCGCGCCGGTCGCCCGGAAAAAGGATCTTGACGGCGCTCGGCGGGCCGCTCGGCCCTGGCCAACCGTGCCCGTCGTGAGTCACGATCGGCTCGGCAATCCGGTGCGACATTCGTGTCGCCGGGCAGGAGGAGGGTGGATGATCGAGAGTCACCACACCCTCGATCCGGAGGCGACGCTGGACACCCCGCGTCCGCCGGTGCGGGCCGAGGTCGATCCGGCGCGTCGGCGGGTGTTCACCGCGTTCTCCGCGGTCACGCTCCTGGTCGGACTGCTCGTCTCCGGTCTGACGTCCTCCGCGCTGGAGTTCCGCTACGACGCCAGCCTGCTCTACATCGGGCCGCTGCTGGCCATCGGCTTCCTCGTCGCCGAGCAGCTCACCATCGACGTCGACGTCAAGCGCGTCGGCTGGACCATCTCCTTCACCGAGATCCCGCTGATCCTCGGCCTGCTGACCGCGCCGTTCGAAGTGGTGCTGGCGGCCAACCTGCTCGCGGGGCTCGGCGCCCAGGTCGGGCGGCGCGCCGCCACCCACGTCGTCTACAACGCGGGCGTGCTGTGCCTGGAGATCGCGGTCCCCTTCGCGGTCGCCACGGCCGTGCAGCGCTCCCTGCCGGAGACCGCCCCGGACTGGTTCGGCCCGGTCGTCGGCACCCTCACCTCCCCGCTGATCAGCTGCGCCTTCGCGCTCGCCGCGCTGCACGTGCTCGGCGGGGCGATGCGGGTCAGCGCCGCCGGGCGGTTGTCCGTGCGCACCCTCGCGGTCGGCCTGCTTAACACCTCGGTCGGACTGATCGGTTACGAGGTCGCCAAGAGCACCCGCTGGGGTTGGCTGCTGGTGGCGCTGGTCGCGGTCGCCGTCGTCGGGCTCTACCGCGCCTACTCCGGGCTGCTGCGCGAGCAGCGCGACCTGGAGGCGCTGAGCGACGTGAGCCTCAGCGTCGCCAGATCCGGCCAGGCCGCCGTGCGGAACCCCTCCGAACCGGAGGACGACACCACCTCCGTCACCGAGTGGGAACCGGTCGCGGAACGCATCCGCGAACAGCTCAACGCCACCCGCGTGGTGCTGCGGCTGCGGCTGGACCCGCGCGGCGAGGTGAGCACCCTCGTCGCGGGCGAACCGCTCCCCGAAGCCGCCCGGATCGCGGGGCCGCACGCGCTGCGCGACGACCCGCTGCTGCAGCTGCCGGGCAGCCACGTGCGGTCCTTCCGCACCCTCGAAGCGCCCGACGAGGTGCGCCGCGCGCTGCGGATGCGCGGCGCCTACGAATCGCTGGTGGTGCCGCTGCGCGGCGCGAACCAGCTGCTCGGCGCGGTGGAGGCGCACGACCGGGTCAGCCGGTGGCGCGGGTTCGGCCGCGCCGACGTGCGGTTGCTGCACACCCTCGCCAGCCACCTGGCGACCGCGATGGACAACCGGCGGCTGCTGGCGCGGTTGCGCCACGACGCCTACCACGACCTGCTCACCGGGCTGCTGAACCGCGCGGGCTTCCGCGAGATGGCGGCAGAGGAGCTGCGCGCCGGGCGGACCGCGGTGGTGCTGCGGGTGGACCTGGACCTGCTGACCACGGTCAGCGAAGCGCTCGGCTACACCTGGGGCGACCGGATCGTGGTCGCCGCCGGACAGCGGATGCTCGGCGAGCTCGGGCCGGAGGTGCCGCTGGCCCGGTTGGAGGCCAACTCGTTCTCGGTGCTGCTCATCGACCACACCGAGGAGCAGGCGCACGCGGTCGGTACCCGGCTCTGCGAGGTCATCGGGGAGTCGTACCCGCTGGACCGGCTCGTCGTGGAGGCGGGCGGCGTCGCGGGCTTCTCCTCCTCGGCTCCGGCCGATGCGGAGGCCGAGAACGACATCGACACGCTGCTGCAGCACGCCGACGTGGCGGTGCGCGCGGCGCGCAACGCCAAGGACGTGGTCCGCGGCTACGCCCCGGCCATGGGCCAGGTGTTCCTGCGCCGCTTCCAGCTGGTCACCCAGTTCCGGCAGGCGCTGGACACCGGCCAGGTCGAAGTGCACTACCAGCCGAAGGTCGCGCTGCCCGGCAGGCAGGTCGTCGGCGCCGAAGCGCTGGTGCGCTGGTGGCACCCGGAGTACGGCCGGCTCGACCCGGACGAGTTCGTGCCGGTGGTCGAGGCCACCGGGTTGGTCGACGCGCTGACGTCCTTCGTGATGGAACGCGCGCTGATCAAGGTGCGGGAGTGGATGGACCGGGACCTGCGGATGTCGGTCGCGGTGAACCTGTCCGTGCGCAACCTCAACGACGAGTCCTTCCCGGACCGGGTCGCGGAGGCGCTGCGCCGCCACGACGTGCCGCCGGAGCTGCTCACCTTCGAGCTCACCGAGTCCTCCGTGATGGAGGAACCGGAGCGCTCCATGCCGGTGCTGCGGCGGCTGCACGCGCTCGGCGTGGTGCTGGCCGTGGACGACTTCGGCACCGGCTACTCCTCGCTGGCGTACCTGCGGACGTTGCCCGTCGACGAGGTGAAGATCGACAAGAGCTTCGTGCTCGGCATGGGCACCGATCTCAGCGACATGGCCGTGGTGCGCACCATCGTGGAACTCGGGCACTCGCTGGACCTGGTCGTGGTCGCCGAGGGCGTGGAGGACGACGCCGCCCGGGACCAGCTCGTCGGGATGCGCTGCGACATCGCGCAGGGCTACTTGATCTCGCGGCCGCTGCCGGAGGACCGGCTGGAGGCGTGGCTGCAGGCCCGGACGGTGAAGGCCCGCGGCGCCAAGTCCGAGACGGTGCTCACACTGGTGCACTGATCGTCCGCGGTGGCCGGATCCCGGCTCCTGCGGTCGAGAAGCGCCCGCTGAGCTGGGACTACCCCGAAAGAGGACCCCCGTCGCAAGGCCGGTTCGGCGGGTGTGTAGAGTTCTAATCGCTCCGCAAGGACATGCCCCAATAGCTCAGTCGGCAGAGCGTCTCCATGGTAAGGAGAAGGTCTACGGTTCGATTCCGTATTGGGGCTCGGAAAACAGTCGCGGTGCTCGGGTATCTGGGTGCTGCGGCTGTTTTGCATGAGGTAACCTCGGTGAAGAACCTGTCAGGTTGTCCTCGGCGGTGTAGCTCAGTCGGTAGAGCAAGCGGCTCATAATCGCTGTGTCGTCGGTTCAAGTCCGGCCACCGCTACCACTTCGGTTCGCCCACGCCTGTCGAGCGAGCCTCCTAGGACGCAGTACGAGAGAGGAAGGGCACCTCCGTGGCCGCCACCGACGTTCGCCCCAAGATCACCTTGGCCTGCGAGGAGTGCAAGAACCGCAACTACATCACCAACAAGAACCGGCGCAACGACCCGGACCGCTTGGCGATGAAGAAGTTCTGCCCCCACTGCGGTACGCACCGCACCCACAAGGAGACTCGCTGACCACAGCGCTCCCGACGGACTCGGAGAACCCGCCCGGCCTGCTGGCCGCGGCGGGTTCTTCGCGTCTGGTGCCGGAGTCCGGTGGTGCGGTCGGTAGCCTGCGCTGGTGCCGCTAGACCAGTCATTCATCGGACGTGAATACCCGCCCACGGAGCCCTACGAGGTCGGCCGCGAGAAGATCCGCGAGTTCGCCGACGCCATCAAGGACTCCTCGCCGCTGCACCGCGACGCCGCGGCCGCGCAGGCCGCCGGACATCCGGACGTGATCGCCCCGCCGACGTTCGCGGTGATCCTCTCGATGCGCGCGCACGACGCGGTGGTGGCCGACTCCGCGCTCGGGCTGGACTACAGCAAGGTCGTGCACGGCAACCAGCGCTTCACCCACCACCGCCCGATCCGGGCCGGGGACGTGCTGCGCACCTCGGTGGTCGTGGACGACATCAAGGCCCGCGCGGGCAACGACTTCCTCACGGTGCGCGCCGAGATCGCCACCGCGGACGGCGAACCGGTGTGCACGGCGATCTCGACGCTGGTGGCGCGCGGTACGGCGGAGCAGGGGGAACAGGCATGACGGTGCGGCTGTCCGAGGTGTCCAAGGGCGACGAGCTGCCCGCGCTGAGCGTCGCGGTGACCCGCGAGGACCTGGTGCGGTACGCGGGCGCGTCCGGGGACTTCAACCGGATCCACTGGAACGAGCGGTTCGCCACCGAGGTGGGCCTGCCCGACGTGATCGCGCACGGGATGTTCACGATGGCGCTTGCCGGTCGGCTGGTGTCGGAGTGGACCGGCGACCCGGCGGCGATCGTGGACTGCTCGGTGCGGTTCACCCGCCCCGTGGTGGTCCCGGACGACGGGGTCGGGGCGCGGGTGGAGCTGAGCGGCAAGGTGTCCGCGGTGAACGAGGACGGCACCGCGAAGGTGCTCATCACGGCCCGCAGCGACGACCAGTCGGTCCTCGGCGGCGCCAACGCCGTCGTGCGGCTGCCGGAATAGCGGCTGATCGGCTCCGAGCGGCGTCGTGGCCGCGGCCCGGCAGCCGGGAGAGGATCACGGCCCGCGCGCGGCCCTGGGGGCGGTTCAGCCCTCGGAAGGGGCCGCGCGCCGGCTCCGGCCGAGCGGGGCGATCATCGGACCGCCCCGCTCGGCCCGGCTCACTTCGCCTCGCCGAGCAGGTCGGCGACGCGCTGCACGCCGGCCACGAGGTCCTCGTCGCCCAGCGCGTAGGACAGCCGGAAGTAGCCGGGGGTGCCGAAGGCCTCCCCGGGCACCACGGCGACCTCGGCCTGCTCCAGCACGAGCTCGGCGAGCTCCGCGCTGGTCTTCGGGCGGGCGCCGCGGATCTCCTTGCCCAGCAGCTCCTGCACCGACGGGTACGCGTAGAAGGCGCCCTCGGGCTCCGGGCAGGTCACGCCCGGAATCGCCGAGAGCATCTCGACGATGGTGCGGCGGCGCCGGTCGAACGCGGCGCGCATGTCGGCGACGGCGTCCAGCGATCCGCTCACCGCCGCCAGCGCGGCCCGCTGCGACACGTTCGCCACGTTCGACGACAGGTGCGACTGCAGGTTCGCGGCCGCCTTGATCACGTCCTTCGGGCCGATCATCCAGCCGACCCGCCAGCCGGTCATCGCGTAGGTCTTCGCGACGCCGTTGAGGATCACGCAGGTGTCGGCGAGCTCCGGGACCTGCGCGGCGATCGAGACGTGCTCGGCGTCGCCGTAGACCAGGTGCTCGTAGATCTCGTCCGTGATGACCCAGATCCCGTTGCGCACCGCCCACTCGCCGATGGCCCGGACCTGCTCCGGCGGGTACACGGCACCGGTGGGGTTGGACGGGGAGTTGAACAGCAGGACCTTGGTGCGCGAGGTCCGAGCGGCCTCCAGCTGCTCGACGCTCGCGAGGAACCCGGTGGTGTCGTCGGTGGGCACCACGACCGGCACGCCCCCGGCGAGCTCGATCGCCTCCGGATAGGTCGTCCAGTAGGGAGCGGGCAGCAGCACCTCGTCGCCCGGGTCGAGCAGCGTGGCGAACGCCTGGTAGACGGCCTGCTTGCCGCCGTTGGTGACCAGCACCTGGCTGGGGTCGATGGTCAGCCCGGAGTCGCGCAGGGTCTTCGCCGCGATCGCCTCCCGCAGTTCCGGCAGGCCCGCGGCGGGGCTGTAGCGGTGGTTGCGCGGGTCGGCGCAGGCCGCGATCGCGGCGTCCACGACGGGCTGCGGGGTGGGGAAGTCGGGCTCGCCGGCGCCGAAGCCGATGACGGGCCGCCCGGCCGCCTTGAGCGCTTTCGCCTTCGAGTCGACCGCGAGCGTCGCGGACTCGCTGATGCCGCCGACGCGGGCGGAGACGCGCCGCTTCGAGGTGCCTGACTCAGACTGGTCCAGTGGTGCTGACATGGGAACATCTTCGCAGAGCGCGAACCGGGGCGGCACGCTCCCCGCCTCGGGGTTCGCCGTTGTCGGACCGCCCGTGCAGGAGGTGCGGAGCGATCCCGTACACTTCCCGTCTTGGGATGCCGGTACACCCGCACCCGAACTCGGCGTAGGCCGGTTTCGGGGCTGGCGTATGGTGTGTTCCGACGCGGCCGACGGTCGCGAAGGGGTGTAGCTCAATTGGCAGAGCAGCGGTCTCCAAAACCGCAGGTTGCAGGTTCGAGTCCTGTCACCCCTGCGTCGATGCACACGGTGAGCGGAGGAAGCAGGCGTGAGCGACGACCGCGAGCAGGGGCCGGACGAGCAGCAGGATGCCGCTCAGCCCTCCAGCGCCGCCGCACGACGCGAGCGTCGCGCCTCCCGCGCTTCCGCCCGGCAGGGCGGTGCGGGCGGGCCGGACTCCGGTGCCACCCGCACAACTGAGTCGAAGGGTCGGCCGACTCCGTCGCGAGACGGCCGGAAGGGTCGGGTCTCGCCGTTCCGCAAGGTGTGGCGCTTCCTGCGCGAGGTCGTCGCCGAGCTGCGCAAGGTCATCTGGCCGACACGCCGGGCACTGATCACCTACACGCTCGTGGTGCTCGTGTTCGTCAGCATTCTGGTGGCGTTCGTCGCCGGCCTGGACGTGCTGTTCGCCAAGGGCGTGCTCTGGTTGTTCGGCTGAGCGCCACGGCCCGCGGCGAACAGCGGGCCGCTGTCGCGCCATCGACCCGGCGCATAACGCACGAGAGGAAGCGAGACCCACTGTGACCTCAGGAGACGGGACCTCCCACGAGGACCAGGAGTTGACCGGCCGGACCGGTGCGCCGGCCGAGGCCGAGGAGTCGGCGGTGGCCGACGACGTCGACTCCGCTCGCGGCGCCGACTCCGGCGAGGACACCGGTTCGACCACCGGCGCCGACGAGGAGACCTCGGCGGACGACGCGGCGACCGACGAAGCGGCCGAGTCCGCGGAGTCCACCGAGGACGACGGCGCCGAGAGCACCGAAGCCGAGAGCGCCGAGGAAGCCGAAGCCGAGAGCGCCGAGGAAGCCGAAGCCGAGAGCGCCGAGGAAGCCGAAGCCGAGAGCGCCGAGGAAGCCGAAGCCGAGAGCGCCGAGGAAGCCGAAGCCGAAGCCGAGGAAGAGGCCGAGGTCGACCCGGTCGAGGAGCTGCGCGCCGCGCTGCGCCGCGCTCCGGGCGAGTGGTACGTCGTGCACTCGTACGCCGGCTACGAGAACAAGGTCAAGACGAACCTGGAGACCCGCGCCCAGACGCTGGACGTCGAGGACTACATCTTCCAGGTCGAGGTGCCCACCGAAGAGGTCACCGAGATCAAGAACGGCCAGCGCAAGCTGGTGCAGCGCAAGGTGCTGCCCGGCTACATCCTGGTTCGCATGGAGCTCAACGACGCCTCGTGGAGCGCGGTCCGCAACACCCCGGGTGTCACCGGGTTCATCGGTGCGACCTCGCAGCCTTCGCCGCTGGGCATCAACGACGTGCTGAAGTTCCTCGCGCCGCAGGCGGAGAAGGAAGCGAAGCCGGAGCAGGGCAAGAAGGCCGCCCAGCCCGCCGCGTCCGTGAAGCCCTCGGTCGAGGTGGACTTCGAGGTCGGCGAGTCGATCACCGTCATGGACGGCCCGTTCGCCACGCTGCCCGCGACGATCAGCGAGGTCAACGCCGACAACCAGAAGCTCAAGGTGCTGGTGTCGATCTTCGGCCGGGAGACGCCGGTCGAGCTGTCGTTCAACCAGGTTTCCAAGATCTGACCGGTTCCCCGGAAGCCCGGCGACGGGCCGACGAGGGGATTCCGGCGGCTGCGGCAGGCTCTGGCAGGACCTGCCGCGGGAACGGGCGACGCCACCGTCGTGGTCCCCGCCCGTGCCCGGCCCGTCCTCGGGTCGGGCGAACGGACACCGAAGACACTAGGAAGCTAGAGATGCCGCCCAAGAAGAAGAAGCTCGCAGCGATCATCAAGCTGCAAATCTCGGCAGGCCAGGCCAACCCGGCTCCGCCCGTCGGCCCGGCGCTGGGCCAGCACGGCGTGAACATCATGGAGTTCTGCAAGGCCTACAACGCCGCCACGGAGAGCCAGCGCGGCGACGTGGTGCCGGTCGAGATCTCCGTGTTCGAAGACCGCTCCTTCACCTTCAACCTGAAGACCCCGCCGGCGGCGAAGCTGCTGCTGAAGGCCGCGGGTGTGCAGAAGGGCAGCGGCGAGCCGCACAAGTCGAAGGTCGGCAAGGTCACCGCGGACCAGATCCGCGAGATCGCGCAGACCAAGATGGTCGACCTCAACGCCAAGGACCTCGACCAGGCCTCGAAGATCATCGCCGGCACCGCCCGGTCGATGGGTCTCACCGTCGAAGGCTGACGAACCGGCACGTGTGGGAGGGCTCGCGCAGCCCTACGCGACCACGACTGATCCACCGTTAAGGACAGAGAATGACTAAGCGCAGCAAGGCATATCAGCAGGCCGCCGAGCTGGTCGACCGCGCGCGGCTGTACGCGCCGCTGGAGGCCGTCGAGCTGGCCAAGAAGACCGCCAAGGTCAAGATGGACCCCACCGTCGAGGTGGCCCTGCGTCTGGGCGTCGACCCGCGCAAGGCCGACCAGATGGTCCGCGGGACCGTGAACCTGCCGCACGGCACTGGCAAGACCGTCCGGGTCATCGTGTTCGCCACCGGGGACAAGGCCGCTGAGGCCGAGGCCGCCGGCGCGGACGCGGTCGGCTCCGAAGACCTCATCGAGCGCATCCAGGGCGGCTGGCTCGACTTCGACGCGGCGATCGCCACCCCGGACCAGATGGCGAAGGTCGGCAAGATCGCGCGAGTCCTCGGGCCGCGCGGCCTCATGCCGAACCCGAAGACCGGCACCGTCACCCCGAACGTCACGAAGGCCGTCTCCGAGATCAAGGGCGGCAAGATCAGCTTCCGGGTGGACAAGCAGGCCAACTTGCACCTGATCATCGGCAAGGCCTCGTTCGACACCACGCAGCTGGTGGAGAACTACGCGGCCGCGCTGGACGAGATCCTGCGTGCCAAGCCGTCCACCTCCAAGGGCCGCTACGTCAAGAAGGTCACCTTCACGACGACGATGGGCCCGGGCATCCCGGTGGACCCGAGCTTGACCCGGAACCTCACCGAGGCTCCTGCCTGACGCGGACTTCCGCTGCGAGCGGGCCGTCCCCTTCCGGGGGCGGCCCGCTTTCGCGTTCTCAGGAGCAGGCGGCGGGTTCGTAGTTGTCGATCTGCCAGCCGCCGTTGGGCTGGTGGGACATGCTGAACTTCCCGAGCGGCGGGCCACCGGACACGCTCAGCGCGCAGGAGTCGACGACGGCCGTGCCCTCGCTCTCCTGGATGACGTCGTTGGTGAAGCGCGGACTGCTGAACGAGTTCGGTTCGGTGACCTTCTCGTGCGCCGCGACCGCGGCGGCGGCGCAGTCGGCGGTCTGCGAGTAGTAGGCGAAGGCGTTCCCGCCTTCAGGGGTGAACAGCGCGCAGACCTGCTCCGGCTGGTGCGCGACGTAGCCGTAGAAGGCGCGGACGACGCGTTGCGGCGACGGCGGGGTGACGGGCGCGGCGTCCGGCGGAGCGCCGCCGGTCCCACCGCCTCCGCCGCCACCGCCGGTGACGCCACCGAGCAGCTCGGACAGCAGCCAGAACAGCAGCAGCACGACCAGCGCCACCGTCACGAGCAGGAACAGCAGCCTCCCGAGCAGCGGCCGCAGCAGCGACCACAGCAGGACCAGCGCCTTCTTCCACCACGGCCTGCCCTGCGGCTGCTGCGGCGCGGCGGGCGGTGGGGGCGGTGGTGCGTCCGGCGCGCCGGTGCCGTCCTGCCCGCGCTGCCACTCCTGGAACCGCTGGAACTCCAGGAACCGCTGGTACTGCTCGTACTGCCGGGCCTGCTCGTCGTCGGGTGCGGGCGCGCTCACCGGCGGGGTGCGCGGCGGATCCGGCACGAGTTCGGCGTCCACCACTTCGGGGGTCGCGTCCGGGCGGGGGGTTCGGTCGTCGCGGTGCGACTCGTTCGGGTCGGCCACGAATGACATCTTGCCGTGCCGGGCAAGGGTGGTGATCGTCCCGCGCCGCGGCGGACGCGGCGGGCCGCCCACCTGCGGGGGTGCCGTCCGAGCTGCCGCGGGGGTGCAGTACTCTGGTCGCAGTTCCACCCAAGACCGCTGGTCTTTCCACGCGTCGCTCGCGATGCGCGGAAACGAAGGTCCCGTTGCGATGCGGGCGGCCCGCGCAGGAGGACGTGGCCGCACCTGAGCGCGCATGCGCGCCGGTGCTGAGTTTCCGCCCCGTGCCTGCTGCGCCGGGGCGTTTTTCGTCTCCTCGGGATCGTCAACCGGCTACGAATCCGCTTTCGCGGGATTCCGAGTCGATCGAAGAGAGGAGGCGACATGGCAAAGCCGGAGAAGGTCGACGCGGTCGAAGAGATCGCTTCGCGGTTCAACACCGCGACCACCACCGTGGTGACCGAGTACCGCGGGCTGTCCATGGCGCAGCTGGGGCAGCTGCGCACCGCCCTGGGCGAGGGCACGACCTACCGGGTCGCGAAGAACACGCTCGTCAAGCGGGCCGCCGAGCAGTCCGGGGTCGAAGGCCTCGACGACCTGTTCGTCGGCCCCACCGCGATCGCCTTCATCGAGGGCGAGCCGGTGGACGCGGCGAAGGCGCTCCGCGATTTCGCCAAGGACAACCAGGCCCTGGTGATCAAGGGCGGCTACATGGACGGCCGCGCGATCTCGGTTTCCGAGGTCGAGCGGATCGCCGACCTGGACTCGCGCGAGGTCACGCTGTCCAAGCTGGCCGGCGCGCTGAAGGGCAAGCTGAACCAGACCGCAGGCCTGTTCGCCGCTCCGGCGTCCCAGGTCGCGCGCCTGGCCGCCGCGCTGCAGGAGAAGAAGGGCGCCGAGTCGGACTCCTGATCCGTCCCGGCCCGGAACGCTGCGCGCGCGCCGGGATTCCGCCCGCACATCGCACCCGTTCGCCGAGGCGGACGCAGATCTGAAAGGAACGCCGTCATGGCCAAGCTGAGCAACGACGAGCTGCTGGACGTCTTCAAGGAAATGACGCTGCTGGAGCTCTCCGAGTTCGTGAAGCAGTTCGAGGAGACCTTCGACGTCACCGCCGCCGCCCCGGTCGCGGCCGTGGCCGCCCCGGCCGCCGGTGGCGCTGCCGCCGAGGCCGAGGAGCAGGACGAGTTCGACGTCGTCCTCGAGGACGCCGGCGACAAGAAGATCCAGGTCATCAAGGTCGTCCGCGAGGTCGTCTCCGGTCTGGGCCTGAAGGAGGCCAAGGAGCTCGTCGAGGGCGCCCCGAAGGCCCTCCTGGAGAAGGTCGACAAGGACAAGGCCAACGAGGCCAAGGCCAAGCTGGAGGAGTCCGGCGCCAAGATCACCCTGAAGTGATCTCCCGCCGGCCGGGCACCGTTCACGCGGTGTCACGGTCGGCATGCACTTCCGCCGCGAACCGGAATGCTCAGCGGAGGGCGCCGGGCGGTCCGCGAATCGATCGGATAACGATCGTCGCGGGAGATCCGTGCACTGGATCTCCACGTCCGCCCGGCCCGAGCTGAAGAGATCATTCCGCGACTGGCACGAGAAGGCGGGCACCCACCCCGGGTGCCCGCCTTTTTGCGGTCCGTGCACATTCCATTGATTTTTTCGGTCTGCGAAACCACGAATCCGGACAGTTCGGAACGGTTTGCGCCGCGCTCTGGGAATCCAACTGAACTCGTGAGTAACCTGTGCGCGTCTCGCTCGTTGCCTAGGTGTGACGCTCCTGACGTCGGTTAGTCGAGTCACATATGCGAGGCTCCCCGTTCGGGTGCGCTACTGCACCTGGCGGAGTGATGCCAGCGAGTAACGCGGCCAACGAAGGAACGCGGAGGTGCCGGATGGGTGTCGAGGTCAGGGTCGAGGGCTTGTCCAAGTCCTTCGGCGCGCAGACCATCTGGCGGGACGTGACGCTGACCCTGCCGACCGGCGAGATCAGCGTGCTGCTGGGGCCGTCGGGCACCGGCAAGTCGGTCTTCCTGAAGTCCTTGGTGGGGCTGCTGAAGCCGGAGCAGGGCAAGGTGCTCATCGATGGCGTCGACGTCTGCGACTGCGCGGAGAAGGACCTCTACGAGATCCGGAAGCTGTTCGGCGTGCTGTTCCAGGACGGCGCTCTGTTCGGCTCGATGAACCTCTACGACAACATCGCCTTCCCGCTGCGCGAGCACACCCGGAAGAACGAGTCCGAGGTGCGCCAGGTCGTGATGGAGAAGATGGAGATGGTCGGCCTGCTCGGTGCCGAGACCAAGCTGCCGGGCGAGATCTCCGGCGGCATGCGCAAGCGCGCCGGGCTCGCCAGGGCGCTGGTGCTGGACCCGGAGATCCTGCTGTTCGACGAGCCGGACTCGGGCCTGGACCCGGTGCGCACGGCCTACCTGAACCAGCTGATCGTGGACCTGAACGCGCAGATCGACGCGACCTGCCTGATCGTCACGCACGACATCAACACGGCCCGCACGGTGCCGGACAACATCGGGATGCTGTTCCGCCGCAACCTGGTGATGTACGGGCCGCGGGAGGTGCTGCTGACCTCGACGGAACCGGTGGTGGAGCAGTTCCTCAACGGCCGCAGGCAGGGCCCGATCGGGATGAGCGAGGAGAAGGACGCCGGCCAGGCGGCCGCCGAGCTCGCCGAGCTGCGCGGGGAGCAGGGCGTCCCGCACATCATGCCCCAGCTGGAGGCGACGCCGGGCCTGCCGGAGCGCACCGCGGTGCGGCGCAGGCAGGACCGGGTGATGGCGAACCTCGGTTCGCTGACCCCGTCGGCGCAGCAGGAGATCTTCAAGAGCCTCACCCCGCAGGAGCGGGAGCGCTACGGGATCCGCGAGGGATCCCCGGCGACCGCGGGCACGCGCAGCGGCACCCTGTCGCAGGGGGAGGTCGCGCAGGTACCGCAGCAGCCCGCCGCGGTCGCGCAGCAGGCGCCGCAGGGACCGGCCGAGCAGACGACGCCGAACCCGACGACGCCGAACCCCGCGACCCGGCACGCCGCCCCGCAGCAACCGGCGCCCGCTCCGCAGGGCAGGCCCGCTCAGACCCCGGGTTCGCACGGACCCGCCCAGCCCGGACACGGGGCGCGCCCCTCGCCGCGGCCCCGCCCGCGCGGGGAACCGCCGCTGCAGTCCGGTTTCCAGCCCGATGACGAACCGGTGAGCGCGCGCCGCCGCTGGTTCGGACGCCGCAAAGGTGGTGAGCAGTGAGCGCACCGCCCACGCGATCGCGGGCGAGCAGCGCACGATCCTTCCCGGGATCGGGAGCATTGCGCGAGACGGGCCGGTTGTTCGCACTGGGACTGGACGTGGTCCGGTCCATCCCGAGCCGGCCGTTCCAGTTCCGTGAGTTCATCCAGCAGTGCTGGTTCATCGCCAGCGTGACCATCCTGCCCACCGCGCTGGTGGCGATCCCGTTCGGCGCGGTCATCGCGCTGCAGCTGGGTTCGCTGACCCGCCAGATCGGCGCCCAGTCGTTCACCGGTGGCGCAAGCGTGCTGGCGATCATCCAGCAGGCCAGCCCGATCGTGACGGCGCTGCTGATCGCCGGTGCCGGTGGTTCGGCGATCTGCGCCGACCTCGGCTCGCGGAAGATCCGCGACGAGATCGACGCGATGGAGGTGCTCGGCGTCTCCGTGGTGCAGCGGCTGGTGGTGCCGCGGGTGCTGGCGGCGATCCTGGTGGCGGTGCTGCTCAACGGCATGGTCAGCGTCGTCGGCGTGCTCGGCGGCTACTTCTTCAACGTGATCATGCAGGGCGGGACGCCCGGCGCCTACATGGCGAGCTTCAACGCGCTGGCGCAGCTGCCGGACGTGTGGATCAGCGAGCTCAAGGCCTTGATCTTCGGTTTCCTGGCGGGCGTGGTCGCGGCCTACCGCGGGTTGAACCCGCCGCCCGGGCCGAAGGGCGTGGGCGACGCGGTGAACCAGGCCGTGGTGATCACCTTCCTGCTGCTGTTCGCGGTGAACTTCATTCTGACCACGATCTACCTGCAGGTCGTGCCGCCCAAGGGGATGTGAGCGGGCATGACGACGATGACGCAGCGCGTGAAGAGCGTGGCTCGACGGCCACTTCAGATGCTCGACGATCTGGGCGACCAGATGTCGTTCTACCTGCGGACGCTGGGCTGGATCCCGAAGTCCGTCACCCGGTACGCCAAGGAGACGCTGCGGCTGCTGACCGAGGTCAGCTTCGGCAGCGGGGCGCTCGCGGTGATCGGCGGCACGGTCGGCGTGATGATCGGCATGACGCTGTTCACCGGCACCGTGGTGGGCCTGCAGGGCTACGCGGCGCTGAACCAGCTGGGCACCTCGGCGTTCGCCGGGTTCGTCTCGGCCTACTTCAACACCCGCGAGATCGCGCCGCTGGTCGCCGGGCTGGCGCTGTCGGCGACGGTCGGGTCCGGGTTCACCGCGCAGCTCGGCGCGATGCGGATCTCCGACGAGATCGACGCGCTGGAGGTCATGGGCGTGCCGAGCCTGCCGTACCTGGTGACGACCCGGGTGATGGCCGGGTTCGTGGCGGTGGTGCCGCTGTACGTGCTGGGCCTGCTCACCTCGTACCTGGCGGCGCGGACGGTGACGGTGCAGCTGTACGGGCAGTCGGCGGGCACCTACGACCACTACTTCAACCTGTTCCTCCCACCGGAGGACGTGTTGTGGTCCTTCGGGAAGGTGCTGGTCTTCAGCGTCGTGGTGATCATGACGCACTGCTACTACGGCTACCGGGCCAGCGGCGGTCCGGCGGGCGTCGGCGTCGCGGTGGGGCGCGCGGTGCGCACCGCGATCGTGACGACGGCCCTGCTCGACTTCTTCCTCAGCCTCGCGATCTGGGGCACCACGACGACGGTTCGGATCACGGGATGAGTACTCGCACGGCACTGCTCACGGTGCGGCGCAGGCTGCTCGGCCTGGCGCTGCTGATGGTCATCGTGCTGTTCCTGGCGTTCTCGATCGCCACCTACCAGCGGGCCTTCGAGTCCACTGTGAACGTGGTGCTGAAGGCGGCCTCCACCGGGAACCAGCTGATGCCGGACTCGGACGTCAAAGCCCGCGGCATGATCATCGGTCGGGTCTCCGAGGTGCGGCCCGTCGACGGCGGTGCGGAGTTGCACTTGGCGTTGGAGCCGGAGAAGGCGCGGTTGTTGCCGTCGAACGTGTCGGCGCGGTTGTTGCCGCGGACGTTGTTCGGGGAGCGGTACGTGTCGTTGGACGTGCCGGAGCAGGCGTCGTCGGTGCGGTTGGCTTCGGGTGATGTGATCTCGCAGGATCGGACGCGGGCGTCGGTGGAGTTGGAGACGGTGCTGGCGGACACGATGCCGGTGCTGGAGGCGATCCACCCGGACGACCTGGCGGTGACGTTGAACTCGCTGAGCCAGGCGTTGGACGGTCGCGGTGAGTCGATCGGGGACACGATCTCGCGGTTGAACGAGTACGTGGCGGGGTTGAACCCGTCGGTGCCGCAGTTGCAGGAGAACCTGCGGCAGCTGGTGGGAGTGGCGGAGACCTACGAGCAGGCGGCGCCGGACGTGCTGGCGGCGTTGGGGGATCTGTCGCAGACCTCGCGGACGTTGGTGGACCAGCAGGAGAACCTGCGCGGGCTCACCTCCCAGCTGACGACCACGTCGAACGACGCCACCGGGTTCCTCGAAGCCAACGGCGACGACCTGATCCGGTTCGGCGAGTCGGCGCGGCCGACCGCGGACGTGCTCGCGAAGTACTCGCCGGCGTTCCCCTGCTTCCTCAAGGGCATGGCCGACTACGTGCCGTTGATCGACCAGGCCTTCGGCGTCGGGACGAACGAACCGGGCCTGCACATCACGCTGGAGATCGTGCCGAACCGCGGCAAGTACGTCCCGAACCAGGACGAGCCGGTGTACGGCGACAAGCGCGGCCCGCGCTGCTACGACTTCGTGAACGGCCCCAAGCCCTTCCCGCAGTACCCGCCGGACGGCCCGCTCAACGACGGTTCGGTGCCGCCGCCGGCGTCCCGCACCGGCAACGACGGCCTGCTACCCAGCGGCGGTGCTCCCGCGAGCACCACGCCGCAGGCGGCGCCCGCCTCCGACGACCTCGGAGTGCAGAACTCGCCGGCCGAACGGGACATGGTCTCGACGGTGCTGGCACCCACGATCGGTGAGCCCGCCCAGAACGTGCCCGGCTGGGGCTCGCTGCTGGTGGGCCCGGTCCTGCGCGGAGCGGAGGTGAGCTACCGGTGAACGCGCGCGGCGTCTTCGGCCCCCTGGTCAAGTTCGGCATCTTCGTGCTCGTCACGTTGCTGGCGACCGGGGTCCTGGTGATCACCATCGCGAACAACGACCTGCGGTCCGCGGAGAACTACAAGGCCCGGTTCACCGACGCGACCGCCCTCAACGTGGGCGACGAGGTCCGCATCTCCGGCGTCAAGGTCGGCCAGGTCGAGGACGTGCAGGTGGTGGACCGGCGGACCGCCGAGGTCGAGTTCAGCGTCTCGGAGCGCAAGCTGCCCAAGTCGGTCCGGGCGACGATCAAGTACCGGAACCTGGTGGGGCAGCGCTACGTGGCGCTGGAGCAGGGCGCGGGCGCGCCGAACGACTACCTGCCCGCGGGCGGCACCATCCCGCTCGCCCAGACCAAACCGGCGCTGGACCTCACGGTGCTGCTCGGCGGGTTCAAACCGCTGTTCCAGGCGCTGTCGCCGGACGACGTGAACAAGCTGTCCTACGAGATCATCCAGGTCCTGCAGGGCGAGGGCGGCACGGTGCAGAGCCTGCTGTCGCACACCGCGTCGCTGACCTCCACGCTCGCCGCGAAGGACCAGGTGATCGGCGAGGTCGTCACCAACCTGAACAACGTGCTCGGCACCGTCAACGCCCGCGACGACCAGCTGTCCGGCCTGATCGTGCAGCTCCAGCAGGTCGTGTCCGGGCTGTCCGAGGACCGCGAGTCCATCGGGGACGCGGTGGGCGCGCTGGACGGGCTCACCAACACCACCGCCGGCCTGCTGACCGAGGCGCGACCGCCGCTGCAGCAGGACATCGCCGGGCTCGGCGAGCTGTCCAAGAACCTCAACGACAACGAGGACATCACCGAGCGGACCCTCCAGAACATGCCCGACAAGCTGGAGACGATCACGCGCACCGGTACGCACGGCGCCTGGTTCAACTTCTTCCTGTGCGGGCTGTCCGGGAAGGTCGGCATCGGCGACGTCAACATCCCGCTGCCGCTGATGCCCGTGACCCAGCCGAGGTGCCAAGGATGACGTCTTTCCAGAAACGCGATCCGCTGAAGATCGGCATCGCCGGCCTGCTGGTGCTGCTGATCGGGTTCGTCATCGCGATGAACTTCGAGCGGCTGCCGCTGATCAGCGGCACCAGCTACCAGGCGAACTTCAGCGAGGCCGCCGGGCTGATGCCGGACAACGAGGTCCGGGTGGCCGGGGTGAAGGTCGGCACCGTCAGCTCCGTCGAGCTCGAAGGCGACCACGTGGCCGTCTCGTTCCGGGTCAAGGACACCTGGATCGGGAACAACACCACCGCCGCCATCAAGATCAAGACCTTGCTGGGGCAGAAGTACCTGGCGCTGGATCCGCGCGGTGACCGCGAGCAGTCCGGTTCGGACCCGATCCCGCTGAACCGGACCATGGCTCCCTACGACGTGATCGAGGCGTTCAGCGGTCTGCAGCGCACCGTCGGCAGCATCGACACCGAGCAGCTCGCCGAGAGCTTCCAGACGCTGTCCGACACGTTCTCCGACACCCCCGACGACGTGCGCGGCGCGCTCAACGGGCTGTCCGCGCTGTCGCAGACCATCTCCTCCCGCGACCAGCAGCTCAAGGAGCTGCTGGCGAACACCGCGAACGTCTCCCGCACCGTCGCCGACCGCAACGCCGAGTTCGAGAAGCTGCTCGCCGACGGGAACCTGCTGCTGCAGGAGGTTCGCGAGCGGCGCGACCAGATCAGCTCGCTGCTCGACGGCACCCGAGCCCTCTCCGCCCAGCTGAGCGGGCTCGTCGACGACAACCAGGCGCAGCTCGGACCGACCCTGGCCCAGCTGGACAAGGTCACCAAGATGCTGCAGCGCAACCAGGACAACCTCGACCGCAGCATCGAGGCGTTCGGCCCGTTCACCCGGGTGTTCTCGAACGTGCTCGGCACCGGCCGCTGGTTCGACACCTACATCTGCGGTCTGCTGCCGCCCAGCGTCGGCCCGATCAACCCGGAGGGCTGCAAGCCATGAGCACCCGGAAACCACCCCTCACCAGCATGATCGCGATCGCCTGCGCGGTGGCGCTGCTGGCCACCGGTGCCGTGTGGTGGCTGTTCTACGGGGCGAACGAGAAGCGCGTCACCGCCTACTTCTCCGCCGCGGTCGGCGTCTACCCCGGTGGGGACGTGCGGATGCTCGGCGTCCCGATGGGCACCGTCGACCAGGTCGAACCGCACGGGCAGACCGTGAAGGTCACCATGTCGCTGGACCGCGACGTGGACGTGCCCGCCGAGGTGAACGCGGTGCTCGTCTCGCCGAGCGTCGTCAGCGACCGGTACGTGCAGCTCGCCCCCGTCTACAAGGGAGGGCCGAAGCTCGCCGACGGCGCCGTCATCCCGAAGGAGCGCACCGCCACCCCCGTCGAGCTCGACGAGGTGTACCGCAGCCTCAACGACATCACCGCGGCGCTCGGGCCGGACGGCGCGAACAAGGACGGGGCGCTGACCCGGCTGCTCGACACCGGTGCCGCCAACCTCGACGGCAACGGCCAGGCGCTCGCCGACACGCTGCAGCACCTCGGCCAGGCGGGCAGCACGCTCTCCGGCAGCAGCAAGGACCTGTTCGCCACCGTCGACAACCTGCAGCGGTTCACCACCATGCTCAACGACAACGACGAGCAGGTGCGCCGGTTCAACACCCAGATGCAGGACGTCAGCTCGTTGCTGGCGGGGGAGCGGGAGGACCTCGGCGCGTCCTTCGCCGAACTCGCCGTCGCGCTCGGCAAGGTCGAGCAATTCGTGCGGGAGAACCGCGGGCAGCTCAAGTCCAACGTGGACCAGCTCAACGGCGTCGCCCAAGTGCTGGTGAACCAGAAGGCGGCCCTGTCCGAATCGCTGCGGGACGCGCCGCTGGCGCTGGGCAACCTGCAGAACTCCTACAACGCCGCCTCCGGGACCCTCGACACCCGCGCGGTCATCAACGAGCTGAACGAGCCGCCGCTGGTGGGGGTGTGCAAGCTGGTCCGCCAGCCCGCCGCCGGAACGCCGCTGCAACTGCCGGACAACGTCCTCGACGCGTGCAACGCGATCCAGCCGGTGCTGGACGGGATCCTGCCGTTCACCAGCATCGCCGACCTGCTCTCGCAGGCGCAGGGCAATCCGCCCGCGCAGCAGAACGGCGCGGCCACCGGCGACCCGGCGCTGCCGCTCGGCGGCGTCGGCACCCCGCTCGTCACCGGAGGTGGCCAGTGATCGGCCGTGCAACCCCGGCCCGCCGTGCCGGGAAGGTCCTCGCCCTCGCCACCAGCGCGCTCGTGCTGGTGAGCGGCTGCGGGTTCACCGGCGTCTCCGGCTTACCCCTGCCCGGTGGCGCCGACCTCGGCGACAAGCCCTACCGGGTGAAGGTGCGCTTCGACGACGTGCTCGACCTGGTGCCCAACGCCGGGGTGCGGGTCAACGACGTGCCCGTCGGGCGGGTCAGCACGATCGGGCTCGCCGACGGCTCCTGGGACGCCGAAGCCGTCCTGGAGGTCAACCGGGACGTGAGGCTGCCCGGCAACGCCATCGCCCGGCTCCGCCAGTCCAGCCTGCTCGGCGAGAAGTACGTCGAACTCGCCGCCCCGCCCGCACCGGAAGCACCGCAGGGCCGGCTCATCAACGGCGACGTGATCAGCCTGGACCGCAGCGGCCGCAACCCCGAGGTCGAAGAAGTCCTCGGTGCGCTGTCCCTGCTGCTCAACGGCGGTGGCGTCGCGCAGCTGCAGAACATCACCCGCGAGCTCAACACCGCCCTCGACGGGCGCGAGGCCGATGCCCGCAGCCTGCTCGGCAACCTCGACGAACTCGTCGCCGGGCTCGACGCGCAGCGCGACGACATCACCCGCGCGCTGGACAGCGTCAACCGGCTCTCCGCCAGCCTCGACGCGCAGCGCGGCAACATCGACACCGCGCTGCGCGACCTCGAACCCGGGCTGAAGGTGCTCAACGACCAGCGGACCCAGCTGGTCACCATGCTGCAGTCGCTGGACGAGCTCTCCGGGGTCGCCACCGACGTGGTCAACCGCAGCCAGGACGACCTGGTGCACAACCTGCAGGCGCTGCAGCCGACGCTCGCGCAGCTCGAAGCCGCGGGCGACGACCTGCCGAAGTCCTTCGAGATCCTGCTGACCTACCCGTTCACCGACGGCGCCGTGCAGGGCATCAAGGGCGACTACACCAACCTGTACATCGACGCGGACCTCAACCTCACCAACATCCTCGGCAACATCGGCCGCTCCCGGCAGCCGCTGGTCCAGCTGCCCGGCGCCCCGCCGCTGCCGCTGCAACCGCAACCGCAGCCCGGCACCACGGCCCCGCAGCCGCCCCCGGAGACGTCCACCGAGCCGAGCACCGAACCGGACGAGAAGGACGGCGGGCTGCTCGACTTCCTGTTCGGAGGCGATGACTGATGCTCACGCGCAAAACCCGCCTGCAGGTCATCGCGTTCGTGGTGATCGCGTTCGTCGGCATCGGTTACGCGGGCGCCCGCTACGCCGGGCTGGACCGGCTGCTCGGCCCCCGCGGCTACGTGGTGACCATGAACCTCGCCGATTCCGGCGGCATCTTCGACAACGCCGAGGTCACCTACCGGGGCGTGCCCATCGGACGCGTCGGGGAGATGAAGCTGACCTCCGACGGCATCGAAGTGCCCTTGGACATCGACGCGGGCCACGACCGCATCCCGCGGGACGTGGACGCCGTCGTCACCAACCGGTCCGCCGTCGGCGAGCAGTACGTCGACCTGCGGCCCCGGACCGGCTCCGGGCCGTACCTGAAGGACGGGTCGGTCATCGAGCGGCAGGCCACCAGCACGCCGCTGCCGGTCGAAGAGCTCATGACCAACCTGGACGACTTCTCCAAGTCGGTGCCCCCGGACTCGCTGCGGACCGTCGTCGACGAGCTCGGCACCGCGTTCCGCAACAACGGCGGCAACCTGCAGCGGGTGCTCGACACCACGCGCGAGTTCACCACCGAAGCCCAGCAGCACCTGCCGCAGACCCGGAAGCTGCTGGAGGACGGCACCACCGTGCTCGCCACCCAGAACGAGCAGGGCTCCGCGATCCGCTCCTACAGCTCCGACCTGCGGTTGCTGGCCGAGCAGCTGCGCAGCTCCGACCCGGACATCCGCAACCTCATCAAGCAGGCGCCGCCCGCCGCGCGCCAGGTCAGCGGACTGCTCAACGAGACCGGGCCGCAGCTCGGCACCCTGGTGCGGAACCTCACCAGCACCACCGACCTGCTCGCCGCGAACACCGACGGGATCGAGCAGCTGCTGGTCACCTACCCGATGGTCTCCGCGGGCGGCTACAGCGTGGTGCCCGGCGACGGCACCGCCCACTTCGGGCTGGCGCTGAACATCTTCGACCCGCTGCCGTGCACGGCCGGTTACGAAGCGACCCAGAAGCGTGCGGGCAGCGACCTGGCGCCGACACCGCTGAACACTGATGCACACTGTGCGGAGCCGCCGGGCAGCCCGATCAACGTGCGCGGCGCCCAGAACGCCCCCGGACAGTGAGCCAGCCCGACGGCACCGCGAAACGAGGTGAGCCGATGACCGAGAACGCGGCCGAACCCGGCCCGGAGACCGAGAACCGCCCGACCGCGAAACGACCGTGGCCCGTGCTGGTCTCGGGAATCGCGCTGGCCGTCGCCGTGGTGGCCGCCCTGGTCACCGGCATCACCTGGGCCGTCGCCGCCAGCAACGGCAACGCCGCCTACGCGGCCGAACGGGACGACGCGCTGCAGGCGGGCACCCAGGCGATCATCAACTTCAACACGCTGGACTTCCGCGACGTGCAGCCCGGGCTCGACCTGTGGGAGCGGTCCTCCACCGGCCCGCTGCACGAGGACGTGGTGCGCGGGCGGCAGCAGTACGCCGACAGCATCACGCAGGCCAAGACGGTCACCAAGGCGGAAGTCCTCTCCGCCGGGCTCACCGAGCTCAACGACCGCGCGGGCAAGGCCCGCATGATCGCGGTGGTGAAGGTGACCGTCACCCCGGAAGGCCAGCAGCCCGCCGAGAAGCGCAGCCGGTACCAGGCCGAACTGACCCGCGAGGGCCAGGACTGGAAGCTCAGCGTCCTCGGCCCCGTCGCGGTCGGCTGATCCCCCGAGCAAGCCGCCGAACCCGTACGCACTAGGAGTGGTTCCCGTGCCCCATCCCCGTCGTCCCGGATCGACGTCGCGGCGGCGCGTCGCCGGTCAGCGCAACCGCACCGGTTCGCAGAACTCCGGTTCGCGGATCGGGTTGAACCGGCCGGAGGAGGCGACGCCGGCGGGTGCCGAATCGTCCGATGTGGACGGTTCGACGTCCGGTGCGCGGGAGTCCGCCGCGGAGGCCGGGCGGGATGCCGCCGGTGACCGGGCTGCTGCGGTCGAGCAGGACGGTGCCGACGACCAGGCTTCCGGTGCCGACGACCAGGCTTCCGGTGCTGCTGACCAGGCTTCCGGTGCTGCTGACCAGGCTTCCGGTGCTGCTGACCAGGCTTCCGGTGCTGCTGACCAGGCTTCCGGTGCCGCTGACCAGGCTTCCGGTGCCGCCGACGAGGAATCCGGCGCCGCCGGCGAGGAGACCGCTCGGTCCGCGTCCGCCACGGCCGCCTCGGAGGGCGAGCCCGCAGGCACCGGCGACGCCCTCGAACCGGATGCGTCCGGGAAAGCGGGGTCCGACGGGACCGAGCAGCGCTTCCACGCCGTCGCCGACCTGCCCGCCGACGACCGGACCGGCACCGAACCCGCCGACCCGTCCGGCGCGGCCGAGCCCGGAGCGGACCAGCCCGCCGATGAGCGCGGCAGCGCCGACTCCGAGCGGAGCGGGAACACCGGGTTCGTCGCCGCCCTGCTCGCGGTGACCGTCGTGCTCGCCGGGCTCGCGACCTGGTTCGGCGTCGAGGCCTACGGCGCGTTCTACGGCAACCGGGCGCTCGCCGACCAGGCAGGCACCAGCGAGGTGAACGGGCAGATCACCGACGGCGTCGAGAAGATCTTCTCCTACGACTTCGCCGACACCGGCAAGACCGAGCGCGCGGCGAAGGACCTGCTCGTCGGCCGCGCCGTCGGCGAGTACGAGCAGCTGTTCACCACCGTCAAGCAGCAGGCGCCCATCCAGAAGCTGGTGGTCACCACCACGGTCAAGGCCAGCAGCGTCACCCGGTTGGAAGGCGACCGCGCCGAGGTGCTGCTGTTCGTGGACCAGAACGCCACCCGCACCGACATCGGCGGCGAACCGTCGGTCGGGCCCGCGCAGGTCGTCATCAGCGCGGAGCGGCACGGCGACCAGTGGAAGATCGCGAACATCAGCCAGCACTGACCGCCCGCGGCGAGCGCCCCGCACCGGGGCGCTCGCTGATCTGGGCTCGCCGCTGATCTGGGCTAGCCGCTGATCTGGGCCCGCCGCGATCAGAGCTCGCCGCTGATCAGGGCCCGACGTGCAGGTGCGCCGACCAGCGCGACGGCATGTCCGGGAACTCGGCGCGCAGCCGCCGGGCCACGTCGTGCAGTGCGTGCGAGGAACGGCCGGTGTCGAACTCCTCCGCGCCGAACACCGCCTCGTAGACCTCCGAGTGCACCTCCAGCGCGCACTCCTCGTCGACCTCCCACAACGAGCCTATGACGTGCGCGAAGCCCGCGAAGCCCAGCGCCGTCGCCAGCGGCACCGCCGCCGCCGACGGGGCGTCCACGAAGGTCGAGCAGCGGCCCAGGTAGCCGAACTCCGTCTGGTGCAGGCCCAGCTGGCCCATCTCGACCAGCCCCAGCCCCCGCTGCGGCGGTTCCCGGTCCAGCACCAGTCCGGCCGCGGGCTGCGCCGGGTACTGGGCGCTCGGTTCGCACACGTGCACCCACGCCGCGCCGGGCAGCAGCTGCTGCAGCTCCGTGGCCGACGTCGTCGCCGGGGACAGCACCTCCGCGTCCGGCCAGTACCGGGCGAGGATCTGGTTCTCCCTGGGCAGCTCCCGCGCGCCCGGCTCCAGCGAGTCCGCCGCCACCAGCGCCCGGCCCTGGTCCGGGACCGGCCGGTGCCGGGTCTCGTTCAACGCGCCCAGCGTCGGGGCGTACGAGGACACCACCCGGTCCAGGGTGCTCGCCCCGTCCCGCGCCGCGGCCGCGTGCAGCGGCAGGAAGCCCAGCGGCCCCAGCACGCACCACCACAGCCGCGGCCAGCGCTGGCCTTCCGCGGGCGGCTGCACGTATCCCATCCGGTCCAGCACCGGGCGGGTGACGTTGTGCCACGCCCAGTCCAGCGCCTCCAGCAGCGCGCGCTGATCGCGCTGGTCGGTCACGCCTAACCCGGCCCTGGCCTGCTCGGCGGCCGCCTCCGGGCCCGCGCCCGGCAGCGGGACGGTCAGCACCCGGCCCGCGACGAGCACCAGCGCGTCCGAGCGGTACCGGCTCAGGTTGACCAGCACCACCGAGCCCTCCTCGCCCTCCCCGGCGAGGTCGGCGAACGGGCGCAACCGCAGGTGGTTCGCGTGCGCCGGATCGGAGCGCACCTCGCGCAGCAGGTCTTCCCACGCGTCGACCAGCCGGGCGCGCAGCGCGCCGCCCTCCGCCGGGTCGGTGAGCGCGGGCTCGCCCGGTGGCCGGTCCAGCAGCCGGCGCAGCCGGACGGCTTCGTCGGCGAGCTCCGGGTGGTCGCGGTGCAGCGCACCGAGCTCGCCGCCCGCGGGCAGGAAGTCCGACAGCAACGCGGCGTGGCCGTGCTCCAGCAGCTCCACGGCGCGCTCCGGTTCGCCGTTCTCCACCGCGCACGCGGCCGCGTCCGCGGCGATCCGCGCCCACCGCTGCTGCATCGCGGGGGCGGCCACCGCCCGCTTCGCCCGGGTGACCAGCGGCAGCAGTTCCACCGCCGTGGTGAACGACTCCACCGCCTCCGACCAGCGCTGGGCGCCCGCGGCGAGCCTGCCGTTCAGGCTCGCGGCCCGCAGCCGCTGATCGGCGGGTGCGGACGGCTGCGCGGCGGCCTCGGCGAGCACCCGCCGCGCCCAGCGGTAGAACCGGCGCCTGCCGGTGCGCTGGTGCAGCGACTGCAGGGCCCGGCCCAGGTGGGTGGCCACGGCGGCCCGCTCCGGCGCGTCGGCGGACATCGCCTCCAGCGCGCGGTCGAACCACTCCACGGCGGCTTCCAACTCGCCGGTGCGGGTGGTGCGGCGGAACCGGTGCGCGGCGATCACGCCGAGCTGCGCCCACGCCAGGTGCTGCGGGGTCTCGGGCGCGGTGGCCGCTTGGTCGCACACCTGCTTGGCGCGGTCCAGGTCGTCCTCGTCCGCGTTGTTCTCGTAGCGGGTCAGCAGGGTCAGCGCCAGCGAGTGCAGCACCTTGCCGTCCAGCGATCCCTCGGCCGACGCCTCCCCGGCGGCGACCGCGGTGTCGAGCGCGTCGGCCTCCGCGCCGTGCAGGAAGTGCCTGCGCAGCAAGGCCCCGTAACCGGCGAGCGCGAACGACCGCTCGGGGTCCTCGGCCGCCATGCCGCGGGCGCTCACCGCGTAGGCGCGCAACGTGCGGCGCAGCGGGCCCGGCTCGCCGGTGCTGTCCACGTGCTCGGCGGTCGATTCGGCCAGCAGCACCAGGGCGCGCCCGAGCAGCGGGTGCCCGGGGCTGAGCACGCCCAGCACGCCGATCAGCTCGCCGATGCCCGCCTCCAGGTCGGCGAGGTCCCCGGCCTGCTCGAAGCGCAGCCGCAACGCGCTGGCCAGGTGGCACAGCGCTCCCCGGCGCGCCTCCCCGTCGGCCAGCCCGTCGGCCCCGCGCCGCAGGTGCGTGATGCCTTCGTCCAGGTCCTGCGCCGAGCCGTTGCGCTGGTAGCGGCGCAGCAGCGCGGCCCCCAGGTTGATCCGCAGCTCCGCGGACTCGGTGCCCCCGCCGCGGGAGGCCGCCCGCGCCGCCTCCCGGAACACGTCGATCGACTCGTCGTCCGAGCGGGGGTCGCCCGCGAGGCGCGCGTGCGTCTTCAACGCGTTCGCCAGCCGGACCAGGGTCATGATCCGCCGCGGATCCCGCCGCGGCGTCTGCTCGGTGGCCAGCCGGGCCGCGCGCACCGATTCCGCGGCGTGCGCGGGGTCCTCCCCGGTGACGGCGAGCTCGGTCAGCGCCAGCGCCAGGTTGCACTGGTAGAGCACCAGGTCGGGGTCGTCCTGGTGCGCGCCGGTCGAGGCGTCCCGGTAGTAGCCGACCGCGTCCTCCAGGTCCTCGACCTGCTTGCTCTGCAAGTACCGCAGCTGGGCGGCGCTGCCGAGGTTGTTCAGCACGCCCGCGCGCGCCGGATCGCGGTCGTCGA
Source organism: Saccharopolyspora gregorii (assembly GCF_024734405.1). Taxonomy (NCBI): domain Bacteria; kingdom Bacillati; phylum Actinomycetota; class Actinomycetes; order Pseudonocardiales; family Pseudonocardiaceae; genus Saccharopolyspora; species Saccharopolyspora gregorii. Next base: position 5,912,970 of record NZ_CP059556.1, on the reverse strand, counting down.
GCACGCCCGCGGTCGCGCGGAACACCTCGGTCACCCAGGGCAGCTGCTCGAAGTCGAGGGTGGAGATGACGGCGTTCATCGCGGTGATGGCGTCGGCGTACCGCTGCTGCGGGCTGGGGCGGTCCTGCGCGGTCGCTCGGGCGGTGTCCGCGGGGGCGCCGGGCCGGGCCTGGCCGCCGGAGCGGTCCGCCGCGGCCTGGCCCTCCGCGGAGCTGAACCACGACGCTCCGGCATCGGCGCGCTGCTGATCCCCGGTCGAACGCGCTCGCCCGTCGGCGAGTTCGTCCGGCCGACCCGCATCGTCATTCATCCCGATTCTCCTGTGACATGCTCACACGACTACCAGCGTCGCGGCGTCGCGGGGCGTTTCACCGTACCGATGTTCACCGGTACCGAATAGCCCGTGCGTTCGCTGCGGGGAGTCGAGGACCGGTGCACCCGCTCCGTGCACGAGCCGCGACCCCCTGCGAGGTCAGCCGGGCGGCGTTTCCCGGCCGCACTCCCCGCTGGACCACCTGGGCGGAGGCCTGCGGCGTGAGATGGCCGACAACGCCGGCGGCTTTCTGGATCATAGGCGAACCGGGGTGCTCCCCGGTGGCGGAAACCGGTGAATCCGAGTGCTGTGCGCGATCGGAGCGGTCGGTTCCGGCGGGCGCCGACCCTGGCGGAAAGTCGCCTGAACAACCACTCGGTGAAGCCTTGACCAGGCGGAACAGGCCTGTTGGCGATCACGTGTAGTGATCGTGTCTTGCGCCACGAGGGTGATCGGAGCGTGATCTCTTGACTGTCGGCGGCGGCGGGTTCACTCTGGTTCCCAACACGGGCAGGGCCTCGCGAGGTGCGGCTCCGCAGACGACTTCCGGGACGGTTCGTCGGCGGGCCCCTCGACAGGTGGCGTCGTAGCGTCTAGACTGCTACTTTGCGCTGCCCTCTTTCCGCCCTCCCCATGACGGGATCTAGGATCGTGGGCGCCATTGCACCCTTGACAGTCGTGTTAGCTGGTTGCCAACGCCTCCTGACGCGGCTGTAGCCAGTTCAGAGTCCCGGAAGGACGCATCTTGGCAGTCTCCCGCGCGACCAAGGTCTCTGCAGCTTCCAACTACACGTCGGGGATCGCTGGGGCACCCAGGCGGGTCTCGTTCGCGAACATCCGCGAACCGTTGGAAGTACCTGATCTGCTCGATCTGCAGGTCCAGTCCTTCGAATGGCTTGTCGGCGACGAGGCCTGGTTCCAGCGCCGGGTCGACGCCGGCGACGAAAGCCCTGTCGGTGGCCTGGAAGAAGTCCTCAGCGAGATCTCCCCGATCGAGGACTTCTCCGGATCGATGTCCCTGTCCTTCACGGATCCGCGCTTCGACGAGGTCAAGGCCTCGGTTGACGAGTGCAAGGACAAGGACATGACCTACGCGGCCCCGCTGTTCGTCACGGCGGAGTTCACCAACCACACCACTGGCGAGATCAAGAGCCAGACGGTGTTCATGGGTGACTTCCCGGTCATGACCGACAAGGGCACCTTCATCATCAACGGCACCGAGCGCGTCGTGGTGTCCCAGCTCGTGCGCTCGCCCGGCGTCTACTTCGACAGCTCGGTCGACAAGACGACGGACAAGGACGTCTACAGCGTCAAGATCATTCCCAGCCGCGGTGCGTGGCTGGAGTTCGACGTCGACAAGCGCGACACCGTCGGTGTCCGCATCGACCGCAAGCGCCGCCAGCCGGTGACGGTGCTGCTGAAGGCCCTGGGCTGGAGCGCGGAGGCGATCCGCGAGCGGTTCGGCTTCTCCGAGACGCTGATGGCGACGCTGGAGAAGGACCACACCGCCGGTCAGGACGAGGCGCTGCTCGACATCTACCGCAAGCTGCGCCCGGGCGAACCGCCGACCAAGGAGAGCGCGCAGACCCTCCTGGAGAACCTGTTCTTCAAGGAGAAGCGCTACGACCTGGCCCGCGTCGGCCGCTACAAGGTCAACAAGAAGCTGGGCCTGGAGCTGCCGTTCGACTCCGGCGTCCTCACCGAGGACGACATCGTCACCACCATCGAGTACCTGGTCCGCCTGCACGCGGGCGAGACCTCGATGGGCGAGGGCGACCTGGAGGTGCCGGTCGAGGTCGACGACATCGACCACTTCGGCAACCGCCGCCTGCGCACCGTCGGCGAGCTGATCCAGAACCAGGTCCGCGTCGGCCTGTCCCGCATGGAGCGCGTCGTCCGCGAGCGGATGACCACCCAGGACGTCGAGGCGATCACGCCGCAGACGCTGATCAACATCCGTCCCGTGGTGGCGGCGATCCGCGAGTTCTTCGGCACTTCGCAGCTGTCGCAGTTCATGGACCAGACCAACCCGATCGCGGGCCTGACGCACAAGCGCCGGCTCTCCGCGCTCGGTCCGGGCGGTCTGTCCCGGGAGCGCGCGGGCATGGAGGTCCGCGACGTCCACCCCTCGCACTACGGCCGCATGTGCCCGATCGAGACGCCGGAAGGCCCGAATATCGGCCTGATCGGCTCGCTGGCCACGTTCGCGCGGGTCAACCCGTTCGGCTTCATCGAGACGCCGTACCGCAAGGTCGTCGACGGCCGGGTCACCGACCAGATCGACTACCTGACCGCCGACGAAGAGGACCGCTACGTCAAGGCGCAGGCCAACGCGCCGATCGACGACGACGGCGTGTTCCTCGACGACCGCGTGCTGGGTCGCCGGAAGGGCGGCGAGGTCGAGCTCCTCGCCCCGACCGAGATCGACTACATGGACGTCTCGCCGCGGCAGATGGTCTCCGCCGCGACCGCGATGATCCCGTTCCTCGAGCACGACGACGCGAACCGCGCGCTGATGGGCGCGAACATGCAGCGCCAGGCGGTGCCGCTGCTGCGCAGCGAGTCCCCGCTGGTCGGCACCGGCATGGAGCTCCGCGCCGCCGTCGACGCCGGTGACGTGGTGACCGCCGACAAGGCCGGTGTGATCGAGGAGATCTGCGCCGACTACGTGACGGTGATGGCCGACGACGGCACCCGGCACACCTACCGGCTGCAGAAGTTCAACCGCTCGAACCACGGCACCTGCACCAACCAGAAGCCGATCGTGAACGAAGGCGATCGCGTCGAGGTCGGTCAGGTCATCGCGGACGGGCCGTGCACCCAGAACGGCGAGATGGCGCTGGGCAAGAACCTGCGCGTGGCCATCATGCCGTGGGAGGGGCACAACTACGAAGACGCGATCATCCTGTCCCAGCGCCTGGTGCAGGACGACGTGCTCACCTCGATCCACATCGAGGAGCACGAGGTCGACGCCCGCGACACCAAGCTCGGTGCCGAGGAGATCACCCGGGACATCCCGAACGTCTCCGAGGATGTGCTGGCCGACCTCGACGAGCGCGGCATCATCCGCATCGGTGCCGAGGTGCAGGGTGGCGACATCCTGGTCGGCAAGGTCACGCCGAAGGGCGAGACCGAGCTGACCCCGGAGGAGCGGCTGCTGCGCGCGATCTTCGGCGAGAAGGCCCGCGAAGTCCGCGACACCTCGCTGAAGGTGCCGCACGGCGAGACCGGCAAGGTCATCGGCGTCCGCGTCTTCAACCGCGACGAGGACGACGAGCTGCCCCCGGGCGTCAACGAGCTGGTCCGCGTCTACGTGGCGCAGAAGCGCAAGATCCAGGACGGCGACAAGCTCGCCGGCCGGCACGGCAACAAGGGCGTCATCGGCAAGATCCTGCCGATCGAGGACATGCCGTTCACCGAGGACGGCACCCCGGTCGACATCATCCTGAACACCCACGGTGTGCCGCGACGGATGAACATCGGTCAGGTGCTGGAGACCCACCTCGGGTGGATCGCCTCGCAGGGCTGGTCCATCGACGGCGACCCGGACTGGGCCAAGCGCCTGCCCGCGGACCTCTACGAGGTGGAGGCCGGCACCAACACCGCCAGCCCCGTCTTCGACGGTGCCCGCGAGGAGGAGATCACCGGCTTGCTCGGCTCCACCCTGCCGAACCGCGACGGTGAGCGGATGGTCAAGGCCAACGGCAAGGCGCAGCTGTTCGACGGCCGCAGCGGGGAGCCGTACCCGTACCCGGTGGCCCTCGGCTACATGTACATCCTGAAGCTGTCGCACCTGGTGGACGACAAGATCCACGCCCGGTCGACCGGCCCGTACTCGATGATCACCCAGCAGCCGCTGGGCGGTAAGGCGCAGTTCGGTGGTCAGCGCTTCGGTGAGATGGAGTGCTGGGCCATGCAGGCCTACGGTGCCGCGTACACCCTGCAGGAGCTGCTGACGATCAAGTCCGACGACGTCATCGGCCGCGTGAAGGTGTACGAGGCGATCGTCAAGGGCGAGAACATCCCGGACCCGGGTATCCCGGAGTCGTTCAAGGTGCTCCTCAAGGAGCTGCAGTCGCTGTGCTTGAACGTGGAGGTGCTCTCCACGGACGGTGCTGCCATCGAGATGCGCGACGGAGACGACGAGGACCTGGAGCGTGCCGCGGCGAACCTCGGCATCAACCTGTCCCGGAACGAGTCCCCCTCGGTGGACGACGTCGTTCAGTGACCTCGCCGCCGGTCCGCGGGCATGTGCCTGCCCGCGGACCGGCCATCGACCCAACCTGGCATTCCCGGCCGGTAGCCGGCCGGACCTTTCGACTAAGGGAGAAGACCCGACGTGCTGGACGTCAACTTCTTCGATGAACTCCGCATCGGCCTCGCCACGGCCGACGACATCCGCCAGTGGTCGTTCGGCGAGGTCAAGAAGCCCGAGACGATCAACTACCGAACCCTGAAGCCGGAGAAGGACGGGCTCTTCTGCGAGAAGATCTTCGGTCCGACCCGCGACTGGGAATGCTACTGCGGCAAGTACAAGCGGGTCCGCTTCAAGGGCATCATCTGCGAGCGCTGCGGCGTCGAGGTGACCCGGGCCAAGGTGCGCCGCGAGCGGATGGGGCACATCGAGCTCGCCGCTTCGGTGACCCACATCTGGTACTTCAAGGGCGTTCCGAGTCGGCTGGGCTACCTGCTCGACCTGGCTCCCAAGGACCTCGAAAAGATCATTTACTTCGCTGCGTACGTGATCACTTCGGTGAACACCGAGATGCGGCACAACGACCTGTCCACGCTCGAGAACGAGATGGCGGTCGAGCGCAAGCGGGTCTCCGACCAGCGTGACGCGGACCTCGAAGCCCGTGCCCAGAAGCTCGAAGCCGACCTGGCCGAGCTCGAGGCCGAGGGTGCGAAGAGCGACGTGCGCCGCAAGGTCAAGGAGGGCGGCGAGCGCGAGATGCGCCAGCTGCGCGACCGCTCGCAGCGCGACATCGACAAGCTCGACGAGATCTGGGAGACCTTCACCAAGCTGGAGCCCCGTCAGCTGATCTCGGACGAGATGCTCTACCGCGAGCTCTACGACCGGTACGGCGAGTACTTCACCGGCGGCATGGGTGCCGAGTCCATCCAGGCGCTGCTGCAGGACTTCGACATCGGTGCCGAGGCCGAGCTGCTGCGCGAGACGATCCGCTCCGGCAAGGGGCAGAAGAAGCTGCGCGCGCTCAAGCGGCTCAAGGTCGTCGCCGCGTTCCAGGCCACCGGGAACAACCCCGGCGGCATGGTGCTCAACTGCGTGCCGGTGATCCCGCCGGACCTGCGTCCGATGGTCCAGCTCGACGGTGGCCGCTTCGCCACCTCGGACCTGAACGACCTGTACCGCCGGGTCATCAACCGCAACAACCGCCTCAAGCGACTGATCGACCTCGGCGCGCCCGAGATTATCGTCAACAACGAGAAGCGGATGCTGCAGGAATCCGTGGACGCGCTGTTCGACAACGGTCGTCGCGGGCGCCCGGTCACCGGGCCCGGCAACCGGCCGCTGAAGTCGCTGTCCGACCTGCTCAAGGGCAAGCAGGGCCGGTTCCGCCAGAACCTGCTCGGCAAGCGCGTCGACTACTCCGGCCGTTCGGTCATCGTCGTCGGCCCGCAGCTGAAGCTGCACCAGTGCGGCCTGCCGAAGGAGATGGCGGTCGAGCTGTTCAAGCCGTTCGTCATGAAGCGGCTGGTCGACCTCAACCACGCGCAGAACATCAAGTCCGCGAAGCGGATGGTGGAGCGCCAGCGCCCGCAGGTGTGGGACGTGCTGGAAGAGGTCATCGCCGAGCACCCGGTGCTGCTCAACCGTGCTCCCACGCTGCACCGCCTGGGCATCCAGGCCTTCGAGCCGCAGCTGGTCGAGGGCAAGGCCATCCAGCTGCACCCGCTGGTGTGCGAGGCGTTCAACGCCGACTTCGACGGCGACCAGATGGCGGTGCACCTGCCGCTGTCGGCCGAGGCGCAGGCCGAAGCCCGGATCTTGATGCTGTCCAGCAACAACATCCTCTCGCCCGCGTCGGGTCGCCCGCTGGCGATGCCGCGTCTGGACATGGTCACCGGCCTGTACCACCTGACCAGGCTGGTCGAGGGTGCGCCGGGTGAAGGCCAGGCGTTCTCCTCCGTGGGCGAGGCCATCATGGCCTTCGACCGCGGCGGGCTCTCGCTGCAGGCGAAGATCCGGATCCGGCTCCGCGACGTGGTCCCCGCCAAGGAGGCCACGCCGGAGGACTGGGAGCCGGGCAAGCCGTGGCTCGCCGACACCACGCTGGGCCGGGTGTTCTTCAACGAGCTCCTGCCCGAGGACTACCCGTTCGTCAACGACCTGCTGCCGAAGAAGCGGCAGGCGGCGATCGTCAACGACCTCGCCGAGCGGTACCCGATGGTCACCGTCGCCCAGACGCTGGACAAGCTGAAGGACGCCGGTTTCCACTGGGCCACCCGTTCCGGCGTGACCGTGTCGATCTCCGACGTGGTCGTGCCGCCGCAGAAGAGCGAGATCCTCGACTCCTACGAGCAGCGCGCCGAGCAGGTGGAGAAGCGCTACCGCCGTGGTGCGCTGTCCTACCAGGAGCGCAACGCGGAGCTCGTCAAGGTCTGGACGGCGGCCAAGGACGAGGTCGCCGAGGCCATGGAGAAGAACTTCCCCGAGGACAACTCGATCAGCATGATCGTGAAGTCCGGGGCGGCGGGCAACATGACCCAGGTCGTGCAGCTGGCCGGCATGCGTGGCCTGGTGTCGAACCCGAAGGGCGAGTACATCCCGCGCCCGATCAAGGCGAACTACCGCGAAGGCCTGTCCGTGCTGGAGTACTTCATCTCCAACCACGGTGCCCGCAAGGGTCTGGCGGACACGGCGCTGCGCACCGCCGACTCGGGTTACCTGACCCGTCGTCTGGTGGACGTCTCGCAGGACGTCATCGTGCGGGAGACCGACTGCGGCACCGAGCGCGGCATCAAGATGCCGATCGCCGAGGTGCTGCCGGACGGCACGGTGCTGCGCGACGCGCACGTCGAGACCAGCATCTACGCCCGCACGACCGCCGAGGACGTCACGGACTCGGACGGCAACATCGTGCTCGCCCGCGGTTCCGACCTGGGTGATCCGGCGATCGAGAAGCTGCTCGCGGCCAAGATCTCCAAGGTCAAGGTCCGCAGCGTGCTGACCTGCGAGTCCGGCGTCGGCGTCTGCGCGGTCTGCTACGGCCGCTCGATGGCCACCGGCAAGCTGGTGGACGTCGGCGAGGCCGTCGGCATCGTCGCCGCCCAGTCGATCGGTGAGCCCGGCACGCAGCTGACGATGCGCACCTTCCACCAGGGCGGTGTCGCCGGTGACGACATCACCACCGGTCTGCCGCGTGTCACGGAGCTGTTCGAAGCCCGGGTCCCGAAGGGCAAGGCGCCGATCGCCGACGCCCCCGGACGGATCCGGATGGAGGACAACGACCGGTACTGGAAGATCACGGTCATCCCGGACGACGGCAGCGAGGAGATCGTCTACGACAAGCTGTCCAAGCGGCAGCGGCTCGCGACGATCTCGGTGGACGGCAGCGAGCGGCAGATCGCGGACGGCGACCACGTCGACGTCGGCCAGCAGCTGCTGGAAGGCGCCGTCGACCCGCACGAGGTGCTGCGCGTGATGGGGCCCCGCGAGGCGCAGCTGCACCTGGTCCGCGAGGTCCAGGAGGTCTACCGCTCGCAGGGCGTCGGCATCCACGACAAGCACGTGGAGGTCATCGTCCGGCAGATGCTGCGGCGCGTCATCATCATCGACTCGGGTGCGACGGAGTTCCTGCCCGGCTCGCCGGTGGAGCGCTCGCAGTTCGAGGGCGAGAACCGCCGCGTGGTGGCCGAGGGCGGCGACCCGGCTTCGGGCCGTCCGGTGCTGATGGGCATCACCAAGGCCTCGCTGGCCACGGAGTCCTGGCTGTCGGCGGCCTCCTTCCAGGAGACGACCCGCATCCTCACGAACGCCGCGATCGAGGGCGCGAGTGACAAGCTGGTCGGCCTGAAGGAGAACGTGATCATCGGTAAGTTGATCCCGGCCGGTACCGGCATCAATCGCTACCGCAACATCCAGGTGCAGCCGACCGAGGAGGCGCGGGCCGCGGCGTACGCGATCCCGTCCTACGACGACGGCTACTACACGCCGGACGTGTTCGGCGCGGGCACCGGTGCCGCGGTGCCGCTGGACGACTACGACTTCGGTCGCGACTACCGGTGATCCGGTAGGCGGCCGCAGGTCGCGGAGCAGTGCACGGGAGGTCCCCGCTCGGGTTCGAGCGGGGACCTTCCGCTGTTCGGGGCGCGCGGCCGCGAACCCGCGGCCGGGCGTTCGGAGACCGGTGGTGCAGGAGCGGACGGCGCGATGCACCGCGGCCGCGATCGTGGTGGTTCCGGCGATCATGTCGGGGCTCCTCCGGACCGGGCGGGCGACGGGCCGGCGGGCAGTCGGAGCCCCCGGCGGCGTGCTTCGGTGAGCAGGGTCAGCTGGTCGTGCAGCAGCCGGTGCCGCAACGCCTCGCACGCGCGGATCTCGGCGACGAGCCCGGCATCGGTGCACTCGGCGACGCGGTCGTCGGTGAGCGGCTCGGGAGCGGACGGCGGCCGCTCGCCGCCACCGCTGCCGGGATCGGGCGCGGCGCCGGTGGACGTCGGCGGACCGGTTCCCCCGGCGGCCGGGCCGGCCGCCGCCGGGACGAGGTGCAGCCTGCGGTGGGTGCGGTGTCTGGGGTCCATGACTCCGATCATCCGGAGTCGAACACGCGTTCGCCACTACACGAGCGGGTGGTCCTCCTGCGGAACAGCGGCGGCCCGGCGGCAGGTTGCACCGGGCATGCGAGTGATCGGCGCGACCCTGCCCGATGAACGCGCTCACCGCCCGCCAGGCGCTGGACCTCCTGGACTCGGCGCCGGGCGAGGCGATCGCGGTCACCGGTGCGGCGGGGGCGTTCGGGGGCTGCGTGGTGCAGCTGGCGAAGGCCGACGTGCTGCGGGTCGTCGCGGACGCGGCCGACCGGGACCGGGAACTGGTTCGGTCGCTCGGGGCGGACGTCGTCGTGGCGCGCGAGGACGACGTGGCGGAATCCGCGAGGCGGCACCGGACGGGGTGGCGGGGATCGCGGACGGCGCGCTGCTCAACGACCGGCTGGTGCCCGCGGTGCGCGACGGCGGCCGGATCTCGACGGCGCGGTTCCTCACCGCCGAAGCGGAGCGCGGCATCACCTACCGGCCGGCGGCGGTGCGCGAGTACGCGCAGGAGTGGGAAGAGCTGGGCCGGCTGCGGTCCCAGGTGGACGAAGGGGTGCTGTCCCTGCGGCTGGCGCGGACCTACCCAGCGGGCGAGGCGGCGCAGGCGCACCGCGCGCTGGAAGCCGGCGGGGTGCGGGGCCGGTTGGTGCTGGAGTTCTGATCGGGACGGCGCCGCGAACCGGGTGCCCCGGACGCGTCCGCCCCGGAACGGGGGTGGCGGCGTCCGGGGACTCGGCCGACCGGTGCGGTCGTCAGCCCTCGAGTTCCAGCAGGGCCTTGCGGACCCGCTCGACCTCGGCTTCGAGCTCGGCGAGCTTCGCCTCGTGCTGCTCGCGCGCGGCGCTCAGGACCTCTTCGATGGCTTCGGAGATGTCCTGGTGGAGTTCCGCCGCCGCCTTGGAGACCGCGGCCGCCGGGACCGGCAGGCCCTGCACGACGCGCTTGCCCGCGTGCATCAGCTCGGCCTGCCACTCGCCTTCCGCGGTGCCGGTCACGGTCAGCGTGAGCTCGACGGTGCGGGTCTTCTTGGCGGTGCTCTTCTTGGGCGCGCGGGTCTTCTTCGGCGCGGGCTCCGGCGTCGCGTCGGCCGGAGCGGCGTCGGCCGGGGCCGGGGCCGGGGCCGCCGCGGCGGGCTCGGACGGCGTCGCCGCGGCCTGCGCGGTGTCCGCCTCGGCCTGGGCGGTGCCGTTCTCCGGCTGCGCCGATGCCTGCTCGCCTTGGGTCTCTTCGCTGGTCACCTGGTCTGCTTCCTGCTCGCCCACGGATTCTCCTTGCTGTGCGCCGGTCGGTGACCCAGGATAGAACACCAGTTCCCCTGCGCCGTGTCGGCGGGCGGGGACCGGCGCGCGTGGGCACTGTAGCGGGAGCCTCCGCGCCGGTGGTGGTCATGGGTCGAGCGTGTCGAGCAGCGCCGCCAGGGCGGGGCGGAACGCGTGCTCGGCGGGCGCGGCGTAGCCGATCACCACTCCGGCGGGGTGGTCGCCGGGCCGCACCCACCACGGGCCGAGCACGTCGAGTTCGACGCCGCGGGCGCGGGCTCGGGCGAGGACCTGCTGCTCGTCGGGGCCGTCGGGGTCGAGGCGCAACGTCAGGTGCAGGCCGGCGGAGATGCCCGCCGGGTAGCGCCGGTGCCCGGCGCGCAACCCCTCCAGGCCGTGCAGCAGCTGCTCGCGCCGCGCCCGGTACACGGCCCGGGACCGGCGCACGTGCTGGTCGTAGGCGCCGGATCGCAGCAGCTCGCCGAGCGCGAGCTGGTCGAACAGCGGCCCGAACCGCCCGTGGGTGCGCATCGCCCGCACCGGCTTGACCAGCCGGGCGGGCAGCGCCAGCCAGGCGATGCGCAGCGCGGGGGCGAGGGTCTTGCTCGCGGTGCCCGCATAGATCACCGCGTCCGGTGCCATGCCCTGCAGCGATCCGACGGGTTTGCGGTCGAAGCGGAACTCCCCGTCGTAGTCGTCCTCGACGACGAGCACGCCGTCGGCCTTGGCGCGGCGGATCAGCTCGGCGCGGCGCTGCGCCCGCATGGTGACGCCGAGCGGGAACTGGTGCGCGGGGGTGACGACGACGGCAGGGCTGCGCAGCGCGGACACGTCGATGCCGCCGTCGTCGACGGGGACGCCGCGCACGGTCATCCCGTCCTCGGCGGCGATGTCGCGGAAGTGCGGCAGCGACGGGTCCTCGAAGTCGATCGAGGAGTCGCCCCGGGCGCGCAGGACCCTGCTGATCAGCGAGAGCGCCTCGCTGTAGCCGTTGCAGACGACCAGCCGATCGGGGGTGGTGTGCACGGCCCGGGCGCGCCGCAGGTATTCGGTGAGCGCTTCGCGCAGCGCGAGCGGACCCTGCGGATCGCCGTAGTCGAGCTCGTCGGCGGGCATGGCGCGCAGCACGCGGCGGCTCGCGGCCAGCCAGTCCTTGCGCGGGAAGGCGCTCAGGTTCGGCCTGCCCGGGCGGAAGTCCCAGCGCGGCGCGCGGCCCGTCGGGCGGGGCGCCGGCGGGTCGGGGCGTTCGCCGCTGCGGAGCCGCTCGGCGACGGTGGTGGGCGCGCCTTGCCGGGACAGCAGGAACCCTTCGGTGCCGAGCTGGGCGTACGCCCTGGTCACGGTGCCGCGCGCGATGCCGAGGTCGTGGGCGAGGGTGCGGGTGGAGGGCACGCGGCTTCCCGCGGCGAGGCGGCCGTCGCGGATCGCCGCGCGCAGGGCCTCCGCGAGGGTGCTGCTGTCGGGCCGCCCCGACCAGTCCAGGTGCAGGTCCAGCCCGGATTCGAGCGAACCGGACCGTTCGCGGTTCACGGCTGCCGAGCTTATCGAACGCCGGCGGCGGAACCGGCCCGGCCGGGCGCGTTCCGTTGATAACCTTCGCCGGATCACGGTGAGGGGCGGACGAGTGCAACAGGGGCCGGATTCCCACGAGCGCTTCCTCGGCAGCATGCTCGGCGGTGCGCTGGGCGATGCGCTGGGGTTCGCCGTCGAGTTCCGCGGGATCGACGCGATCCGGGAGCGGTACGGACCGGACGGCGTGACCGGCCCGGTGCTCGCGCAGGGCCGCGCGGAGATCTCCGACGACACGCAGCTGATGCTGTTCACCCTGGAAGGCCTGGTCCGCGCGCACGTGGCGCGGCGGATGCAGCCGGTGGACAACGACCCGGTGCCGGAGGTGCAGCACGCCTACCAGCGGTGGCTGCACACCCAGGGCCGCACCTGGGCGGAGGCGGCCGGGCCGTACGGGGTGCACCTGGCGGAACCGGACGGCTGGCTGATCGCCCAGCGCGAGCTGTTCGCGGTCCGCGCCCCGGGCAACACCTGCATGCTGGCGCTGATCGAGTTCGGGCGCACCCACCGGCAGGCGACGCCGGAGAACGCGGCGAACGATTCGAAGGGCTGCGGCGGGGTGATGCGGGCGGCGCCGGTGGCGGTGTGGTCGCACGATCCCGCCGAGGTGTTCCACGCGGCGGTGGGAACGGCGGCGCTGACGCACGGCCACCCGTCCGGCTACCTGTCGGCGGGGGTGTTGGCGGTGGTGGTGCACCAGCTGATCCGGGAGGTGCCGCTGCCGGACGCGGTGCGGCTGGCGCGGGACCTGCTGCTGCGCTGGCGCGGTCACGAGGAGCAGTTGCGGCTGCTGGACGCGGCGGTGGAGCTCGCCGAGCGGGGCCCGGTGCCGCCGGAGCAGCTCGCGGAACGGCTCGGCGGCGGCTGGGTGGGCGAGGAGGCGCTGGCGATCGGCCTGTACGCGGCGCTGGCGGTGCCGGACGCGCGGCGGGCGCTGCTGCTGTCGGTGAACCACTCGGGTGATTCGGATTCGACCGGGATGGTGTGCGGGAACGTCGTCGGCGCGCTGCACGGGGTCCGCGCCCTCCCACCGGAGTGGCTGGACGTGCTGGAGCTGCGCGAGGTGGTGACGGCGCTGTCCCGCGACGCGCTCGCCGAGTTCAGCCCGGCCCCACCCGCGGACGCCGCGTGGAGCAGGCGCTATCCCGCGTGGTGAGCAAGCTCTCGATCACCGCGGTACCCGCCGTGGCCACCGCTGATCCACCCGCAGCACGCCACCCGGTCGTTCGATCACCCGGGGGAGTCGGCCGTGGCGTCGGTCAAGTGCGGCAACATTGGCGGGGTGCGGTCCAAGGGATCGGCGGTGCCCCGCCGGAGCCGGGAAAGCTCCCGGGCCTCCGCCGCAGCGGTGCGGCGGCCTTGCGACCGACGTCCGCGGCCGGAGGTCGTGGGCGCTGCCCCGCACGGTGACCCGACAGGAGACTGGGGATGACCGGTGACACCTCGTGGTTCGCGAACACGCACGGTTCGGCCGTGTCGCGGCGGGAGCCGCGCGCGCTGAGCTGGTCGGACCGGTTCCGCGGCGCGCTGCTCGGCGGCGCCGTGGGCGATGCGCTGGGCGCGGGGGTGCGCACCAGGTCGGCGTGGGACATCCAGCACTGGTTCGGCAAGCAGGGCGTGACCGACTACCTGCCCGTGTTCGGGCGGCGCGGTGGCGCCACGGAGCTGACGCAGCTGGCCGTGTTCACCTTGGAGGCGCTGCTGCGGGCGCGGGCGGTGAACGGCGATTCGGTGGAGTGGCTGCCCACCCCGGTGATCCGCACGAACCACCTGCGCTGGCTGTACACGCAGGGGGTGCCGTGGGAGTTCGCGATGTCCGGCTACCTGCAGACGCATCCGGAGCCGAGCGGCTGGCTGCTGGAGACGCCGCAGCTGTTCTCCACCCGCAACCCGGCGGGCGGGGCGCTGTCCGGGCTGGGCAAGCTCGCCGCGCTGCCGCCGACGCAGCAGCACGCCGCCGACGCGCGGTCCGGGCCGGTGGTGCGGCCGGGCTTCGCCGACTGCGCGGTGTGGGCGGCGCCGACGATGGTGTGGAGCACCTCGCAGGAGCGGGTGTTCGCGGCGGGCGCCGACGTGGCCCGGCTGCTCACCGACGACGTGAACGTGCAGGGCGCGGCCGGGTTCCACGCGGACGTGCTGACCCAGCTGATCCAGGGCGACATCGGGTTGTGGGAGGCGGTGGGCCTCACCGACGCCCGGTTGAGCTCGCTGCACAGCGGGGCCGACGGGCCGGCCGCGGTGCGCCGGGCGGTGCACGCGGCGATGTTCGCGACCCGCGACGGCCGCCGCCCGCAGCCCGCCGAGCTGGACGCCGAGTTCGACACCGAGCACAAGCCGGGTGAGCTGGGCACCGCGCTGGCTGCGGTGGCGGCGACCGAAAGCTTCGCCGAGGCCGTGCTGATGGCGGTGAACGTGTCGGCGGACAGCAGCGTCACGGGTGCGATGGCGGGTCAGCTCGCCGGTGCCCTGCACGGGCCGGACGCGATTCCGCCGCGGTGGCGCGACGAGCTGGAACTGGGCGACATCATCGAGACGCTGTGCGCCGACGCGGCCGAGGCGTTCGCCCCGCCGCCGCCCCCGCCGCCGTTGCCGAAGTGGGCGCAGCGCTACGTGGGCGATCCGCGCGGTTCGTCCGGGCCGCGGGAGCTGGACGCCCCGCTGACGACCACGGTGGACAGCGGTCGCGGGCCGGAGCCGGTGCGGCCGGTGGACGGCAGCAACGAAGAAACGATGATCATCGACCTGAGCCGGTTGAACTCGCACCCGGACGCACCGGAGTTCGGCGACCCGGCCGCCGAACCCGCGCCGGAACCGGTCGCCGAGGCGAGCGCGGAGCACCACGTCCGGCACGAAGCCGAGCCGCGGGAACCGCAGCCCTGGCAGGAGCCCCCGGCTCGGCAGGAATCCCGGCCTCGCCCGGAATCCCCGGCCCATCAGGATTCGCAGCCGCGTCAGGAAGCCCAGCCGCGTCAGGAAGCCCAGTCCCGTCAGGAAACCCAGCCGCGCGGGGAATCCCAGTCCTGGCCGGAATCCCAGCTCCGGCAGGAATCCCCATCCCGGCCCGACCTCCGCGCGGAGCCGCCGCAGGCCCCGCCCGCCCCCCGGCCGGAACCCGAACCGGAGCCGGTCAACGCGTTCACCCAGACCACCGACCGCACCGACCTGTCGATGCTGGCCGCGCACCGGCCGCCCGCCGAGGACGCCGACGAAGCGCGGCCGATGCCGGACTTCGGCGCGGGTGGTTTCCAGCTCTCGACGGATCGCACCGACCGCGAGGAGCTCGCCCGGCTGGCGAAGCTGGTGTCGATCCGGCCGGAGGCGGCCGGGCGGATCCCGCGGGAGGATCCGGTGCCCCCGCGCCCCGAACCCGCCGCGGAACCCGAGCCGCCGCAGCACGACCGGCCCGACGACTCGCGGCGCTACGACCACGGCGGCGAACCTCCGCGCCACGACCACGATGCGGAGCCGCCGCAGCACGAGCCCTACGCGGAACCGCCGCACCACGAGCACCGGGCGGAACCGCCGCACCACGAGCACGGCCCGCCGCACCAGCACGGCGACCCGCCGCACGAGGAACCGCTCACCGCTCCGGAACCGGACGACCGCGAGCAGGCCGGTCCCGAAACGGCCGAGTTCCCCGCGGGTCGAGTGGACGCGTCTCCCGAGCAGTGGGCCGAGCGCCCGGACCCCGAACCGCACGACCGCCACGAGCAGGCCGAACCGGAGGAGCCGGACTTCGCCGCCGACCGCGAGGAACCGGCGCACCACGCCGCCGACGCGGA
Organism: Saccharopolyspora gregorii; assembly: GCF_024734405.1. NCBI lineage: Bacteria > Bacillati > Actinomycetota > Actinomycetes > Pseudonocardiales > Pseudonocardiaceae > Saccharopolyspora > Saccharopolyspora gregorii. Next base: position 5,897,269 of record NZ_CP059556.1, on the reverse strand, counting down.
GGCACCCGTCGAGGCGCGGATCGCGAAATCGCCGGGCGCGGGCGGACACGCCAAGTCGGAGGCCGTCGACGAGGTCGCGCCCGCGCTGACCGAGCGGGTGCTGGGCTGCTTCCTCGGCGGTGCGCTCGGCGACGCGATGGGTTCCGACCTGGAGTTCGTCACCGCCGAGCAGATCACCGAGCGGTTCGGCCCGGACGGCCCGCAAGGTCTCCGGGAGGCCTACGGCGTGCAGGGCGCGATCACCGACGACACCCAGATGACGCTGTTCAGCGCGGAAGGCCTCATCCGCGGCGGCATCGCGCGGCGCACCCTCGGCAGCACCGACCCGCTCCCGGAGATCCAGCTGGCCTACCAGCGCTGGCTGCACACCCAGGGCGTGGAATGGGAGTCCGCGGCGGGCGCGTTCCGCTCGGTGTACCCGGAGCCGGACGGCTGGCTGGTGGAGGTGCCGGGGCTGTTCTCGAACCGCGCTCCCGGCAAGACGATCTTCCGCGCGCTGGCCCGGTTCGGCGACGGGCAGTCGGCCGGGTCGATCACCGAGCCGATCAACGACTCGAAGGGCTGCGGCGGGGTGATGCGGTCGGCGCCGATGGCGCTGTACTCGCCGGACCCGCCGGTGGCGTTCGAGCTGGCCGCGCGGGCCGCCGCGCTCACCCACAGCCATCCGTCCGGCTACCTGTCGGCGGGCGCGCTGGCGGTGATCGTGCAGCAGGCGCTGCTGGGCCAGACCCTCGACGACGGGGTGTGGCTGGCGCTGCAGGTCTTGGAGACCTGGGAGGGGCACGAGGAGACGAGCGCGCTGCTCAAGCAGGCCGTGGAGCTGGCGGAGCGGGGCGATCCGACGCCCGAGGACATCGCCGGAACCCTCGGCGGCGGCTGGGTCGGCGAGCAGGCGCTGGCGATCGCGGTGTGCGGTGCGCTGGCCGGTGGCGACGACGTGGCGAAGGCGCTGCGCATCGCCGTGCACCACGACGGCGACAGCGACTCGACCGGGGCGATCTGCGGCAACATCGTCGGCGCGCTGATCGGGGTGAGCGGGCTGCCGGTCGGCTGGCTGGCCGACCTGGAGCTGCGCGACGTCGTGGAGCAGATCGCGTTGGACTGCGTGGCCGAGTTCGGCGACTCGCTGTCCCGCGACCCGGACGCGCCGGAACCGCCGGCCAGCGAGCGCCCCGCCGACGAGGAGTGGGACGAGCGCTACCCGGTGCGGCGGCTGCCGGTCGCGGCCGAAGCGGCGCCGCCCGTCCAGCCGGAACCGCGTGCCGACGACTCCGCTGATCCGCCTACCGCGCTGCTGCCCGCCGTCGGGGTCGAGCCGCCGGAGCAGGAACCACCGGCGCCGCCCGAACCGGAGCCGGAGCCGCTGGCGGCGTTCCCGGCGCCGAAGCCGTCGCCGCGCCGCATCCAGGGCCCGCAGCCCGCCTACGACGGCGAGGGCTGACCACCGGGGCAGGTGAGCAGGGATACACCGGGATCGGCGTGATCCGGCCCGGGCCGCCGAGGCGTGTTGGTAGCGTTCCCGCCGCACGAGGAGAAGATCGGATCGGTCGGGCCGCGGCGCCCGACCTCCGCACACGTTCGGGGGCGGAGTGCCTGAGGACATCAGCGCGGCTGAGCGGATGGTCCGCGAGTGGCAGGAACGCGCGACCGAGAAGGCCGAGAAGTTCGGCCGCATGCAGGCCCAGATCGAGCAGATCTCGGTCACCGAGTCCTCCCGCGACGGCGCGGTGCGGGTGACGGTCGGCTCCAGCGGCATGCTCGACGACCTGGTGCTCGCGGAGAACGCCGGGAACCGCCCGATGGCGAAGCTCGCGGGCGAGATCATGCGCACGGTGCGGCTGGCCCAGTCGAAGCTGCCGGAACGCATGCAGGAAGCCGCGGCGAGCACCGTCGGCGAGGGCGACGAAGCCGTGCGCCACATGTTGGGCCAGGCCAAGCGATTCTTCCCGGAACCACCGGAGGAACCCGAGGAGCCGCCGCGCCGCCCCGGGGTGCAGGAGATGCGCATCGGCCCCGAGGACGACGGTGCGCGGCAGCCGCGCCGGCCGAACCGCGCACCGCGGCGGCCCGGCCCGGACGACTTCGACGACGAGGACTTCAGCCGCGGCTCGTTCCTGCGCTGACGACGGGGAGAACCGATGTCCGAAGACATGAACGTCGTCATCGAGGACCTCCGCGCCCATGCGTCCAAAGTGGACGGAGTGGCGGAGGCGCTGGACGCCGCCGTCGACGCCTCGCGGGCCGTGACGATGGACAACGACGCCTACGGGATCCTGTGCCGCCCCTTCGCGTGGATGGTCGACCAGGCCGAGCAGCACGGCATCGACACCCTCCAGCACGCTGCCGAAGCCATCCGGGGCACCGCCTCGGACGTGCGCGCCGCGGCTGAGGAGTACCAGGCCACCGACGACGGGAACAGCCGGAACTTCGACGGGATGCAGGCGTGAGCAATCCGCTCGTCAACGCGCAGAACGCCGTCGATCCCTCGGAACCGCCGGACGGCATCACGGGCATCGGCATCGTCGAGTCCTGGCACGACGTCACCAGCCTCAACGACGAGTCCACCTGGCTGGAGAGCGGCCTCGCCTACGGCGGGCTCGCGATGGAAGCGGTCAGCGTCGTCGTCGACCCGGTCGGCACCCTGCTCTCCTACGGGGTGGCGTGGCTGATCGAGCACATCCAGCCGCTGCAGGAAGCCCTCGACTGGTTCGCCGGTGACCCCGACGGGGTGCAGGCCTATTCCGAGCAGTGGCAGCAGGTCGCGACCTCGGTCGGTGCGGCCGCGACGCAGTACCGCGACTCCGTGCGGGCCGACACCGCGCACTGGACCGGCGCTGCGGGCGACGCGTACCGGCGGCACGCCGCGGAGCGGTCGACGGCGCTGACCGGGGCGGCCGAGCTCGCGGGCACCATCTCCAGCGTCGTGGGCACGATGGGCATGGTCGTGTCCTTCGTGCGGGATTTCGTCCGGGACCTCGTCGCCGACTGCATCTCCCGGCTCATCACCTACGCGCTGGAAGCGCTCGCGCCTCCCGTGGTCTCCCTCGCCTGGGTCGTGCCGCAGGCGGTGGCGTTCATCGCCCGGACCGTCACGAAGATCGCCGACATCGTCGGGAAGCTGATCAAGACCATCGGCAACGTCGGGCCGAAGATGGCGCGGATGGTCGAGGTCTTCGGCGACCTCATGACGATGCTCGGCAAGGGCGCGAAGTTCTCCGCGGAGAAGGTCGCGGCGGCCGGGAAGATCGCCTCGAAGGTCGCCGACAAGCTCGACGTCTCCGGGAAGATCGCGGACAAGGCCGCGGACAAGGCCTGGAGCAAGCTCGACGACGTCTTCGACACCGACGTGGCGGGCAGGCACCACGCCAAGTTCGGCGAACCCGGCGCGGACTCCCGCGGCGGCCGGGATGCGGACGACGCCGCGACGGACGCGCGGGGCGGCGACTCCGCCGCGGACGGGCCGGAGGTGCGGCGGGCGAGCGCCGAAACGGCCCCGTCTTCGCGGCCGGACGGGGTGGACGCTCGGGCCGGTGAACCGGTGAGCCCGGGTCGGTCGAGCGGTGCGGGCGACCACGCCGCGTTCCGCTCCGACGGTGGGGCGGAACCCGGTTCCTCGTCCCGCTCGGATGCGAATGGTGGGTCGGAACCTGGCGGCCCGTCCCGCTCGGGTGGCGAAGCGGAGGCTGGTTCCTCGTCTCGCTCGGATGGGGGCGGCGGTTCGGAGCCCGGAGTCCCGTCCCGCTCGGATGCGGGTGGCGGCTCGGTCGGCCACGCGCCCGAGGGCGGTGCGTCGGCGGCTGCCGACACCCGGAGCGCTCCGGGGAACGGCGGTGACGCACCGGGATCCGGGAATTCGGGCGGCGGGGACGCCCCGGGCGAGCGAGCCGGTTCCGCCGGGGGCGGCCGGAGCGGAGCGGATGAGCCCGGCGGCGGCCGCGAACCGTCCACATCGGACGGATCGTCGGCGGCCGGGCACGTCACCGGTTCGTCCGCCGGAGGCCCCGACTCGCCGAGTCGGCCCGCGTCGACGACGTCCGCCGCGGTGGACGCCCCGGTGCGGCCGAACGCGGGTGCCGAAGCGCCTGCCGCCGCGCCGACCCCGCCGCGCCAGGACCAGCCTGGTGGCTCGTCCTCCGGAGGAGCTCCCGCCGGAGGGGCGCCTGCCGGAGGGGCGCCTGCCGGAGGTGCCCCGCAAGCACCGGCACCGCCCGGCGCCCGCGGTGCCCGATCGGGCGGCGGCTGGACCGGCACCCCGGGCAGTCCCGGTTCCGCCCACCTGCCGACCGGTCCGCGCTCGCCGCGCGGGTCGGACCCGGTGGCGCCGGAACGCGCTCCCGGCGCGGGCCGGGACGCGCCGAGGCCGGGGAACTCCCCGCAGCAGCCCGGGAATCCGCGGTCCGCCGGGCAGCGCGGCGATGTGCCGCAGTCACCGCGTGCGGACGCGCCGACGCCCCGCGCGGACACGCCCGTTCCGCCCCGGTCGGACGCACCCCGTGCGGATGCGCCCCGGTCCGACGCACCCGTGCCGCCGCGAACCGGTGCCGCTCCGCCGCGTGCGGACGCGCCGGTCCCGCCGCGCTCCGATGCACCGATCCCGCCCCGCGGAGACGCGTCGGTCCCGCCCCGCGGAGACGCGCCGGCCGCGCCTCGCGCGGATGCGCCCGCTCCACCGCGCGCCCCGCAGCACGGTGACCTCGGTCCCGGGCACACCGCTCGGTCCGGCCGGCTCGACCCGGACGCGTCCGGGCAGGTACGTCCGGACGCGCCGGGTGCTCCGCGCGCCGACGCCACCGGCCCGGCACGGCCCGGTGCACGTACGCAGGATCCGGCGGAGGCGTCCCACCTCGGACCGGATCGACCGGGAGCCGCGCGCGACCACGCCGCCGCCCCGCGCGCCGCCGCCCCGCAGCCGAGGCTCCCGGACGCGCAGCCGTGGTCGCGGCTCGACGGAGCGGACTTCGCACACCTCCCCGCGAGCCCCGCCGCGCCGTGGGGCCCGGGCCACCGGCACCTCGACGCCCAGCCCCAGCCGCAGCGCGTCCCGGAGCGTTCGACCGCCGAATCGATGGCGGCCGAACGCCCGGTGCCGCGGCACGAGCAGGCCGAGCACGCCTGGCACCGCCCCGGTGACGGCCCTGCCGAGCTCGACCTGCCCGACGACCTGCGCGCGAAGCTCGGTGCGGACGTCGGCGACATCAGGGCGACGGACTCCGGCCTCTCGATGGTGCGCAGCGGTTCCGGCGTCGAACCACCACCCGGCGCGGCCGTCGACCCGAAGCGCTTCACCGTCGAAGTCCACGGTGGACCGCGCGGCGTGCGGCTCGGCGACCGCGACCTGGACGCGAAGGAACTCGCCGAGGTCATCAAGGCCGCTCCCGGCTACCGCCCCGGCGAACCGGTGCGCCTGCTCTCCTGCCGCACCGGCGCCGACACCGGCGACGGCAGCCCGAACTTCGCGCAGCAGCTGGCGAAGGAGCTGGACACCGAGGTCGTGGCGCCGTCCACGGATGCCTGGGTCGACAACTACGGCAACGTCTACGCCAGCAAGGACCGCGCCTCCTTCGAACCCGACGCCTCCGGCACCCCGCAGCCCCGCTTCGACGAACCCGGCCAGTGGACCGCCTTCCGCCCCGACGGCACCACCGCCGTCCACGACAGCCCCTACCCGCCCGGCCACGAACCGGAATGGGTCCGCAACGGCCGGCTCGCCGACGACGCCGAGCAGCGCGGCCTGCTGCGCAAGCTGGCCGAGTTCTTCGGCTTCCGGCCCCGAGATCCGAGCCCGCCACCCGGGCACCAGCAGATGTGGCCGGACCCCAGGACGCCGTGGCAGCACCAAGGGCACCTGCTGCCGCCGGAACACCCGCAGCCGCAGTTCCGCCCGCAGCCGCAGGGTTACCCGCAGGCCCAGCAATTCCCGCAGCAGCAGCCGCACCTGCAACACCCAGGTCCGGCCCAGCAGCAGGCGTTCCCGCAGCAGCCCCACAACCCCCAGCAACCGGGAGCTCAGCAACCCGGACCCCAGCAACCCGGGCCCCAGCAGCAGGGGAACGCACACGCACCGGGTCCGGCGCAGCCGCAGCGGCCCGTGCAGCAGGACTCGGCCCAACAGCCCGGAAACCCGCAACAGCCCGGCAACCCGCAGAAGCCCGGCAACCTCCAGCAGTCCGGTAACCCGCAGCAGCCCGGATTCCCGCAGCAGCAGGGAAATCCGCCGGCACCGGGCCCGGCGCAGGGACGCGTGCAGCAGGGCCCGATCGAACAGCAGCCCGGCAGCCAGGCCCGCGGCCAACAGCCCCCACCGCCCCCGGCCCGGCCCACTCCGCCACCCCACCCGCAGGGTGGTGGAGCCCCGGCTCGCAGCGGTCAGCCCGTCCAAGGCGGACCCCCGCCGCAGGGCGGGCATCCGCCCCGACAGCCGGGCGCGGACAGCGGCGTGCAGCAACCCGGGCCCGCCGCCGGACAGAACCAAGGCGCTCAGCGCCAGCAGTCCCCGCCAGAAGTGCAGGGGCCGCCGCAGCACCACGGTGCGCCGGTCAACCAGCGCCAGCAGGTGCAGGGGACACCGCAATCCCAGGGCCTGCAGGGGAATCCCCGCCATCAGTCGCTGCAGGGACCTGGAGCGCCGCGGGTGGAGTCGCCGCAGGGCGCATCGGCACCACCTGGCCGGGCTCAGGACCCGTCTGTTCGGCGCGACCTGAGCGGGCAACCTCCGCAGCAGCCGTCCGTGCCGAACCGGATCCACGGGGCACAGCAGCACGGCCTCGGCCACCAGTCCGGGGCGGCCCGGAGTTCAGAGGCGCAGCAGCCGTCCGGACCGCATCCGACGGCGGAGCACGTGCGTGCACGGCCGGACGATGCGGGAGCTCCGCCGCCCCGCGACGCTGCACCGGACCCCGCCGACGAACCGACGGCTCCTCTGCTCGAACCGGTCCGCCGACCCGGGTCCATCGATCCCGACCTGGAGCAGAGCTCGACTCCGCACGGCCTTGGGCAGCGTTCGCCGGACGAGCCGCGGGCACAGGACGCGCCGCACCACGACAACGCGGACGCGTCGACGACGCGCGTGCGGGACGAGTCGTCTGGGCTGGAGGAACTGAGCTACGAGGAGGCTCGGCGCCGTTTCTTGTCCGACGAGGACGCAGCGCACGATCCCGCCCCGGACGGGGACCCGTCTGAGCACGTCGCGGACGAGGATCCTCAGGTGCGGCCGCACGACGAGCCGGACGGGGATGCGGTCGCCGAAGCGGACCCCAGACTGCCGGACACGCCTCCGGTCGACCCGAAAGACCGTCCCTCCTTGGATGAGCTCATCCCGCGTCACCAGGCCGACTTCGATGAAGCCGAACTCTTCGACAAGGTGAAGAAGTCCATCGACGGCACCTATTCCGGGTTGCACGTGGATGTTCACGACGTGTCCTTCAGTGAGGATCGAATCTGCATCAACGCCAAGATTCTGGACTCTTCCGGGGCGGAAGTCGGATCCGTCGCTCGGGATGTCTACCGGACGGATGGGGCTAGGGATTTGAAAGTCGTCCACGCCTCGCTCAAGCTCGACGCGCGGGTTCACGGAGGCGGTTTCTCCTATTCTTTCAATACGGCCATGGAAGAGTGGTACGGCAAGTCCGGTGTCCGATCTATCGAGCTGCGCGCGAATATCGATGTGGGTAGCTACGCCTGGGCCAGGCAGGGTTATTCTTTCGCCAATCATGAACAAGCTTTGGAGAAGATCGCTCCTCGGCTGGACAGGGAGATCGTTCGGGCGGAGGCCGAACTCGCTCGACTCGGTGAGTACGAGGAACTGCCTCCTGGTCCGCGAAGGCGGGAGGCTGAGCGCGAGTACCTCGCGTTCGCGGGTGATCTTGATCATGCGAAGCAGCTCCAGGCTCGTTTCCGCTCCAACGGTGCCCGTGCTTTCCCCGAGCCTCGCGAGATCGCTGATCTTTTTAGGCCGAAAGACATCGGCCCGGAGGGGTCCAAAGACGTGTGGTGGGCCGGGAAGAGGATATTCATGGAGCCTGGTAAAGATATTTATTGGCATGGGGTGAAAAATCTTGCGGGATGAGGAAGTCGCACCGCGTGGGTGGCCCAAGTCTCAGCTGTACCGGCGCAACAACAAGATGGGGCAATGGTATGGCGCTTGGAAGGAGCGACAGCGGAAGTCCACCCCGTTCCGCCCGGAGGGGCGCAAGGAGGGGAGCGACTACAACCTCCACTCGGTCGACATCGAGGCTTCGTTCAGCGCGCTCGACGAAGAAGGGCGCCGGTCGATGGAGATCCAAGGGCGGGACCCGGACACTCGCAGGCCCCTCTCCGAACCTGATCCTGCCGCTCGGTTCCGAGGTGCTGTCTTGGCGGCCAGTGCCGGTGATGCTTTCGCGCAGGGCATCCAGCTCGGTGCGGTCCGCAAGGTGTCCTGGGAGCCCGCGCCGCGATTCGTCACGAGCACGGGCGCTCGCTCGCGCACGGGCAGGGACGAGTTCCTCTTCGAGTACCAGTTCGGGGCTTCGGTCCCGTCGTCGGCGTTGTTCCAGCTGTCGGCGTTCACGCTGGAGGGTGTGATCCGGGCCCACGTCGCTCGACGGATGAATCCCGCGGACGATGATCCCGTGCAGGAGGTGCGGCACGCGTACCAGCGGTGGCTGCACACCCGCACCGGCCCTGGCGGCGGACGCGTGCCGTGGGCGCAGTGCGGCGGTCCGTTCGCCACCCGGTCGGCGCAACCGGACGGCTGGCTGGTCGGGCATGTCTGGCCGGATGGTGGTGAGGCTTCGCCCGCCGACACGGTCGGGGCACTGGTGGAGTTCGCCCGGACCGGCCAGGCGGCCGGCACTTCCGGCGTGCGCGGTGGTTCGGTGGTGCCGCGCGCGGCGCTCGCTGCGGTGTGGTCGAACGACGCGGCCGGCGCGTTCGCCGCAGCCGTCGAGATCGCGAAGATCACGCATGGGCACCCCGATGACCACCTCCCCGCCGGTTTCCTGGCGGCGTTGCTCCACCAGCAGGTGCGCGATGCCCCGTTCTCGGCCTGCCTGGAGTCCGCCGGCGCGGAGTTGGAGCGGTGGCCGGATCACGAGCGGACGGCTCGGCTGGTCGGGCAGGCGCTGGAGCTGAGCAGGGAGGTCCGGTCGCCCGCGTTCCCGAGCGAGTTCGAGGCGAAGTTCCCCGCCGGCGGGGTGGATGGAGCCGAGGCGCTCGGCATGGCGATCTACTGCGCGGTGGTCAGCGACTACGTGCGCGAAGCGCTCCTGCTGGCCGTGAACTACGCGCAGGACCGGTCGACGGTCGCTGCCATCAGCGGCCTCATCATCGGCGCGGAGTGCGGTGCGGACACCATTCCCCCGGACCTCAGGCGTGCGCCGAGCATCTACCCGGTGCTCGAAGAACTGGCGAACGACGCCCTCGCGGAATTCAGCCCGGCCTCGCCCACCACCCCCGCCTGGTTCCAGCGCTACCCGGGTTGGTGAGGGGCTCGGCGGTGCGGGACAGAATGATCGGGATCGGCTCGGTGGCGAGGGGGAGTGCAAGGTGATCGTCGGGACGCCGGTGGCGGGGACGTTGGCCTTGGCGGACGGCCGGTGGCACGGGTGGCTGGAGTCCCGGGACGGGACCGCGGTGCTGGCGGGCTTCGACGCGCCGGTGCCGGTGGAGCGCATCGAGTCCGCCGTGGTGGTGCAGGGCGAGCCGCCCGCGCCGAGGAGGACGTTCCCGGCTCCGGCCGCGCACGGTGCGCCGACCGAACCGGCGCTGCGCCCGGACGTGCGCGCGGAGCTCGGCGAGGTCCTGCGGCGTTCGGCGCCCGCGGGCGCGCTGGAGGTGGGCGTGGCGTGCACCGCGCTCGGCACCCGCGTCGAGGTCTCCGGGACGGCCACCACCGGAACCGGTGCGCACACCTGGATCCCGCCGCAGGAGGTGCTGGACGCGCTGCGCCGCGCCCGCGTCGTCGAGTACCGCCCGGAGTCCGGTGCGTGGACGACGGCCCGTTGCACCGCGGCGCCCGGCGGTGAGCCGGTCGTCGAGTTCGGACGCGGCGAGCCCGCCGAGGTGGCTCCGCAGGACGCGTTCGACGAGCTCCGCCTCTTCCCGCGCGCGCAGGCGCCGGAGTGGTTGCTGGGGCCCGCGTGGCACCACTACGAGCAGCACCGCGCGGACGCCGGGGTGGGCCCGGTGCGGATGGCGCGGCTGTTCGACGGCGCGGACGCGGAGGGCCGGCCGTTGGCGTACCGGCCGGTGCTGCCGTGGGTGGAGAAGCGGCTGCTGGTCGAGTACCTGTCGGGTGGCGCGGTGGTGCTGGCCGCCCGCAGCACGTCGGCGGACGAGGTCGACCCGAGCCGTCCGCCGGAGGTGCCGAAGCGCTTCCACACCGACGGCACCTGGGTGTGGCCGCTGTCGATGGCCTACTACCTGGACGTGCACGACATCTCCCCGCCGCGCGACTTCCTGGACCACGTCCGGGCGCGGGCGCACCGGCTGCCGGAGGTCGTCGCCGATCACGCGGTGGAGCAGGCCAAGGCGCTGGTGCTGGGGTCCGAACCGGACGCGTTCGACGCGGAGCGGACCGCGGGCGCGATCGATCTGGCGCGCCGCTTCATCGCGGCGCTGGGCGTGAGCCGCCGCTTCTACAGCTTCGCGGAACCGGTCGAGGGCGGCTGGAGCATGCTGCGCGAGGCGGACGGCTGGTGGTCGGTGTTCTGCGTGGACGGTGGCGAGGTGCGCAACAGCTCCCGCTTCCCGGAGGCGCACGCCGCGGCGGCGCACCTGATCGGCGCGGTCGCCCTCACCCGGGACTCGATGCAGCGCGAGCCGGACGAGCCGCTGGCCGAGTACGAGTGCCGGATCGTGCCGCTCGGACCGGACCGGCCGCTGTCCGCCTACGAGGACCGGCGGCACGCGATGCTCCCCGACGGGGCCGAAGTGGACCGCTTCGGCGCGCCCGACGGCAACGCGGTCTTCGTCGCGGGCACGACGCTGCCGCAGCGTTCGCTGCCGCCGGGGCGGGAGCCGGGGGAGTACCGGCGGTACCGGGTGGTGCGGGGCTTCGAGGTGCTCACCGCGGTGGCGAGGCCGGACCACGGGCAGGTCGGCGGCGGCACGGCGCACCTGCTGCCGCAGCCGGTCGGGGAGCTCGTCGCCGGCGGCTGGCTCGCGGAGGTGTGATCGGCGCCTCGCGCCTGGTCGGACGCCGGCCCGCCCGAGTCGTGGGACGCCCGCCGCGCCCGCTGGCGGCTCTTGCCAGCGGCGGTAAGCTCGCGGGCAACACCACACCACTAGCTCGGTCCGCGGCGCTTCGGGGAAGATCGAGCAGGTCTTGGGGACCCCGTTTTGACCCCCTCAGAACGGGGCGGGTATCTTTGCTTATCGGACCCGAAAGCTATCGGGTCGGTCCGTATGCCCGTGCGTGAGCAGTGACCACTCCGGTGGTCGTGATCGCGGACATGGGCCGTGCGGAACTCTCCTGACAACCATCGGGTTCGTTCCTGTCGGTGCGCTCCCGCGGGCACCACCAGCGCCGCAAGGCCGGGGAGTGGGCGACACGCCCGACCTCGTGGTGCGGGGGAGTCCCAAGTAAACAGTGCCTGCCAGGTGCTCGGCGCCAGGGCACGTGCCCGGACGCCGACGTGTGCGAGCGCCGCCGGGCGAGAGCAACCACGAAGACGCGAACGCTCAAGAGAAAGCCGGTCCATGCCCACCATCCAGCAGCTGGTCCGTAAGGGCCGCCAGGACAAGGTCGCCAAGACCAAGACCGCGGCGCTCAAGGGGAGCCCGCAGCGGCGTGGCGTGTGCACCCGCGTGTACACCACCACCCCGAAGAAGCCCAACTCGGCACTGCGCAAGGTCGCTCGTGTCAAGCTCACCAGCGGCATCGAGGTCACGGCCTACATCCCGGGTGAGGGGCACAACCTCCAGGAGCACTCGATCGTGCTGGTTCGCGGCGGCCGTGTGAAGGACCTCCCCGGCGTGCGGTACAAGATCATCCGCGGGTCGGCCGACACGCAGGGTGTGAAGAACCGCAAGCAGGCTCGCAGCCGGTACGGCGCGAAGAAGGAGAAGAGCTGATGCCCCGCAAGGGTCCGGCCCCGAAGCGGCCGCTCAACGCCGATCCCGTGTACGCCTCGCCGCTGGTCACCCAGCTGGTGAACAAGGTCCTCGTCGACGGCAAGCGCTCGCTGGCTGAGAAGATCGTGTACGCGGCGCTCGAGGGCGCTCGGGAGAAGAACGGCACCGACCCGGTGGTCACGCTCAAGCGTGCGCTGGACAACGTGAAGCCGACCCTGGAGGTCCGCAGCCGCCGCGTGGGTGGCGCGACCTACCAGGTGCCGATCGAGGTCCGCGCCGGCCGCTCGACCACGCTGGCCCTGCGCTGGCTGGTCACCTACTCGCGGGCGCGCCGCGAGAAGACCATGGTCGAGCGCCTCATGAACGAACTGCTCGACGCCAGCAACGGCCTCGGCGCGAGCGTCAAGAAGCGCGAAGACACGCACAAGATGGCGGAGTCCAACAAGGCCTTCGCGCACTACCGCTGGTGACGTCGGGTCGGCTCCTGCCCGCCTCGGCACACCGATTCGACGGCTTGCATCTGCTGTAGGAACGGGGAAGAAACTCGTGGCACGCGACGTGCTGACGGACCTCACGAAGGTTCGCAACATCGGCATCATGGCCCACATCGACGCGGGCAAGACCACCACGACCGAGCGGATCCTGTACTACACCGGGATCAACCACAAGCTCGGCGAGACGCACGACGGCGCCTCGACGATGGACTGGATGGAAGAGGAGCAGAAGCGGGGTATCACGATCACCTCGGCTGCCACCACGACCTTCTGGGGCGACTACCAGATCAACATCATCGACACCCCCGGGCACGTCGACTTCACGGTCGAGGTGGAGCGCTCGCTGCGCGTCCTGGACGGCGCCGTCGCGGTCTTCGACGGCAAGGAAGGTGTCGAGCCGCAGTCCGAGCAGGTCTGGCGGCAGGCGGACAAGTACGACGTCCCGCGCATCTGCTTCGTCAACAAGATGGACAAGCTGGGCGCGGACTTCTACTTCACCGTGAAGACCATCCGCGAGCGGCTGAACGCCACTCCGCTGGTCATCCAGCTCCCGATCGGCAGCGAGTCCGACTTCGAGGGCATCGTCGACCTGGTCAGCATGAAGGCGCTGACCTGGCGCGGTGACGTCAAGAAGGGCGAGCAGTACGAGATCGAGGAGATCCCCGCCGACCTGGCCGAGGCCGCCGCTTCCTACCGCGAGCAGCTGATCGAGGCCGTCGCCGAGACCGACGAGGCCCTCATGGAGGCCTACTTCGGCGGCGAGGAGCTGACCACCGACCAGATCAAGGCCGGCATCCGCAAGCTGACCGTCGAGCGCACCGCGTTCCCGGTCCTGTGCGGTACCGCGTTCAAGAACAAGGGCGTGCAGCCCATGCTCGACGCGGTCGTCGACTACCTGCCCGCGCCGCTGGACGTGCCGCCGGTGCAGGGCCTGCTGCTGGACGGCGAGACCGCCGCCGAGCGCAAGCCCAGCACCCAGGAGCCGTTCTCCGCGCTGGTCTCCAAGATCGCGGTGCACCCGTTCTACGGGAAGCTGACCTACATCCGGGTCTACTCCGGCAAGCTCTCCTCCGGTTCGCAGGTCATGAACTCGACCCGCGAGCGCAAGGAGCGCATCGGGAAGCTCTTCCAGATGCACTCCAACAAGGAGAACCCGGTCGACGAGGCCCAGGCCGGTCACATCTACGCGGTCGTCGGGCTCAAGGACACCACCACCGGTGACACCTTGTCCGACCCGCAGAACCCGATCGTCCTGGAGTCGATGACCTTCCCGGAGCCGGTCATCGACGTCGCGGTCGAGCCGAAGACGAAGGCCGACCAGGAGAAGCTGTCCACGGCGATCCAGAAGCTCGCCGAGGAGGACCCGACCTTCCGCGTCCACCACGACGAGGAGACCGGTCAGACGGTCCTGTCCGGCATGGGCGAGCTGCACCTGGAAGTCCTGGTCAACCGGATGAAGTCGGACTTCAAGGTCGAGGCGAACATCGGTAAGCCGCAGGTGGCCTACCGGGAGACGATTCGCAAGCCGGTCGAGAAGTACGAGTACACGCACAAGAAGCAGACCGGTGGCTCCGGGCAGTTCGCCCGCGTCATCATCGGCCTCGAGCCGATCGAGCAGACTGCGGACAGTGCGACGTACGAGTTCCAGAACAAGGTCACCGGTGGTCGCGTCCCGCGCGAGTACATCCCGTCGGTGGACCAGGGCGCGCAGGACGCCATGCAGTACGGCGTGCTGGCCGGCTACCCGCTGGTGGGCGTCAAGGTGATCTTGTTGGACGGCCAGTACCACGAGGTCGACTCCTCGGAGATGGCGTTCAAGGTCGCCGGTTCCATCGCCCTGAAGGAGGCCGCGCAGAAGGCCTCCCCGGCGATCCTCGAACCGGTGATGGCGGTCGAGGTGATCACGCCCGAGGACTACATGGGCGATGTCATCGGCGACCTCAACTCCCGCCGTGGCCAGATCCAGGCCATGGAGGAGCGCAGCGGTGCGCGCGTCGTCAAGGCGCAGGTGCCGCTGTCCGAGATGTTCGGGTATGTCGGCGACCTGCGTTCCAAGACGCAGGGCCGCGCGAACTACTCGATGGTGTTCGACTCCTACGCCGAGGTTCCCGCGAACGTGGCGAAGGAGATCATCGCGAAGGCTACGGGCGAGTAATTCCCTGTAGTTCGGCGGCGGGTGGCTCCGGCCTCCGCGGGAGGACCGGAGCCCTCCGCTGCCAAACCCGACAGGACTCCGCCTGGCACTGAATCTTCGCGCAACGCGGGGACTGGCTAGTCGTACGGCGGAAAGAGAACCAAGTCCAGGAGGACAATCCAGTGGCTAAGGCGAAGTTCGAGAGGGACAAGCCGCACGTCAACATCGGGACCATCGGTCACGTTGACCACGGCAAGACCACGCTCACCGCGGCCATCACCAAGGTGCTGCACGAGAAGTACCCGGAGCTGAACCCCTTCACGCCGTTCGACGAGATCGACAAGGCTCCCGAGGAAAAGCAGCGCGGCATCACGATCCAGATCGCGCACGTCGAGTACCAGACCGAGAAGCGTCACTACGCGCACGTCGACGCCCCCGGTCACGCCGACTACGTGAAGAACATGATCACGGGTGCCGCTCAGATGGACGGGGCGATCCTGGTCGTCGCCGCCACCGACGGTCCGATGCCGCAGACGCGTGAGCACGTGCTGCTGGCTCGCCAGGTCGGCGTGCCCTACATCCTCGTCGCGCTGAACAAGGCCGACATGGTCGACGACGAGGAGATCATGGAGCTCGTGGAGATGGAGGTGCGCGAGCTGCTCTCCGGCGAGGAGTACGACGGCGACGACGCTCCGGTCATCCGCGTCTCCGCGCTGAAGGCGCTCGAGGGCGACCCCGAGTGGTCCAACAAGATCGTCGAGCTGCTCGACGCGGTCGACGAGAACGTTCCGGACCCGGAGCGCGAGACCGACAAGCCCTTCCTGATGCCGGTCGAGGACGTCTTCTCGATCACCGGCCGCGGCACCGTGGTGACCGGTCGCATCGAGCGCGGCATCATCAAGGTCAACGAAGAGGTCGAGCTCGTCGGCATCAAGGACACCGCGCTGAAGACCACGGTCACCGGCGTCGAGATGTTCCGGAAGCTGCTGGACGAGGGCCAGGCCGGTGACAACGTCGGTCTGCTCGTGCGCGGTATCAAGCGCGAGGATGTCGAGCGCGGCATGGTGGTCGTCAAGCCGAAGACCACGACCCCGCACACCGAGTTCGAGTGCCAGGTCTACATCCGGTCGAAGGAGGACGGTGGCCGTCACACCCCGTTCTTCAACAACTACCGGCCGCAGTTCTACTTCCGCACCACCGACGTGACCGGCGTCGTGACCCTCCCCGAGGGCACCGAGATGGTCATGCCGGGTGACAACGTCGAGATGACGGTGCAGCTGATCCAGCCGATCGCGATGGACGACGGCCTCCGCTTCGCGATTCGCGAGGGTGGTCGTACGGTCGGCGCGGGTCGCGTCACCAAGATCATCAAGTGATCCACCGCGAGGGCCTGCTTCCTTCCCAGGGAGCAGGCCCTCGCTGGTTTTCGGGGTCGTGCCGCGGCGCGGACCCGGAAACCACCCCCCGATTCGGGCTGGCATCCGGCGTGTGTCATCCTGTATGGGTTGCTCGTTCGGAGCGGCCGGTTTCCCGGGTGTTCATCACCTGTCAGTGGAAGTCCCGGCCGCTCCGCCACGAGAAGCCCCGCGCCCTGGAGTTTCGGAGCAGGACCGGTTTCGGCCGGGCCTGGGCGCTGCGACGGGAGTCTTCCCGCGTCGCCGTCCGGCAGGGTGCAAAGAACTAGGTGTACGGGTCTTAGAGGGTGTCTTTCGAGAAGCTCTCGGATCCATCCCAACGGCGAAGTTCGGTGGGACCGGTCTGTGCGCAGTGGGCGACACGCCCGACCGCGTGTACCGGGCACCAGCAACCTGAACAGGGGCGGACCGAGGGCTGGGCCCTCCGTGCGGGAGTCATCCCGCCGGGAGCTCACCGGCCCAGGCCGCGACGGGCACCCGAAGCCCATGGGCGCAGGCGCCGTCGTCAGCATCGAGCTGAGGACCGCCACAGCGCCGACCACTGGCGGCACGAGACTAGAGGAACGGCAAGCCACTATGGCGGGACAGAAGATCCGCATCCGGCTCAAGGCCTACGACCACGAGGCGATCGACGCGTCCGCGCGCAAGATCGTCGAGACCGTGACGCGCACCGGCGCTCGGGTCGTCGGGCCGGTGCCGCTGCCGACGGAGAAGAACGTCTACTGCGTCATCCGCTCTCCGCACAAGTACAAGGACTCGCGGGAGCACTTCGAGATGCGGACGCACAAGCGGCTCATCGACATCCTCGAACCGACGCCGAAGACGGTGGACGCGTTGATGCGCATCGACCTGCCGGCCAGCGTCGACGTGAACATCCAGTAAGGGTCGGCCCATCTTGAGACGGCTCGTCCGCGGGCCGGCCGTAGTGCGGAGAGAACAAGACTGATGTCTGACAGGCAGATCAAGGGGATTCTGGGCACCAAGCTCGGCATGACCCAGGTCTTCGACGAGAACAACCGGGTCGTCCCGGTGACCGTCGTGCAGGCCGGGCCGAACGTGGTCACCCAGATCCGTACCCCCGACAAGGACGGCTATTCGGCCGTGCAGCTGGCGTTCGGCGCCATCGACCCCCGCAAGGTGAACAAGCCGCGCACCGGCCACTTCACCAAGGCCGGGGTCACGCCGCGCCGCCACCTCGTGGAGCTGCGCACGAACGACGCCGGTGAGTACGAAGTCGGCCAGGAGATCACCGCTGAGGTGTTCGAGTCCGGTGCGGTCGTCGACGTCGTCGGCACCAGCAAGGGCAAGGGCTTCGCCGGCACGATCAAGCGGCACGGCTTCCACCGCCAGCCGATGAGCCACGGTGCGCAGGCCGTGCACCGCAAGCCCGGCTCGATCGGTGGCTGCGCCACCCCGGGTCGTGTCTTCAAGGGCATGCGGATGGCGGGCCGGATGGGCTCCAACCGCGTGACCACCCAGAACCTCAAGGTTCACCGGGTGGAAGGCGAGTCCGGCCTGTTGCTGATCAAGGGTGCCGTTCCCGGCCCCAAGGGCGGCCTGGTTCTGGTCAAGAGCCCCGCGAAGGGTGGTGCGTGATGAGCGCGACGCTGGACGTCCGTACCCCGGACGGCGCGACCGACGGCAGCGTGACGCTGCCCGCCGAGATCTTCGACGTGCAGGCCAACGTGGCCCTGATGCACCAGGTGGTGACGGCCCAGCTGGCCGCCGCTCGCCAGGGCACGCACTCCACGAAGACTCGCGGCCAGGTCTCCGGTGGCGGCAAGAAGCCGTACCGGCAGAAGGGCACCGGTAACGCCCGCCAGGGCTCGATCCGGGCTCCCCAGTTCACCGGTGGTGGCACGGTGCACGGCCCGCAGCCGCGGGACTACACCCAGCGCACCCCCAAGAAGATGAAGGCCGCCGCGCTGCGCGGTGCGCTGTCCGACCGCGTTCGCGCCGGCCAGCTGCACGTCGTGACGCACGTGGTCGGTGGCGAGACGCCGTCGACCAAGGCCGCCAAGGCCGCGGTCCGCACCTGGACCCAGGCGAAGCGCGTGCTGGTCGTGCTGAACAACGCGGAGGAGGCCAATTCCTGGCTGAGCCTGCGGAACCTGACGAACGTGCACCTGATCACGCCGGGTCAGCTCAACACCTACGACGTGCTGGTCAACGACGACGTGGTGTTCACCAAGGCCGCGTTCGAGCGGTTCGTCGCCGGGCCTGCGCAGGTCGCCACGGCCGCGAGCGCTGAGGAGGCACAGCAGTGATCCCCGACCCGCGAGACATCATCCTGGCGCCGGTCGTCTCCGAGAAGAGCTACGGGCTCTTGGAGGAGGGCCAGTACACCTTCCTGGTTCGCCCCGGCTCGAACAAGACCGAGATCAAGATCGCCGTTGAGAAGATCTTCGATGTCAAGGTCACCAACGTGAACACGATCAACCGCAACGGCAAGCGCAAGCGCACCCGCACCGGGTACGGCAAGCGCAAGGACACGAAGCGGGCGATCGTGACGCTGTCCCCGGAGAGCAAGCCGATCGAGATCTTCGGCGGACCGGCCGCCTGACCGGCGCTGATTAGGACGAGGTTTCTACAGAGATGGGCATTCGCAAGCACAAGCCGACGACGCCGGGCCGTCGCGGCTCCAGCGTGTCCGACTTCGCCGAGATCACCCGGTCGGAGCCGGAGAAGTCGCTGGTGCGTCCGCTGCACGGTCGCGGCGGCCGCAACGCGCACGGCAAGATCACGACGCGGCACCAGGGCGGGGGCCACAAGCGGGCCTACCGCATCATCGACTTCCGCCGCAACGACAAGGACGGTGTGCCGGCCAAGGTCGCGCACATCGAGTACGACCCGAACCGCAGCGCACGCATCGCGCTGCTGCACTACCTGGATGGCGAGAAGCGCTACATCATCGCGCCGAACGGCATCGGGCAGGGCGACCGGGTCGAGAGCGGGCCGCGGGCTGACATCAAGCCCGGGAACAACCTCCCGCTGCGCAACATCCCGACCGGTACCGTGATCCACGCGATCGAGCTCCGCCCCGGTGGCGGCGCCAAGATCGCGCGTTCCGCCGGTGCCCGGGTCCAGCTGGTGGCCAAGGACGGCCCGTACGCCCAGCTGCGGATGCCTTCGGGCGAGATCCGCAACGTGGACGCGCGCTGCCGGGCCACCGTCGGCGAGGTCGGCAACTCCGAGCACTCGAACATCAACTGGGGCAAGGCAGGCCGCATGCGGTGGAAGGGCAAGCGCCCGACCGTCCGCGGTGTCGTCATGAACCCGGTCGACCACCCGCACGGTGGTGGTGAGGGCAAGACCTCCGGTGGTCGCCACCCGGTCAACCCCAAGGGCCGCCCCGAGGGTCGCACCCGCCGCAACAAGCCCAGTGACAAGCTCATCGTCCGGCGCCGTCGCACCGGCAAGAAGCGCTGAGCAGGGAGGTAGAAGCACATGCCACGCAGCCTCAAGAAGGGCCCGTTCGTGGACGACCACCTGCTCAAGAAGGTGGACGCGCTGAACGAGTCGGGCAAGAAGACCGTGATCAAGACCTGGTCCCGCCGGTCCACGATCATCCCGGACATGCTCGGCCACACCTTCGCGGTGCACGACGGTCGCAAGCACATCCCGGTGTTCATCACCGAGTCGATGGTCGGACACAAGCTGGGCGAGTTCGCGCCGACGAGGACCTTCAAGGGCCACGTCAAGGATGACCGGAAGTCGCGCCGCCGCTGAGCGGGGGCGAACCAAGAGCAAGGGGTAGCAGGATGACAGCCCGTTCCGACGACACCGCTGCGGCTGACACCCGCGCGGTGGCGCGGGCCCGCTTCGTCCGCGTGACGCCGATGAAGGCCCGTCGCGTGGTCGAGCTCATCAAGGGCCGTAGCGCCAGCGAAGCCCTGGCAGTGCTCCAGTTCGCGCCGCAGGCCGCCAGCGGTCCGGTGTCGAAGGTGCTCGCCAGTGCCGTCGCCAACGCGGAGAACAACCAGTCGCTCGACCCCGACACCCTGTGGGTGCACCGGGCGTACGTGGACGAGGGACCGACGCTGAAGCGGTTCCAGCCCCGTGCCCAGGGCCGTGCGTACCGGATTCGCAAGCGGACCGCGCACATCACCATCGAGGTGGAGTCGCGGCCGAAGGCGGCCGGTAAGACGAAGAGCCAGAAGGGGAGTGCCCGGTAGTGGGTCAGAAGATCAACCCGCACGGCTTCCGACTCGGCATCACCACGGACTGGAAGTCCCGGTGGTACGCCGACAAGCAGTACGCGGAATACGTTGCGGAGGACGTCAAGATCCGCCGTCGGCTCTCTCGCGGTATGGAGCGCGCAGGGATCTCCAAGGTGGAGATCGAGCGCACCCGCGAGCGGGTCCGGGTGGACATTCACACCGCCCGGCCGGGCATCGTCATCGGCCGTCGCGGTGCCGAGGCGGACCGCATCCGCGGTTCGCTGGAGAAGCTGACCGGCAAGCAGGTCCAGCTCAACATCCTCGAGGTCAAGAACTCCGAGGCCGACGCGCAGCTCGTCGCGCAGGGCGTGGCCGAGCAGCTGTCCAACCGCGTGTCCTTCCGGCGCGCGATGCGCAAGGCCATCCAGTCGGCCATGCGCTCGCCGCAGGTCAAGGGCATCCGGGTGCAGTGCGGTGGCCGGCTGGGCGGGGCCGAGATGTCCCGTTCCGAGTTCTACCGCGAGGGTCGCGTCCCGCTGCACACGCTGCGCGCGGACATCGACTACGGCTTCTTCGAGGCCCGCACCACGTTCGGTCGCATCGGCGTCAAGGTGTGGATCTACAAGGGCGAGCTGGTCGGCGGCCTGAAGCAGAAGCAGGA
Source organism: Saccharopolyspora gregorii (assembly GCF_024734405.1). NCBI lineage: Bacteria > Bacillati > Actinomycetota > Actinomycetes > Pseudonocardiales > Pseudonocardiaceae > Saccharopolyspora > Saccharopolyspora gregorii. The sequence goes on along the minus strand of NZ_CP059556.1, from coordinate 5,876,351 downwards.
GCAGTCCGAGGTGCGCGCGCCTCGCGGCGAGGGTGGCGGCCGCGGTGAGCGCGGCGGCCGTTCCGAGCGCGGTGGCCGCCGTCGCTCCGGCGCTTCCGGCACCACCGGTGCCGGCGGCACCGAAGCCGGCCGCGCCGCAGCCAAGGGCGGTACGGCGGAGAGCCCGGAGCAGGCGCAGACCGCGGGCGACGCGGCGACCGCCAACGCCCCGGCCGTGGCCGAGCCGCAGGCCGATCAGAAGACGGAGGGCTGAGCAGTGCTGGTCCCACGCAGGGTGAAGTGGCGCAAGAGCCACGCACCGAAGCGCAAGGGCTTCGCCAAGGGCGGCACCCGCATCAACTTCGGCGAATACGGCATCCAGGCGATCGAGCACGGCTACGTGACCAACCGGCAGATCGAGTCGGCTCGTATCGCCATCACCCGGCACGTCAAGCGTGGCGGCAAGGTCTGGATCAACATCTTCCCGGACCGCCCGCTGACGAAGAAGCCGGCCGAGACCCGGCAGGGTTCCGGTAAGGGTTCGCCCGAGTCCTGGGTCGCGAACGTCAAGCCCGGCCGTGTCATGTTCGAGCTGAACTTCCCGAACAAGAAGACGGCTGTGGAGGCGCTGACCCGTGCGGCGCACAAGCTGCCGATGAAGTGCAAGATCGTGTCCCGCGAGGGTGGTGACTTCTGATGGCGGCTGGTGTCACCGCTGGTGAGCTCCGGGAGCTGGGCGACGAGGAATTGCTGGCCCGCGTCCGGGAGTCGAAGGAAGAGCTGTTCAACCTTCGGTTCCAGATGGCGACCGGGCAGTTGGAGAACAACCGCCGGTTGCGCGTGGTCCGCAGGGACATCGCCCGGATCTACACCATCATGCGCGAGCGCGAGCTCGGCCTGACGGTGTCCCCTGACGCGACCGAGGAGGGCGCGGCATGAGCAGCCAGGCAGAAGGACAGAGCGTGGCGCGGAACTACCGCAAAACCCGCGAGGGCTACGTCGTCTCGGACAAGATGGACAAGACGATCGTGGTCTCCCTCGAGGACCGCAAGAAGCACGCTCTCTACGGCAAGGTCATGCGCCAGACCACCAAGGTCAAGGCGCACGACGAGGCCAACACGGCCGGGATCGGCGACCGCGTTCTCCTGATGGAGACCCGGCCGCTGTCCGCGACGAAGCGCTGGCGCCTCGTCGAGGTCGTGGAACGGGCCAAGTAAGGACATCGGAAGCGGGCCGGTCGCCGGTATGTCGGCGCCCGGCCCTCTTCGGGTGATGACCGCGCGCGTCAGGTCGGAAATTTGGCGCGCCAGAGTGTGTCCGCGCGCAGGGTGCGGGCACTTAGGGTCAGGAGTCAGACGTGATCCAGCAGGAGTCGCGACTTCGCGTCGCTGACAACACTGGGGCCAAGGAGATCCTCACGATCCGCGTCCTCGGTGGTTCCGGCCGGCGCTACGCGGGTATCGGTGACGTCATCGTCGCCACCGTGAAGGAAGCCATTCCGGGTGCCGGTGTGAAGAAGGGCGATGTGGTCAAGGCCGTCATCGTCCGCCAGAAGAAGGAGAAGCGCCGCGCGGATGGCTCGTACATCCGGTTCGACGAGAACGCCGCGGTGCTGATCAAGCCGGACGGTGGTCCGCGCGGGACCCGCATCTTCGGCCCCGTCGGCCGCGAGCTGCGCGACAAGAAGTACATGAAGATCATTTCGCTCGCGCCGGAGGTGCTGTGATGAAGATCAAGAAGGGCGACACGGTCGTCGTGATCTCCGGCAAGGACAAGGGTGCCCGGGGCAAGGTCATCGCGGCCTACCCGCAGCGCGAGCGCGTCCTCGTCGAGGGCGTCAACCGGATCAAGAAGCACACCAAGGTCTCCCGGACCGAACGCGGTGCGCAGTCCGGCGGCATCGTCACCCAGGAAGCGGCCATCCACGTGAGCAACGTGATGGTGGTCGACTCCGACGGCAACCCCACTCGCGTGGGCTACCGGATCGGCGAGGACGGCAAGAAGGTCCGCGTCTCTCGCCGCAACGGGAAGGACATCTGATCATGACTACCGCAGAGAAGATCGTCCCCCGGCTCAAGACCCGGTACCGCGACGAGATCCGCCCGGCCCTCCAGCAGGAGTTCGAGTACGCGAACCCCATGCTGGTGCCCGGCGTCGTCAAGGTCGTCGTCAACATGGGTGTCGGCGACGCCGCCCGGGACAGCAAGCTCATCGAAGGCGCGGTCCGCGACCTGACCATCATCACCGGTCAGCGCCCCGAGATCCGCCGGGCCCGCAAGTCCATCGCTCAGTTCAAGCTGCGCGAAGGCATGCCGATCGGTGCGCGCGTCACGCTGCGCGGCGACCGCATGTGGGAGTTCGTCGACCGCCTGGTCACCATCGCGCTGCCGCGCATCCGTGACTTCCGCGGCCTGTCGCCGAAGCAGTTCGACGGCAACGGCAACTACACCTTCGGGCTCAACGAGCAGTCGATGTTCCACGAGATCGACCCCGACTCGATCGACCGTCCTCGCGGTATGGACATCACCGTGGTGACCACGGCCACCACCAATGAGGAAGGCCGGCGGCTGCTGCGCCACCTGGGCTTCCCGTTCAAGGAGCAGTGATGTCGGGTATCGCTGGGCGTCGAAACAAGGAGAACTGAGCCGATGGCCAAGAAGGCGCTGATCAACAAGGCCGCCCGCAAGCCCAAGTTCAAGGTGCGCGGCTACACCCGCTGCCAGCGTTGCGGGCGTCCGCGGTCGGTCTTCCGCAAGTTCGGCCTGTGCCGCGTGTGCTTCCGCGAGATGGCGCACGCCGGCGAGCTGCCGGGCGTGAGCAAGTCTTCCTGGTGAGTGCCCGCCCGCTGAGCGCCACCCGGTGACGGGTACGCTCGGCGGGCACCACCAGGTCTTTTGCCCGCTTCGGCGGGCGGGCGCGCGTGCGCGCCGCTGACATGAGCCTGCCGATCGAGCAGGCATGATCCGACTTCGCCTAGGCCAGGATCCAGACCTCCCGCAGCGCGGGGCGCGTCCGGGTCCGTCGGAACCGGGTGAGAAAGGTGGACCAGGTCACCATGACGATGACCGATCCCATCGCAGACATGCTGACGCGTCTGCGGAATGGAAGCTCGGCTTATCACGACGAGGTCGTGATGCCGCATTCGAAGCTCAAGGCGAACATCGCCGAGATCCTCAAGCGCGAGGGTTACGTGACGGGTTCCCGTGCCGAGCAGGGCGAGAAGGGCCAGAACCTGGTCGTCGAGCTCAAGTACGGCCCGAACCGGGAGCGCAGCATCGCCGGCCTGCGACGGGTCTCGAAGCCCGGCCTGCGGGTCTACGCGAAGTCCACCAACCTGCCGAAGGTTCTCGGCGGACTGGGCATCGCGATCATTTCCACGTCGGGTGGTCTGGTGACCGACCGGCAGGCCATCAAGCAAGGCGTGGGCGGGGAAGTCCTCGCCTACGTTTGGTAAGGGAGGAGGAGCATGTCGCGCATCGGGAAGCTTCCGATCACCGTGCCCTCCGGCGTCGAGGTCACCATCGACGGGCAGGCGGTGACGGTCAAGGGGCCGAAGGGCACCCTGGAGCAGAACATCGCCGAGCCCATCATCGTCGAGAAGGATGACGACGGGTCGGTCCTGGTCAAGCGGCCGGACGATGAGCGGGAGAGCCGCTCGCTGCACGGTCTTTCGCGCAGCCTGGTCAACAACATGGTGCTCGGCGTCAGCCAGGGCTACCAGAAGAACCTCGAGATTCACGGCGTGGGTTACCGCGTGCTGCTCAAGGGATCGAACCTCGAGTTCTCCCTGGGCTACAGCCACCCCATCGTGATCGAGCCGCCGCAGGGCATCGAGTTCGCGGTCGACGGCGCCACCAAGCTGTCGGTCAAGGGCATCGACAAGCAGCTGGTCGGCGAGGTCGCAGCCAGGATCCGCAAGCTGCGCCGCCCCGACCCGTACAAGGGCAAGGGCGTCCGGTACGCCGGCGAGACCATCCGCCGCAAGGTCGGAAAGACGGGTAAGTGACCATGAGCGAGACAACCACTGCTACGAAGCGCAAGCCCGTGGGCAAGGACATCTCGACCGTGCGTCGGATCGCCCGCGCCAACCGCCACTTCCGGCTCCGCAAGAAGATCAGCGGCACGCCTGCGCGTCCGCGCCTGGTCGTGACCCGGTCCACGCGGCACATCGTCGCGCAGGTCATCGACGACGTCGCGGGTCACACGCTGGCGTCGGCCTCCAGCATGGAAGCCGACCTGCGCACCCTCGAGGGCGACAAGAAGGCCAAGGCGACCAAGGTCGGCGAGCTGGTTGCGGCTCGCGCCAAGGACGCCGGGGTCGAGAAGGTCGTGTTCGACCGGGGCGGCAACGCCTACCACGGCCGCGTCGCGGCGCTGGCCGATGCCGCTCGCGAGGGCGGCCTGGAGTTCTGACATGCGTACGACTGAGATGACAACGATCGAGAGGGACGCCTGATGCCTGGACGCACTCGGCGTGACGGCGGTTCGGAGTCCGGCGGCAAAGACCGCCGGGACCGCCGCGACGGTGGCCGTGGCGGGGCGGCCCAAGAGAAGAGCATGCAGTTCGAGCGCGTCGTGACGATCAACCGCGTCGCGAAGGTCGTCAAGGGCGGCCGGCGGTTCAGCTTCACCGCGCTCGTGGTCGTCGGTGACACCGACGGCATGGTCGGTGTCGGCTACGGCAAGGCCAAGGAAGTGCCCGCGGCGATCGCCAAGGGCGTGGAGGAGGCGAAGAAGAACTTCTTCCGCGTCCCCCGCCTCGGCGGCACGATCACGCACCCGGTGCAGGGTGAGGACGCCGCAGGCGTCGTCATGCTGCGCCCGGCCAGCGCCGGTACCGGTGTCATCGCCGGTGGCCCGGTGCGCGCGGTGCTGGAAGGCGCCGGCGTGCACGACGTGCTGAGCAAGTCGCTGGGCAGCGACAACCCGATCAACATCGTGCACGCCACCGTGGCGGCGCTGAAGAGCCTGCAGCGTCCGGAGGAGGTCGCGGCCCGCCGCGGTCTGCCGCTGGAGGACGTGGCTCCCGCGTTCATGCTGCGCGCCCGTGCCGGTCAGGGGGCGTGACGTGGCACAGCTGAAGATCACTCAGACGCGTGGTCTGGTGGGCACCAAGAGCAACCAGCGGGACAGCATGCGCACCCTCGGGCTGCGCAAGATCCGCCAGTCGGTTGTTCGCCCGGACGACGCGAACACGCGTGGCCTGATCAAGGCCGTGCACCACCTGGTGACGGTTGAGGAGGTCGACTGATCATGGTCATCAAGATCCATGACCTGCGGCCCGCGCCGGGTTCGAACCGGGACAAGATCCGGGTCGGCCGTGGTGAGGGTTCCAAGGGCAAGACCGCGGGCCGCGGTACCAAGGGCACCAAGGCTCGCAAGACCGTCTCCCCGCGCTTCGAGGGCGGGCAGATGCCGATCCACATGCGGCTGCCGAAGCTTCGCGGCTTCAAGAACCGCAACCGCGTGGAGTACCAGGGCGTGAACCTCGGCCGCCTGGCCGTTGCGTTCCCGAACGGCGGCACCGTCGGTCTCGACGAGCTGATCTCGGCCGGTCTCGCCAACAAGGGCGAACTGGTGAAGATCCTCGGTGGCGGCGAGCTGGAGGGCGTCAAGCTGGACGTCACCGCGCACGCCTTCACCGGCAGCGCGCAGGAGAAGATCACTGCCGCGGGCGGTTCGGCGACCAAGCTGGACAGCTGAACGACGCGGTGATCCGGTCGTGAGGGCCGGTCGACCTTCGGGTCGGCCGGCCCTTTCGCATGTGCGGGGCCGGAGCGCCGGATTCTGGTGATTTCCTGGTTCTTCGCCGTTCCACCTCGCGGGCGAGAGGCGCTGACCTGCGGTTCCGGTTCGTCGGCCGGGTGCGGGGCGCGCTGCGCCGCGGTTTCCGCGCCGCCGTGGTGAACGGATCGTGCCGCCGCGGTGAACGGCGGTGGTGCGCGGCCGGTCCGCTCCGCGTTCCCGACCGGGTGCGGCCGACGTCGGCGCCGAGCGGACGAGGGCCTTGCTGCGCTGCGGTTTCGCCGTTCGGCGCTCGCGGTTCCGGTCGCCGCGCGGGGCTCTCGGAGCAGTGGTGCTGCGCCGAACGGCCGCCGCGAAAAGTGTGAGCGCCCGCCGCCGTTCCGCCGAATGCAGCCCTCCCATTTGCTGGTGCAGACCAATCTCGCGCCGCTCTACCTTGATCGGACAAGTGCCCCGAAGCACACCTCCGATCGACGAAGACCTGAGGAGCGGACATGCGGCTTCGAACGTTGCGCGCAGGACTCCCGCTGGTGGCGATGTCGCTGCTGGCGGCCGCCATTCCCGGAGTCGCCACCGCGGCCGGGACCGCGGATGCCGCCCCCGCGCGGCACTGCGCCTTCCACGCCGACACCAGGCAGCAGCACTGCTTCGACACCCTCGCCGAAGCCACCGGCAGCGCCGGCGCTGCCGCCGCGGACACCCGGGACGGCGAGGTCGTCCAGGGCACGCTGTTCGACGAGGAGAACTACGGCGGCGACAGCTTCACCATCTACGGCTCCGGGTTGTGCGAGAAGGACGGCTGGGTCGACTACCAGATCGACCTGCCGGACGACTGGAAGGACCGGGTCACCTCGGTGCAGCCGTGGGGCGACTGCTGGATCTGGCTGTACCCCGAGCCGGGCCTCGGCGGCGACCGCGACGGGCCGTTCAAGGAGAACACCGCCTACGTCGGCGACCTGATGAACGACCGCACCCAGTCGGTCGGGCTGAGCTGAGCGATCGGGCGGCCGGATCTCCCCGCGGCGCGATCCGGCCGCCCCGCACCGAGTTCCGCCGCGGGCCCCGCTCTCAACGAGGAGAAGCCATGTCCCCACGCCGGACCAGCGCGGTGCTCGTCTCCGCGTTCTCGCTGGCCTCGCTGGCCTTCGCCCCCGCGGCCTCGGCCGCCGACGAACCGACCACCCGCGAGCTCATGGAGAAGTGCGACAACGGCACCGACAGCTGCGTGTTCCACCCGGAAGGGCAACCCGAGTACTACGTGGAGGACCGGCACACCGTCGGCGACCCGGTCTACAACTGCACCGACGGCCTGCAGCGGTTCTCGGTGGAGTGGTCGGACACCACCTCGCAGAGCAACAGCGTCGGCCTGTCCATGACCACGGAAGCCGGGTTCGGCAAGGTCTTCGCCGTCGCCTACGAGCAGAGCTACGAGCACACCTGGGAGGAGTCGCACACCGAATCCCAGACGACCCACGTGGACACCGAACCGAACCAGGTGGGTTCGGTGGAGCGCGCCGCGCAGATGCAGAAGGTGAAGGGCACCTACGAGCTGCACTTCGAGGACAAGTTCCACGACCACTACATCTGGTACGTGCCGATGGAGATCACCGGGCCGGCCCCGGACCCGACGAGCGCGGTCAGCCAGCACGTGCGGGACATGACGGAGGAGGAGATCTCCCAATGCCCGTGACGGGAACGGCGGGCCCGCCGCCCGGCCCCAGCCCCCACGCCCCGCGGACCGCGCCGAGCTCCGATCGAGAAGAGGTCTCCCGATGATCCGACGCATCGCCACCGCCGCGGCCGCGACCGCCGCCGCGGGACTGCTGATCGCCCCGCCCGCCTCCGCCGCGGAGGAACCGACCGCACGCGAACTCCTGGAGAAGTGCGACAACGGCACCGACAGCTGCGTGTTCCACCCGGAGGGCGAGCCCGAGTACTTCCAGAACACCTCGGAGCAGGTGGGCAGCCCGACGTTCAACTGCACCGAGCTGCCGCAGCGGATGGGCGTCAGCTGGTCCGACACCACCTCGGAGAGCAACAGCCTCGGGCTGTCCATGTCGACCTCGTTCGGCGAGGTGTTCAAGGTGACCTTCAAGGCCAGCTACGGCCACGAGTGGAAGGAATCCCACACCGAGAGCCAGACGACGAACATCGACGTGCAGCCGGGCGACGCCGGGCGGGTCTACTACGGACCGAAGATGCAGAAGGTGAAGGGCACCTACGAGCTGCACTTCGAGGACAAGTTCTACGACCACTACATCTGGTACGTGCCGATGGAGGTCACCGGCCCGGCCGAGGACCAGCAGAGCACGGTCGTCCAGGACACCAGCCCGATGACGGAGGAGGAACACACCGCGAATTGCGGGTGATTGTTCCGCTCGTCTTGCTCCGGGGTGGGGTGGCGGAACCTCAGCGTCCTCCTCGCTGCGGGATCTTTTTCGCAGGTGGCTCCGCCACATGCGACAAAGCTGTCCTCGCGAGGAGAACGCTGAGAACCCGCGGGTGGTCCTGTTGCTCTGGTGGTCTCCGCTCAGCGGCTTCGCCGCTGACAGGCGAATGATGCGACTCTTCGCGGCGGTTCGAATTCGGGCTGTGCGGGGGTTTTCTCCGTCGCACGGGGCGGGGCGGGCCGCTCCGGCGGTGGCGGTCACCGTGCGTCGCTCGGGTTGTTCCCAGTCGTGTTCGCCGAACGGGAACGATCCGAGGTGCGGCGGATCACCGCCGACCGGCGGGACGCGTTCGGCGACCTGCTAGAGTCGCCCAGGCAGCACCGTGCCGAGCACGGTGCTGTGGATTTTCCAGCCGTGCCGGCCCCGTGTACGAGGAATTGGGAAGCCGGCCATCGTTCGGCCGGTACTCCCGGCTTGCGCACCAGGAGGTTCGCGTGCTCGGCGCCTTCCGCTCGGCTCTGGCGACGCCGGACCTGCGCCGCAAGATCCTGTTCACTCTGGGCATGGTCGTGCTGTACCGGCTCGGCGCCACGATTCCCTCCCCGGGGGTCTCGTACCCGAACGTCCAGCAGTGCTACCAGGAGTTGCAGGGCAGTCAGAGCGTCTTCTCGCTGTTGAACCTGTTCAGCGGTGGCGCGTTGTTGCAGTTGTCGGTGTTGTCGCTGGGCATCATGCCCTACATCACCGCGAGCATCATCGTGCAGCTGCTCCAGGTGGTCATTCCACGCTTCGAGCAGCTGAAGAAGGAAGGCCAGTCCGGCCAGGCGAAGCTGACGCAGTACACCCGGTACCTGGCGATCGCGCTGGCGGTGCTGCAGGCGACCGGCATCGTCGCGCTCGCCGAGCGCGGCCAGCTGTTCCCGAACTGCACCGCGGACGTCATCCCGGACAGCTCGGTGCTGAACCTCATCACGATCGTGGTCGTGATGACGGCGGGCGCCGCACTGCTGATGTGGATGGGCGAGCTGATCACCGAGCGCGGTATCGGCAACGGCATGTCGCTGCTCATCTTCACCTCGATCGCGGCGCGGATCCCCGCCGAGGGCGGCCAGATCCTGCAGACGCACGGCGGCCTGGTGTTCGCGGTGATCCTGGTGTTCGCGGTGGCCATCATCGCGACGGTGGTCTTCATCGAGCAGGCGCAGCGCCGCATCCCGGTGCAGTACGCGAAGCGGATGATCGGGCGCCGGATGTACGGCGGCACCTCGACCTACCTGCCGCTGAAGGTGAACCAGGCCGGTGTCATCCCGGTGATCTTCGGTTCCTCGCTGCTGTACCTGCCGCAGCTGCTCGGGCAGCTCGCGGGCAACCAGGACTCCTGGTGGGCGCGGTTCATCCAGACCTACATCGTCGACCCGTCCAGCTGGGTGCACATCCTGCTGTACATGGCGATGATCATCTTCTTCGCCTACTTCTACGTCTCGATCACGTTCAACCCGGAAGAGCGGGCGGACGAGATGAAGAAGTTCGGCGGGTTCATCCCCGGCATCCGGCCCGGCAGGCCGACCGCGGAGTACCTGAGCTTCGTGCTCTCCCGGATCACGCTGCCCGGTTCGCTGTACCTGGGCATCATCGCGATCCTGCCGAACTTCTTCCTGGGCCTGACCGGCCAGGGCGGGAACCAGAACTTCCCGTTCGGCGGCACCGCTGTGTTGATCATGGTCAACGTCGGCTTGGACACGGTGAAGCAGATCGAGAGCCAACTCACGCAGCGGAACTACGAGGGTTTCCTCCGGTAAACTCGTCGGACAACGGATACCGGACACGGCGTTTCGCATCGCGGAAGCTCACTCACGGGCGTTCCGCGCAGCGCTTGCACTAGGGTGTCCGTCCGCGGCGACGTCTGACGCGGTGCCTGCCTGGGCTGAGATACCAGGCGCACCGCACGGTCGCCGGAGCGCCGGGCAACGCGCGCGGTGACCAGCATCCGCACTCCACGGGGTGAGTGCGGAGCGCTCGACGAAGGTGGCGGCAGACCACCGGAATGATTCGGAGGCAGACCCTTGGTGCGATTGGTTCTCGTCGGCCCGCCGGGTGCGGGCAAGGGCACCCAAGCGGCCGTGCTGGGCGAACGGCTCGCCGTTCCGCACATCTCCACCGGCGACCTGTTCCGGGCGAACATCGGCAATTCCACGCCGCTCGGGCAGCAGGCCAAGTCCTACATCGACGCCGGTGAACTGGTGCCCGACGAGGTCACCAACGAGATGGTGCGGGAGCGCCTCGCGGAGCCGGACGCGCAGAAGGGGTTCCTGCTCGACGGGTTCCCGCGCACCACGCCGCAGGCCGACGTGCTCGGCGAGATCCTGGCCGAGAACGGCATGGAGCTCTCCGCGGTCCTCCAGTTCGACGTGCCGGAGGAGGAGCTGGTGAGCCGCATGCTGGCCCGCGGCCGCTCCGACGACACCGAGGACGTGATCCGGCGCAGACTCGCGGTCTACCACTCGGAGACCGAGCCGCTGCTGGACTACTACCGCCCCAAGGTGGTCAAGATCAACGCGCTCGGTTCGGTCGAGGAGATCACCGACCGCGCGCTGGACGCGCTGGGCCAGAAGGCCTGACGAGCGGCACCGAGGAACGGACGGGAGCACGGGTGTTTCGGCGAGGCAAGGGCATCGAGCTCAAATCGACCGGCGAGATCGAGGCCATGCGGGCCGCTGGGCTGGTCGTCGCCGACGCGCTCGCCGCGGTGACCGCGAAAGCGGAGCCGGGCGTGAGCACCGGTGAGCTCGACGAGCTCGCCGAGCAGGTGATCCGGGACGCGGGCGCGGTCCCGTCGTTCCAGGGCTACCACGGTTTCCCGGCGTCGATCTGCGCGTCGCTGAACGAGAAGGTCGTGCACGGCATCCCCTCGAAGTCCGAGGTGCTCGCCGACGGAGACCTGCTCTCGGTGGACTGCGGGGCGATCCTGGACGGCTGGCACGGGGACTCCGCGGTCACGCTGTCCGTCGGGACCGTCGGCGCCCGCGACCAGGCGCTGTCCGACGCGACCCGCAAGGCCATGTGGGCCGGTCTGCAGCGCGCCCAGGCCGGTGCGCACCTCACCGACATCTCGCACGCGGTGCAGAGCGCCGCCCAGGCCGCGGCCAAGGCCGACGGCAACCAGTACGGGATCATCGCCGAGTACGGCGGGCACGGCATCGGCACCGAGATGCACATGGAGCCCTTCCTGCCGAACCTCGGCAAGCCGGGCCGCGGCCCGAAGCTGCGGGTCGGCATGGCGCTGGCGGTGGAGCCGATGCTGACGCTGGGTTCCGCGGAGACGGAGGAGCTCGACGACGAGTGGACGGTTGTCACCGTCGACGGTTCCCGCGCGGCCCACTGGGAGCACACCGTCGCGATCACCGAGAACGGCCCCTGGGTGCTGACCGCCCCGGAGAGCTGACCGGACCCGAACGCGCAGGACGCCCCGCTCGCCGATCCGGCGGGTGGGGCGTTCCGCTGTTCGGGGCCACCGGCCCGCCCGCGCGCACGCGTTCGCGGCAGGGCTGCGGCGGCAGGGGTCAGCGGGGGCGGCGGCAGACGTAGACGCGGGCCGGCGGGACGTTGCGCCACACGGTGCTGCGCGGCAGGACCTCCTCGAAGGTCTCCCGCAGCAGTTCGGTGAAGGCGATCGTGTTCCGCCGCCACAGCGTCGTCACGTAGGTGACGGTGGTGAACACGCCGCCGGGGGTCAGCGCCTTCGCGACCTCCGCGAGCAGTTCGCGCTGCTTGTCCGCCGGCAGCAGGGTCCACGGGATGCTGCTGATCACCGCGTCGACCTGGCTGCGGTCCGCGGTGCGCAGCAGGTCGCCGAGGTGCCCGGCGTCGCCCTCGATGACCTCCAGCCACGGCTTGGTCGCGGCGAGGTAGCGCACCATCTCCGAGTCGATCTCCACCGCGAAGTGGTCGGCACCCGCGGGCAGCCGCTCGTGCAGCGCGCCGCTCAGCGCCCCCGTGCCGGGGCCCAGTTCGAGGACCGTCGGCGTCCCGTGCGCGGGTACGGCCTCGGCGACCGCGCGGGCCACGTGCTCGGAGGTGGGCAGCACCGCACCTACGGTTCCGGGCTGCCGCACGGCTCGCGTGACGAAGGTGCGGTACTCGTGCAGCTTGGCTCGCTTGCTCACTCGGCGCTCCTGGATCGGTCGGGCGGTCCGTGCGGCACGGTAGCGACTCGGGCGCCGCGCGCGGGCGATGACGCTGCCGTGCGGGGGAATTGCGTGCGCTGGGCGGTCCGTCCGATCAGAGCAGCGGTCGGCGGCAGATGTAGTGCAGGATCGGCGGGAAGTTGCGCCACGTGGTGTGCGTGATGACCTCGTCGAAGGTGGCGGCGAGCCGTTGCCGGAAGCGCCGCCCGCCGGTGTTGTGCTCGGCGGGCAGGTAGGTCAGCGCGGTGAACGCGCCGTGCGGGGCGAGCACCTTGGTGACCTCGCCGAGGATCCGGTCCTGGTCGGCTTCGCCCAGCAGCGACCAGGGCAGGCTGCTGATCACGGCGTCCACCTGGTCGACGCCCCGTTCGGCCAGCAGCGGGACCAGGTCGCCCGCGTCGCCGTGGACCAGCTCCATCCACGGGGCGTGCACCCGCAGGTGGCGCACCATCTCGTCGACGAGCTCGATGCCGACGTGCCGCGCCCCGGCGGGCAGCCGCTCCCGGATGCCGCCGCTGAGCGAACCGGTGCCGGGGCCGAGCTCCAGCACCACGGGCTGGCCGGTGGTGGGCACGACCTGGGCGACGACCCCGGCGACCGCCGCCGAGGTGGGGGTGGCCGCGCCGACCTTCTGCGGGTTGCGCACGGCTCCGGCGAGGAAGGCGCGGTACTCGCCGAGCTTGCCGGGCAGGCCGGATGGGCGAGTGCTGGCGGGACGGTCCTGTTGGGCGGTCACTGCTCTCCTCGAAGCGCGGTTCGGTGGTCGGAACGGGATCGCTGGGGTGGCCGATGCCCTGGGCGGGCGGCCTCGCGGCTTCCCGTGGCCGGGGTGCGCGGCGGAGGCACCGGTGACCGGAGTGCCCGCGGCTCCGGGCGACGTCGTCGTCGCGCCGCCGGGTGAGATCGAACGTAGACAGCCCGCGAGCGGCCCCGCAACCGCCCGAGTGGGCGGTCCCGCCCCACCGCCGCGCCGGGAGGGACCCGGCCCGCGGGCGTCCGCCGAACCGGCCGAGCCCGCCGACCTGGGGTGTTGCCCGGCCCCGGGTGAGGGCGCGATCCGCGTGCGCGTACAGTGGAGCAACGGCGCACTCATCGCGCCGGTTCGTCGTGCGTCCTGCTCGCAGGGGGCGCGTGCAGGGGGTCGGTTCCGGCTCGCTGGCCAAGTCGCCCCACGGGTGTCCAGCGGTTCACGCCGCAGGGCTCAGGGCGTCCGGACCGGCCGCAGTGCGCCTGCCACCAGTCCTGGGGGAAGTCTCCTGGTCAGGTGGCCGAAGGCGCAAGCCTTACCAACCGTCACCGTCACGAAACGCGGAGGACATGGGCAAAAAAGACGGGGCCATTGAGGTCGAGGGTCGCGTGATCGAGCCGCTCCCCAACGCGATGTTCCGCGTCGAGTTGGAGAACGGGCACAAGGTCCTCGCGCACATCAGTGGCAAGATGCGTCAGCACTACATCCGCATCCTGCCCGAGGACCGGGTCGTCGTGGAGCTCTCGCCCTACGACCTTTCCCGTGGGCGCATCGTCTACCGCTACAAGTGACCTCCACGGTGTCCGGGAGACCGGGCACGCGTCCGAGCAGGAGAGCACAGGCCGTGAAGGTCCAACCGAGTGTGAAGAAGATCTGCGACAAGTGCCAGATCATCCGCCGTCACGGGCGGGTCCTGGTCATCTGCGACAACCAGCGCCACAAGCAGCGCCAGGGCTGATCGCGTCCGTCGCAGACGGGTAGCTACAGACAATCCAAGGGAACTCCCCTGACCTGCCGGCTCGCGAGGTGAGCCGGTCGACCCCCGGTTCCAGGCCGGGGCTTCGCGCCGTCCGCGGCGCGGAGGTGGCTGGGGTTGCAGACCTGGAACGACACGAAGGAGACCTGCCGCAATGGCACGGATCACCGGTGTCGACCTCCCGCGCGACAAGCGCATGGAGGTCGCGCTGACCTACATCTTCGGGATCGGCCGCAGCCGTTCCCAGGAGATCCTGAAGGCGACGGACATCTCGTTCGACGCCCGCGCGAAGGATCTCGACGACGAGCAGCTCGCGAAGCTCCGCGACTACATCGAGAACAATTTTCGGGTCGAGGGTGACCTGCGCCGCGAGGTCGCGGCCGACATCCGCCGGAAGATCGAGATCGGTTGCTACGAGGGGACGCGGCACCGCCGCCACCTCCCGTTGAACGGGCAGCGGACGAAGACCAACGCCCGTACCCGCAAGGGGCCGAAGAAGACGGTCGCCGGCAAGAAGAAGGCCGGGAAGAAGTAAGCGTCGCTAGGAGACCACGACAGCTATGCCACCCAAGTCTCGCACCGGCGCCGTCAAGAAGGTGCGGCGCAAGGAAAAGAAGAATGTCGCGCACGGACAGGCGCACATCAAGAGCACCTTCAACAACACCATCGTGTCCATCACGGACCCGACCGGTGCTGTGATCAGCTGGGCCTCCGCGGGCCACGTCGGGTTCAAGGGCTCCCGCAAGTCCACCCCGTACGCCGCGCAGATGGCCGCTGAGAACGCTGCCCGCAAGGCCGCCGAGCACGGCATGAAGAAGGTCGACGTCTTCGTGAAGGGCCCGGGTTCGGGCCGCGAGACGGCGATCCGCTCGCTGCAGGCCGCCGGCCTCGAGGTCGGCACGATCCAGGACGTGACCCCGCAGCCGCACAACGGTTGCCGGCCGCCCAAGCGGCGCCGGGTCTGATCGCGGGAGAGGAGTAGAAGAAGATGGCACGTTACACCGGTCCCGCGACCCGCAAGTCCCGCCGTCTGAAGGTTGACCTCATCGGTGGGGACCAGGCGTTCGAGCGTCGTCCGTACCCGCCGGGTCAGCACGGGCGCGCGCGCATCAAGGAAACCGAGTACCTGCTGCAGCTCCAGGAGAAGCAGAAGGCTCGTTTCACCTACGGCATCCTCGAGCGCCAGTTCCGCTCGTACTACGAGGAAGCCAACCGCCGCACCGGCCGTACCGGCGAGAACCTCCTGCAGCTGCTGGAGTCCCGCCTGGACAACGTGATCTACCGGTCGGGCCTGGCCCGCACCCGGCGGATGGCGCGGCAGCTGGTCAGCCACGGCCACTTCGTGGTCAACGGCACCAAGGTGAACGTTCCGAGCTTCCAGGTCTCGAAGTTCGACATCATCGACGTGAAGCCGAAGTCGATCAACACCACGCCGTTCATCATCGCCAAGGAGACCTTGGGCGAGCGGCCGGTGCCGGCGTGGCTGCAGGTCGTCCCGTCGAACCTCCGCGTCCTGGTGCACCAGCTCCCGGAGCGCGCGCAGATCGACACCCCGGTCACCGAGCAGCTCATCGTCGAGTACTACTCGAAGTGATGCTTCCCGCCGGCGGCCCCACCAGGTCGCCGGCGGTGGCCGTCCGGGCGGCGGAGCCGGATTCCGCCGTCCGCCCGCGGTTCGCCGCGGGCAGCCATTCCACCGACGTCAAATAGCGGGCGTCGTAGGCAAAGGAAACTCACATGCTCATCTCCCAGCGACCCTCACTGGCCGAAGAGGCCGTGACCGAGACCCGCTCCCGGTTCGTCATCGAGCCGCTGGAGCCCGGCTTCGGCTACACCCTCGGCAACTCGCTGCGCCGCACCCTGCTGTCCTCGATCCCCGGTGCGGCCGTCACCAGCCTGCGGATCGACGGCGTGTTGCACGAGTTCACCACCATCCCGGGCGTGAAGGAGGACGTCACCGACGTCATCCTGAACCTCAAGGAGCTCGTCACGAGCTCCGAGGAGGACGAGCCGGTCACGATGTACCTGCGCAAGCAGGGCCCCGGTGAGGTCACCGCGGCCGACATCGTGCCGCCGGCCGGGGTCACCGTGCACAACCCGGACCTGCACATCGCCACGCTCAACGGCAAGGGCAAGCTGGAGATCGAGCTCGTCGTCGAGCGCGGTCGCGGCTACGTCCCGGCGGTGCAGAACAAGCAGACCGGTGCCGAGATCGGCCGCATCCCGGTCGACTCGATCTACTCGCCGGTGCTGAAGGTGACGTACAAGGTCGAGGCGACCCGCGTCGAGCAGCGCACCGACTTCGACAAGCTGATCCTGGACGTCGAGACCAAGCCGTCGATCACGCCGCGCGACGCGGTCGCGTCGGCCGGTCGGACCCTGGTCGAGCTGTTCGGGTTGGCGCGCGAGCTCAACGTGGACGCCGAGGGCATCGAGATCGGGCCGTCGCCCGCGGAGGCCGACACCATCGCGGCCTACGCGATGCCGATCGAGGACCTGGACCTGACGGTGCGTTCCTACAACTGCCTCAAGCGGGAGGGGATCCACACCGTCGGTGAGCTGGTGTCGCGCAGCGAGGCCGACCTGCTGGACATTCGCAACTTCGGTGCGAAGTCCATCGACGAGGTCAAGCTGAAGCTGGTGGGTCTGGGCCTGTCCCTCAAGGACAGCCCGCCCGGGTTCGACCCGTCGGCCGCCGCTGCCGAGTACGCCTCGGAGGGCTGGTCGGCGGACGACGACACCCCGCTGGGCTCCTTGTCGGTGGCCGAGGACAACGGCTACGACGACGGTCAGGACTACGCGGAGACAGAGCAGCTGTAGCTGTGTTGCGCGGGAGGGCCACCCGATCCGCGCCTTGAGAGGAGCAAGCGATGCCCACCCCCACCAAGGGAGCGCGTCTCGGCGGGTCGCCGGCGCACGAGCGGCTGATGCTGGCCAACCTGGCCACGTCGCTGTTCGAGCACGGCAAGATCACGACTACCGAGGCGAAGGCGAAGCGGCTGCGTCCGCTCGCCGAGCGCCTGATCACCAAAGCCAAGAAGGGCGACCTGCACAACCGTCGCGAGGTCATGAAGACCATCCGCGACAAGGACGTCGTGCACAAGCTCTTCGCCGAGATCGGTCCGCACTTCGCGGAGCGGCCGGGCGGCTACACCCGGATCGTCAAGGCGATGCCGCGTCGCGGTGACAGCGCCAAGATGGCCGTGATCGCCCTGGTGACGGAGAAGACCGTCACCTCCGAGGCGGAAGCCGCTCGCGGCACCAAGTTCGCCAAGGACGCCGAGGCCGCCCCGGCTGCGGAGGAGACTCCCGCGGTCGAGGAGACCACGGCCGACGAGGCCGTCGAGGCCAAGGCCGACGACGCCGCCGAGGCAGGGGCCGAGGAGACCGCGAAGAAGGACGAGTCCTGATTCGGGTCGACGACGCCGCGAACGAGCCCGCCGCTCCCCACGGGGACGGCGGGCTCGTTCGTCTCCGCCTGGACGTGTCCTACGAGGGCACCGACTTCTCCGGCTGGGCGAAGCAGCCCGGCAGGCGCACCGTGCAGGGGCTGCTGGAGGACGCGCTGGCCAAGCAGCCCCCGGGCCGCGACGTCCCGCGCTCGGTGGTGGTGGCCGGACGCACCGACGCCGGGGTGCACGCCACCGGTCAGGTGGTGCACGTGGACGTGGTGCCGTTCGAGCCCGGCTCGACCGTGCGGATCCCCGTGGACGAGCGCGGGATCCCGGACCTGGAGCGGATGCGGCACCGGTGGAACCGGATCCTGCCGGGCGACGTGCGGGTGCTGGACGCGCAGGTGGCGCCCGCCGGTTTCGACGCCCGGTTCTCGGCGCTGCGGCGGCACTACCGCTACCAGGTCTCGGACGCGTCGTGGGGAGTCGATCCGCTGCGTCGGCGGGACACCTTGGCGTGGAACCGCCCGGTGGACGTGGCGGCGCTGAACGCGGCCTCGCTGGACCTGCTGGGGCTGCGGGACTTCGCGGCGTTCTGCAAGCCGCGGGAGGGCGCGACGACGGTGCGGGAGCTGCAGCGCTTCGAATGGGAGCGGGTGGCGGAGCACCTGATCGTGGCGCGGGTGAGCGCGGACGCGTTCTGCCACTCGATGGTGCGGAGCCTGGTGGGGGCGCTGCTGCTCGTCGGGGACGGGCGACGCGGCGGTGGTTGGCCCGCGGAGCTCGCCGGAGCCGGGGAACGCACCAGCGCGGTGGCGCCCGCGCACGGGCTCACCCTGCTCGGCGTGGACTACCCGGACGAGGCTGAGCTGGCGGTGCGGGCAGAACAGACGCGCGGCCTCCGCTCGCTCGGGTGAGGCTGCGCCGTCCCCCTGCTGCTCGGGTGGTGGGGGTGGCGGAACCTCAGCGGCCCCCTCGCTGCGGGATCTTTTTCGCAGGTGGCTCCGCCACATGCGACAAAGCTGTCCTCGCGAGGGAACCGCTGAGAACCCGCGGGTGGTTCCGTTGCGTGCTGGGTCTCCGTTCAGCGGCTTCGCCGCTGATAAGACACGGCCAGGACCTGCCGAGCAGCAGGAGGTCGGGCCTGCTGGTCAGGTGCGGCGCAGGGCTTCGGTGAGCTTGACCCGGGCTCCGGTGCGCAGCACCGCGTTCGCGTAGATCCGCCCACCGAGCCGCAGCAGCACCAGCAGCGCGGCGACGCCGAGCAGCACCGACACCACGCACTCCCACGGTTCGGCGACGCCCAGCGCGGTCCGCATCGGCATCAGCACCGGTGAGAAGCCGGGCACCAGGGACAGCACCGCGCCCAGCCGGCTCTCCGGGTCCTGCGCCAGCACGGTGACCCCCACCAGGAACGGCACCACCAGCACCATGATCACCGGGCTGACGACGCTCTGCAGGTCCTCCTGCCGGGAGACCAGCGAGGCCGCCGCCGCGAGGACCGTCGCGTACAGGTAGAAGCCGAGCAGGAACCACACCAGCGTCCACACCAAGGTCCCGGCCAGCGCGGTCGACGGCAGCGCGAGCACACCGGAGCCGATGGCGGCGGCCAGCCCGATGCCGCCGATCAGCACGAACTGCGCGAGCCCGGCCAGGCCGATGCCCAGCACCTTCCCGGCGAGCAGCTGGGCGGGGCGGATGGTGGACAGCAGGATCTCCACGACCCGGCTGGTCTTCTCCTCCACGACGCCCTGCGCCACGGCCTGCCCGAACATGATCAGGAAGAAGTACAGCAGCATCCCGGCGCCCACGGCCACGCCGAGCCGTTGGTCGCGCTGGGGGTCCGCGGGTTCCAGGGTGCGCACGTCCACGTGCGCTCCGGCCAGCACCTGGTGCACGTCGGCGGGTTCCAACCCGGCCATCGCGAGCTGGGCGTCGAGGGCCTGCTGGCGCACCACCTCGTCGAGCGCGGTGCGCACCGCCGAGTCCGGTTCGCCGCGCACCACCAGGTGCAGCGCGTCCGGGGCCCCGGTGACCAGCCCGTCCAGCTCGCCGTCGGCGACGAGCCGTTCCCCGGTGGCCCGGTCCGGGATCCGGCTGCTCTCGACGGTGGTGCCGAGCCGGGCCGCGGTGCTCCGCAGCGGGGTGGCGACGGCGGTGGCCTGGCCGGTGAACCCGATCTTCGTGCTGCCGCTCTGCTGCCCGATGAAGAACATCAGCCCCGCGTAGCCGATCAGGATCACCAGGATCGCTGCCGTGCTGAGCAGGAACGATCGGGTGCGGATGCGGGTGTTGACCTCGCGGCGGGCGACGAGCCACACGGTGCGGGCGGGGCTCATGCGGCGTGCTCCTCGGTGACGACGGTGCGGAACAGGTCGGCGAGGTCGGGGCGGTCCCGGCGGAACTCGTGCACCGGCCCGGTGGCGAGCGCGGCGCGCAGCACCACCTGGTCGTCGGTGCCGTCGGCGAGTTCGAGGGTGCTGCGGCCGTGCTGCTGGCCGAGGACGCGGACGCCGGCGAGCCCGTCGGTCCAGCCGGGCGCGGCCTGCGGCGCGTGCACCACGAGCCGGGCGGGCCCCCGCTCGCGCAGCTCGTCCACCCCGCCGCAAGCGATCATGCTGCCGCCGCTGACGATGCCGACCCGGTCGCAGAGCCGCTGCACCAGGTCGAGCTGATGGCTGGAGAACAGCACGGGAACGCCGCGGTCGCGGGTTTCGCGCAGCACCTCGCCCATCATTTCGACGGCGACCGGGTCGAGGCCGGAGAACGGTTCGTCGAGCACCAGCACGTCGGGGTCGTGCACGAGGGCCGCCGCCAGCTGGACGCGCTGCTGGTTGCCGAGGCTGAGCCGCTGCACCTGGTCGTCGCGCCGTTCCCGGAGGCCGAGCCGGTCGGTCCAGCGCTCGGCGGCGGCGCGGGCGTCGGCACGGCTCATGCCGTGCAGCTCGCCGAGGTGGGCGAGCTGCTCGGCGACCTTCATCTTGGGGTAGAGCCCGCGTTCCTCCGGCATGTAGCCGAAGCGCCTGCGCACGTCGAGGTCGAGCGGCCGGCCGCGGAAGCGGACCTCGCCGGAGTCGGCGGCGAGCACGCCGAGCGCGATGCGCATGGTGGTCGTCTTGCCCGCGCCGTTGCTGCCGACGAAGCCGAACAGCTCCCCGGGTCCGACGGTGAACACCATGTCGCGCAGGGCGGCGATCTCGCCGTAGCGCTTGGAGATGTGGTCGATCTCCAGACCGCTGTCCACCACGTGCAACGCCTCCTCCGGTCGGCTGCCGACTCGGATCATCGTCCCCGATGCCAGCGCCGGAGTGGGCGGGCCGGGGGAATTCCCCGCGGGTCAGCCGAGCAGGCCGTGCAGGGCCTTGTCGACCAGCGCGGTCACCGCGGGCGCGGCCCGCGCTCGCAGCTCGGGGTGCATGCCGAGGCGGCTGCGGCGGTCGAGCACGTCGTCGGCGTCGAGCGCGCCCTCGTGCCGCACCGCCCACAGCACTTCGGCGGCGGTGAGCTCGGTGCCGGGTGCGACGGGGTCGGCGAGGTCCGGGTCGAGTTCGGCGAGCGCGGCGACCCGGGCGGCTTCGGTGCCGTGCCGGGCGACGAGCCGCTGCGGACCGTCGATCTCGTGCAGCCGAGCCCGTTCGGCGGCTCCGACCAGCGGGACCGCGGTGGTGCGGGACGGGCCGGCGGGCAGTCCGGCGGCGCGGACCGCGGTGTCGACGGCGTCGGCGGCCAGCCTGCGGTAGCCGGTGGTCCGGCCGCCGACGACGGTGACCACGCCGTCCGGCGAGGTGCGGATCGCGTGCTTGCGGAACAGGTCGGGGGAGTCCTTGCGGTTGCCCGCGGAGTCGTCGTACCGCGGGCGCAGCGCGGCGAACGAGCCGAGCACGTGCTCCCGGCGCAGCGGCACGTCCAGCGCTTCGCGCACCGCGGCGAGCAACGAGTCCACATCGGAGTCGGGTGCCTCGGCGGGGACGGGGCCGGTGGCCGGTTCGGCGGCGAGCCCGAGCAGTGCGGTGCCGTCGGCCTGCGGCAGCAGCGCGGTCCACCGCCCGGATTCGGCGGGCAGCACCAGCCCGGTGGCGGTGATGCCTGCCGCTTCGGCGTCCACGACCAGGTGCGCGGCGCGGACGGTGCGCAGCCGCACCTCGGGGTCGAGCTCGGCGGCCCGCGCCCCGGTCGCGTTCACCACGGCCCGCGCGGAGAGCCGCAGCCGCCGGCCGGTGCGCTCGTCGACGGCGTCCGCGCCGTTCCGGTCCAGCGCGGTGGCGCGCACCCGGGTGAGCACGCGGGCGCCGAACCCGGCGGCGGTGCGGGCCAGGGCGACGACGAGCCGGGCGTCGTCGAGGAGCTGCCCGTCGTAGCCGAGCAGCCCGCCGCGCAGCCTTCCGGCGCGCAGTCCGGGGACCAGCGCCCCTGCTTCGGCGGCCGGCACCCGGCGCGGTGCGGGCAGCAGTGCGGACGGGGTGCGGGCGGTGCGCCGCAGCGCGTCGGCCGCGTGCAGCCCGGCGGTCAGCAGTGCTTCGGTCCGGCGGGGCGTGCCCTCGTGCAGCGGGATGAGCTGCGGCAGCGTGCGCACCAGGTGCGGCGCGGTCCGCGTCATGAGCACGTCGCGTTCCACGGCGTTCTCCCTGGCCAGCGCGAGGTCGCCCGGAACGAGCCCGTGCGGCCCGGCGTGCGCGGCCTCGCCGCACCAGCGCGCGGCGCCCCGGGCCAGGTCCTCGGCTTCGACCAGCGCGACCCGCAACCCGCGGGAGGCGGCGTCCAGGGCGATGCCGCTGCCGGTGACGCCACCGCCGACCACCAGCAGGTCCAGCGCGTCCTCGGCGGCCGCGGTGAGCTCGGTGGCGCGCCGTGCCGCGTTCAGCGAGGTGGCGCGCAGCGAACCCGCGGGCAGCGGCGTGGTGCTCATGGGGCCTCCGGGACGGTCGGTCGGGGTGCGGGGCGCAGTGCCGCGTCGAGCAGTTCGCCCAGTTCGCGGTGCAGCGCGTCGGGGTCGGTGCCGGTGGTGCCCGGCCGGGCGGAGATCACGAAGGACTGCAGGAGCAGCAGCAGCGCCCGGGCCTGCACGGCGGGGTCGGAGCTCCGCACCGAGCCGTCGGCGCGGCCGTCGGCGAGGTAGTCGAGCAGGAACGCCTCCGCGGCGAGCTGGGTGCTGCCGAGGTGGTCGACGAGGTACGGCAGCAGCAGTTCGGCATCGGTGTCGATGATCCGGCGCAGCAGCGCTGAGCGCTGGAGCTGTGCGACGACGTCGAGGAGAGCGGTGACGAGCCGCTCGCGCGCGGTCCCGCCGCTCTCCCGTTCCCGGGCGCTGCGCAGGATGCCGGAGAACTCGCAGCCCACCAGGGTTCCGACCAGCGCGGTGGCGTCGGGGAACCTCCGGTACAGCGTCATCCGGCTGATGCGGGCGCGGCGGGCGACGTCGGTGAGGGTGGTGCGCCGCACCCCGTGCGCGAGGACGCTCTCCCGCGCGGCGCGCAGGATCTCGGTGTCCTCGACGCGGTTCGCCGCGGTCCGGGTGGGAAGTCCCGGCCAGCCCGCGGCGCTGTGACGTTGCGGCGCCATGTGTAACACTGTACTGGTGAGCGAGTTGATCGACCACACCCTGCGCGGTGGCTGGACGCCCTCCGGGGCCGGTGCCGCACCGCTGCCCACCCACGCGCTGCGCTGGTTGTCCGGGCGCCTCGGCCTGGACGGTGCCAGCACGCCCGCCGCGCCGGCGTCGCTGCTGGAGGTGCCGGACGGCGCGCTGCCCGTGGAGGCGCGCGCGGAGCTCGTGGAGCTGCTCGGCGAGCACCAGGTGCAGACCGGCGCCACCGCCCGGTTGGGGCGAACGGGCGGCCTGTCCTACAGCGACCTGCTGCGCCGCCGCGACGGCGTGGGCCTGGCGGTGCCGGACGCGGTGCTGCTGCCCGCGGATCCGGAGCAGGTGCAGCGGGTGCTGGAGGTGTGCGTGCGCCACGACGTGGCGGTGGTGCCCTTCGGCGGCGGGACCTCGGTGGTCGGCGGGGTGACCGCGCTGCGCGGCGCGAAGCGCGCCGTGGTGGCGCTGGACCTGGCTCGGCTGGACCGGTTGGTGTCGGTGGACCCGGTGTCGCGGGTCGCCGTGCTGCAGGCGGGGGTGCGTGCGCCGGAGGCGGAGTCGCTGCTGGCCGCGCACGGGTTCACCTTGGGCCACTTCCCGCAGTCCTTCGAACGCGCCACCATCGGCGGGTTCGCGGCGACGCGCTCCGCCGGTCAGGCCTCCGCCGGGTACGGGCGGTTCGCGGACATGGTGGAGGGCGTGCGGGTGGCGACGCCGGTGGGGGAGTGGCGGCTCGGTGCCGCGCCCGCCTCGGCCGCGGGTCCGGACCTGCGGCAGCTCGCGATCGGCGGGGAGGGCGCGCTGGGCGTGATCACCGAGGTGGCGGTGCGGGTGCGGCCGAAGCCCACCGAGATGCGCTACGAGGCGCTGGTGCTGGACGGTTGGCAGGCGGCGGCGGACGCGGTGCGCGCGCTGGCGCAACAGCGGGTCCTCGCCGACGTCACCCGGCTGTCCGATGTGGACGAGACGGCGGTGCAGCTGGAGCTCTCCGGCGGCGTGAAGTCGCGGGCGCTGCGCACCTTGCTGCTGGGCAGCCGGATCGACGAACCGTGCCTGCTGGTGCTGGGCTGGGAGGCGGCCTCCGCGGCGGAGCTCAAGCAGCGCCGCGCGGCGACGATGCGGGCGCTGCACGGGTTCCGCTCGCTGCGGCTCGGGCCGCGCGGCGGGGAGGCCTGGCACGCGGCCCGGTTCGCGGGCCCGCGGCAGCGGGACGCGCTGCTCGACGTGGGCGTGTGCGTGGAGACGCTGGAGACGGCGACCTGCTGGTCGAGGCTCAGCGAGCTGCGCTCGGCGGTGCGGGCGGCGCTGGTGCGCGAGCTGGACCGGGACGGGCAGCCGCCGATCGTGATGTGCCACCTCTCGCACGCGTACGAGACGGGTGCCTCGCTGTACTTCACGGTGCTGGCGGCGCGCGGCGCGGACCCGGTCGACCAGTGGCGGCGGGCGAAGGAGGCCGCCACCGGCGCCATCACCGAGCGGGTGCCGGGCCACGAGCTGGGGCGCGGCACGCTCACCCACCACCACGCGGTGGGCACCGACCACCTGCCGTGGCTCGAAGCGGAGATCGGCGGCATCGGCACCTCGGTCCTCGCCGCGGTCAAGCAGGCCGTGGACCCGACCGGAATCCTGAACCCCGGCAAGCTCGTCGGTCCGTGACCGCCCGCCGCCATCGCGCGGCCGCGGGGTGAGCCCGCCGAACAGCGGTCCCCGGGCGCTCGCGAGCGCGGCGGGCGTCGGCGCGGAGGCACCGCCCGTCGAGGTCCGCCGCGCGGCTCACCGGCCTGCGCGAGGTCGTCCCGCCGGTGGCCGGCCACCCGGGCGCTTGCGGGTTCTCGACGGCCCCCCGGCGTCCCGTGCAGGTGGCTGAGCCACCCGCGAGGACGCGGCGAGGGGGCCGCCGAGGTCCCGCCGACCGAGCCGCTCGCGGCAGGAGCGGGGACGGCCGATCAGATGGTGACGAGCATCTTCCCGGTGTTCTCGCCGCGCAGCTGCCCGATGAGCGCGTCGGGCGCGTTGCGCAGCCCCTCCAGCACCGTCTCGGTGTAGCGGATCTTGCCGTCGCGGACCAGCGGCGCCACGTCGGCCTGGAACCGCTCCCGCAGGTCCTCGTGGTCGATCACGATGAACCCGCGGATGCTCAGCCGCTTCTTCACGATCTTGAACAGGTTCCGCGGGCCGGGTGCGGGCTCGGTGTCGTTGTAGACCGAGATGGCGCCGCAGGCGGCGACCCGGCCGAAGTCGTTGAGCTGGTCGATCGCGGCTTCCAGGTGGTCGCCGCCGACGTTGTCGAAGTACACGTCGATGCCGTCCGGTGCGGCTTCGGCCAGCTGCTCGCGGATCGACCCGTCCTTGTAGTTGAACGCCGCGTCGAAGCCGAGGTCCTCGGTGATGTGCCGGACCTTCTCGGCGGAACCGGCGCTGCCGATGACCTTCGCCGCGCCGTTGAGCTTCGCGAGCTGCCCGGCCAGCGAGCCGACCGCGCCGGCGGCACCGGAGACGAACACGGTGTCGCCCGCCTTGAACTTCGCGATCTCGAACAGGCCCACGTAGGCGGTCCAGCCCGGCATGCCCAGCACGCCGAGGTAGGCGTTCAGCGGCGCGGCGTCCGGGTCGACCGGGACGGCGCGCTCGGCCTGCACCGACGCGTACTCGCGCCAGCCGCCGTAGTGCAGCACGTGCTGGCCGACCTGGAACAGCGGCGACGCGGAGGCGATGACCTCGCCGACCGCACCGCCTTCGAGGGCCTTGCCGAGCTGGAACGGGGGCACGTAGGACTTGGTGTCGTTCATCCGGCCGCGCATCGACGGGTCGACGCTCATCACGACGTTGCGGACCAGGATCCGGCCTTCTCCGGGCGCGGTGACCGGGGCTTCGACGGTCTCGAAGTTCTCGTGGGTGGGGAAGCCCTGCGGACGGCTCGCGAGCCGGATCTCGACGCCGGTGTCCGGAAGTTCCTGGTTCGTCACGCTGGCCTCCATATATACGAAACTGATTCGTGTCGGAAATAGTGCGCACTGAGGGTGCACTCATGGTGGGACGGCGGCGTCGCGCGTGCGCGCCGACGGTGCCCCATCGGGGGAACCCCGCTACGAGGTGGACCTATTCCTGTCGCGGCAGTGGCATCGCTAACGAAATCGAACCAGGTTCGAGGAACCTTGGCAACATCACTCCGGCGGCTTCCCGCGGCGCCGCGACGGCGACCAGCGGGACTTCTCCAACGAGCGGCGCAGCACCAGGTACGCCGACTGCACCGACGCGATCAGGTCCGCCGCGCGGCCCGGCGCCACCCGGCGATCCGGGTGCGGCATCGGCGTCACCCGCATCCAGCGCTCGTCCCACAGCGCCTCCATCGCGTGCTTCCAGCGCAGCTCCACGCCCGCCACGACCTCGTCGCGGGCCTCGGCGGCCGCCGCGATCCGCTGCTCGGCGACCGCCACCTCCTGCGCCAGCCGGGCCGACTTCTCCCGCTCGTGCTCGCGCATCCGCTCCGCCGCGCCGGTCGCCGTCGCGATGATCTCCTTGTAGCGGGCCGAAGCCGGGACCTCGCTCATTCCGCGCCCTCCTCCGGGATGCCCGCGGCCAGCGCGCCCGCCAGGTCGAACGGCAGCACCACCTCGGGCTGGGAGTGCACCGAGCGGTCGAAGAACAAGCCGCGCCGCGCCCGCGGCGACCAGTGCACCAGCTGCCCGGCGGCGAAGCTCGACAGCTCCTGGCCGTGCACGTCGAACGCCACCCAGGCGCCGATCTCGTCCACCGGGCCCATCAGCGTCGTCTTCACCCGCTGCGCGCTGCGCCACCAGCCGAGCACGTGCACCCGCTGCTCCGGGCCCTGCTTGAGCAGTTTGCGCAGGTGGTCGAGGCCGCTGGTGAAGTCGGGGCCCTTCTTCTCCATCGCGGAGTGCGCGGCGTCGACGCCGTAGAAGAGGACGTACTCCGGGGTCTCGGTGTTCCCCACCGACCCGGATCGATCATCGATCTTGCGGGCGAGTTCGCCGACGACCTCCACTGCCGCGTCCACGCCGTGCCGCACATCCGTCTCGTGGCCCAGCTCTTCGAGCTTGCCCTTGAGCTGCTCGACGTCCGGCGCGACCTCTTCGACCAGGCCCAGCACCGTGAACCGCGCCTTCTTCGCGTCGTGCTGCCGAGCCAGCGACAACGCCGCCGCCCCCAGCACGCTCACCGCGTCCACCCGCACCGACCCGATCACCGCGAGGTTCCGGCCCGGCGAACGCTCCATCCGCACCGCCGCCGCCGTGCCGTTCACGTCGATGACCTGCCCGAGCAGGGCGACCGGGGACTCCGACCCCGTCATCAGCCCGGTGAAGTCCGGCAGCTCGGACAGGGCGGGCAGCAGCGAGCCGTCGAACAGCCGCGGCGGCGCCGCACCCTCCTGCCGCCGCTCCCACAACCGGCGCTGCAGCTCGTCGAAGGTGCCCTTCGCGGTCGCGTCCGGGATCCGCGCGACCTCGTTGCCGTGCTTCACCCCCGACTCGTGGTTGATCACCGCGTGCCAACGCGGCAGCGCGAGCGCCGCCTCGTTCTGGTCCGCCAGCACCCGGCGCGCCTTCGGCAGCGCGATCCGCAGGATGAACTGCTCGAAGATCGCCGGTTTGCCCCAGAACGCCTCGATGCCGGAGACGTCCTGGCTGGCCAGCACCAGGTGGATGCCCTGCGAGCGGCCGCGCCGCGCCACGTCCTCCAGCAGCGAGGTGGCCTGCGCGGACACCGTGTCCCGCTCGGCGAACAGGTACTGGAACTCGTCGATCACCGCCACGATCCGCGGCCAGCGCCCGGACGGGTTCTCCGCCCGCAACTCCTCCAGCTTGGTGACCTCGTGCGCCTTCGCCGCGTCCGCGCGGCGGCGCATCTCGGTCGCGAGGAAGCGCAACAGCGCCAGGCCGAACTCGCGGTCCTCGTTCACGTTCACGCCGACCAGCTGCGCGTGCGGCAGCCAGGTCGGGTCGCGGCGGCCCGGGGTGAACTGCGCGAACGACACGCCCTCCTTGAAGTCCAGGAGGTACAGCTCCAGCTCGTCCGGCGAGTACCGGGCCACCATGCCGCCGAGCATCGAGTACAGGAAGTTGGTCTTGCCCGAGCCGCTCGGGCCGCCGATCAGCGTGTGCGGGCTCGCGTCCCCGAGCGTCACCTTCACCGGTTCGCCCTCGTGGAACCCCGCCGGTGCCTGCAGCCCGGAGGCGGAGCGCTGCACCCACAGCGTCTCCGGCACCAGGTCCGCGAAGGTGCGCACCCGCGAACGGCGCGTCACGAACTCGGTGGCGATCGCCGAGCAGGCCTTCGTCACCAGTTCCCGCGACGGCGGTGCGTCCAGCCGCACCACCGCTTCCGGGCCGGTCATGCTGGTGCGCGCCTCCTCGGCGTGCA
The DNA here is from genome assembly GCF_024734405.1 of Saccharopolyspora gregorii. Taxonomy (NCBI): domain Bacteria; kingdom Bacillati; phylum Actinomycetota; class Actinomycetes; order Pseudonocardiales; family Pseudonocardiaceae; genus Saccharopolyspora; species Saccharopolyspora gregorii. Next base: position 5,847,977 of record NZ_CP059556.1, on the reverse strand, counting down.
GCGTCACCGACTCGACGGAGCTGTTCACCGTCATCGGCAGGTCCGCCACGATCAGCTGGATGCCGCAGGCCAGCCCGTTGCGCGCGACCCGCTGCAACTGCTGCTGCTGTTCCTCCCGCAACGGTTCGCCGTCGCCGAACAGCACCGCGATCCGCCACGGCTCGTCCCGCTGCCCGGTGTCCTCCGCCAGCGCGCGCAGCGAGATGTGCCCGCCGTTGAGCGCGCTGGTGTGGATGCGGCGGATGTGGTCGGACAGCTCCTCCAGCATCTCGCCGAGCCGCGTCGGGTCGTGCGCGGTGAGCAGCCCCGCGTTCGTCAGCGGGTACAGGCCCGGCAGCGTCCCGGTCAGCTGCGCCACGTCCCACACGTGCACCCGCACCAGGCCGGGCTTGTAGTGGCTGAGCATCCGCAGCACCAGGTTCTGCACCAGGGATTCGCGGGCTTCCAGGTTCTGCCGGTTCGAGGTGATCCGCAGGTGCGCCTCGTCGATCATCGGCACGGCCACCGGGAACGGGCGCGGGTCGGGGGAGGCGGGCACCTGGCCGGTGCCGATGCGCCACAGCTGCGGCGGCAGCGAGCTCGCCTCGGCGGTGCCCGGTTCGCCGAGCCAGTCCTGCCACGGGCGTCCGGCGGTGCCGGGGGCGGCCTCGGCGACCAGCGCGGCCAGCCGGTCCGGGCCGTGCCCGCTCCACTCGGTGAAGATCTGCTCGCGCTCGGACCGGGCCTCCTGCATCGCGCCGTCGAACGCGAGGTCGCGGGAATCGCAGACCACGGAGGGATCGCGCTCCGCCCTGGCCAGGCCGACCGCGGCGATGCGCTGGGCGAACTCACGCTGGGCGTAGGAGGCGCGGACCCGTTCGAGCTCGTTCTCGGCGGCGCCGAGGGCGGTCGCGACGGTGGTGCGCAGGTGCTCGAAAGCCGTCTCGATGCTGCTACGCCGCTCGTTGCGTTTGCGCACACCCCACCTCGGCACCTGGTGTTGCAGACCGTGAGGAAACTACCACTCGGAATGTGTGGTCAACGGCGCGCGGTGGCGCGGGCCACCGCGTATCGAGCGCGCGGCGACCGGCCGGCGGCGGCCCGCCCGGCAACCGGCTCACAGCCGCATCGCGAACGCGCGCAGCGCTTCGACCACGTGCGTGATCGAGTCCAGCGTGCGTTCCAGCCCGTCGTCGGCGCGGCGCAGGTCCGCGGGCACGACCGTCTCCGGGTTGTCCGGGTCCAGCCGGGCCAGCGCCGCCCGCGTCTCCGACAGCGAACGCCTGCCCGTGGACAGCTGCCGCCGCGCCTCGTCCAGCTTCGCCTCGGTGGCGCGCACCGCGGCGAGCAGTTCGGTCAGCGACGACACGTCACAACCGCCCCGCCCAGCTCTCGGCCGAGTCGATGCTGCTGCGGATCGTGCCGCCCACCATCCGCAGGTTCTCCGTCGCCTCCACCAGCATGTTGCGCGCCATCAGGATCTCGTCCTGGCCGCTGCCCTGGATGGCCTGCGTCAGCATGTTCTGCGCCTCGTCCAGCGCGGAATGCGCCTGCTGGAGCGCGCCTATCGCCTCGTCGGCCTTCTGCTTGGCATGAGCAACTCCACTGCGAACATCGTCCACGCTCGCCATCTGCAGCCAACCTCCGGAGGGAGCTGATCGGGGTACGTCGATCCACAAGTTAGCGCCCGCCACTAGCCCGTTCGCGCGCAGGGCGGACGATGTTGATCAGAGGTGGTGACCGCGCCGAGGCCCCTCCGCGCGGTGCCGCCGCGCCCGCGGCGGACCTCCTCGGACGATCTCCAGCCGGTCATCCCGCGGGCTGCCGCTCCGCCGCGCCCGGAGCGGGTACGGCCGCGCTCAGCTCCACCGCGGCGATCCCGGACGGCGGTGTCGGCGCCGCCGACCACCGGGATTTCGCCGACCGTTCACGCACCTGCAACCGGGACCAGCCGCCGCCGCCCAGCACGCGCACCGCGTCCCGCACGATGTCCGCGGGCGCGCCCACCGACGGGCCGAGGTCCAGCACGATCCGCACCATCGGTGGTCGTTCCGTCCAGTCCACGATCGTCGAGTTCCGGGACAACCGGCTCGCCAACGCCCGGGCCGGCCACTCCGCGCCCGCCTTGCGCTCGGTCACCACGTCCACCAGCAGCTCCAGCCGCGGCCGCGGCCTGCCGTGCTCGTCCAGCTCGTCCACCACCGGTTCCGGTTCCGGCGCGGGCTCGTCCGGGTCGTCCACCGCCGGGCCGGCACCGGCCCCGCCGGGCAGCACCGAACCGGCCCACGCCTCCACCAGCAACCGCTCGCCGCCCGCCACCAGGGCGCCGAGCAGCTCCGGCTCGTCGATCACCGTCCACGCCGTCGGCGGCTCGCACGCCACCCGGTGCCCCGAGTAGCCCGGCCCCAGCTCGCGCAGGAAGTTCCGCACCGCGCGCGCCAGCGCCGCGGGGCCTGGCCGCTCGTCCGGCTCCGCGGCGGAACGACCGATCGTCACCGACCAGCAGCCCGGCTCCTCGTCGGAGCAGTCCCCGGATTCCACGATCCGGCCACCGACCCGGTGCAGCAGGGCGCGGCACGCGTCGCGTGCTGATCGGTCGTCGTCGGCGCCCACGACGACGGTGATGAGCAGTTCCAGCCCAGAGTTCTCAACCATCGCCGGGGCATTGTCTCGCATCCGGCACCCCGCGACGAAGGGTTGATCAGGTGAACCGCGTCGCCGCCCGGCTCACCCGGCAGCGGCCCACCCGACCCGGACGGCGGCCCCGGAGCCGTCCGGACGGGTGGTCCCGCCACCCGTTCGCACCTACCCGGGACGTGCGACGGCCCCGCCGCCCGAGGAGGACGGCGGGGCCGAACCGCGCGGTGGTCAGCCGCTGCTCGAACCGCCCCGCTGCTCGTCGGAGCGCTCGTGCTTGCCGCCGCCCGTGCGGTCCTGCACGTCGAACCGCTCCCGGCGCACCTCGTCCTGCACCGTCCGCTCCTCGGTCACGAGCTCGGTGCGCAGCCGCAGCCGCTCCACCGGCACCGTCTCCTTCGTGACCATCGGACGGTCCTCGTGCAGCACGACCTCCTGCTCGTCCTCGGCGAGCGAACCGGACCGGCCCATCGATCCGCGCTCCGACTCGGCGATCGGCTCCCGCTCGATGCGCACCTCTTCGTGGCTGATCGGCACCGTGACGGACTGCTGCTCGGTCACCACGTACTTGCGCACCCGCACCCGGCCGGTCTCGATCTGCTCGGTGTCGACCCGCAGCCGCTCCTCGGAGCGGGTCATCGACTTCATGCCCGCCGCGTCCCCGGCGGAGCCCGCCGTCGCGGAGCCGGACGTGGTCTTGCCGGTCGAGCCCTTCGTCGTCGCCGTGCCGCTGCCGGAACCCGCGGTGCCGGACTTCGCGGTGTCCCGCTCGGTGGCGCCGGTCGACGTGCGGCCCCCGGTCGTCGCGGCGCCGCCCGCGGCCGCCCCACCGGCCGCCATGCCGCCGGCCGCCGCGGTGCCCGACCCGGACTCGGTGGTGCCGCTCTGCTGCTGCGGCACGTCCCGCTGCTGCGGGGACGCCGAACCGCGGGCGAGGCCGTAGTAGTCGTAGAGGTCGTGGCCCTCCTTGTCCGACAGGTGGCCCTGCTCGGCGTCGACGCGCGGGGCGTCGCGCACCTTCTCCTTGGTCACCCCGACGTTGATCCCCTTCTCACCGCGCTCGGCGCCGGACAGGGGGACGAAGCTCTCCTTCGTGCCGAACATCCCGGTGCGGACCGTCACCCACTCCGGCTGGTGGTCGGCGTCGTCGACGTAAACGTTGCCGACCCGGCCGATCCGGTCGCCTTCCCGGTCGTACACCTCGCTGCCGATGAGGTCCTGTGCACGCTTGACGTCCTTCATGACTACCGCCTCACTCGTCTGCTGGGATCGCAGCCCGGGCTCGTCGCTCCGGCCGGGGAAGCGCGCCCGGCCGTTCGTGCGGTGCCGCGTACACCCGTGGTGCCCTGCTGGATTCGCCCGCAATCGGCGGTGCCGCCCACTTCGCTCGTGTGGGTGAGCACCCGGTGGGGGCGTTCGGCAGCTGGTCGTAGCGTTGCGTGCGAGCCAGTAGTAGCAGTCAGGCCGACGAGTGATCGCCGGTTCAGGTGTTGAGCTCGCGCCCCACGAACGTCAGCACCTCGTCGACGACCTCGGCCCGGTTCGTCTCGTTGAACAGCTCGTGCCGCGCGCCCGGGTAGATGTGCTCGTGGAAGTCCTGCCCGCGCACCCGGTCGATGCCCGTGCGGGTGTCGGCCTCCGGGACCAGCTCGTCCTCCTCGCCGTGCACCCACAGCGTCGGCACCCGCAGCACCGGGCCGTCGTTCACCGCCTCCAGGCAGCGGTCGATCATGTTCAACGTGCGGCGCTTGAACGAGCCGTGCCACACCAGCGGATCCGCCTCGTACGCCCGGCCCACCTCGGGGTCGCGGGACAACGTCGACGGATCGATCGGGGCCTGCGGGATCTCGTCGCACTCCAGCAGGTCCAGCACGTGCCAGGTGCCCAGCACCGGCCCGGACAGCACCACCGCGGCCAGCCCGTCCTGGTGCTCCTGCGCGAACCGCACCGCGAACAACCCGCCCAGCGAATGCCCGATCAGCACCACCGGCAGGTCCGGGTACCGGTCCGAGACCTCGCGGCGCACCGCCCCCAGATCGGCCACCACCTGCTCGGCGTCCCCGATCAGCACGCGCTCACCAGGGGATTCGCCGTGCCCGACCAGGTCCGGCGCCACCACCAGCGCCCGCGCCGCCACCAGCTGCTCGGCGAGCCACTCGTACCGGCCGGAGTGCTCGCCGTAGCCGTGCACCAGCAGCGCCACCCAGCCGGGGGCGCGCCCCGACCACTCGCGCACGAACAGCTCGCCCTGCGAACCCCCGACGGACCGCTGAATAGCCTCGATCATGGTTTCCACCCCAGCACAACCGCACCGGCAAGACCAGCACCCGCGATGAGCCTGTCACCTGGTCGTTCCGCGAAGGTGCCCGGCGCCGACGGCACCGGGCACGACGTCCGCACCGCGCTCAGGCGTGGTAGGCGCTGTTGTCGATCGATCCGAACCCGCACACCGAGCCCAGGTCCCAGCGCACCGTCAGCGGGTCCTCCTCGTCGGGCGGGGTCACCAGGGCGCGCGCCGGCTCCGGCTGGCACGGGCCCTGTTCCGACTCGCCCTCGTGCGGCACCGCGGTCCAGTGCAGCGTCGAGCTGGCCGACTCGCCGGGGGCCAGCCGCACCACCTGCGGGCCGGGGTTCGGCGTGCGCTCCAGCTGCGTCGGCAGCTGCTGGCCGTCCGCGCCGAGCAGCTGCATGCCGCCGTAGCCGTAGAGCGTGCAGGCCTCGCCGCTGGTGTTGGTGAGCGTGAGCTCCGCGTACCGCTGGCCCGCGCCGGAATCCCCGTGCCCCACCGCGCCGGACAGCTGCGAGGTGTGGCAGCGCTCCACCTGGTCGCGCGGTTCCGCCGCGGCCTGGCCGGAGGCGTCCGACCGGCTCTGCGCGGCCGTCGACGGATCGGCGTCGGAGGTCTCCGCCGGGGCGGGCTGCGCCTCCGAGGGGGTCGGCTGCGGGATGGTCGACGCCGGGGCGTCCGCGGTCGAGGCCACCTGCCCGGTCGGCGAACCGCAGGCGCCGAGCAGCACCGTGCCCAGTGCCGCGGCCGCGAGCGGGCCGATCCTCAGGCTCGCCCGGTTCGTCCTGCCCGGCTTCCTTGCGTCCAGTCGTTGCGAGAACACGGTTGCCCACCTCCATCGGCCGCCTCGTACGGCCCGTCGTCGTATCCGGTCCGCTGTTGTGAAGACGTTCGGCGCCACAGGTGGTTGCACGTCTTGCGCGGTCCGCCCGGAGTTCCCCCGGATGGAGGCGCCGCCGTGCGGGCCGCCCCCACTCTGCCGCCACCCGGTCGGGTTCGCGACCCGCGCGGCCGAGCATGATCGATTTCTACGGCGGTCGGCGGGCGACCTGATCGCTTTGGCGAAAACAGGACCGATCGGGTGGAGCTCTTGACCTGAACGGCGGAACTCGATGATCGTTGACCTTCGATACGTTGGCTGTGAGAACTGTCCCCGCCCGGCAGCGAAGATCGTTCCTCGCTTTCGGAAGAAATGCCGGCGCCGGGGTCGGCGGAACAGACCGAAGACCGAGACGAGACCGCCGATCCGGTTCGTGCGCCGCGACTCGCGCACCGGGCCGCATCCGGTGAAGTGAGGGGGTTCGGGGATGGCGAGCATTCCAGGAATCGACGTCGCGCGATATCAAGGAGAACCGGACTGGGCCGCGGTGCGCGGCGCCGGATTCGCCTTCACCTACATCAAGGCGACCGAAGGCGTCGGCTATGTGAGCCCGACGCTGGATTCGCAACTCGGCGGAGCTCGTGGGGCCGGCCTGGTGACCGGGCTGTACCACTTCGCCCGACCGGACACGAACTCGCCGCAGGCCGAAGCCGCGGACTTCGCGGGCCAGCTGGCCCGCACCGGCTCGGCCGGGCCGGGGAACCTGCCGCCGTGCCTGGACATGGAGACCGAGGCCGCCGACCTCGGCGCGTGGATCAAGGGGTTCGTGGACGCGCTGCGCGGGCACACGGGGCGCAACGAGGTCGTCGTGTACGCCTCGTCCACGTGGTTCAGCGACAAGCTGGCCACCGATTCGTGGGTCGACCCCGGGGTGTTCCTGTGGGTCGCGCACTACGGCCGCCCCGCGGGCCAGCCGGGCTTCCTCACCGACCGGGTGGCGATCCACCAGCACGCCTCCGACGGCGAGGTGCCGGGCATCGCCGGTGACACCGACCTGAACGTGTCGCTGGTGGACCTGCCGGTGCTGACCGGCGGCACCGAGGCGCCGCCCGCGCCGCCCGCCCCGCCCGCGCCCGAGACCTACGTGGTGCAGCCCGGGGACACGCTCTCCGGGATCGGCGCGAAGGTCGGTGTGGCTTGGCAGTCGATCGCCCAGGCCAACGGGATCACCGACCCGAACCTGATCTACGTCGGCCAGGTGCTGCGCATCCCGCGCTGACCCGGCTCAGGTGCTCAACGGCCCACCCGGACGGGTGGGCCGTTCGCCGGTGCGCGGTCAGGTGAGGACGGGGGCGCGGGCCAGCACCGCGCCCAGCCCGTAGGCCACGCCCATCACGCCCACCTCCACCGCCGCCCAGGTGATCAGCGCGGTGCGCCGGTGGCGTTCCACCAGCGGCAGCAGCCGGAACCGGGCGTGCCCGCCCAGCGCGGCCAGCAGCACCAGCAGCACCGCCTTGAGCAGCACGATCCGGCCGTACCCGGTGCTGATCAGTCCACCGAGCCCGGCGCCGGCGGTGGTGAGCTCGGTGCCGCCGTTGAACACCCCGGACGCCGCGACCAGCACGATCGCGCCGGTCGCCAGCTTCGAGTAGCGCGGCAGCGTGCTCGCCAGCAGACCGCGGCGCGGGGCGACGAACGCGGCGATCGCGGCCAGCCCGCCCGCCCACACGGCCGCGGCGAGCACGTGCAGCTGCACCGAGAGCATGCTCAGGTCGTGGTACTCCCAGTCGACGGCGTGCCCGGTCAGCGGCATCGGCAGCAGCCCGAGCAGCGCGAGCACCGCGCCCAGGTCGTCGGTGAGCCGGTCCGCGCCGTTCCCGCGGGCATCTCGGACGACCCCGGTGAGGCCGAGCGCCGCGCAGCCCGCGGCGCACCCCGCGCCCAGCGCCAGCGCCGCCCCGGCCGGGACGCCGCTGACGTAGCGGGCCACGTCCTCCGCGGTCGGGCTGCCGGTGGCGAGCTCGGCCGTGTACAGCCCGAGCAGCAGCAGCGAGCAGGCCAGCCAGCTCAGCGCCGTGACCACCGCGGCGCGCCGGGTCAGCGCGAGCAGGGCGCGGGCGCGGCCACCGCGGTCCGGGACCAGGCGGGGCAGCATGCCGAGTCCGACGGTGGCGACGGCGGCCACGTCGAGCAGCGCGCGGACGACCGGGGCGCCGTAGCGCACCGCGACCGCGGGATCGACCAGGCCGGGGACGTCGTCCGCGCCGACGTGCAGGGTCGCGGCCCAGGCCGCGGCCGCGGCCAGCAGTGCGGGAACGACGAGCAGCGCCGGGGCTGCTCGGGTCGAGCGGCCGACGCCGGTGCTGGGCCGCCGGGCGGGCGGGGAAGTGCGGCCGGTGGGATCGGGTTCGGGCGCGGTCCCGGGGTCGGCGGGCATCGCAGCATCGTCCCACCCCCGGCAGGTCCGGGGGAGCGGTCCGCGGCTCGCCGGGAACGGTTCAGGGTGTTGGTCCTATCACGATCCGCCGGTAAATAGTTGATCTTGTTTGTGCGGTCGTCGCCCGCTGGCGTGCGTTTATTCCTGCGGCGCAACGATCTGCGCGGTTCGCAACGGCTGCGGTGACCGCGGCGGGAAACCGCTGTTCGTTGTGTTGCTGACAAGCGTCTCAGGGGTCTTGTTCTACAGTCGTGCACGTGGATCAAGCGGGAGGTAATGAGTGGGCGGGGTATGTGGCGCATACCCCGCCGCTGCTCGTGCCCGCGGATTCCCCGGAGGTGTGCGCCGTCGAGCGACCGAACCGGCACCGCCCGCGTTCGACCGTTCACGGCACGCATTCCCGATATCCGGTTCGAGGCTTCCGCGGGGCGCCCGCGCGTTTCACGCGCGCGGGCCGTTCGCGGCTATTCGCTGATTGTTTCCCCGCGGGTTCTCGCGGAGCTGGAAGTCTTATCGCGCGGGCCGCGGTCGAACGGGACCAGCGGGGTCCGGGTGTCGAACGGGGTGGTCCGGGTGATCCCTTGCGCGGAACGGACGATGCCGGGGGCGGCGGGTCGTCGCTGCGGTGTTCGGTCGAATCGGGCGCCGGTGTCCAGGGCGAACCGGTCGGATCGTCGGAAGTGCGCCCGGGGGTGAGCGGGACGGGGCCATCATGGGGTGGCGGGCCCGGGATCGCGGGGCCGCGGGAGCGGCCCGGTGCGGCGGACGAGCCGGATCAGGGAAATTGAGGGTGTGCCCCGATGTGGGGCGAACCCGCGATGCGCGAGATTGAGCGGTGTGGACGAACAGCACGGGCTGCCGGCGGCAGCAGCGACCAGGGGTGGAGCCGGTGGACGTCCGTTCGCGGGCGTCGTCACCGGTGGTGCGCGCCCGGTCGCGCACCGCGCAGGCCGCGCCGGGCGGGGCCCGGCGAGGTCCGCGGCGCCCGGTGACCGGCAGGTGAGCTTCGTGGAGCGGGGTGCGCGGTGACCACACTCGCGGTGGCGCTGGCCGCGCTGGGCGCCTGCGGTTACGCCGTCGGCGCCCGGTTGCAGCACGGCGCGGTGCAGGACGCGATCGGCGACGACGGCTTGAAGGTGCGCAGCCAGGTGCGGCTGCTGCGCAACCAGCGATGGCTGCTGGGGCTGCTGGCGCTGGGCAGCGGGGCGCTGCTGCACGCCTGCGCGCTGGGGCTGGCGCCGCTGAGCGTCGTGCAGCCGGTCGGCGTGCTGGCGCTGCCGATCACCGTGCTGCTCAACGCCCGCCAGCAGGGCATCCGCACCCGCGACCTCAACGTGCACGTGGTGCTCTCGGTGCTGGCCGCGACCGGTGGCGTCGCGGCGTTCGTGTTCCTCGCGGCGGGCAGCGCGACCTCCACCCCGGTGATGCCGGACGACCAGCTGCTCGCCACTCAGCTGGTGGCGGGCACGGTGCTGGCGCTGGGCGTGGTCGGCCTGGTCACCAGGTCGAAGATCCGCTGCATGGCCTACGCGGCGGGCTGCGCCGTCGCCTACGGGCTGGTCTCGCTGCTGGTGCGGGCGCTGGTCCAGCAGTTCGGCAGCGCGCCGCTGCTGAGCATCAACCCGCTGCCGCTGGTCGTGATCGTGGTGGCGATGGCGGTGGGCGGCTGGTTGCTGCAGCACGGCTACGCGAGCGGCCCCCCGGACCTGGTCGTGGCCTGCCTGACCGTGATCGACCCGCTCGTGGCGGTGGGCCTGGGCATCGGGCTGCTGGGTGAGGCCGATGCCGTGGACGGTGCGACCGCGATCGGCGAGCTGCTGTGCGCCGTGATCGCCTGCGCAGGCGTGTTCGCGCTCGCGCGGCACCATCCGGACACCCAAGATCGGCGAGTGCAAGCAACCGTGACCGGCGACGGCGACGCCGACGTTCGGCGGATACGTTCTGACGGGAGTTCAACTTGACTTCGCAACCGTTCGGCGGAGATCGGCTGCGCATCGTGATCGGCGCGGTGATGTACCCGCCCGAGGTGAACGGTGCGGCGAACTTCGGCCACCGGCTCGCGACCGGGCTGGCCCGCCGCGGCCACGACGTGCACGTGATCTGCCACTCGGTGGACCGCAACGAGAGCACCGGCGTCGAGGACGGCGTGACGGTGCACCGCGTCGCGTCCTACCGGACCCCGGCGCACCCGACGTTCCGGGCGTGCCCGCCGTGGCAGGCCTCGTCGGTCGCCGACCGGTTGCTGCGCGAGATCCAGCCGGACATCGTGCACGTCCAGTCGCACTTCTTCATCGGCCGCGGCCTGATCAACGCCGCGCGCCGCCAGGGCATCGGGCTCATCGCCACCAACCACTTCATGCCGGAGAACATCTTCGGCTACGTGCGCATCCCGAAGGCCCTGCAGAAGGCGGGCGCGCGGTTGCTCTGGCACAACCTGATCAAGCACTACGGCAAGGCGCAGCTGGTGACCGCGCCCACGCCGCGCGCGGTGCAGCTGCTCCAGGACAACGGGTTCTCCCGGCCGGCGGTGCCGGTGTCCTGCGGCATCGACGTCGGGCGGTACCGGCGCCGGGCGCAGGAGCTGCGCAAGCAGGACCCGGACTCCGCGACCCGCACCGTCCTGTTCGTCGGCAGGCTCGACGAGGAGAAGCACATCGACGACCTGCTGCGGGCGATGGCGCTGCTCAAGACCGAGCACCCGACCCGCCTGGAGATCGTCGGCGACGGCAGCTGCCGCGAACCGCTGGGCGAGCTGGCGGCGGAGCTCGGCATCTCGGACCGGGTGCACTTCGCGGGCCTGGTCGACGAGGAGGAGCTGCTCGACGCCTACGCCAGGGCGGACCTGTTCTGCATGCCGAGCATCGCCGAGCTGCAGAGCCTCGCCACGATGGAGGCGATGTCCGCGATCACCCCGGTGGTGCTGGCGGACGCGATGGCGTTGCCGCACCTGGTCGAGGCGGGGGAGAACGGCTGGCTGTACCGGCCGCGGGACGTGCACGCCCTGGCGCACGCCATCGACGACGTGCTCGCGGACCGCGCCACCATCGACCGGATGGGCGCCGCCGGGGAGCGGCTGGTGAGCAGCAAGCACGACATCGACGCGGTGCTGGCCCGCTTCGAATCGATCTACCGGCACGCGCTCGCGCACGACGACGGGGTGACACCCGTCGAGCTGCCCGCCGAGCTGGCCAGCTGAGGAGCCACCATGAGCAGCAGAACACCGGCACCGGGCACCGCGGCGCACGAGCAGGAGCTGCGGCCGGAATCGCAGGTGGTGCGGATCCAGGGTTCGGGCCTGCACTTCTGGACCTACCGGTCGAGCGCTCCGGACGAGGCGCCGGAGGCCTCGGAGCCGCCGGAGACCTCGGCGGACGAGGAAGCGGACCGGCTGATCGTGATGGTGCACGGACTGCGCGGCACCCACCACGGGCTGGAGCCGATCGTGGCGCGGCTGGGCGGTGGTCGCACCGTCGTCGTCCCGGACCTGCCGGGGTTCGGCGACTCCGGGCCGATGACCGGGCGCGCGCACGACGTGCCCGGCTACGCCGACGCGATCATCGAGCTCATCGAGCACCTCGGCGGCCGGGACCGGCCGGTGGTGCTGCTCGGGCATTCCTTCGGTTCGATGGTGGCTGCGCACGTCGTCTCCCGTGGTCCGGAGTTGGTGGAGCGGCTGGTGCTGGTCAACCCGATCTCGACGCCCGCGCTGCGGGGGCCGCGGGTCGTGCTGTCCCGGCTGACTTCGCTGTACTACGCCCTGGGCACCGCGTTGCCGTCGCGGCTGGGGCGGGCGCTGCTGGCCAACCGGCTGGTGGTGTGGGGCACCGGACTGGCGATGCTGCGGACCCGCGACCCGGAGGTGCGCCGGTTCGTGCACGACAGCCACCAGCGCCACTTCTCCCGCTTCCACAGCCCGGCGCTGCTCGCCGAGACCTACGAGGCCTCGGTGACCGGCACGGTGGCCGACCACAGCGCGTCGCTGACGCTGCCGACGCTGCTGATCGCGGGGGAGTCCGACGACATCGCACCGCTGGCCGGGCAGCGCGAGCTCCTCGCGGGCCTGCCGGATGCCGAGCTGGTGGTGATCCCCGGCGTCGGGCACCTCGTGCACTACGAGACGCCGGCCGCCGCCGCGCACGCGATCGACCGCTTCTTGGGGGAGTCTTGAGCGCCCGGCCGACCGATCCGATCGAGCCGCACGAGCCGCACGAGCCGACGGGAACCACCGAACCGGCCGGAACCGCGGAACCCACCGGACACGCCGGACACGCCGGGACCGCCGGTACGCCGGGCCCCGACGAGTCCCGCGATCCGGCGGACGGGGACGGGGAGCTCCCCGCGGGCGGTGGGCGGCCCGCGCGGGTGTTCGTGGACGCCCGCTGGACGCGCACCGACGCGCACGACGGCATCAGCCGGTTCGGTGCGGAGCTGATCCGCGCGCTGCACGCCCTGCACCCGGTGACGATGCTGATCAACGACCGGCGCCAGCTCGCGCTGCTGCCGGCGGAAGTGCCGCACATCAAGATCAACAGCCCGTTCTCGATGCGGGAGCTGTCCCTGGCGAGCAGGCTGCACGCGCTGGGCGCGGACGTGGTGTTCAGCCCGATGCAGGTGATCGGCGGGTTCGGCCGACGCTACCGCCTGGTGCTCACGCTGCACGACCTCATCTACTACCGGCACCCGGAACCGCCCGGTTTCCTGCCGCTGCCGGTGCGGGTGATCTGGCGGCTGTACCACCGCGCCTACTGGCCGCAGCGGCTGCTGCTGAACCGGGCGGACGCGGTCGTCACGGTCAGCGAGACGACCGCGCGGCTCATCCGGCGCCACCGCCTGACCCGGCGGCCGGTGACGGTGGTGCCGAACGCGCCGTCCGGCCTGCCGGAGCCCGTCGACGCCGAGCAGGCCCCCGCCGGGCAGGTCCGCGAACTGGTCTACATGGGTTCGTTCATGCCCTACAAGGACGTCGAGACGCTGATCGCGGGGATGGGATCGCTGCCCGGGTACCGCCTGCACCTGCTGAGCCGCATCGCCCCCGCCCGGGAGGCGGAGCTGCGCGCCCAGGTGCCGCCCGGTTCGGACGTGGTGTTCTGGAACGGCATCGACGAGGACGCCTACCGGACGCTGCTGCGCGGGGCGGCGGCGCTGGTGACGGCCTCGCGGGACGAGGGCTTCGGGTTGCCGATCATCGAGGCGATGCATGCCGGAACTCCTGTCGTGTGCAGCGATCTGGAGATCTTCCGCGAGGTGACGGGTGGTCACGCCCGGTTCTTCCCGGTCGGAGACGTCGCGGCCTTCGTCGCGGCGGTGCGCGAGGTGGACGATCCCGAGCAGCGCGCCGAACTGGTGCGCGGCGGCTGCGAGCAGGCCGCTCGGTTCACCTGGGAGAGCTCGGCCCGGCGGCTGCTGCGCGTGCTGGTGCCGGGCGCGGCGGGAACGGCCGGGTCGGCGGGCGGTGCGCCCGCCGACGCCGGATCAGCGTGACCAGATCTTGATCGCTCGCGGCACGTAGTCGGACCGCGGCGCGCGCGAACCGGACGGGTAGGTGGCGAAGTCCGCGTGCGTGTCGCAGTCCGGGTCCTGGTACACCGTGACGGGCTTCCCGGTCTGGTTGGCGAAGGACTTCACCTCGGGCTCGGCCGGGAGCGCGACGCACTCCTCCACGGCGGTCGCGCGCAGTTCGGCGCGGTGTGGTTCGCCCTGGAGTTCGACGTGCGGGTAGGCGCAGAACGCGCCGTCCTGGCAGGGGACCGGTGTCGCGGGACCCGCGTTCGCGGCTCCGCCGAGGCCGCCCAGCGCGATGCCCAGCGCCAGCAACGGGATCAGCGCGGAGCGCCCTCTGGTCCACAGTGGACGAGTTCGGCGACGCGGTTCCGAGATCGTGGTGGCGGCAGCGGACATGCTGGATCTCCTTTCACAGCAAGGGGAATTCGGAAGAGGTGTCCTGTCGGCCCAAGACGTGGCCCGGACTAGATCCAGATTCCCGAAACCGTGGTGCGAGCGCCAGCACTTCAGCTGGATACACCCCGACCGAGTGGATTTCCGGTCTGCCGCCGCGAAGTGGCGGCGGCAGACCGGAGAACCCGGTTCAGCCGCGCGGCCGGCTCACCAGCGCGCGGGTCACCCGCACCGCGCCCTGCCGCACCGCGCGCTCGACCGCCCACCGCCGGGCGCGGAACTCCGCGATCGGCAGCGAGATCGCCACCGACGCGGTCACGCAGCCCGCCGGGTCGAACACCGGCGAGGCCATGCACGCCAGCCCCGGCTGGAACTCCGCGATCTCCAAGGCGATCTGCGACTGCCGCACGTGCGAGAGGTGCTCCTCCAGCGCCTCCCGGGTGCGGATCGTCGACGGCGTGCACGGCGTCATCCCGGCCTGCTCCAGGTACCGCGCCCGCTGCTGCTGCTCCATCGCCGCCAGCATGATCTTGCCGAAGGCCGTGGCGTGCGAGGCCTGGTGGAACCCCACGTCCAACGGCTGCACCCGAGGACGCCGGTCGGAGTCCTCCACGTGCGCGATGACCACCTCGGTGTCCCGGTAGATCGCGTAGTACGCGGCGGCGTCCGCGTGCTGGTGCAACCGGCGGATCGCCGCGGCGATCTCCGGCGGCACCGCGAGCTGCCGGGACAGGGCCTGCCCGAGGAAGCGGGCCTTGTAGCCCAGCGCGAACACCTTCTGGTCGGTCAGGTGCACCACGTGCCCGGCCTCCACCAGCGTCGTCAGCAGGTGGTACGTCGTCGGCAACGTCAGGTCGAGCTGGGCGGCGAGGGACTTGGCGCTCACCCCGCACGGGGAGGCCGCGATCGCCTCCAGCACGCGCAGTGCGCGGCCCACCGACTGCAACGTCCCCGCCGGCGCCTTGGCGCCGTTGTGCTGCGGATTCCGTCCGCCGGTGGGCAGCGCGTCCATGCTCCTCAATGTAGGCCAGGCCGGGCGGTTCCCCCGCCGGGCCCGTACCGGGTGTCGAGCAGGCCACGACACCAGCCGGCGTTGCCCTCGATGCTGACCCGCGTGGTGCGGGCGAACCGCAACCGCGCGGACAGCCCTTCGACGGGCACGGGTGCGCCGTCGTCGTCGACCAGCAGCGGGGCGTCCGGCCCGGACGGCAGGCCCAGCTGGTCCCGCCGCCTGCGCAGCCGGTCCAGCGCCTGGCTCGGCGGCAGGTTGCCGAGCCGCACCTGCACCAGCTGCTCCAGCCCGGTGCCCGAGCGCAGCAGCTGCTGGGCCACCTGCTCCTGGTAGGCCAGGTGCGCCTTGCGCAGGAACGTGGTGCGCAGCTCCTCCAGCTCACCGGCCGCCAGCCCGGGGAACGCGGCGTCGAAACCGTCCCCGGCCGCGACGCCCGCGTTGATCTCCTCGGACGCGAAGTGGTCCAGCAACCGCACCCGCACCCGCCGCACCCACGGCAGCTCCGCCACCGCGTCGTGCGCGTCGGCGACCATCAAATAGGCGAAGTTCGGCGCGCAGAAGTACGTGGGCAGCCGCAGGTCGACCTGCACGTCCGAGCGGTCCACCGCCACCCGCGACACGAACTCCAGGTCGGTGACCGGCTGGTCCAGCTCCGGGTCGAGCACCGCGTCCAGCGCCCGCCACACCTCGGTCTCCAGGTTCACGGCCGTGGTCATGACGACAGCACCTCCTGGTTCAGCTCGGAGGCGACCGGTTCGCGGCCGGCCGGGACCTCGGGTTCCGCGGCGCGCATCTCCGCGGGCACCTCGATGTCGTAGAGCCGCGCCGCGTTCAGGCCGAGGATCTTGCGCTTGACGTCGGTGGTCAGCACCCCGTACTCGTCCTGCATGTCCTCCGGGATCTGGAAGTCCACGAACTGCTCCACCAGCCACTTCGGCGTCCAGATCGCGTAGTCGCTGGAGAAGGTGATCCGGTTCTCGTCCAGCCAGAACAGCAGCTCACCGATGATCTGGGCGAAGTAGCGCGGCCGGTGGTGCATGAACGCCATGGCCACCGCGAGTCCGCCGTAGACGTTGGGCTCCTGGGTGGCGATCCAGCAGAAGTCCTCCAGCCGCGGCAGCCCGACGTGCTCCACGATGAAGTTCAGCTCCGGGAACGCCGAGGCCACGTCGTCGACGTCGGCCACGTCGAACGCGTCCCGGTTCAGCGGGTAGATCGTCGGTCCCTTGTGGATGTGGATGTTGCGGATGCCCAGCTCCTGGCACTTCTCCAGGTACCGGTACGACCACGGGTCGGTCAGCTTCCAGCCCTTGGACTCGCCCTTCCACTCCGCGGTGTAGAGCTTGGTGCCCTTGAGCTGCCAGCGCTCCGCCAGCCGTTCCAGCGCGCCCAGCCCGGCCTCGCCGTCCCGCGGGTCCCAGCCGCCGTTCACGATGAACTTGTCCGGGTGCTTCTCGGCGAGCGCACCGTCCTGCTCGGTGGTGTTGAAGCCGTTGACGAAGAAGTCGGTGAGGTAGGTCGGCTGGAAGATGGCCTTGTCGACGTACCCGACCTCGAACAGGTCGTGGAGGATCTTCTCCTCGCTCTGCTTCTGGAACTGCTCGTGCGTCCAGATCTCCGACTCCGGGCTCAGGTTCCGGTGGTAGTCGAAGAAGCAGTTCAGGAAGCCCTCGCCGTAGCGGTTGGCCTGGTTGGCCGGCGTCCCGTCCCACGCGTGGATGTGGCTGTCGACGATGAAGTACTTCGTTCCGTCCTTCTCATACATGGCGAACCTCCGTGGTGGGGCGGGTCAGGGGACGAGGATGGCGCGGCCGCCGGGGATGCGACCCGAGTCGAGGTCGTCGAGCGCGTCCAGCGCGGCGTCGAGCGGGTAGGTGCGGGTGCGCAGCGAGACCTTGCCCTGCGCGGTGAGCGTCATCAGCTCGTCGAGGTCGAGGTACGAGCCGACGAGGTTGCCGACCACGTTGATCTCGCGGGAGATGACGTCGATGGTGGGCACGTCGAGCCGGCCGCCGTAGCCGATGACGAAGTACGAACCGGCGTCGCGGGTCATCGCGATCCCGTCCGCCTCGGTGCCGTTCTCGCCGACGAAGTCGAGCACCACCTCGGCGCCCTTCCCGCCGGTGATGTCCCGGACCGCGTCGACCTGCCCGCCGTCGGCCCGGACGGCGTGGTGCGCGCCGAGCTGCTCGGCCAGCCGCAGCGCCTCCGGCGAGCGGTCCACCACGGTGATCTCGGCCGGGGTCAGCGCGACCAGGGACTGCAACCCGATGTGGCCGAGCCCGCCCGCGCCGATCACCACCACGTGCGCGCCCGGGTGCAGCAGCGGCACCGCCTTGCGCACCGCGTGGTAGGCGGTGAGCCCGGCGTCGGCGAGCGCGGCCACCTCGGCGGGTTCCAGCCCGTCGTCCAGCTTGACGACCGAGCGGGCGTTCGTGCGCAGCAGCTCCGCCATGCCCCCGTCGGTGTCGATGCCGGGGAACAGCGAGTTCTCGCAGTGCACGTCGTCCCCACCGCGGCAGGGACGGCACAGGCCGCAGGTGACCAGCGGGTGCAGGATGACCTTGTCACCGGGCCGCACGTTGCTCACGGCGCTGCCGACCTCGCGGACCGTTCCCGCGTTCTCGTGCCCGATGACGTAGGGCAGCGCGACGCCGCTCTTGTCGGCCCACTGCCCTTCGATGATGTGCAGGTCGGTGCGGCACACGCCCGCCGCCCCGACTTCGACCAGCACGTCCAGCGGTTCCCGCACGGCCGGATCGGGAACCGATTCGACCACGGGTCTCTCGCCGTAGGCGTGCACTCTGACCGCTCGCAACACGGACTCCTCTCCGTTGAGCTGTGTCCTGGTTCACAGGCTGGCCGGAACGTCCCGCGACGTGGAAGAGGCGTTGTCAGATGCTGATAACCGCATGTCCGCCACCTGGTGGCGGCAGGTCCTTGAGCGGTTCAGCCCAACGTCCACCGCCGAACGCGGGAGCGGTCGCCCGCGGACTGGTGTCGGGGATGGCGCGGCGGCCTATAGTTCGCAGAGCTTCCGACCGGGTGAGCAGAGGAGTCGCTGGTGGCGTTCGACGCCGATGTCATCGTGGTGGGTGCCGGACTGGCCGGACTGGTCGCGACCGCCGAGCTGGCCGACGCCGGCCGCCGCGTGCTGCTGCTCGACCAGGAACCCGAGGCCTCGCTGGGCGGGCAGGCGCACTGGTCCTTCGGCGGCCTGTTCCTGGTGGACTCCCCGGAGCAGCGCAGGCTCGGCGTGCGCGACTCCCGCGAGCTGGCCTGGCAGGACTGGCAGGGCACCGCCGGGTTCGACCGCGCCGACGACCACTGGCCGCGCCGCTGGGCCGAGGCCTACGTGGACTTCGCCGCCGGGGAGAAGCGGTCCTGGCTGCGGCAGCAGGGGCTGTCGCTGTTCCCGCTGGTGCAGTGGGCCGAGCGCGGCGGATCGCTGGCCACCGGGCACGGCAACTCGGTGCCCCGCTTCCACATCACCTGGGGGACCGGGCCCGGCGTGCTGGAGCCGTTCCTGCGCCGCGTGCGCGCCGCCGAGGAGCGCGGCCGGGTGGAGCTGCGCTTCCGGCACCGGGTCACCGGGCTGACCACCACCGGCGGTGCCGTGGACGGGGTGCGCGGCGAGGTGCTGGAAGCCAGCGGGGTGTCCCGCGGCCAGCGCAGCTCCCGCACCGCGATCGGCGAGTTCGACCTGCGCGCGCAGGCCGTCGTGGTCACCTCCGGCGGCATCGGCGCGAACCTGGACCTGGTGCGGCGGAACTGGCCCGCGCGGCTCGGACCCGCCCCGGAGAAGATGATCGCCGGGGTGCCCGACCACGTGGACGGGCGGATGCTGGAGGTCGTCGGCGACACCGGTGGCCGCATCATCAACTCCGACCGGATGTGGCACTACACCGAAGGAATCCGCAACTACGATCCGGTGTGGACCGACCACGGCATCCGCATCCTGCCGGGACCGTCCTCGTTCTGGATCGACGCGCTCGGCCGCAGGCTGCCGCCGCCGCTGTTCCCCGGTGCGGACACCCTGGCGACCCTGGCGCACATCGGCTCCACCGGCCACGACCACACCTGGTTCGTGCTCAACCGGCGCATCATCAGCCGCGAGTTCGCGCTGTCCGGTTCGGAGCAGAACCCCGACCTCACCGGCCGCAGCGTCGCCGAGGTGCTCGCCCGCGGCGGGGAGGTGACGCCGGGCCCGGTCGCCGAGTTCGTCAAGCGCGGCGCCGACTTCGTCACCCGGCGCACACTGCCGGAGCTGGTGCGCGGCATGAACGAGCTGACCGGCGCGGACCTGATCGACGCCGAGCGGCTGGAGCGGGACATCGCGGCGCGGGACCGGCAGGTCACCTCCGGGCTGGGCAAGGACGCGCAGGTCTCGCTGATCCGCGCCGCCCGGCACTACAGCGTGGACCGGCTGGTGCGGGTCGCCCCGCCGCACCGGTTGCTGGACCCGGCGGCGGGTCCGCTGGTGGCGGTCCGGCTGTCGCTGCTGACCCGCAAGACCCTCGGCGGGGTCGAGACGGACCTGGACGCGCGGGTCATCGGCGCGGGCGGCTCGCCGCTGCCGGGGCTGTACGCGGCCGGTGAGGTGGCCGGGTTCGGCGGCGGTGGCATGCACGGGTACCGCTCGCTGGAGGGGACCTTCCTCGGCGGCTGCCTGTTCTCCGGGCGCGCCGCCGGGCGGGCGGCCGCGCGGGCCACCGCCTGACCGGCCCGGTCCCCGCGGCGGTCACAGGAAGCAGGAGCTGACGTAGCCGGTGACCCGGGTGCGCCGGTCCAGCACCTGCGCCCAGGTGTGCCGCGTGCGGCCGTCCGGGCAGGTCACCCGCTCGCCCTCGACCTCCCGGCGCTGCACCACCCGATCGCCCGGGTTGCCGACGCCCACCACCACCGACGACGTGCCGGGACCGGCCCGCAGGTTCACCCCCGGCACGCGGAAGTCCTCGGCGCGGTCGGGACCGGCGTCCCGGCTCAGCTCGGCGAGCCGCTGGCCGAATTCGAAGACGAAGTGCGCGACTCCGGCCCCCAGGCCGTGCACTTGCAGCACCAGTGCGGCGACTCCCGCCAGCACGGCGTTCCGGATCGTGTGCATGATTTTCCCCCTGGCTCCCGCGCCGGGCCGAACGCTCCCGGCCGGGAGTTTCGCGAAGAGATCGTTCCGACGTTTCCCCCGTAGCCGAACCAATCAACGCGCCGTTCATCTTATCGGCCGCGGAGGGTTCGCCGGGAGTGTCCGATCGTGTGCTTCGGGGAATGCGCCGACGCCTGCCGAACTCCGAAAAGAATTCGCGCTAGGACAGCGGTGAGCGATCACGATTACTTCGCCAGTGTCCACGATGCGGTGAACTGAATCGTCAGGTTCACCGCTGAGTGACCACATCGCGGTGGCGGTTAAGCTTCCCGCCGAGCGCGGCGGCATTCCGGCGAGCCCGCCGCGGGCCGACGCGGAACCGTGCCGCCGAGCCGGAGCGGACCGGAGGAAACGATGGACGACGCGGATCCCTGGGACGGTTTGGCCGTTCCCGCCGGGTTGTGCCGGTACTGCGAGCACCCCTCGCTGAACCGCACGCGACGAGGCGTCACGTACATGCGGTGCACCCGAGCCGGATGGGATGAGCGGATTCCGCGCTATCCGGGGCTGCCGGTCGCGGAATGCGTCGGATTCGAACCCCGGACGGGCTCCTGACGACCGCTCCGGGGGAAAGCGGCGCCGTCCGGGCCGGCTCGGACGCGCCCGGAGCCGCACCTCCGGACGCCCGCGGGAGCGGGTCAGCCCTTGCCCGCGCCGATCCCGGTCAGCGAGCGGACCTCCATCTCGGCCCGCCGGTCCTCATCGGGCGTCTCCTCGCTGAACAGCGTGCCGATCGCGGCGAACAGGAACGAGATCGGGATGGACACGATGCCCGGGTTGCGCAGCGGGAACAGCGCGAAGTCCACCCCGGGGAAGATGGAGTCCGGCGAGCCGGAGACCACCGGGGACAGCACGACCAGCACCAGGCAGGACACCAGTCCGCTGTAGATCCCCCACAAGGTTCCCGAGGTGTTGAACCGCCGCCAGAACAGCGAGTACAGCAGCGTGGACAGGTTCGCCGAGGCCGCGAACGCGAACGCCAGCCCCACCAGGAACGCGATGTTCTGCCCGTTGACGGCGATGCCGCCCAGGATCGACACCCCGCCGATGGCCAGCGCCGTGTACCGCGCGACCCGCACGACCTGGCCGGAGTCGGCGTTGCCGTCCCGGATCAGGTTCGCGTAGATGTCGTGGGCGAACGAGGCCGACGCGGTCAGGGTGAGCCCGGCGACCACCGCGAGGATGGTCGCGAACGCGACCGCGGCCACGATGCCCAGCAGGAACGTGCCGCCCACCTGGTAGGCCAGCAGCGGGGCCGCCGAGTTCTCCCCGCCGGGGGCGTCGAGGATGGTCGGGGTGCCGACCAGCGCCGCCGCGCCGAACCCGATGATCAGGGTGCACAGGTAGAACGCGGACATCGTCCACACCGCCCACACGACCGAGCGGCGGGCCTCCTTCGCGTTCGGCACCGTGTAGAAGCGCATCAGCACGTGCGGCAGCCCGCCGACGCCGAGCACCAGGGCCAGCGACAGCGAGACGAAGTCCAACCTGGTCATCGAGGACAGCCCGTACTGCACGCCCGGCGCGAAGATGTCCCGGCCGTTCGGGTTGTTCTCGGCGGCGTGGACCAGCAGCTTCGACGGGTCGTAGCCGAACTTCCCGATCAGGAAGATCGTCATCATCCCGACGCAGAGGAACAGCAGCGCGGCCTTCACGATCTGCACCCACGTGGTGCCCTTCATGCCGCCGACCAGCACGTACAGCACCATGACGACGCCGACGACGGCGATGACGATCGCCTGGCCGCCCGCGCCGTGCACGTCGAGCAGCAGGGCCACGAGCCCGCCGGCTCCGGCCATCTGCGCGATCATGTAGACGAAGGTGATGGCCAGCGTGGAGACGGCGGCCGCGGCGCGGACCGGGCGCTTGCGCATCCGGAAGCTGAGCACGTCGCCCATGGTGAACCGGCCGGTGTTGCGCATCCGCTCGGCGATGAGCAGCAGGTTGATCAGCCAGGCGACCAGGAATCCGATGGAGTACAGGAAGCCGTCGTAGCCGTGCACCGCGATCGCCCCGGCGATGCCGAGGAACGAGGCGGCGGAGAGGAAGTCGCCGGAGAGCGCGATGCCGTTCTGCGCGCCGGTGAACGAGCCGCCCGCGGCGAAGTAGTCGGCGGTGGTGCTGCGGCGGCTGCTGACCCGGTAGACGAGGAACAGCGTGAGCAGCACGAACCCGGCGAAGATCGCCGTGTTGACCGCGGGCCCGTCGGCGGGCAGCAGCGAGCCGCCCGGGGAGTCCTGCGCGACGGCGGGGAGGGGGTGGTTCATCGCCGGTCACCGTCCGCGGCCGGTGCGGTGGAGGCGTCCACTTCGGCGCGCAGCTCTTCGACGAGGGGGTCGACGGAGCGTTCGGCGAAGCGGACGTAGGCGGTGGTGATGAGCACCGTGGACACGAACTGCCCGATTCCGAGCAGCAACCCGATGTTGATCAATCCGAGCACGGGGCGGGCCATCAGCTCGGTCTGATAGGCGGCGAGCAGGACGTAGCCGAGGTACCAGACGAGGAATAACGCGGTCATCGGAAATACGAACCTGATCACCTTCCGGCGCAGGTCGTGGAATTCGGCGCTGGACGCGATGGCCGGGTAATCCGGACCGGTTCGTAGCGTGATGTCGGTGCTGCGCTCGATTCCGGCGAAGGGTTTCGGGGTTTGCCTCCGCGCCCGGTGCTGCGGGTAAGCGCGTATTGCGGTTTGAGTGGCGTCGCTCATGCTTCCTTCCCGGAAGTTCTCTGTTCGGGTCGGTCGGAACTCGGGGGACCCGGTGGATGCGATGTCGAAGCTCAGCGGCGGCGAAGTTAACCACCTCTCTGCCGCAATTGGGAAGAGATGTCGCCACACAGGATGACGAGTCGATCACGAAGAGTGATGAACGTGGGGTGCCTCAGGCGTCCCGTGACACGTCCGGTTGAACCTCGACCACACGGCTGCTCGCGGCGGCGAAGGTTTTCCGGGAGCGCCGACAGCGATCGTCCGGAGGTGAACCTGCTTCCGCGCAGTGAAAAATTCCTCGTTCCGGTAGGTGCGGAGCCGTCCCCGGAAGACGTGACGTGCGGTGTTGCTCGGAGTCGATTGCGCCGAAAACGCCCTCCGCTGTTTCCCGGGGGCAGGGTTTATAGTGCAGGCACCCGAAAGCAGACCGCCTCCTCTTCCTTCGCCCCGGTTAGGTGTCCGTGTCCGGAATGCCGTCAGTCCCGGCACAGCCCGTAGCGATCGGTTCGGTAACGCTCGGTCTCGCTGGAGCCACCGCACCGATACGGTTCTGTGCTGGAAGTTCGCCCCGCCGACTGCGAGCCTGCCCGCCGCCGGACCGCTTTCCCCCCGACAACCCAGACGACGATTGCGGGATCACACGCATGCGCCGTTCCCCGACGCCAAGTTCACTCGAAAGAGGTCGCCTGCTAAGCGGGACCGACCGGCCGACGCCGAGGTGGTGCTCGTGACGGCGTCGACTCCCCCGCGCGAGCGGGCACGGTTAGGCCAGTGGCGGAACTGGAGCCTCTCGGTCAAGTTCGCCGCGGTCGTGCTGGTCCCGGTGATCTTCGCGGTCGGCCTCGGCATCTCCCAGATCCGCTGGCAGGTCGACCAGGCCAACGAGTACGAGCGCGTCGCGCACGTGCTGGACGGCGCGCAGAAGGTCGAACCCCTCGTCGCCGCGCTGCAGAACGAGCGCAACGCCGCCGTTCTGATCAACAACGCCGAGGAGCTGGACCGGCGGGTCGCCGAAGTGGACGCCGCCTTCGCCGCCGTCGACGAGGAGATCGGGCACTCCGCCGGTCCCGGTGAGATCGACTACGGCCAGATCGTCGACGACCGCCACCACGAAGTGCACACCGCGCTCGAACAGCTCGACGGCGCGCGCGAAGCGGTCCGCCGCGAATCGCTGTCCACCCCCGACACCATCAACGCCTACAGCGCCGCCATCACCTCGGTGCTGTCCCTGGACCGCGCGCTCACCAGCACCGTGTCCGAGCCGACGCTGGCCGCCACCGCATCGGCGCTGCAGGACATGCTCGCCATGATGGAAGAGGTCCGGCTCCAGCAGGCCTGGGTGCTCAGCGGACTCTCCCAGGGCCAGCTGGCGCCGCAGTCCGGCGACGCGCTGCAGGGCTCTCGCGCCCGGCTCGTCTCCAAGATCGCCGACGCCCGCGCCACCGTCGCCCGGCACTGGCAGGAGCGGCTGGACGCGACCACGCAGGGCCCGGAGATCGTGCAGCGCAACGCGATGCTCACCCAGGTCCTGATGGCCGGGATGAGCGGTGGCGAGCTGCCGGTGACCGCGGCCCAGTGGAACGACATCTCCGACCAGGTGGTCGGGCTCATCGACGACGGCCACAACGACCTCGCCGACGAGGTCCGCGCCAGGGCGAGCGAACTCCGCGAGGACGCGGGCAACGCGGCGGGCTGGGACTCGGCGCTGCTGCTGGCCTCGCTCATCATCGCCGCCGCGGTGATCACCACGATCACCCGCCAGCTGATCGGCTCGCTGCGCCTGCTCCGGCAGGGCGCGCTCGACGCCGCCCAGCACGGGCTGCCGGACGCCGTCGCGGGCATCCGGTCCGGTGAGGAGGCCCGCGAGCTGCGGCCGCTGCCGGTCCGGACGACCGAAGAGGTCGGCCAGGTGGCGCGCGCCTTCGACGAGGTGCAGGCGCAGGCGCTGCGGCTCGCCGCCGAGCAGGCCTCGCTGCGGCACGGCTACAGCGAATCGTTCGTCGGCGTCTCCCGCCGGAGCCAGGGCCTGCTGGAACGCCAGCTGCGGCTGTTCGAGCAGCTGGAGCAGGACGAGGAGGACCCGGACCAGCTGTCCAGGCTGTTCCAGCTCGACCACCTCGCGACCCGGATGCGCCGCAACAACGAGAACCTGATGGTGCTCTCCGGCAGCGACCTGGCCCGGCGGTTCGTCCGGCCCACCGAGCTCGGCGACATGCTGCGCGCCGCCGTCTCCGAGATCGAGCAGTACCCGCGGGTCGTCGTGCAGCCGCCGCCGCAGGTGCGGCTGCTGGGCCACGCGGCCAGCGACCTGGTGCGGCTGATGGCCGAGCTGATGGACAACGCGGCGAACTTCTCCGCGCCCGACACCTCGGTCACCGTCTCCAGCTACCAGGCAGGCGACGGGTCGATCACCGTGGACGTGCTCGACGAGGGCATCGGCATGGGCGACCAGGAGCTGGCCGCCGCCAACGAGCGGCTGTCCCGGGTCGACGAGAACGACCTGGCGACCTCGCGCCGGATGGGCCTGTTCGTGGTCTCCCGGCTGGCACTGCGCCACGGCGTCACCGTGCAGCTGCACGGCGGCCCCGATGTGGACGGTGTGCGGGCCACTGTGAACATCCCCGCCGAGCACGTGGTGGCGGGCGCGTCCGTCCCGCAGCAGCCGACGCCCGCGATGGGCGGGCAGCGCAACGGCGTGGCGCACCACGACATGCCGACCTCCGGTTCCTTCGGGACCGGCCCGCAGCCGATGACGTCCGCCCTCGACGGTGCGCAGCACGACGACACCGGGTTCGTGTGGAGCGCGGGCGGCGAGACCGGGTTCAGCACCGCCGAGACCGGGTTCAGCACGGCGGAGGGCGAGACCGGCTTCAGCACGGGCACCGGATTCGCTGCCGAGACCGGGTTCGCTGCCGAGACCGGGTTCAGCACCGGCTTCGGCACCGCGGACCCGGTCGGTCCCGGCGGCGCCGACCCGGCGGAGACCGGGTTCAGCACGGCGGAACCGGACGGCGAGCGGAACACGTTCAACACCGGCTTCCTCACGCCCGGCGGCGCGTCGAACTCCCCGCTGCCGAAGCGGGAACCGGCGGCCGGCCTCGTCGGCCCCTCGCAGCAGGAGCCCGCGGGCGACCTCGGCAGCCTGTTCACCCCGGTGGACATTCCGGAGCAGGCCGACTCGCACGACTTCGCCGCGGACTGGACCTCCTCGGACCTGGCGTGGCCGCCGGCGCCGGAGGACGCCCCGGCCGCCGCGGACGACGCCTCGTCGCCGATCTTCGAAGAGGTCTCTACCCAGTGGTTCCAGCCCATCACGGACGAGGACCTCGACGAGTACTCCCGCGAGCAGGAGGCGCGCCGGGAATGGCCCGGTGACGAGCAGGCGACGTCCATCATGGACAGCGGTTCCTGGTCGTTCACCGCGGATTCCGCGGCGGAGGCCGAAGCCGAGGCGAAGGCCGCGGAGGCCGTCGACGCCCCGGAACCCGGCTTCACCGACTCCGGCCTCCCGCGGCGGAACGGCAGCGGCCCCGCCGAGGAACCGGTGGTGCACGTCGACGAGCACGACCCGCTCGGCATCGGCGAGCTCGACCAGGACCGCGCGGACGCGGCCCCCGCCGCGGGTTCCCCGGCGGAGCGCAGCCCGCAGGAGCTGAGCCGCAGACTGGCCGACCTGCAGGGCGGCCTGCGTTTCGGGAGGAACGGCGCCATGACCTCGTCGTCGCAGGACGGTTCCGACCCGGGCCCCGCGCAGGCGGACGGCCCGGACCTGCCGGCCGGGAGCTCCAGCCGGATCGCCGACGACGAAACCCCGGCGGCGAACGGGAACGGGAACGGCGGCTGGACCTTCGCGACCGACGAGTCCTGGCGCCAGGCCGAAGCCGTCACGAACCTCAGCCCCACCTCGTTCACCGAGTCCGGGTTGCCCCGCCGCACCCCCAAGGCGCAGCTGGCCCCGGGCAGCGCGCAGGCCGGTCCGAGCAGGCCGGAGGGCCAGCGCCCCGAACGGGACGCGAGCGCGCTGCGCGGCAGGTTGTCCAGCTTCCAATCCGGTGTCGAGCGCGGCAGGCACCGGGCGCCGGACGAGTCGTAGGGAGGGCGCGTGCGGAACTCGAACGTCGTCGTCGATGGTCCCCACCGGAAGAAGGAGCGCTAGCCAGGCCACTGAGGGCGCGGCGGACCGCGTCCGGTTCCACCGATTCGGCAACACGGAGTCGTTCGGACAGACCTCGGCGATTCCACGACCACAAGCCAGGAGGTTGCATGACTCCCCAGGAGACGATGTCCCGGCGGTTCGGGTGGCTGGTGACGGACTTCACCCAGCGCGTCGCCGGCGTGGCGCACGCGATCGTGGTGTCCGCGGACGGACTGCTGCTGACCGCTTCGGCGAACCTGCCGCAGGACCGCGCGGAACAGCTCGCCGCGGTCTCGTCCGGTCTGCTGAGCCTGACCAACGGTGCCGCGAAGTGCTTCGAAGCGGGCGAGGTCACCGAGACCATCGTGGAGATGCAGTACGGCACGCTGATCCAGATGGGCATCAGCGACGGTTCCTGCCTGACGGCGCTGGCGGCGCCGCAGTGCGACATGGGCCTGATCGCTTACGAGATGGCGATGCTGGTGGAACGCGTCGGCCAGATGCTCACCCCGGAGCTGCGGCACCAGCTGCAGGGCGCGAGGAATCCGTTCTCCCGCCCGGCCGCGGTGAGGTGACGCGATGAGCGATCCGGAGTTCGGCGAGCAGGACCGAAGACGGGACGAGCCGGACGAGAACACCTTCGCCGACGTGATGAACGGGTTCACCTTCGACAGCGGCCGCGGCAGGCGCGGGCGCCGGAAGAAGGCGGACCAGGCGGAGGACTCGGCCGCCGAGCAGGGCCCGGGAGACGCGGGTGCACCGCAACCCCAGTCGGGGCAGCCGCACTCCCGGCGGCCCACCGCCCGGCCTCCAGCGGATCCGTTCGACCGGCGCGATCCGTTCGAAACCCCGCTGGAGTGGGAAACGCAAGGCCCGACGTACCGCGAACCGGACGCGGACTGGGGCGGGTCCCCGGAACCCGGTTCGGGGACGGCGGGATCGGCTCCGTGGACCGTCGGGGGGCAGCCCGCGGGCCGACCGGAAGCGGGGGGTGGTGAACCGGTGCCGGAACAGTCCAGGGGGGCGTTCGGCGCACCGGAGCGAGAACCGGAGCCGCAGGCCGAGGTTCCCGCGGCCATCCGCTCGTACACCTGGACCGGTGGCCGGACCAGGTCGAACTACGAGCTGCAAATGGAGACGCTCGTGTCCACGAGCGAGGCCTACCGGCCTGGCTCGGCGGGGCGGATGGAACACGAGTCGATCGCTGAAATGTGCCGGCATCCCAGGTCGGTGGCCGAAGTCGGAGCGCTGCTCTCCGTTCCGATCGGGGTGGCTAGGGTGTTGCTGGCCGACATGGCGGAACTGGGGATGGTCACCGTGCACCAGACGGTGACCGAAAGCGGTAGCGCACCACACCTGTTGTTGATGGAAAGGGTATTGAGTGGACTCCGTCGGCTATAGAGCTCCCCAAGGAGGCGCTCGGGGGCCGGTCGCCCCCCAGCGCGGTGCCACGACCTCGGCGAAGATCGTCGTCGCGGGCGGATTCGGTGTCGGCAAGACGACGTTCGTCGGCTCCGTCTCCGAGATCGTCCCGCTGACCACCGAGGCGGTGATGACGGAGGCCAGCGCGGGCGTGGACGACCTCGCGGCCACACCGGACAAGAGAAGCACCACGGTCGCGATGGACTTCGGCCGCATCTCGCTGGATTCGGACCTGATCCTGTACCTGTTCGGCACGCCCGGGCAGCAGCGCTTCTGGTTCATGTGGGATGACCTGGTCAAGGGCGCGATCGGCGCGGTGGTGCTGGTCGACACCCGGAGGCTGGCGGATTCGTTCTCCGCAGTGGACTTCTTCGAAGACCGCGGGCTGCCCTACCTGATCGCGGTGAACTGCTTCAACGGCGAACTGCAGCACCGCATGGAGGAGATCCGGGAGGCGATGGCGATCGGGCCGCACGTGCCGATCGGACCGTGCGACGCCCGGGACCAGCAGTCCACCAAGCAGGCGCTGATCGCCTTGGTGCAGCACGCGATGCGGCACTGGCAGCAGCAGGGACAACCGGGCGGCCAGCAGATCGCGCGGTGAGTCCCGCGGCGGACCGGTCCGCGCGCCGGTGACGGGGAACTCCCCGGCCGGATCGCGGGTGGTGGGCCGTACAACTCGATCGAGCAAGTGGGCGAGCGCGCCTGCGGAGCGGATGACCGCTCTGCGGCGCGCTCGCTGTTGTGCGGGGGATGAAAGGTCGGCGGGGGCGGGTTTCCGGGCGGCTGCGGGGATCTCAGGCGGGTTCTCGGGGGTGCTGGGGCGGCCCGGGAGGTTCGGCGCGGGTTCCGGGGAACGGCGGGTACCGGGTCCGGTGGTGCCGGTCGGGGGAGCGGTGCGCGGTGTCCGCCCGGTGGCGCGATCGGCGGCCCTGGCGGGGAGCCGGCGCGCGGGTGTGCGGCGGGCGGGGTGCGGCCGGGGTCGGGTGGCGTCCTGCGGTCGGCGGTGGAAAACCCCGTCGCAGCGCGGTTTTCCCGGTTCGCGGGGCGGTGGTGCGGCGGGACTGTCCACCTTGATCAGTGGATCTTCGGCGCCGAGCTGCGGTGCGCGGTGGCGCACCGCCCGGGGCGGTGCGGCTGGGCGACAGGTGCCGCCGAACGGCGTGATCGCGTTTTCGCTGCCATGCCGGGACTTTTCAAGTGGCTCGGTACCGATTCGGGCTGGTTGGCGCACTCGTGGAATACCGTCCGCTGTGGACGAAAGAGCGGAAGTCGGTTCGGTTCGGGCCTTCGGACATTCACCCAATTGAAAGAGTGCGCGCATCGTTATCGTGCGGCTAGCATTCTTTTATAGCGGCCAGTGGTCGACTACTTCCACTTCTCAAGATCACTTGAAACGCGCGGGACCGACTGCGCGACCAAGATCTTCTTGGTCGGCGGATTCCGTCGTGCCAGGTGGTTTTCCCAGTCATGCAAGGCGATCTGATGAAAGGTGGCCACTGTGGACTTCGACGCGCTCTTCCATTCGCACTTGGCGGCGATTCGAGCCAGCGTCCACGAGGGTTTTCGATTCCGGTACCTGCCGACCGGGCGGGACGACGAGTTCGTGCTGCAGGGATTCCGCGTGGAGAACGGGGTGATGGACACGTTCCTGGCCCATGCGGCCGATGACGCGGTCGCCGCCCGGTACCGGCTTTCCGACCTGGAACTCCCCGATCCTCCCGCGCTGTGGCGGCGGGACGGGCCGGTGGACGAGGTGGTGCAGGCGTTGCTGGCGCTCCCCGCCCACGGGGCTCGCGGATCCCCGGTTTCCGGATTCCCGGTGCACTTCGGCATTCCGCGCCTGCGGCGACCGCGCGGTGGCGCACTCGATCCGAATTCGCCGCCGGACGTGCTCTCCCGCATTCCGCAACCGCGCTGCGGCGGGTGCGGGCCACGATCGGGCGCCCCGCGCGGTTCCCGCCACCTGGGAGGTGGCCGATGAACGTGAAGAAGGACTTACCGATGACCTGGCACTTCGAACGGATCTCCGCGCGCGAGTCCTACACGTTCCGCTGGGGGCGCGGCTCCGGAATGATCACCGTGCACCGCGGGGACGCGCGCGGTTCGCACAGCGACGACAACCTCGTCGATTGCGTGCAGGTCGGCATCGACTGGATAGACGACCAGGACGTGCGGGTGCAGGCCCGCAAGTGGATCAGGGTCAACGCGGGACGTGGCGTGCGATGAATGCGCCGCTCGTCGCACAGCGCATTCCGGCCTGGAGTGCGCGGTCGATTCCGCGCCGCCGGTTCCGGGCCGGATCGCGCACCGCGCGCCCGGCCGCTCGCACCGCCCGGCGCGACGGCGGAACGGGGTGGGCGCCGCGCTCGCGACCGCGTCGGACGACCGCGGGAGCGCGCGGCGAACCCGGACGTGGCGCCGGCGGGGCGCGCGCACCACCAGGGAACTCCCGCGCGGCGGCGGCTCCCCCGGAATTTCGCGAGCCGTTACCCGCGCGACCCCGCCGGTCGGAGCGCGCGGGGTAGACCGGTGGGCGGGGCCTCCGCACCGGAAGTCCCGCCCACGCAGCCGGAATCGCGCGCGACGCCCGGCGGAACAGGAGGTGCGCGGTGAACGTCCTGCCGCCCGCGCCCACCGCGGAACTGCCCGCCGAGTGGTCCTGGTGCCCGGACTGCTCGGGAACGGGCCTGCTCGACCCCGATCCGGCCGACCCGGCACCCGCCGTCGCGGAGGAGTGCTGGACCTGCCGGGGCCTCGGCGCCGGGGCGCGGCACGTCCTGTGACCGGACCGATCCGGCCGGTGCCCACCGCGGCACCGGCCGGATTTCCGCGTCCGGGCGGGGAACCCGGACCGCGGGGACCGGAGCGAACCGGTCACCGGCTACCCGTTCGCCTGACGTCCGCGGTCCACTACCGTGAGGTGGTTGGTTCCGTGCCGGGAGGAGGCCGCGGGTGGCGACGCAGCGGGTCCCGCCGGACGTGTTCCGCTTCGCGGTCGGTGCTCAGGCCGAGTCGTACTCGGCGATCCTGCGCGCGTTCGCGGACGCGGCGCAGCGGTGGGAGGGCTCGCTCGGCATCGACGACGTGCGGGACCGGGTGCGGGCGAGCGGCTGGCTCGACGCGCTCGGCGACGGAGACCTCGCGGAACGGCTGAAGAAGCTCGCCGAGTGGGGGCTGCTCGACGTCGTCCAGCACCACGCGGAGGACTACCGCACCGCCGCCGAGTACGAGCGGCGCAACCTGCACTACGCGTTGACGAAGGCGGGCGCGGCGGCCTGGTCCGGGCTGCGGCACGCGATGGCGAGCTTCGACGAGACCGGCGCGTTGCCGACCGCGGTGCTCGACGCCATCGCCGACCGGCTCGCCGAGATCGCCGCGCTGCTGGCCGAACCGGGTTCGGCGGACCGGCGGTTGTGCGCCGCGGTGCACGAGCTGGAAGGGCACCTGGAATCGCTGCGCACCGGCACCGCGCACTTCCACGCCGAACTGCGGCGGCTCCAGCGGTCCGACGACCCGGGCGAGTTCGACGAGGTGAAGGCGGCGACCGTCGCGCACCTGCAGGAGTTCACGACCGACCTCGACCAGCGCCGGCCCGCGATCTCCGCCGCGCTCGCCGAGGTGGAGGCGCACGGCGTCGCCGACCTGCACCGGCGCGCGCTGCGCGGCGCGGACCTGCCGCCCACCGCCGACGAGCGGGACTGGCTGGAGCGGCGGGCGGCGAGCTGGGGGACGCTGCGGGACTGGTTCCGCCCGGCGGACGGCTCGCCACCGCGCGCGGAGCTGCTGCGCGCCGCCGCCCGCGGAATCGTCGGGGAGCTGCTGCGGGAGCTGGAGCGGATCACCGAGGCCCGCAGCGGATCGTCCAGCGCCGCGGCCGATTTCCGCGAACTGGCCCGGTGGTTCACCACCGCCGACCGGGACGAGGACCTGCACCGCCTCTGGTCCGCCGCGTTCGGGCTCGGCCCCGCGCGGCACGCGCACCTCGCCCACGAGGACCCCGAACTGGTGGCGCCCGCGACGCCGTGGACGCGGGCCCCGCGGGTGCGGGTTTCGGCGCTGCTGCGCAGCGGCGGGCGCGTCGAGAGGTTCGGCAGCACCGGGAAGGTGCGCGACGTCGCGCAGCTCGCCGCGTTGCGCGCGGCCCGGGCCAGGCAGGAGCGCGCCGAGCTGGACGCGGCGTGGCAGCGGCTCGCCACCGGCGGCGAAGTCCGGCTCTCCTCGTTCACCGGGCTCGAACCCGGCGTGCTCGACCGGCTGCTGGACCTGCTGGGGCGCGCCCTGGCGAGCCGCGCCGACGACGCGGGCGTGCGCCGTGCCCGCACCGGCGACGGACGGGTCGAGATCGAGCTGTCCGACCCGGCGGACGGGCGCACCGCCGAGCTGCGCACCGAGCGGGGAACGCTGTGCGGCCCGGACTTCGCGGTGCACGTGCGGCTCGTCGCCGACGGCGCGGTGGAGGCGGGCGGATGAGCAACCTCGCCAACCAGCTGGTCATCGCGGAACGCGCCGACCTGGCCCGCGGTATCAGGCTGCTGCTGGGCAGCCCGCTGATCCGGGCCGCGACCGACCCGGACGGGTTCGACCTGGTGCGACGGCGCGCCGACACCCTCGCGAGCTGGTTCGACCACCACTGCGGCTGGGCGCTGGTCGTGGAGCCGCGGCAGGGGTACGCACGGCTCGCGAAGGTGCGCTCCGACCCGGACGCGTCCCGGCCCGCTCGGCGGGACCGGGGCAGCCGGGCGCCGTTCGACCGGCGGCGCTACGCGCTGTTCTGCGTGGCCGCGGCGGAACTGCTCGGTGGTCCCGCGACGACCGTCGGACTGCTCGCGGACCGCGTCGCGCAGGCCACCGCGGCCGATCCGGTGCTGCCCGGGTTCGACCCGGCGCTGCGCGCCGAGCGGATGGCGTTCGTGGACGTGCTGCGCGCGCTGGAGGGCTTCGGCGCGCTGGAACCCGTGGACGGCAGCACCGAGGACTACACCGACTCCGCCGGAGCGAAGGTGCTGTACCGGGTGGACGCGACGCTGCTGGTGCGGCTGCTGGCCGCGCCGAACGGGCCGTCGCGGCTGCCGGACGGCGACCGGCTCGCCGGGATGCTGGCCGAACCCCGCTACGGCGGTGCGGGCGCCACCGACGTGCAGCGCGCGCTGCGGCTGCGGCATTCCGTGCTGCGCAAGCTGTTCGACGACCCGGTGGTGTACTGGGCCGACCTCACCGCGGAGCAGCGCGAGTGGGCGACCTCCCGCACCGGCCGGGAGAACATGCGGAAAGCCGCCGAGCAGGGCGGGTTCGCGGTGGAGGAACGCGCCGAAGGCGTGCTGCTGGTCGACCCGGAATCCCTCGCCACCGACGGCAGGTTCCCCGACGACGGCGACAACGCGAAGGTCGCCGCGCTGCACCTGCTGGATTCGCTCGGCGCCTCCCGCGCGGGGCTCACCGCCGACCAGCTGCGGGAGGACGCGGAATCGGTGCTGGACCGCTCGCCGGGATCGGCGCGCACCTACCGCTACTCCGACGGTCCGGCGCGGCTGGTGGCGGACGCGGTGGCGGTGCTCGTGGACTTCGGGCTGGCCCGGCGGGACGGGGAGCGGATCGTCGCGCTGCCCGCCGCCGCCCGCTACACCATCGTGTCCGGTTCCCCTGACTCCGCTGGAGGAAACCCGTCGTGACCGCTCCCGAAACCGCCGCGGTCCGCTGGCGCCCGTCGCGCGCCGGGATCCTCAACGTGTGGCGCTACTACGACGAGGTCTTCGAGTTCCACAACGGACGGTTGCTGCTGCGCGGCCCGAACGGCACCGGGAAGTCGAAGGCGCTGGAACTGCTGCTGCCGTTCCTGTTCGACGCGGACCTGCGGGCGAACCGGCTGTCCACGTTCGGCAGCGCGGAACGCACCATGCACTGGAACCTGATGGGCGAGGGCGCCTCCGGCGTCACCCGCGTCGGCTACGCGTGGCTGGAATTCCGCTGCGGCGACGGGTGGTTCACCTGCGGCGCCCGGTTGCAGGCCAGCAAGCACACCGCCGAGGTGCGCGCGGACTTCTTCACCACCTCCCGGCGCGTCGGCGTGGACCTGCGGCTGGTCAACGGGAACGACCAGCCGTTGACGAGGACCGCGCTGGAGGAGCGGCTCGGCGAACTCGGGACCGTGCACGACACGCCCGCCGAGCACCGGGCAGCGGTGCGCGCCGCGCTGTTCCCGGAGCTCACCGAGCCGCGCTACGAAGCGCTCATCACCGCGCTGCTGCAGCTGCGCACCCCGAAGCTGTCCGAGCGGCTGGACCCGAACCTGCTGTCCACGCTGCTGTCCCGCGCCTTGCCACCGCTGGGCGCGGCCGAGATCTCCGAGCTCGCCGAGGGGTTCGAACGCCTCGACCGGCGCCGCGAACAGCTGGCGCGGCTCGACGAGCAGGTGCGGGCCGCGGACGCCGTCGCCGACCGGCAGTCCGGCTACACGCGGCGGGTGCTGCGCGCCGCGGCCGCCGACCTCCTCGCCGCGGACGCCGACCTGGACCGGGCCGCCGAGGAGGCCGCGGACGGCGCGCGCCGCCACGAGCGGACCGCCGCCGACCGGGACGAGGTCCTGGCGCGGCGCGGTGAGCTGGCGCGGGAGGCCGACCGGCTCCGGGCCCGCATCGCCGGGCTCGCCGACGGCCACCACGAGGCCGCCGAGCTCGACCGGCTGCACGCCGAGACGACCGAAGCCGAGCGCACCGCCACCGCCGCCCGCGACCGGGCCGACCGGCGCGCCACCGAAGCCGACGCGGACGCGCAGCGCGCCGCGGACGCCGACGCCCGCGCCGCCGCTGCCGCCGAGCGGGCGGTGCGCGCCGAGCGGGACGCGCGCGGGCACGCCGAACCGGTCGGTCTCGCCGGAGCGTTCCAGGAGGCCGCGGGCACCGCGGACCGGCGGCGCGCCCGGCTGCTGCTGCGCGCCGCCGCGCGCAGCGAGCACGACCGCACCGCCGAGGTCCGCGCCGCCGCGGACCGGCACGACCGGGCCGTGGCGGCCCGCACCGCCGCCGAGCAGCACCTGGAGGAAGCCCGGGGCGAGCAGGCCGCCGCGGCCGAGCGCAGCGCCGAAGCCGCCCGGGCGCATGCGAACCGGCTCGACGCGCAGGCGCAACGGGTGCGGGACTGGGCGGCGGGCCTGGTGGAACTGCCCGTCGACGACCTCGACGCCGCCGCGCGCGCCGGCACCCGCGCCGCGCTGCTGGCGCTGCTGCACCCCGGCTACCTGACCGCCGCGGCCGAGCTGGGGCGTGCGCACGCCGCGGCCACCGCGCGCCGGGACGAGTGCCGGGCCCTGCTCGCCGAGCTCACCGCGCGACGCGACCGGGCCGACGTCCCGGCCGAGGACCCGCAGCGCCCCGGTGCCCCGCTGTGGCGGCTGGTGGCGTTCCGCAGCGGCACCACCCCCGGCGTGCAGGCCAAGGTCGAGGCGGCGCTGCACTCGGCGGGCCTGCTCGACGCGTGGGTCGGCCCGGACGGGGTGCTCGACGGCGAGGGCACCCGGCTCGACCCGGCCCGGCTGCGTCCGGTGGACGGGACCTCGCTGGTGGAGGTGCTGCGGCCCGAATCGG
Organism: Saccharopolyspora gregorii; assembly: GCF_024734405.1. NCBI lineage: Bacteria > Bacillati > Actinomycetota > Actinomycetes > Pseudonocardiales > Pseudonocardiaceae > Saccharopolyspora > Saccharopolyspora gregorii. The sequence continues at coordinate 5,811,917 of NZ_CP059556.1, read as the reverse complement.
GCGGGGCGGTGGACCGGGACCGGATCTGGGCCGTGCTGCACGGGATCGGCTACGGCGCGGCGGCGGTGGACCCGGCCGAGGATCCCGCGGGCGCGGGCAGGCACCGCAGCGCGGAGACCGCCCCGGAAGCGGCGATCGCGCCGGACGGCAGGTGGCGCCTCACCGGGCTCACCGGCGACGGTTCGGCGCCCGAGGTCGCCCGGATCGGCAGCACCGCCCGCGACCGGGACCGCAAGCGCCGCGACGCCGCGCTGGACGAGCGGATCGAGGAGGTGGCGGCCGAGCTCGCCGAGCTCGACACCGCGGCCGGTGCGCTGGACGCCCGCCGGGACGCGCTGCGCGCCGAGTGGGAGGCCGCGCCCGACGACAGCGCGGTGCGGGACTCCCGCCGGGCCGCCGACGTCGCCGAAGCCGAGGCCGCCGCCCGCGACGGCCTCGCGCACCACCGGGCCGAGCAGGTCGCGGCGGCCGCGGACGCCGCGCGGCGAGCGGGGGACCGGCTCACCGAGCTCGCCGCCGAACTCGGGCGGCCCGCGAACCGGTCCGCGCTGGACGAGCTGGACCGGCGCGTCGCGGCCTGCACCGACTCCGCCGCGGACTGGCTCGACGCCCGGTTCGCCGCCGACGCCGAACGGCGCGCCGCCGACACCGCCGCCGAGGTCGCGCGGCGCTCCCGGGACGTCGCCGCCGAACGGCGCGCCGAAGCGGAGGAGGCCGAGCGGGACGCGCTGCGCCGCGCCGAGCGAGCCGACGCCGTGCGCGCCGCCCTCGGTACCGCGGACCGGCAGGTGCTGGACGAGCTCGCCGAGCTGCGCGCCGGCCTGCACGACGTGGAGCTGCGGCGGGACCGGTCGACCGACCGGCTCGTCGAGGTGGCCGGGCGGCTCGGCGCGCTGGAGCACCGGCGCGCCGCCGACACCGCGCGGCACGAGGCCGCCCGCGCCGCCCGCGACGCCGCGGCCCACCGGTTGCGGAGGCACGCAGCAGTCGGGTTCGCGGTCGACGCCGGGATCGAACTGTCCGAATTGGACGATGGCGGTGCGGTGCTCGCCGCGGCCCGCGAGATCAGCGGTGCCTGGGAAGCGCTCCCGCACGGCGCGAAGGACCGCGCCGACGCGCTCGGCAAGCTCGCCGAAGCCGTGCACGGCGGCCGCCACGTGCTCGCGGACCGCGCGGAGCTGCGGCTGGAACCCGGCGAGGACGCGCAGCTGTTCGCCGCCACCCTCGACGGCGTGCGCCTCGGCGCCACCGGGCTGCGGGACGCCCTGCGCGCCGAGCGCGACCGGCTGCGCGCGGGCCTCACCGGTGCCGAACGGGAGCTGTTCGACCAGACCCTCACCGGCGAGACCCGCAGGCACCTCGCCGCCCGCATCCGCCAGGCCGGGGAACTCGTCGACACCATGAACGCCCGGCTCAAGCGGGTCCGCACCGCGTCGAAGGTCGCCGTGCGCTTGGTGTGGGAAGTGGACCCCAACCTGCCCGCCGGAACCGGCGCCGCACGCGAACTGCTGCTCACCGACCCGGAACGGCTCGACGACGCCGACGAGGACGTGCTGCACGCCTTCTTCCGGGAACGCGTCGACGAGGCCCGGCGGCACGGCACCGCCGCCGGGTGGGAGGGGCAGCTGGCGCAGGTCTTCGACTACACGTCCTGGCACCGCTTCGGCGTGCAGATCGACCGGGCGAACGGGGAGGGCTGGCAGCTGCTCACGAAACGGCTGCACGGCGCGCTCTCCGGCGGGGAGAAGGCCATCGCGCTGCACCTGCCGCTGTTCGCCGCCGTCGCCGCGCACTACCAGGCCGTGCCCGCCGCGCCCCGGTTCATCCTGCTCGACGAGGTGTTCGTCGGCGTGGACGCCACCAACCGCGGGCAGGTGTTCGACCTGCTCACCGCGCTGGACCTGGACCTCGTGCTGACCAGCGACCACGAGTGGTGCACCTACCGGGAGCTCGACGGCATCGCCGTCCACCAGCTCATCACCGGCGACGGCGACGACGCGGTCACGACCGCCCGGTTCGTGTGGGACGGGCGGGCGCTGGCGGAGGAACGCGGTGCTCCCTGACGGTCTGCGGCGAGCCGAGTTCGCACCCCTGTGGCGGGCGGTGCACGACCGGCTCTCCTCGGGCCGGGCCGTGGACCGGGTCCGGGTGGGCCCGCTGGACCGGCGGCAGCGCGAAGCGCTCGCGGGCCTGCTCGGCGCCGACCGGCTGCCCGCCGACCACGTCACCGTGTCCGTGGCGCGGCTGGACGCGGTGCTCGAACCGCACTGCGGGATGCGCTGCCGGGACATCGTCGAAGAGCTGATCGGCCCCGTGCAGGACCGGGCGCTGCAGCGGGAACGCGCCCAGCGGCAGCGCGCCGCGCTGTGGGAGTGGTTCACCGAGCACCCGGTGGTGCGCGCCCAGCCCGCGCTGGCCGGGTGGGCGGAGCAGGTGCGCCGCGGCGGCCTCCCCGGCGGAACTCCCGCCGCGGCGGGACGACTGCTGGACGCGGCGCTGCACGTGCTGCACGCGCTGCCCGCGCCCGGCACGCCGCTGCCCGCCTTCGCCGAGGCGGTGCTGGGCGATCCGCGCGCCCTCGACCCGGGCGGATCGCTGTCCGGACTCGTGCTGCGCGCGCTCGCCGAGGTGCACGGCGTTCCGCTGCCCGCCAGCGACGGCCAGCGCCGCGCGCTGTGGCGGTGCGCCGGGATCGGCGAACCCGGACTGCCCACCGCGGTGCTCAGCGCGGGGATGCAGCCGGTCGGCGGACGGCTGTGCGGCGAGATCATGCGCTCCTGCACCGCTTCCGGGCACGCCGCCTCCACCACCCTCGACCAGCTGCGCGACGCCGGCCGGATCGTGCTCGGCGAGCCCGACGTGTGGGTCGTGCAGGAACCGGCCGTGCTGGAGCGCGCGCTGCGCCGGTTCGGCCGCACCTGCCCGCCGCTGGTGTGCACCTCCGGCTGGCCCAACGGCGCCGCGATGCTGCTGCTGCGGACCCTCCGCGCGGCAGGGGCGCGGCTGCACCACCACGGCGACTTCGACGGGGAAGGGCTCCGCATCGCCGCGTACGTGCAGGCCAAGGCCGGGGCCGTGCCGTGGCGGATGAGCACCGCCGACTACCTGGCCGCGCTGGACCGGCACCCGGCCGGACCCGGTGCCGGGCGGATCACCGACGCGCCCTGGGACGCGGCGCTCGCCCCGGCGTTGCGGGAGAACCGGGTGGCGGTCCCGGAGCTGCGGGTGGCCGACGAACTCCTCGACGAAGCGGTGTGGCGGACGCCGTGACCCGAGCCTGCCCCGGCGCGGAACTCGCCCGGCGGGCGGTGCTGCCCGCCCTCCGCGTTCGCGGGCGCCGTCGGCTCAGGCCGGGAACGCGGTGCCGGTCGAGGCGTTCTCCCAGCGCTCGACGTCGCCGAGGAGTCGTTCCGCGTTGGCGCGGGTCCGGCCGACGGCGTCGGCGCCGAGCACCAGGTGCATCGGTGGCTCCGGGGCGGCGACGGCATCGAGGATCACCTCCGCCGCCCGCGCCGGGTCACCGGCCTGCGCACCGTCCGTGCGCTGCATCGCGGCGACGGCGGCTCCGGTGTCGGCGTAGTCGTCGAGGGTGGCGGCGGTACCGCGCCGGGAGCGCTCGGTGAGGAACTCGGTGCGGAAGTGGCCGGGCTCGACGACGGTGACGCGGATGCCCAGCGGCGCGACCTCCTGCGCGAGCGCTTCGGACGTGGCGCCGAGCGCGGCCTTCGCGCCCGCGTACAACCCGGATCCGGCGCCGGGGGCGAGCCCGGCGATGGAGGAGATGTTGACGACGTGCCCGGAGCGCTGGGCGCGCAGCAGTGGCAGCGCGGCCTGCACGACGCGCAGCGCGCCGAAGAAGTTCACCTCGAACACGTGCCGCGCTTCGTCCGCCGAGGCCTCCTCCACGGCGCCGAGCAGCCCGTAACCCGCGTTGTTCACCACCACGTCGAGGCGCCCGGCGACGCGGTGCGCGGCGGCGATCGCGGTGGCGGCCTGCTCCGGGTCGGTGACGTCGAGCGGCACGGTGTGCAGCGCGCCGCCCGCCGCGTCGAGGTCGGAGTCGCCGGTGCGGGTGGTGCCGACGACGGTGTGGCCGCGGCGCAGCGCGGCTTCGGCCAGCGCCCGGCCGAAGCCGCGGGAGATTCCGGTGATGAACCAGACGGACACGGGGTCCCCCCTCGCGATTGGTGATCCACTGTGGACGGCCCGGTGCCGGGCCGATGGCTCCACGCTAGGCACCGGAGTCCCGCCGAGGGAGGGCGTGGCACTGCCACCCGGACCGCTTCGCTCCGTCAACGGCCCCCGACCGCCGATCGAGGGCCGGACGCGAGCATCCCCGCCCGGTCAGGACTCCCGGAACGTCGCGCCGGGCCTCGGTCCGCGAGGCGAACGTCAGAGCATCGCCAGGAGCATGGCGCCCATGCCGATGCTCATCGCCCCGTGGCAGGCCGCGTCCCACGCCAGCCGGGTGGCCCGCGGATCGGCCGGGGCGCCGGTGGCGTCGGCGGTGTTCAAGTTGTGCCGCGCCGTGTCCACCGCCGTCGAGATCCACGCCACCGAGGACAGCACCAGGAACGCCCCGAGCACCGCCGACACCAGCAGCACCGGCACCGGGGGCCCGGCGGCGGCCGCGGGCGCGGCCAGCACCCCGGACGCGGGAGCTCCCGCCGCGTGGTGGTGGTGCCCGCCACCGGAGTCGTGCGCACCCAGCATGAGCAGCGGCATCGCCGCCACCATCCACACCATCGCCACCGACATCACCGCGTGGTGCGCGTGCGCCAGCCGCGGCGAGCCGTACCCGTGGGCGCACGGGACCCGCAGCACCGCGAGCGCCGCGAACCACACCGCGGTCGCCGCGAACAGCACCAGCTGCGGCGTGGCGGGCACGCCCATGCCCCACGGCCACACCATCGCGATCATCAGCAGGCTCATCGCCAGGTGGCTCGCCGAGCTCAGCCGATCGCTCGGCCGCAGGCCCGGTCGGGTGGCGCTGATCGCGCACCACACCGCCGTCACCGCGAACAGCACCGTCAGGACCCAGCTCAGCAGCAGCGATTCGACCACGATCAGACTCCGGTGCTCCGCCGGGCGCGCGCGCCCAGCACGATGTCCACGACGAGGAACAGCAGCAGCGACGCGCCCAGCAGCGGCAACGCGTACGCGACGAACGCGGCCACCACGATGATCGGCGCCATGATCCGGCCGGGGACGCGCCGCCACGCCCCCCGCTCCGGCGCCCGGCCGAACCGGCCACCTCCGCGGGTGGGCCTGCGCAGCCACCACATCCGGTAGCCCCAGAAGATCATCGAGAGCAGGCCGAGCATCAGCGCCGCCAGCACCAGCTGGTTCGCCAGCCCGAACAGCAGCCCCATGTGCGCGTCGATGCCCCAGCGGGACAGCTTCGCCATCAGCGGGTAGTCCGCGAACCGGATCGTCTCGGTGATCGCCCCGCTCGACGGGTCCACCGCCACCTGGTCCTGCTTCGTCGGCCAGCTGCGCTGCACCTGCTGCACGGTGTAGGCGGAACCGGCATCGGCGGGCGGCGTGATCTCCACCGGACCGTCCAGCCCCGCGCCGAGCGCGGCCGCGTGCACCCGATCGATGCCCACGTCACCGGCGGGTGCCGCCGGCAGCTCGGTGGACACCGCCGGGGTCTCCCACGACAGCTGCTCGCGCACCGCGGTCACGTTCTCGCCCGCGTGCACCGACCAGGTCAGGCCCGTCGCGGACAGGAACAGCAGCCCGAGCGCCGCCCACAACCCGACCGCCCCGTGCCAGGACAGCACCCGCCTGCGACCCGCCGGGCGGAACTCCGGGGCCAGCAGCAGCCGGGCGCGCCGCTCGCGGCGGGTGCGCCCGATCCACAGCGCCGCACCGCCCAGCACCACCACCCACAGCCAGCTCGCCGCCAACTCGCTGTAGAGGCGGCCCGCGTCGCCCAGGTGCAGGCCGCGGTGCAGGTTGTCGATCCACGCGCGCAGCGGCAGCGCCTGGCCCGAGCCGTAGGTGACCAGGTCGCCGCGCACCTCCAGCGTGTGCGGGTCGACGAACACGGTGCGCAGGTAGCTCTCCGGCAGGTCCGGCGCCGCGAAGATCACTTGGGTGGTGTCGGTGCCGGTCGCGCCCGGGCGCACCGCCTGCACCTGCTCGCCGGGGCGCACCTCGCGGGCCGTCGCGATCTGCTCCGACAGCGGGTGTGCGGTCGCCGCCGCGGGCACGTGCAGCTCCCGGGTGTAGACGGCCTGCTCCAGCTGCGGCGTGAACACGTACACCAAGCCCGTCAGCGCGGCCACCACCAGGAACGGCGCGATGAACACGCCCGCGTAGAAGTGCAGGCGCAGCACCAGCGGGCGCAGCACCGACCACGTCGACGGGCTCGCGGGCCGATCCGCCACCGCGCTCCCGGACGAGTCCGGGGCCTGCTGCTCCGCGAGACCTGGATCCGTCGCCATCGCCGCTCCTGTCCTCAGCCGCTTCGGTCGATCCACTAGTCGCCTGATCATCGTGCTTGGTTCCCGCTGTGACATCCCCCTCCACGATGTGGGAGCGAACGGGGGCGGGCGTTGACCCGTTCGCCGAACGCGTGCGGGGTGAACGGACCGCGCGTCCGGGGGAGGGGCGGTCACCCCGCGCCCGCTCGGTGGGCTCGTTCTCGGGGTGAACGGACCGTTCGTCCGATCTAGTTGGTCGAACGGTCCGTTCGCTCAGGTGGTGCGAGTGAGGTCACAGGGGGTGCGCGGAACTCCCGCGGGCGGGCGCGCGACCAGTCCGGGAGCGGGCAGCTTCCCGCTTCCGGGGCGCGCGGGGTCCGTTCGCCTCGGGGACGTCGAGCACGAGGACAGCGCAGTGCCACCACCCGGTTCGCAGCCCCCGCACCGCCTGCCGTGGATCGCGGGAGCGAGCATCGCGGCCCTGGTGTCCGCGTTCGTCGCCGTCTTCCTCGGCGAGTCCGGCTACGCGCCGCTCGGGTTGTCCGATCCGGGTGCGGTGGTTCGCGTCGGGATCGGACTGGTGCGGCTGGTGACCGACGCGTCCGCCGCGATCACGTTGGGATCGCTGGCGTTCGCCGCGTTCTTCACCTCGCCCCGCGAGTCCGGCGGCATCGCACCGGATGGGTTCGCCGCGGTCCGCGCGGCGGGCGCGGCGGCCTGGGTGTGGGCGGTCGCTGCGGTGCTGATGATGCCGTTCGAGATGGCGGACGGGACGGGGCACCCGCTGCGCCGCGTGCTGTCGCCGGACGCGTTCACCGGGTTGTTCAGCGCCATGTACGAGCCGACGGCCTGGGCGATCACCGCCGGTGTCGCGCTGGTGGTGGCGGTCGGCGCCCGGACGACGCTGCGGTGGCGACCCGCGCTCGGGTTGACCGCGCTCGCCGCGTTCGCGCTGCTGCCGCCCGCGGTGGTGGGTCATTCGGCGTCCAACGCGGGCCACGACTTCGGGACCAACGCGATCGTGCTGCACGTGCTGGCGGCGGCGCTGTGGATGGGCCTGCTGGCGGCGGTGATCGCGCACCTGCGGCGCGGTGGCGCGCACCGGGAGCTGGTGCTGCGCAGGTACCGCCGGTTCGCCGGGGTGAGCTGGCTGGTGCTGGCGGTCTCGGGGCTGGTGGACGCGCTGGTGTTGATGCCGCTGTCCGACCTGGGGCGTACCGCGTTCGGCGTGCTGGTGCTCGCGAAGATCGTGCTGCTGGTGCTGCTCGGCGCCTGCGGCAGCTGGGTGCGGCGCCGGTCGTCGGCACCGGTGGTGCTGCTGTCCGCCGAGTTGTCGATCATGCTGGTGTCGGTCGGCGTGTCGATGGGCATGGCGCAGACGCCACCGCCGAACCTGCTGGACCGCGGGGTGAGTTCCTCGGAGGTCATCCTCGGCTACGACCTGCCGGGACCGCCGAGCGCGTGGGGATTCCTCAGCGCGTGGCGGTTCGACCTGGTGCTCGGGCTCGCCGTGGTGGTGCTCGCCGGGCTGTACGTCGCGGGGGTGCGCCGGTTGCGGCGGCGCGGTGACGAGTGGCCGGCCGGGCGGACCGCGGCGTGGCTGGCGGGCTGCGCCACGGTGCTGGTCGCGACGTCCTCCGGGCTGGGGGTTTACTCGTCCGGGGTGTTCAGCGTGCACATGCTGATGCACATGGTGCTGAACATGCTGGCGCCGGTGCTGCTGGTGCTGGGCGGCCCGATCACGTTGGCGCTGCGGGCATTGCCGACCGCGGGCCGGGGGAATCCGCACGGCGCCAGGGAAGTGCTGCTGGCCGTGGTGCATTCGCCGGTGGCACGGGCGGTGGCGCACCCGGCGATCGCGACGGTGCTGTTCGTCGGCTCGTTCTACGCGCTGTACTTCACGCCGCTGTTCGAGAACGCGATGTCCGAGCACTGGGCGCACGAGCTGATGAACGTCCACTTCGTCCTGGTCGGCTACCTGTACTACTGGACGGTCATCGGGGTGGATCCGGCGCCGAAGCCGCTGCCGCACCTGGGGCGGCTGGGCATGGTGTTCGCGGTGATGCCGTTCCACGCCTTCTTCGGCGTGATCGTGATGGGCATGAACGACGTGATCGCGGAGAACTTCTACCGCACCCTCGACCTGCCGTGGGCGCAGGACCTGCTCGCGGACCAGAAGCTCGGCGGGGGCATCGCGTGGGCCGCGGGGGAGGCGCCGCTGGTGGTGGTGCTGATCGCGCTGCTCACCCAGTGGTACCGGCACGACGCGCGGGTGGCCCGCCGCGCCGACCGCTCCGGGGACGAGGAACTCGCCGCCTACAACGCGATGTTGGCGAAGCTCGCGGAACGCCGCTGAAGGCTGGGCGAGCTCCTGCTGCGAAGTGGGTGGGGCGGCGGAACCTCAGCCGTTCCCTCGCTGCGGGATCGTTTTCACCAGTGGCTCCGCCACGGGAGAAAACGCTGTCCTCGCGAGGAAGCGGCTGAGAACCCGCGGGTGGTCCCGTTGCTCGGGTGGTCGTTTGCTCAGCGGCTTCGCTGCTGACAGGAAGGAGTCGAGAGCAGCAGGGCAGGTTCGAAGACGGGCAAGTGAGGTTCTGCCGCCCGTTCCGCCTCGTGAACGGGGGCTGGGGGGGAGTCCTATGCTCGGCGGATGCGGCCACGTGGGGTTCGGTTGCGCGTCGAGGAGCTGCGGGGGCGTGACCAGGAGCGGGACCGGGCCGAGCCTGGGCGGGCCCGGGGTCGGGCGTTGGCCTGGTTCGTGCACGGCTGCGCGCTGATCGACCTGGACGTGACCACGAGCAGCGTGGTGGAGCTCTACCGGGAAGTGCTCGCCCTGCTGGACGATCCGTCGCAGCACCGCACCGGCAGCGGGTGGGAGCGGGCCGTGCTGCACTGCGTCGACCTGCTGCGGGAGCCGTTGGCGGAGGTGGCGGCCGATCCGCACCGGCACGCCTCCCGCGACGAGCGGCTCGCGCTCGCGCCGCTGGTGGAGATCCCGCGGCAGGTCCTGGTCGGCCCGGATGACGCGGAGCGGAGCTTCCCGATGGCGTGCTGGAACGCGGCCGGTGCCCTGCTGGACGGGGTGCTCTCGCCGTACCGGGCCGTCGGTTTCGTCGTCTGCGTCGGCTACTTCTCCCAGGATCAGGACCTGACGTGGGTGCGGGAGTGGCAGGTCCGGTACGAGGACGAGCCGGACGCGCGTCCCGCGCTCGATGCGGAGATCCGGGCGTGGGCGCGCGATCGGGTCGTCGGCCGGGACTAGTGCGACCCGGTCGCGCTCGTCGCCGCTAGTCGGTGCGCAGTCCGGTGAAGCGCCGCAGCCGCAGGCTGTTGGACACCACGAAGAACGAGGACAGCGCCATCGTCGCGCCCGCGATGAGCGGGTTGAGCAGCCCCAGCGCGGCCAGCGGCAGCGCGGCGAGGTTGTAGCCGAACGCCCACAGCAGGTTCCCGCGGATCGTGCGCAACGTGGCCCGCGCCAACCGGATCGCGTCCGGCGCCACCGTCAGGTCCTCCCGGACCAGGATCAGGTCGGCGGCGTCGATGGCGATGTCGGTGCCGGTCGCGACGGCCAGTCCGAGGTCGGCGGTGGCCAGTGCCGGGGCGTCGTTCACGCCGTCGCCGATCACCGCGACCACGTGGCCCTCGGCGCGGAGGCCGCGCACCACTTCGGCCTTCTCATCGGGCAGCACCTCGGAGATGACCCGTTCGATGCCGACCTCGTCGGCCACCGCCCGGCCGGTCGTGGCGTTGTCGCCGGTGAGCAGGATGGTGCGCAGCCCGAGCCGGTGCAGTTCGGCGACGGCCCGCGCCGCGGTGGGTTTCACCGCGTCGGCCAGCGCGAACACGGCGACGGCCGCGCCGTCCTCGCCGCAGAGCACCGCGGTGCGGCCCTGCGACTCCCAGCTCTCGCGGAGCCGGTCCAGCTCTGCGGGCACGTCCCAGCCCCGCTCGTCGAACAGCGCGCGGCGGCCGATGAGGACGTCGCGCTCCTCGACGACGCCGTGCGCGCCGAGCCCCGGCCGGGCCGCGAACGAGCGAACCGCGGGGAACCGGTCCGCTGTAGCGTCCACTTCGGACGGTGCGTCGGTGTCGGTCGATCCGCGTTCGGCGCCCGCCGCGCCGGAATCCGCCCCGGTGCGGGCGATCGCGGCGATCGCGGCGGCCACCGCGTGCTCGGAGGCGTCCTCGACGGCGCCCGCCCGGCGCAGCACCCCGGCGCGGTCGCGCTCCGGCAGCACGTGCAGCTCCACCACCGACATCCGGCCCTCGGTGACGGTGCCCGTCTTGTCCAGCACCACGGTTTCCACGTCGCGGGTCGACTCCAGCGCCTGGTAGCCCTTGATGAAGATGCCCAGCGTGGCGCCGCGCCCGGACGCCACCATCAGCGCCGTGGGCGTGGCCAGGCCCAGCGCGCACGGGCAGGCGATCACGAGCACCGCCAGCGCCGCCGTGAACGCCCGGTCCGAGTCGCCGGTCCACAGCAGCCAGGCCAGCAGGGTCAGCGCCGATCCGGCCAGCACGGCGGGCACGAAGTACGCGGAGATCCGGTCCGCGAGCCGCTGCACGGCGGCCTTCCCGGACTGGGCCTCGGCCACCAGCCGCAGCATCGCCCCGAGCCGGGTGTCCGCCCCGACCTGGGTGGCCCGCACCACGAGGCGCCCGTCGAGCACCGTCGTGCCGCCGAGCACCGCGTCCCCGGCGCCGACCTCGACGGGCGCGGATTCACCGGTCATGGCGCTGCGGTCCAGCGCACCGCGGCCGTCCTCGACGATCCCGTCGGTGGCGACCGTGCCGCCGGGCCGCACCAGGAACCGCTGCCCGGCGCGGAGTTCCGCCGCCGGGACCTCCCGCTGGGAACCGTCGTCGAGCAGCACGGTCACGTCCTTGGCCCGCAGCGCGGCCAGCGCGTGCAGCGCGTCCCCGGCCCGCCGCTGCGCCCGCGCCTCGAAGTAGCGGCCGGCCAGCACGAACGCGGTGACGCCCGCCGCGACCTCCAGGTACAGCGCGCCCTGCGGGTTCAGCAGCAGCCACCAGCCGGGCTCCCCGACCGGGTCGGGCCGGGCGAACATCGCGTACAGCGACCAGCCGACGGCGGCGGTGACGCCCAGCGACACGAGGGTGTCCATCGAGGACGCTCCGCGCCGGGCGCCGCGGAGCGCGGCCCGGTGGAACGGCCACGCCGCCCAGCCCGCCACCGGCAGCGTCAGCGCCACCAGCAGCCATTGCCAGCCGGGGAAGCGGGACTGCGGCACCACCGTGAACAGGATCGACAGGTCGCACAGCGGCACGAACAGCACCACCGCGACCAGCATCCGCCGCCACAGGTCGCGCGCCCGGTCCGGCGCCGCACCGCCCGCGGCGGGCTCGGGCTCCGCGTCCGGTGGGGGCACCGGTTCCGCGTCGTAGCCGGCCCCGCGCACGGTGCTGATCAGCTGCTCGACCTCGTGTTCGGCGGAGAGCTCGACGGTGGCGACGGCCGTCGCGTAGTTCACGCCCGCCCGCACCCCGTCGAGCTTGTTGAGCTTGCGCTCCACCCGGGTCGCGCAGGCGGCGCACGTCATCCCGCGCACGGCCAGCTCGACCTGCCGGGGTGGTTCCGTCGCCGTCGAGCCGTGAGGCGGTCCGGTCGGCTGGGTCGTCGTCGGGGACATCGGGCAAACCTCTCGCGGAACTCCGGTGGCCCGCGATCAGGCCACCCGTGCACACAGTCGGTCCGGCCCGGGGCGGGGTTCCCGCGGCTCGTTGTGAGCTGCGGAACTCCGGGCCTCTTCCATGATTACGGGGTCGAACAGGCGTTCGCCATTACACGATCGGTCGTCGTCAGGACGGGTCCTTGACCAGCTTCGCCACGAAGAACCCCTCGAAGACGTCCGAGGGCCGCACCCGTACCGCGTGCCGCAGGCCCTGGTCGAACTTCTCGCCCCGCCAGGAACCCAGGCCCGGCAGGAACTCCTCCTCGCTGAACCCGAGCGGCGCCACCGACAGGTCGGAGTGCCTGCGCAGCACCTTGTGCACCGGGAACTCGTCCTCCTCCGGGCTCAACGTGCACGTCGAGTACACCAGCGTCCCGCCCGGCTTCAGCAGCTTGTACGCCGCGTCGCACATCTTCGTCTGCAGGTGCTTGTACTTCTCGATCCGCTCCTCGGACCAGAAGCGCAGCGCGTCGGACTTGCGCAGGTTCACCCGGCCCTCCCCGGAGCACTGCACATCCAGCAGGATCCGGTCGAACCGCTCCGCGGGCACCGATTTGTCGATGTACTGCGCGTTGTGCGTGGTCAGCTCCGCGTACCGCACCCCGTAGAGCTCGGCCAGCTCGGCGAGCTTCGCGGCCCGCGGCGGCGCCGAGTCGTTCAGCCACAGCTCGCCCTCGTTGCCGGTGCGCGCGGCGATGTGGAACGCCTTCCCGCCGGGGGCGGCGGCCACGTCGAGCACCGAGTCCCCGGGCTGCGCGTCCAGCGCCACCGGCGGGATCAGGCTCGCCGCGTTCTGCAGGTACACCCGGCCTTCGTGGGCGAGCGGCAGCACCTCGTCGAAACCGTCGTTGTCCGGCCAGAAGAACGAGTGCTCGCACCAGTCCACCGGGATCAGCCCGGGTGCCTTCGCGCGCACGAACTCCAGCGTCTCGCGGTAGCGCGGCTCGTCCAGCAGCCGGTTGACCCGGATCGAGGTGGGCCGGGCACCGCGGAACACGGACTCGACCTGGTTCGGGCGGATGCCGAGCACCTCCGACATCCGCTTCTCGAACGCACGGGTCTTGCGCTGGCTGCTCACGGCCGCTGCTCCTGTCGGGTCGTCCGGTCCGGTACCCGAAGCCTGGCACGGCGGCCTCGTGCGCGGCTCCCCCGGGCCCGGCCCGCCGGTCACCCGGCGGCCGGGGGCGCGGCGTAGCGATCACTCCCGGGTGGGAGCCGATTCCCTCCGGCGGGGGAGTCGGAGGACGGGCGCGCGGGACGATTCTCTTGGCATGGCGGAGGAACGTGGTGAGCGGCGGCGGTGGGGCACCGCCGCCGCGCACGGAGCGGCGGCCTGGGCGGCGCTGTTCGGTCTCGTGCACGTGCACTGGCTGGCCGGCGGCACGATCGGCCTGCCACCGGGAACGTCCGTGACCTCGAACCTCCCGCTGCTGGTCATCGACATCGTGGCGATCCCGCTGTGCGCGGTCGCGGTGGCGGTGGCGCTGGCGCCGGTGCGGCCCTGGGGGCGCCGGGTGCCGGGGTGGCTGCTGCACGCCGCGGTCTGGGGGTCCGCGGCGCTGCTGGCGGTGCACGCGGCGCCCTCGGTCGTCGACTGGCTGGCACTGGCGTCCGGGCGGCTCGCCGTGGCGGACCTGGACCCGATGGCCAGGTTCGCCACGGTCGTCTACGAGCCGGTGTTCCTGACCGGCGGGTTGCTGTTCGGACTCACCGGCCTCGGCTGCCTGCGCGGCCGGTGACGCACGGGTGAGGATCAGCGGATGAGGCAGTGGACGCTCGGGCCGGTGCTGCGCGGTTCGACCTACCGGCGCTGGGCGTACCTGGTGTTCGGCGGGGCGATGCTGGTGCCGCCGCTGGTGTTCGCGGCGGTGGCCGTGCCGGCCGCGGTGCCGGTCGTGACAGGTCTCGGCACGGCGTTCGCCATCGGGACCGCGCTGACCCTCGCGGCGACGGTGGCCGTCTCCGCCGTGCCCGCGGTGCGGGTGCTGGAGGGGACGGCGGTGCGGGTGCTGCTCGACGACCCCGCGCCGGAGGCGGACGCGGCGGAACCGGCGGTGCGGCTGCGGATGAGCGCGCTGTTCGTGGCGCACGCCCTCGTCGGCGGGCTGGTGAGCGCGGCGAGCCTGGTGCTGCCGGTGGTGTTCGTGCTGGCGTGGACCGCCCCGTTCACCGGCGAGTTCGGGCTGGGCCCCGGGGGGATGGTGCCGGTGCCCGCCGGGTGGGCCGGCGCGTGGCTGCCCGCCGCGGCGTCGGCGGCGTTGCTGGCGCTGGTGTGCGTGGTCGCGGGCACCGGTGCGCTGTTCGGGCGGGCCGCGGCGGTGCTGCTCGGCGTCCCCGCGGGGGAGCGGATCGCGCGGTTGGAGCGGCGGGCCGAGCGGCTCGTGGAGCGCGACCTGCTGGCCCGCGAGCTGCACGATTCGGTCGGGCACGCGCTCAGCGTCGTCTCGGTGCAGGCGGGGGCCGCGCGCCGCGTGCTGGACCGCGATCGCGACGGTGCGGAGGCGGCGTTGCTGGCGATCGAGGATTCGGCCCGCGCCGCGCTGGAGGACCTCGACCACGTGCTCGGCTTGCTGCGGGACGAGGCGCCGCACGAGGAGGCGGGCCTCGCCCGGTTGCCCGCGCTGCTGGCCGCGACCGAGCACGCCGGGATCGAGGTGGACGCCGAACTGCGCGGTGACCTGGGAGCCGTCGGAGCGGAGCCGTCCGCCGCCGCGTTCCGGATCGTGCAGGAGAGCTTGACGAACGTGCTGCGCCACGCGGGCAAGGTGCCGGTCGTCCTGCGCGTCGAGGTGGCGGACGGGTCGCTGCGCGTGCGGGTGCGCAACCCGCGCGGCGAATCCCGCTCGCGCGCCGTCGCGCGCGGCGGGCGCGGCCTGGTCGGCATCGCCGAGCGCGTGGAACTGCTGCGCGGGGAGT
Source organism: Saccharopolyspora gregorii (assembly GCF_024734405.1). Lineage (NCBI taxonomy): Bacteria > Bacillati > Actinomycetota > Actinomycetes > Pseudonocardiales > Pseudonocardiaceae > Saccharopolyspora > Saccharopolyspora gregorii. The sequence goes on along the minus strand of NZ_CP059556.1, from coordinate 5,796,874 downwards.
TCGCGGCGGGGCCGAGCGGGGACGAGTGGGAGGTAGCGGTGCGGATTCCGCTGGAGGGCGCATGACCGAAGGCCGCATCGGCGTCCTGCTGGTGGACGACGAGCCGCTGATCCGCTCGGGGCTGCGCGCGATCCTGGACTCCGAACCGGACATCGCCGTGGTCGGTGAGGCCGCCGACGGCGCCGACGTGCCGGACCAGGTGCGCCGGGCGGCGCCCGACGTGGTGCTGATGGACGTGCGGATGCCCGCGGTGGACGGCATCAGGGCCACCGAACACCTGGTCGCCGCGGACGGGCCGCCGAAGGTGGTCGTGCTGACGACGTTCGAGAACGACGACCACGTGTACGACGCGCTGCGCGCCGGCGCCAGCGGATTCCTGCTCAAGCGGGCCGGGCCGGAGCAGATCGTCGCCGCCGTGCGCACGGTCGCCGCGGGCGATTCGCTGCTGTTCCCGGCCGCGATCCGGCGTCTCGCCGCGCACCGCGGTGCGACCGGCTCGGGCGGGCTCGACGGGGCCGGGCTGAGCGCGCGGGAGGCGGAGGTGCTGCGGCTGATGGCGGCCGGCCTGTCCAACGGCGAGATCGCGCAGCGGCTGTTCCTGGGGGTGCAGACGGTGAAGACGCACGTGGGGAACGTGCTGGCCAAGCTCGGCGCGCGGGACCGCACGCAGGCGGTGATCCGGGCGTTCGAATCGGGGTTCGTCCCGCCGTCCACCGGGAGCTGACCGGGCCGGCGGGCAGGTACCATCGGCCGCAGCGGTGGTGGGGCTCGCCGTTCCGAAGGTCGGAGAACCGCGGCACGACGCCGCCAACGGTCCCTATCGGACCGGACGCGTGCGTCCGATGCCGGTAGGAGGCGTGCATGGCGAACCCCGACGAGGTCATCGATCCGGACGTGGACACCCGGATTCCCGCGCAACGACGCGAACTCTCCCGCACCAGAGGTGCTGTCCTGCTGGTCATCGCCCTCGGTGGCGGGCTGGGCGCGATCTCCCGCTACGGCGTGGGGCTGCTGCTGCCGACCGAGCCGGGGCGGTTCCCGTGGGGGACGTTCTCGATCAACGTGTTCGGCTGCCTGCTCATCGGCGTGCTGATGGTGCTGATCACCGAGGTGTGGACGGCGCATCCGCTGGTGCGGCCGTTCTTCGGCGTCGGAGTGCTCGGCGGGTTCACCACTTTCTCCACCTATGCGGTGGAATTCGGCGCGCTGCTGGCGCCGGGGAGCGTGCTGGTCGCGGCCGCGTACCTGGCGGGGACGCTGCTGTGCGCGCTGTTCGCGGTGCTGCTCGGCGTGGTGTTGACCCGGTGGGCCGTAGTCAGGGAGGTGAGCTGAGATGGCCTTGCGGATGTCCATATTCCTCGGTGCCGACGACCGGTGGCACCACAAACCGCTCTACCACGAGATCGTCAAGCGGGCTCGGGACGCGGGCTTGGCCGGGGCGACCGTGCTGCGCGGCGTGGAGGGCTACGGGCTGTCGTCCCGGGTGCACACGACGCGGTTGCTGGACTTGGCGGAGGACCTGCCGGTGCTGGTGGTGATCGTGGACTCGGAGCAGAAGGTGCGCGATTTCCTGCCGCAGCTGGACGGGCTGATCGGCGATGGCGCGGTGGTGCTCGACGAGGTCGAGACCATCGTCTACCGGGGGAGCGAGCGGGCGTGACGGTGGCATTGGTGTTCCTCGGGGCGATGATCGGTGCCCCGCTGCGCTACCTCACGGACCGCGCGGTGCAGTCCCGGCACGACACGCTGTTCCCGTGGGGGACGCTGACGGTGAACGTGCTGGGTTCGATGGTGCTCGGTGGTCTCGCCGGGGCGGGCGGGGCGTTACCGCCGCTGGTCTCGGAGCTGGCCGGTGTCGGGTTCTGCGGCGCGCTGACGACGTACAGCACTTTCGGCTTCGAGACCTTGCGGCTCGCGGAGGACCGCGCGTACTTCTACGCGGGGCTGAACATCGCGATCAGCGTGCTGGCGTCGGTGGGCGCGGCGCTGCTCGGGCACACGGCGGTGCAGGCGGTGGTCTGAGCAGGTCGTGCCGGCCTGGCTCGCTCGGCCGCGGGTTCCCGGGCGGTGGGCCCACTGGGATCGCACTTCCTCGAACGGCGGAATCGGGTTCCGCCGCGATGTGCCGGCGATTCCGCGTTCGTGAGGGAATCCCCGCAGCGGGTGGGGTCGGAGTGATTCCGGCGGTGGTCTCGTCGTACCCCGGCGATTGAATGTGAGCGCGGCATCCGAGCGGTGCCGGTTTCTGCTTTCGCGAAGGGAATCCCCACATGGGAATGAACAATTCTGTCCGGCGTATCTCCGCTGGTGCGGTCGCGCTGCTGGGTGGCGCGCTGCTGGCGGGGACGGTCGGCGCGACCGCGGCCTCGGCCGCCGTGCCGGGCAAGATCGAGTTCTGCGCGCAGGGCGACTACGCGGCGTACGTGGAGGTCCACTCCGTCGACCTGGGCGGCGGCATGAGCTCGCCGGGCATGGCCAGCACCATCCAGAACCCGGGCCAGTGCTGGAACCACGACTTCTCCTCGGCGGGCCCGAACGCGCCGGTCGACGTCTGGGGCATCCGCGCCGACGGTTCCACTTTCCACGTGGGCGCGTCCACCTACAACGCGGGCTCCGGAATCGGTCTCGGCGCCCAGGGCAGCGAGGGAAACCCCTCGATGGTCCAGTGGTGATGTAGTTCTCGGGTGGGCCCGGAATTCTTCGACGTGAAGAATTCCGGGCCTTTCCTGAATCATTTTCAAGTTCTGGTGTCACGATTCAGCAGGGAACCTGGCGCGGAACGGCGTCCACCGCGAAGGTGGGAGCGCACCGGACCGCAGCACCAGGAAGGACCACCATGACCGCACGGTTCCGCCCGCGCGCCCTGCTGTTCGACATGGACGGCACGCTCGTCGACTCCACCGCGGTGGTGGAGCGGGTCTGGCACGACTTCGCGGAGCGGCACGGGCTGAACGCGGCCGACATCCTCATCGACTCGCACGGCCGCCGCGGCGGCGAGACCGTCGCCCGCCACCTGCCCGCGGGCGCCGACGTGGCCGCCGAGACCGCCCGCATCGACGAGCAGGAACTGCGGGACCTGGCCGGGGTCGTGGCGATCCCCGGCGCCGCCGAACTGCTGGCCGGGCTGCCCGCCGGGAGCTGGGCGCTGGTGACCTCCGCGGGACCGGCGCTGGCCGCGCGCCGGATGGCGGCGGTGGGACTGCCGATGCCGGACGTGGTCGTCACCGGTGAGGACGTGCGGCGCGGCAAACCCGACCCGGAGGGCTACCTGCAGGCGGCGGCCGCGCTCGGCGTTCCCGCCACCGAGGCGCTGATCTTCGAGGACGCCGAGGCCGGGATCGAGGCCGCCCGCACCGCAGGCGGCCGGGTGATCGTCGTCGGCTCCCGCACCGGACCCGCGGCGGACGGGCTGCCCCGCATCTCCGACTTCACCGGTGTCCGCGCCACCGCGGCGGAATCCGGTCTCACCGTGGAACTCCGCGCGCACACCGGCGGGGAGGCCGCGCACCGCTGACCTGATGGCCGACGGGAACGCGCCGATCGGCCGAGGTGCCCGGGACCGCCCTGCGGGGATGCTGCTCCGCGTGGCCGACGCGTACCTCCTGCCGATCCGCACCGCAGCGGTGCTGTTCCCGCTCCTCGCCTTCGTCCTGCTCGTCCCGGTGGCCGTGGTGCTCTACCGCAGGCACGGCGTGATGCGCTGGTGGGCGCTGTCGTTCTACGCCTTCCTGTACTACGTGATCACCGCGTACTGCCTGGTGCTGATGCCGCTGCCGGGCACCGCGGTGGACGTGTGCCGCGAATACCCGCGGATGGGGCGGTGGCAGCTGACACCGGGCAACACGTTCGCGGACGTGTGGAAGGAATCCGGGCACCGGGTGACCTTCGGCGATCTGGTGCTGCACAACTCGGCGGTGATCGAGACCGGGTTCAACCTGCTCCTGCTGCTGCCGCTGGGCGTGTTCCTGCGCTACCACTTCCGACGCGGGCCGTGGACGTCGCTGGCGGTGGCGGCGGGCGTGGCGCTGTCGTTCGAGGTGACGCAGGGGACCGGCGTGTTCGGTATCTACCCGTGTCCGTACCGGTTGTTCGACGTGGACGACCTGGTGGTGAACACGCTCGGCGCGATGCTCGGCTGGTGGCTCGGCGGGCAGGTGGGGCGCGCGATGCCCGCGCTGAACGCCCTGGACGAGCGGGTGCTGGCCCGGCATCCCGTCCCGTTCGGGCGTCGGGTGGTGGCGCTGGTGCTGGACATCGCGGGGGCCGCGGTGCTGAGCGCGCTCGCCCTGGTCGTGGTGATCACGTTCGGCCTGCCCGCGTGGTGGGGGCCCGCGGTGGTGTTCGGCGGCTGGTTCGTGGCGCTGCCCGCGTGGACCGGGGCGACGCCGGGCAAGCGCTTGCTGTTGCTGGAGCTCGTCGACGACTCGGGTGCTCGTCCGGCGGCGTGGCGGCTGCTGCTGCGCGCCGCGGTGCTGGCGGTGCCGTTCCTGCCACCGCTGCTGCTCCTGGTGGTGGCGACCGGGGTGCTGTGGGGCCGGGGCACGCCGGGCGCGGTGCTGGAGGTGTTCCGCTCCGGCGAGCTCCACGAGAACGTGCTGCTGGTGGCCTTGGCCGGGGTGGCGGCCGGGCTGCTGTCGATGGTGTTCGTCGCGCTGTACGCCCTGGTGGTGCGGCTGCACCCGAAGGACCGCAGCCTGCACGAGCTGGCGTCCGGAGTGCACAACCGGGCCCGCCCGCACCACAACGCACCCCGCCCGGTGCCCAAACCGCAGCGCAGCGACGAGCCGGTCGCGGCGCCGTAGCCGGACGGCGGCCCCGGCACGCACCGGGGCCGCCGCGGCTCAACCGTCGAAGCGGCCGTCCTTGGCGGCCCGCACGAACGCGGCCCACTGCGCGCCGGTGGTGGTGAAGTGGCCCGCGCCCCGGTCCTTGCTGTCCCGCACCGCGGCACCTCCCCCGACCCGGCCGACCTCGACGCACGCGGTCTGCTGCCCGGATCGGGAGGACTTCCGCCAGCCCGTCACCTGCTGTTCCATGTGTCCTGCTCCTCTGCGCGCTCGATGTGGGAGGAGATGAGGTCCGTGGTCCGCTCCTCGCTCATCGTTTCCCGCCGGAGAGTACCGACGGCCTCGCGGTGCGCGGCGATCGTCGCCGGTCGCGAAATGAACACACCGCTCGCCAGCATCTCCACGTGCACGATCGGTGCGGCCTGCGGGAACTCGAAGAACATGAAGTGACCGCCGCGCATGGGCGTCCATCGGTGCAGTCCTCGCGGCAGCACTCTGATGGAGATGTTGGGTTTCCCGGACAGTTTCCGAAGGTGGCGGAGCTGATCGACCTGTTCCTCCGGTGCGCAAACCTGATCGGTCAGGGCTTGCTCGGCTATGATCGCTTCGAACTTCGGGCCGTTCCGCTTCTCCAGCAGGTCGCGCCGCCCGGCCCGCAGCCCGATCTTCGCTTCGCGTTCGGCAGCGGGGAGATCGCTCATGACGGCTCGAGCGTAGTCCGAAGTCTGCAACAGGCCGGGGATCAACAGTGGTGCGACTTCGGTGATCGTGGTCGCGGTGCGCTCGTACTCGATCAGGGTCACCAGTTCGTCGCGCACTCCTGGGATGCCAGGTCTGATCCAGTCCGGATCATCGACCTCGCGGGCCATCTCGACGAGGCGCTCGCGCTCGGTGCTCGATAGCTCCAGTGCGGAGAGGATCGCGCTGACGTCTTCGACGGTGATCGGCCGGGATCCCGCTTCGGTGCGCGTGACCCAACCGTGCGAAAAGCCCATTCGGCGAGCCAGTTCACGCACGCCGACACCTGAATCCATGCGGAGTTTGCGCAGTTCTGCGGCCAGCGTCCGAGCTTTCGGGCTTCCTGCTTTGGATCGCGCCATGAACCAGATCTAAGCAGTTCAGCGACACATTCGTAGTCACCCGGCCGGGGAATTGCCGGATTGCGCGAGGTAGGTCAAAGTGGATTGCGATACACATGATGGATCGCGAGACAGGCTCGCCGAGGGTGACTACACCTCAGCCCGCTCGCCGAACCTCGGGAGGCGATCGTGAACGCCGATGACGTCGTGCAGGTCCGCTACGCGCCGGGCGTGGTGGGTGAGACCCGGCGGGTCGTGCACGTAGCGATCCGCCGCCCGGACGGAGCGTGCGCCGCGCTGTGCGAGCTGGTGATCGAAGCGGCGGAAGCGGAACTGCTCGACGGGCCCGCCGGGATGCCGTGCCTGGTGTGCGTCCGCGCGCTGGCGCTCGGATCAGGTGGGGCACCGGTCGAGCTGGACGCGGAGGCGTCGCGGTGAGCGGATGGGCTTGGCTGACGTCCGAGTGGTGCTCGACCTGGCACGTGGTGGGGCGCGACGCGGGCGGTGCGGTGATCGTCGCGACCTGCGGACACCCGCTGACCGGCCGCATGTGCCGAGTCCTCGGCGGACCGCCACCGCCGGACGCGCGCGAGGTCTGCCAGTCCTGCGTCGCCGCGGCAGGGCAGAGCGACGTCCCCGGCTCGTGGTCCCCGTTCCAGGTCGCGCTGGTCGTGATGGCCGAACGCCGCTCGTTCCACGCCGCGCCGCCGGAACCGGATCCACCGATCACCTGGCCTGAGCAGGACCCGGACGGGCCGGGGCGGATCGCGGAACCGCAGTGGCTCCCTCCCGTCCCCGGATTCGGCCGCAGCCTCGGCGCAGCGGCCTGAACTGGACCGCGGCCGCCGACGCGCCCCCGTCGGTCGGTCGTGCCTCGCCGGAAACCGCTCGCTACCCCGACTGCGAGCTCCGGCGGGGAACCCGGCCCCGGTACCCGGAACCCTTCCCCGACGGGTGCCGGGGCCACCCCCGACCCGCCCACCATCGGCCGGGGACGACCGCCCGCGCCCGTCGCGCGGCACGGCGCCGCAACCGGCGCGGGCGGTCACCGGGGTGGGGCGTCCGCCGGGAACTCCTCGGTGCCGAGGACCAGGAGGAGGTCCAGGCGTTCGCGGGTGTCGGTGTCGGCGGGGGTGAGGACCAGCAGCTGCTGGCGCTGGTCCGGGGTGACGAGCGTTTCGCAGTCCATCAGCAGCGGCCCCACCCGCGGGTGCACCAGGGTCTTGCGGTCGGCGCGGCGGACGGCCACCTCGTGCTCGTCCCAGCGCCGCCGGAACTCGTCGCTCGCCGCCCGCAGCCGTTCCACCAGCGCGGCCACCTCCGGATCGTCCGCGCGGCGGCCCGCGGTCGCCCGCAGGTCCGCGACCAGCTGGTGGGAGTGCCGGTCGTGCTCCTCCGGCAGGTGCCGCAGCTGCACGTCGGGGTCGGTGAACCACCGGTGCACCAGGTAGCGGTCGTCGCCGGTGAACCGGGTCTGGTCGCCCATCAGCGCCAGGCTCGCCGGGTTCTGCGCCAGCACCTCGCCCAGGTCGGACAGCACCAGCGCGGGCGTGTCGCCGAGCAGGTCGAGCATCCGCACCAGCCCGGCGCGGGCCGTGCGGGCCGTCCCGGCCGCGTGCGGCGGGTGGTGCCCGGCGAGGTGGAACAGGTGCGCGCACTCGTCGTCGGACAGCCGCAGCGCCCGCGCCAGCGCGCCGAGCAGCTGCGTCGACGGCTGGCTGCTGCGGCCCTGCTCCAGGCGCACCACGTAGTCCACCGACATGCCCGCCAGCATCGCCACCTCCTCCCGGCGGAGTCCGGCGGTGCGGCGCCGCGGCCCGGCGGGCAGCCCCACCTGGGCGGGGCGGACCGCTTCGCGGCGGCGGCGCAGGAAATCGGCCAGGGCATCACGCTGCACGTCCCCATCTTGCTCCCGGTCGCGGTCCGCATCCAGGGAGCGGCTCTCCCACGATGAACGCTCGCTCCCGCACCACCCGGAATCCGCGCAAGGTGGACGGCGAGACCGACGATCGAGGAGGACACGCCATGCGGCAACGAAAGCTGGGGACGACCGGACCGGTGAGCTCCGCGCTGGGGCTCGGCGCGATGGGCATGTCCGGGGAGGCGTACGGCGCGTCCGACCGGGCGGAGAGCATCGCCACCGTGCACCGCGCGCTGGACGCGGGGGTCACGCTCATCGACACCGGCGACTTCTACGCGATGGGCCACAACGAACTGCTGCTCGCCGAGGCGCTGCGCGACCGGAACCGGGAGGACTACCTGCTGAGCGTCAAGTTCGGCGCGCTCCGCGGCCCCGGTATGCGCTTCGGCGGGCAGGACAACCGGCCGGCGGCGGTGCGGAACTTCCTGGCCTACTCGCTGCAGCGGCTGGGCACCGACCACATCGACGTGTACCGGCCCGCGCGGCTCGACCCGGCGGTGCCCATCGAGGACACCATCGGGGCGATCGCCGAGATGGTGGAGGCCGGGCACGTGCGCCACATCGGTCTCTCCGAGGTGGACGCGGACACGATCCGCCGGGCCCACGCGGTGCACCCGATCGCGGACCTGCAGATCGAGTACTCGCTGCTGTCCCGCGCGGTGGAGGCCGAGGTGCTGCCGACGCTGCGCGAGCTCGGCATCGGCCTGACCGCGTACGGCGTGCTGGGCCGCGGCCTCATCTCCGGGCACTGGAGCGCGGAGCGCAGCGGTGCCGCCGGGGACGCGCGCGGGGCGTCGCCGCGGTTCTCCAGCGGCAACGTGGAGCACAACCTGGCGCTGGTGGAGGAGCTGCGCCGGGTCGCGGACGAGAAGGGCTGCACCGTCGCCCAGCTGGCCATCGCGTGGGTCGCCGCGCAGGGCGAGGACGTGGTGCCGCTGGTCGGCGCCCGCACCCGCGACCGGCTGGCGGAGGCGCTGCCCGCCGCGGACCTGCACCTCACCGCCGACGACCTGGCGCGGATCGAGGCGGCGGTGCCCGCCGGTTCCGCCCGCGGCGACCGCTACCCGGCCGCGTTCATGTCCGAGCTCGGCGTCGGGAACTGAGCGGGTCGCCGCGCCGGACACCGTTCGCTCGCGGTGCCCGGCGCGGCGGCGACCGGCGTTCGCACTCCTCCGGCGAACGCAGGCCACAGGCCGGGGTCCCCGGTCCCGGCCTCACGCGGTCGCCGCGCTCCGGCGGGCCGCGATGGACAAGGTCAGCGCTTTGCGCAGGTGCGGCAGCCGCTCGTCGACGTGCGCGGCGACGGCTTTCGCCGCGTCTCGGTGCGCCCGCCGCTCCTTGCCGGTGAACGCGGTGCGCACGTCGCCTTCGAGGGCGAACGCGGCCAGCACCACGTCCTGCGGTTCGTGCGCGGTGGGCGGGCGCCCGCCCAGCACCACGTCCCGCACCCGCGCCTGCAACTCCCGGACCTGCCCGGGGGCGGTGGCGGTGATGTCGTGGACCGGGAACAGGCCCAGCGCGCGACGCCGCTCCGCGGTGATCACCCCGGCGGCGGCGAGCCGGTCGCGCACCGCGCCCTCCGCGTGCTGGAAGCCCGTGTCGATGAGCGTGGTCCAGCGGCGCGGCCGGTCCTCGCGGACGGCGTCGAGCACGTGGGCGAGGAACGCGTCCTCCGGCGCCGCGGCCGGGGTGCGTTCGGCCTTGCCGCCGCCCTCGCGCAGCAGGCCCCGTTCGACGAGCTCGACGACCGCGGCCGCGCGCAGCAGCGATCCGCGCACCAGCACGCTCGCCGCATCGAGCTTGCCCTTGTCCACGTCGTAGGACAGCAGGAACATCCGGTCCGGCAACGACTCGTTCACGGCGTCTCCTCGTCTTCCGGCTGCGGCATCGGGTCCGCGACCAGGATCTGCTCCAGGTGCACCAGGACGTTGATCTGCGCCGGGTTGTAGAGGTCGACGATGGCCTTGCCCATGGTCTCCCGCGCGAAGCGCAGGCCGCTCGGCGCGTCGACGTTCGCCTTGTGCAGCCCGGGGAACTCGCGGTACAGCTCGCGGACGAACGGTGCGGTCCGCTCTGCCAAGGCCCGGCAGGCGGCGTCGTCGGCGTCCGCCGGCAGCGCGTCGAACTCGGCGCTCATCGGGTCCGGCGGCATGTCCTGCAACATGTCCGAGTAGGCCTGCACGCCCTGCGGGCCGAGCACCCGGGACATCACCACTACCAGCGAACGGTCCGCATCGGACAGCGTCGCCTTCTTCGCCGCCGGGGCGAACTCCCTCGGCAGATCGGTCGGCGCGGACTGGCGGAGGATCAGGTTGAGCTCCACGCGGGCGCGTTGCAGGCGTTCGATCGTGGTGGCGAGCTCCGCGTCGAGGGTGCGCAGCGCCTCCTCCGGGTGGTCGTCGGCCTCGCCCATCTCCGCGATCTGCGACAGCGAGAACCCCAGATCGGTGAGCCGCTTGATCCGCAGCAGCCGCACCAGGTGTGCCACGCCGTACTGCTTGTAGCCGTTCGACCGCCGTTCGGGCTCGGCCAGCAGGCCGACGTCGTGGTAGTGCCGCACCGCCCGCAGGCTCGTCCCGGCCAGCTCGGCGATCTCCCGAGTGCTCCACGCCACTTCCGACACCTCATCGTCCGCATCCGTCCGACGCGACCGCGCCGGGCACCAGTAGTCGAAACCGTGCCGCTGCGGCATGGTCAAGCCCGGCCGCCCGGAAAATCGGAAAAGCGACCCGGGTCACAGCCGGAGTCGCCTGGCCCGCCCCGCGGCGGACCGCCGTTCCGGACCTGCTCACCTGCGGACCGCTCCCCGCGGAGATCCGGGCGGCAGCCGAGGGTTTCCCCGACCGCCCGGACGCGGCGGGATCGAGCACCACCCGGCCCTGGTTGGCTCCGATCCCGACCGAAGGCAAGGTCGGCCCCAGCGCCGGCGCCCGGCTGCCGGTGTCGCCGCGACAGGTTCCGCGCGGCACCGCCCGTACCCCGAGCAGCACGGCCCGGCGAACGCGGGAGGGGTGTCCGGCACCGACGTGGGAGCGCCGCCGAACACCCCTCCCCACCGGGGATCCGCTTCACGGGCGGCCGGGATTCCGCGCGCTGCGGGAAGATCCGGCCAGCAGCGGGGTGAACTCCCAGTAGGTGCCGCATCGCCAGGCCCACTCCAGCGGACCCTGGCGGAACCACCGGAGCCACAGCGCGGAGCAGGCGCTCTGGAGCACGATCACCGCCAGGCAGAACCCGAGCGCCGCCACGGCCGACAGCCGGCCGGACGTCACGAGCAGTGGGAGGACGGTCGTGCAGACGACGGTCTGCCCCAGGTAGTTGCTGAAGGCCATCCGCCCGTAGAACCGCAGGGACGACAGCACCCGTTCCGCCCTCGGGTGGCGCAGCGCCAGGATCAGCCCGGTCACGTACATCAGGCCCGGGATCGCGGCCGTGCGGAACGAGATGTCGTGGGTCAGCTCAGTGCCGGCGAGGAGCGTCCACACCCAGATCGGCGCGGTGAGGGCCGCGGTGACGAAGAAGGTGTTCTTGACCGGAAGGCGCGTGCCGACGTCGAACAGTCCCCGTTCCGCCGCCCAGAAGCCGAGCGACATGTGGCCCAGCGTGCGGGCGAACTCCAGCGACACCGTCAGGAGCGGTGGAAGCCCGGCGTCCGCGCCGAGCTTCGTCGCCAGCTGCAAGAAGTCCGGAACCAGCGAACCCACGACGCCCGCGGTGACGAGGACCGACCGCGGCAGGAACGTGAGGAGCAGCAGCAGGAAGGCGAGCGCGCCGTACGACATGAGCACGTCGATGCCGCCGAGGGCCGAATTCAGCACCCCGGCCAGGATCAAGATGATCATGCGTCGGGAGTACGTCCACAACGATCTCCCCTTCGCCCGCAGCCGGGACAAGAAGAGGAACACGCCGGTGCCGAAGAGGAAGGCGAAGACGAAGTGGAACTTGCCCAAGGCGGCGAGGTCGACGAAGTTCCAGAGCACCGCATCGCCCGGGTCCGCGGCCCACCCGGCCTGCCTCAGGAAGTACGTGATGTTGATCAGCAGGATTCCGGCGATCGCAACACCGCGGATCACATCGATGGACACGATGCGATCCGCCGCCGATGAGATGACCGGAAGGCGCTCCGTCGGGGCGTCGTGCACAGCCCGTTCCTTTCTCGTCCGAGCCCGCGGCAATGCCGAATCGCGCGCGATGGGGTCTCGGTTGTGGTCGACGAACAGCGGTGTTCACCTGTGCGTCCGCACACCGCCCGGCCGAGGGCGCAGACCCGAACGCGGTCCTGCTCGCGCAATCGCCCCGTGCAGGTATCGCCGCTGTTCGAGGGCCCGCAGCGGTGGCCAGGAAGTGTCGATCCCGCCCGCCGGAATTCCCGCATCGATGAGCGCATCACCGACGCGGAACCTGCTGCCGACGCGAATCGTCGACGACGTCAGGTCAGTGCAGCGACCAAAACAATTTCCCTCGGTCGGCGAGCGCACGAGAGGCGAACACCACCCGGCCGCAAACTACGCGCAGCCCGAGGCCCCCGGCCCGGCGCGAACGCGACGAGAAGCGGGCCGGAGGGGAAACCCCACGCGAGAAGTGGTCCGGCGGGAAAATCGCCACGTCCCCCGAAGCATCGCGACACCCTACCTGCGATCCCGATATCCGGGGGAATCGAATCCTTCTGCGAATCCGAATCATGACCTTTCGGCTCGAATCAAGACCTTTCGGCTCGAATCAAGGCTCGAATCTCATCATCGGTCGGCTTCGGAGGTGCCAGTGGGGCGTCGGCCGAAGCGCCCGGAGTGCAGCGCGGAGACCCGCGCGCCACCGAACGACTCCGGAGACGACGCCGAGGCCGCAGAGCTGCGACTGAAGCGGCTGGAGATCCCTCTCCCGGGAGGCGCGGCGAGCGTTCTCGACCCGCCCGAACCTCACCAGCGTTGAACGTCGAAGTGCCCGTCCTCGGCCGCGTTCGGCGTGCGACCCTCGATGCGGGCCGAACTGCGGCCCCGCCTGCGGCCCGTCCTGCTGGCCGGATGGCTCCGGGCCGTGCGGGCCCAAGGGTGGGTGCATGCCGAACTACGACGCCTAGGAGGACGGTGTTCGTCCGACGCGCTTTCATCAGGGAGACGAACCGGCCCGGTCGTGCGGAGGCCGGCCGGTGGCCGTTCACCGTGCCGTGCGTCGCCGAACTCGCCGAGCACGGGCTGACCCTCAGCGCGCCGGTGACGTTTCTGGTCGGTGGCAACGGGTCCGGCAAGTCGACCCTCGTCGAAGCCATCGCGGAAGGGTTCCGGCTCGACTCCTACGGCGGCCGGTTGGCTGCCGCACGTGGACGCCCGGACGCCACGAGAACGCCGCTCGGCGACGTGCTGACGCTGGAGACGACCGCGGCCGGAGCGCGGATGCTCGGCGGCCCCCGTTCCCGGAAGCAGGGGTTCTTCCTGCGTGCTGAAACGGCATTCCAGATGACGGAGAACCTTGGTGGGGTTCCGGGTTACTGGCAGGACGACACCGCCGCGATGTCGCACGGCGAAGGTTTCCTGACGATGTTCCAGGCGATGTTCGACAAGCCCGGCTTCTACGTGATGGACGAACCGGAAGCGGCGCTGTCGTTCGACTCCTGCCTGCGGCTGGTCGCGTTGATGCACGAACTCGGCAACAGCGGCGCACAGGTGGTGTGCGCGACGCACTCGCCGATCCTGGCGGCCACGCCGGGCGCGGACATCATTGAAGTCGGCGAGCACGGATTTCGCCGCGTGAAGTGGGATCAGCTCGAACTCGTCGACCACTGGCGCCGGTACCTGGCCACCCCGGACGCCTACCTGCGGCACATCGTCGAATGAGCCCCGCCGACGCGGAGGTCGCCGAGGCGGATCGCCGGTTCTCCGAGTGGATGCGCGGCAACCTCGACCACGCCGCCGGGCACTTCCACGTCACGGTGACCGGCGACCCGGTGTTCGGCTGGCGGCTGCGCTCGATCAGTGCGCCCGTTGACGGCCCCGACGGTCCGCGGTGGCTGCGCGTGGTGTCCGAGCAGGTCCAGTGGGCCCAGGGGGATTGGTGGTCCGGCAATGCCGACGCGAACACCGTCACCGGTATCCGCAAACCCCGCGTGCTCGACTCCGTCGAGTGGGAGATCCCCCGAGGCCCGTCGGCAGCGCGCAGAGCTCATGACCCACGTGCCCGGTCGGCCGTGTTCGAGTACCGACGCCCTGAGGACCGACATCGAGCTGCCTGCGACGTGGTGGGCGGAGCTGCGGCGCAGCCTCGGCGTGATCAGCTCGACCCCGACGGTGCGGATGCGCAAGGACGAACCCGCCATCCGCAAGGCCGTCCACGACGCGCTCGGGCGGTCGATCGAGGTGCGGGAGTGGGAAACCGTGCACGGTGATCTGCACTGGGCGAACCTGCTACACCCCGAGCTCGGCATCCTCGATTGGGAGCTGTGGGGGCGTGGTCCGGTCGGCACCGATGCGGCGTCGCTGTACTGCTACAGCCTGCTCGCGCCCCGCACTGCGGCGGCAGTGCGGGACCTGTTCGCCGACAAGCTCGACAGCGAGAGCGGGCGAACCGCCTTGCTCTGCGCCGCCGCGCGGCTGCTGCACCGGACGGAGATGGGCGACCACCCCGAACTCGCCGAACCGCTGCGCCGCCTAGCGACGTCGCTGTAGCGATGCTCGAACGCACGTTCTCTCGTGCCGCGGGCGGGGGCTCGGCCTGCTCGACGGAGTCGAGGCGGAGCGAGAGGCGGTCGCCGAGGCGCTCAACGGGGCCGGGTGGCCGAGTCCGCCCTGAATCTGCCCTGCGCCGAACCGTCCTCATCGGATGGAAAGATCATCGCTGTGGACTTCCGGCGCAGGTCAACGGGTAGTTGATCCGAGCGCCCCCGGCAGGATTCGAACCTGCGACACCGGCTTTAGGAGAGCCGTGCTCTATCCCCTGAGCTACGGGGGCGTGGTCGACGTGTCGACGGTCGAAGGGTACCGGCCGAGGTGCGGCGGGGGACAGCAGGGCCGGGCCGGAACGGGATCTGCGGGGCGTGGCGGTCGCGTATGGTGAGGAGATCGTCACTGGAAAGCGATACCGGCGCTGCCGGTGCGGTCTGGGCCGGTGCGGTCCGGGGGAGTGGGATGGGCAACGAGAACCGCGGCGACGTCGAGCAGCTCGTCCAGGCCGGGTCGATCGGGCAGGTGCACTTCCACCAGCGGGTTCCGGTGGCGTTGCGCGCCGAGGAGCTGCAGCCGGGGCAGGCCGGTTTCGTGGACCGGGAGGCCGAGCGCGCCGAGCTGGACGCCGCGGTGGCGCGCAGCGGGGCCTACCCGGCCTGCGTGCTGGTCAGCGGCCCGCGCGGCTCCGGCAAGACGGCGTTGGTGCGGCAGTGGATGCACGAGTCGCCGCTGCGGTTCCGGCACCGGATCTACCTGGACCTGCGTGATCGGGACGCCACGAAGCTGGACGTGATCTCGCACTGCCTGCACGCGTTCGGGCTCGACGTCCCCGCCTCCGCCGACGCGGCCGAAGGGCTGTTCCGCAGCTTCACCAGGGAGCACGACGTGGCCCTGGTGCTGGACGACGTCGCGAATCCGCGGGACTTCCTGCCGCTGGTGCCGTCCTCGCCGGGCGGGCTGCTGGTGCTCATCGCGTGGCGGCAGCGGCCCGAGCTCGCCGTGGACGGCGTGGTGCCGCTCGGGTTGCGGCGGCTCGACGCCGAGCCGGGAGTGGCGTTGCTGCGCACCGGCGCGGGCGCTCGGGTGGACGCGGAACCGGAGCAGGCGCGGCGGATCGTGGAGCTGTGCGGCGGGTTGCCGATCGCGATCCGGATCACCGCGGGGTGGCTGGCGAAGTGGCCGACGCGGAAGCTGGCGCGGATCGTGGCCCACCTGGAAGGCGACGGGCGGCTGGAGAAGTTCGTCGAGGACGGCGTGCCGGTGGTGCTGCGGCACTTCGACGAGGTCCTCGCCGAACTCCCCGCCGAGCAGCGCGCGCTGCACCGGCTACTCGGGCACGTCCCGGGACCGACGTTCGCCGCCGACGCCGTCGCGGCGCTCGCGGAGCTCTCCACCGACGACGCCGAGGACCTGCTCGCCGAGCTGCACGAGGCGAACCTGCTGGAGCGGACCGACCAGGACGAATACCGGTTCCACGACCTGGTCCGGCTGCACGCCGAACGGCTGCGCGCCGCGGACGACGGCGCGCTGCGGCGGCTCGTGGACTGGTACCGGGTGCGCGGCGCCCACGCGGACCGCGCGGTGCTGGAGCCGCAGCGGCTGCGGGTCGGGCAGGACGACGCGCTGCTCACCGGGCCGAACCCGTTCACCGACGGCACCGCGCGGGAATGGCTGGACCGGGAGCGGGTCAACCTCGTGCACGTGCTGGCCGCCGCGCACGAGCAGGGCTGGGACCGCGCGGTCATCTCGCTCTGCGACGGTCCGCTGTGGACGGTGCACCAGCAGCACAAGCACTACGCGGACGTGGTTCCCGCGCTGGACCTGGGCATCGGCTCGGCGCAGCGGTGCGGTGACCTGGTCGCCGAATCGCGGCTGCGGACCCTGCGCACGCAGCTGCTGCTGGAGCTGCGCGAGTTCGACGCGGCGCTGGAATCCGGGGAGCGGGCGCGGGAGCTCGCCGAGCGGGCCGGGCACCGGCGGGTCCTCGCTTCCGCGCTGGAGTTCCTCGGCAAGGTGCGGACCGCGCTCGGCGACTGGGATGCGGCGCTGGAACTCCTCGGGCGGTCCAGGGAGATCAACCTGGAACTCGGTAAACCCCGCGCCGCCGCGCTGCAGGAATACCTGCTGGCGCGGGCGCTCGTCGGGCGCGGTGAACCGGCCGCGGCGCTGGAGGTGCTGGCCGCGGCGCGGCACCGGCTCCGGGACTTCCCGAACGACCGGCGCATCCCGGACCGCATCCGCGTGGTGGCCGCCCGCGCGCACCAGGCCCTCGGCCGCCACGCCGCGGCCGTCGAGGAGCTCCGCGCCGCGGAGGCGGCCATCCGCGCCCGCGGCGGTGGCCACGACCTCGTCGAACCGCTCGAACTGCTCGCGGAATCCGCGCGGCACGACGGGAACGAAGCCGCGGCACGCGCGGCCCTGGCCGAAGCCGCGGAGCTGCTGGAGACCGCGGGCCACCCGGACGCCGCCCGGCTGCGCGCGCTGCTGGACTAGTCCGGGAGCGGGACGAACGGGTCCACCGGTTCGGGAACCGCGGGGAACGCGGGTTCCGGCAGCCCCAGCTGGGCGTAGAGCACCGCGCGGAGCCGCGACACCGCCTCGACCGGAGGCAGGAACGCCCGCGCAGCCAGGAGTTCGTGCTCCGCGACCGGTTCCGCCGCCGCCACCTCGGACACCGACGACAGGTGCCGCGCCCGCGCGCCCAGTTCCGCGATCGGCGTACCCGGGGCCAGCTCGTCGGCGCCGAAACCTGCCAGCAGCAGGGGTTTTCCCAACGCCGCCGCGTACAGCGCCAGCGAACCGTGGTCCGCCACCACCACGTCCGCGGCGACCAGCACCGCCCGCCAACCCCGGTGCGGCGGCACCAGCAGCAGCCCCGCGCGCCGGGCCGCACGGGTCCACCGGCCCAGCTGCCAGGCGCTGTGCCTCGCCCAGACGTTCGGGTGCAGCACGAGCGCCACCTGCGCGCCCGGGTCCGCGGCCGTCAGCTCGGCCGCCAGCCCCGGGTGCCGCGCGAACAGCGAGTTCGGGCCCCACGTCGAGCTCACCAGCACCAACCGCCGGTCGCCGACGCCGAGCTCGGCGCGGTACCGCTCCCGCATCGGCAGGCTCGCGCGCAACCGGGCGAAGCACGGATCGCCCACCACCGCGGCGCGTTCCGCCGCGGGCGGGCACGACTCGCGCAGCAGCTCCAGCTGGTTCCGGTGCGACAGTGCCAGGACCGACGGCACGACGCGTCCACTGTGGAGCAACTGCTCGGCGGACAGACCGGAGATGTCCGCCGCCACACCGGAATCCGTCGGGCGCAGCTTGTGGTAGCCCGCGCCGTGCGGCAGCGTCACCACCGGGACGTCCAGCTCGTGCAAGGCGCCGTTGCTGCTCGGCGACACCGCCAGGTCGACGTGCTCCCGCGTCGCGGACTCCCACGGCAGCGAGCGCATCCCCGCCGCGTCCAGGAAACCGCGCAGGTCCGCGCCGAACTGCGAGCCCTCGGCGACCGCGAACCGCGCCTCCACCCGGAAGTCGTCGGCGAGCACGGCGAAGACGTCCTGCAACCGGTCCAGCGCGGTCAGCGTGCGGACGACGCCCAGCACGCGGCGGCGGACCGGGACCGTGGACCAGCGGTCCGCCCGCTCAGCCACGACGCCACCGGGCTTCCGGGCTTCCGGGCTTCCGGGCTTCCGGGCTTCCGGGCTTCCGGGCTTCCGGGCTTCCGGGCTTCCGGGCTTCCGGGCTTCCGGGCCGGATTGTCCCGCAGGGGACGGCAGGTCCGCGCCGGGTGCGGGGTGCGGGGGCGGGGCGGACATGGGCGCCGATCCTAGCCGCCCCGGATCTCCGGCCGGTCCTGCTCCGGGTCGCCGTGATCGGTCTCCACCCGGTTCCGCCCGGCCCGCTTCGCCCGGTACAGCGCGATGTCGGCCGCCGCGAACAGGTGGTCCAGCTTCGCGGGTCCGCCGGCGACGCCGATGCTGACGGTGGGGACGCGGCGCGTGCAGCCGAGCACCAGGCGCCAATCGTGCCGGTCGACGGCCGACCGGATGCGTTCCGCGACGACCGGGCCCGCGTGCCGGGAGTCCTCGGCGTCGTCGACCAGCAGCACCACGAACTCGTCCCCGGCCCACCGGCAGATCAGGTCGTCGGCGCGGCACTCGCGGCGCAGCAGGTGCGCGACCTCCTGCAGGGTCGCGTCCCCGGCGGCGTGCCCCGCGTAGTCGTTGACGTCCTTGAACCAGTCCACGTCGAGCAGCACCAGCCACGGGATCCGGCCCTGCGCCGCGGTCTCCGCCAGCAGTTCGGGTGCTTGGCGCTGCAGGCCGAGGCGGTTCACCAGGCCGGTCAGCGGGTCGCGCACGGCCGCTTCCTGCGCCGCCGTCGCCAGCCGCTGCGCCTGGACGGCGACCCGCCGCTGCTCCAGCGCCTGGCCGAGGCCTTCCTGCAGCGTCTCCACGGCCGCGCTCCCGGCCCGCACCGTGCGGCGCAACGCGGCCGCCTCGCCCACGGCGTCGCCGAGCTGCACGCACACCGAGGCCAGGTCCAGCGAGTACCGCATCATCTGCATCGTGTCGCCGATGCTCTCGGCGCTGTCCAGCGCGCGGCTGGCGAAGGTGCGCGCCGAGTGCAGGTCGCCCTGGTCGCGCCGCACCACCGCCAGCACCCAGTTCGCCACGGCCGTGCAGAACCCGTCCTCGGCCTCCTTGCTGAGCTCCAGCGCGCGCTGGGCGAGCCGTTCCGCCTCCGGCAGCCGTCCGAGGCCGGCGAGGGCCCGCGCGCCACCGGCCAGCGACACCCGGCGCAGCTGGCCCTCGCCGACGAGCAGCAGCGCCTCGTCGAACAGGTCGCGGGCCGTGCCGAACAGCCGTTCCGCGGCGGAGACCTCCCGCGCGACCGACCGGAAGATCAACGCGCTGGCCTGGCGGACCAGGCAGTGCGCCAGCGTCTCCGGGTCGCCCGCCTCGCGCGCCACCTGCACGCTCAGCGACATCAGCTCCAGCGCGGACTCCCGGTGCCCGATGGTCTCCAGCAGGTTGCCGAGGATGCTGATGGTCTGCGCCGCGGACGCGCCGATCGGCTGGTCGGCGTCCAGGTCCGTCCAGCCCTCCGCCGCCAGTTCCAGGGCTTGCGGGATGCGGTTGAGCCGCCAGGACAGCCACGCGCGGTGCACCAGCACCGTCGCCCGGTTCCACTGCTCGCCGACCAGGTTCGTCCCGGTCGAGACGAGTTCGTCGAACGCGACGTCCGCGTCGTGGAAGTGACCGGAATCGAGCAGGGCCCGCACGCGACGATCTTGCGCGGGGATGTGCCCCGACATCAGCGAATCGTCCTGTCGCACGGCGTCTCCGAGATCGTCCTCGTGTCCCGTTCCCCGCGTGTTCAGCTTCAGGCTACCGGGATCGACCGCCCCGGTACTTGTCGTGGTGGACGACGTCCTCCAGCGGCGAGCGCCGCCGCCAGCCGTGTCGTTCCAGGTCAGGGGTTTCGGCGAGGGCGTGCACCGGTCCGATGCAGAGCCAGGCGACGGGCCGGACGCCTGCGGGGATGTCCAGCAGCCCGCGCAGGAACTCCTCCCGGTAGAAGCTGACCCAGCCGACGCCGAGGCCTTCGGCGGTCGCGGACAGCCACAGGTTCTGGATGGCCAGGCACACCGAGTACAGGCCGGCGTCGGCGATGGCGTGCCTGCCCAGCACCGCGGGGGAGCCGCGGTCGGGGTCGTAGGTGACGGCGATGCCGAGGCCGGACTCGACGATGCCCTCCACCTTGATCTTGGCGAAGGTCTCGGCCCGCTCCCCGCTGAGCTCGGCGGCGAAGACGTCCCGTTCGGCGCGCACGTGCTCGCGGAACGCGCGGCGGGTGGCCTCGTCGCGGACCAGCACGAAGTCCCACGGCTGGCTCAGGCCCACGCTGGGGGCGCTGTGCGCGGCGGTCAGCACGCGGCGCAGCACCTCGTCCGGGATCTCGCCGCCGGTGAACTCGTTGCGGACGTCGCGGCGGCGTCGCAGCACGTCGTAGAGGTCGGCGGCGGGCATCGGTTCGGTGGATCGAGCGGTCATTGCCGCAATCCTGCCGTGCTAGACCACCCGAACGTGATGGCGAAGCGCACACCGCCCGCGAGAGCAACCGAGCGGCGCGACCACTGACCAGCACCCCGAACACGAGGACCGAGACCCAGCACCCGCCGGATTCCATCGGCGGTCGCCTGTCAGCGGCGAAGCCGCTGAGCAGCGACCACCAAAGCAACGGGACCACCCGCGGGTTCTCAGCCGCCTTCTCGCGAGGACAGCTTTTTCCCTCGTGGCGGAGCCACTTGGGAAAAAGATCCCGCAGCGAGAAGGCGGCTGAGGTTCCGCCACCCGACCCCGGAGCAAGACGACCCGAGAACCAAGAAAGAGTTCAGCGCTTGGCTGGGGTGGGGTAGGGGAGCAGGGCCATCTCCCGGGCGTTCTTGATCGCCGTGGCGACCTCCCGCTGCTCCTGCATGGTCAGCCCGGTCACCCGGCGGGAGCGGATCTTGCCGCGGTCGGAGAGGAACTTGCGCAGCAGCGCGACGTCCTTCCAGTCCACGGTGACGACGCGTTCCTTGCGCAGCAGGTTCTGCTTGCGGCGGGGCGGTTTGCGTTCGCTGGGCACGGTGCTCACCAACTCGACTTGGTCACGCCGGGCAGTTCGCCGTTGTGCGCGAGCTGGCGCAGGCGCACGCGGGAGAGCCCGAACTTGCGGAAGTAGCCGCGCGGCCTGCCGTCGACGGTGTCGCGGTTGCGCACGCGGGTGGCGCTGGCGTCGCGGGGCTGCCGGGACAGCTCGGCGACGGCGTCGGCGCGCTCCTCGGGGGAGCTGCCGGGGGCGGAGATGATCCGCTTGAGCTCGGCGCGGCGTTCGGCGTGCCGGGCGACGAGCACCTTCCGCTGCTCGTTGCGGGCGATCTTGGACTTCTTGGCCACCGGGTCTTCTCCTCAGCGCTCTTCGCGGAACTCGACGTGCTTCTTGATCACCGGGTCGTACTTGCGCAGCCGCAGCCGGTCGGGGTTGTTGCGGCGGTTCTTCCTGGTCACGTAGGTGAAGCCGGTGCCCGCGGTGGACCGCATCTTGATCACGGGACGGACGTCGTTGCTGGCCATCAGATGCGCTCCCCGCGAGATCGGATGTCGGCGACGACGGCTTCGATGCCGCGCTTGTCGATGGTCTTGATGCCCTTCGTGGACACCCGCAGGCGGATCCAGCGGTTCTCCGAGGGCAGCCAGTAGCGGCGCTGCTGCACGTTGGGCAGCCAGCGGCGGCTGGTGCGCACGTGCGAGTGCGACACCTGCTTGCCGTAGCCGGGTTCTCGCCCGGTCACTTGGCAGCGGATGGACACGAGGGGCCTCCTGATAACGACAGTCGTTTTCAATAAGAGTACCGTGTCGGTTCGGCAGATGAAAACCGTTCCTGATTGGGGCTGCGAGTGGGCACCGAAACCGAACCGTCCGAGGCCGCCCGGGTGCCGCTGGTCGTGGTCGCCGGGCTCGACGGCGAGCACGTCGCCGAGACCGCCGGAGCCGTCCGCGCGACCGATCCGCACGGCACCGCCGTCGTGCACCACGACCTGCGCGAAGTCACCTCCGGCGTGGTCCGCAGGTACCTGCGCCACGGCGACTCCGAACAGCTCACCGTGCTCGAACTCGCCCACGGCTGCGTGTCCTGCACGCTGCGCGAGGACTTCCTGCCGCTGCTGCGCAGGCTCGCCGCCGCCCCCGACGTGCGGCGCATCGTCGTGCGCCTCGACTCCTCCCTCGAACCCGAGGCGATCTGCTGGGCCATCGAGCACGTCGTCGTCGACACCGCCCCGGTCGCCGAGGACGTCGAGGTCGAAGCCGTTCTCACCGCCGTCGACCTGCCCAGCTGGCTCGGCGACGTCAGCGGCGACGAACCCCTCTACGAGCGCGGCCTCGCGGGCAGCCCCGACGACGAGCGCACCGTCGCCCAGGTCGGCGTCGGGCAGGTCGAGTTCGCCGACGCCGTCGTCCTCGCCGGGGACGCCGACCGCTGGCAGACCGTGCGCACCGAAGCCGTCCTCGACCGGCTGACCCCCGCCGCCCCGCGCACCGCGCTCACCGGGCTCGACGTGCCCGCGCTGCTCGCCCGGATCCCCGCCGGAGCCCGGCGCGGCGAAGTCGACGGCGCGCACGGCCCGCTGCTGCGCGGGCAGCCGCCGCTCGACGAGGAATCGGGCGTGTCCGTCGTGCTGTTCGAGCAGCGCCGCCCGTTCCACCCGGAACGGCTGCACGACGCGCTCGACGTGCTGCTCGACGGCGTCGTTCGGACCCGCGGCCGCGCCTGGGTCGCCAGCCAGCCCGACACCGCGCTGTGGCTCGAATCCGCCGGCGGCGGGTTGCGCGTCGGGCACGCCGGGCCGTGGCTCGTCACCCAGATGCCCGAGCAGTGGGCGCAGGTCGATCCGGAACGCCAGGTGAAGGCCTCGCTGAACTGGGACGACTACTACGGCGACCGGATGCAGGAACTCGTCGTCATCGCGCACGAAGCCGACCCCGGCGCCATCCGCGGCGCCCTGCACGAAGCGCTGCTCACCGACGAGGAACTCGCCCTCGGCGAGACCGCGTGGCGCGAACTGCCCGACCCCTTCGGCGAATGGCACGAGGACCCGTGCGCCGACGACGAACCCCAGCAGGCGCCCGCGTCCAGCGAAGGTGACCAGCGCGGGGCATGAGCACCCCGGCCCGCCGGGTAACCCCGGCGGGCGACCGGAACGACCAGCACAGGAGGAGATCGTGAAACCGAACATCCATCCCGAGTACGGCCCCGTCGTGTTCCAGGACCGCTCCACCGGCACCCGGTTCCTGACCCGCTCCACCGCCACCTCGGAGGACACCGTCACCTGGGAGGACGGGCAGAACTACCCGCTGATCGTCGTCGACATCACCGCCGACTCGCACCCGTTCTGGACCGGCAACCAGCGGGTGCTCGACAGCGAGGGCCGCGTCGAGAAGTTCCGGCGCCGCTACGGCGACCGCCGCCGCTGAACCCGGCACCGCTGGGTCCGGCACCGCTGGGTCCGGCACCGCTGGACCCGGCACCGCTGGACCCGCGTCAGCTGGACCCGGCACCGCTTAACTCGGCACCGCTGGGTCCGGCACCGCTGGACCCGTGCCCGCCGAATCCCGGCACCACCGAACCCCGGCACCACCTGATCGAGGAGGAAGAACCGCATGGCCGTTCCCAAGCGGAAGATGTCCCGCAGCAACACCCGGCACCGCCGCTCGCAGTGGAAGGCGACCGCGCCCGAACTGGTGCCGGTCGTCATCGACGGCGAGAAGAAGTTGGTCCCCCGCAACCTGATCCCGTACTTCCAGCAGAAGTGATCGCGGGTCCCCGCGCGTAGGGCGCGGCGGCTTCCTCGCCGCGGGACCGTTCTCCCCGGTGGCCACCCGCTCCCGGTGGAGGGCGCCGTCCCGCGGGGAAGCCGCCGGGAACCCGCTGATCCGCCGGTGCGGCCCTGTGTCGTGCCCGGTGGGCGCGGTCTGCGTCACATCGAGGTGGGCGGCGCGGCGCGCCGGTGCGGGTTCTCAGGTTCATCTCAGAACTACGCGCAACACTGTCCGCATGCGCATCCTCGTCGTCGACGACGACCGGGCCGTGCGCGAGTCCCTGCGCCGCTCGTTGCAGTTCAACGGCTACCAGGTGGAGCTCGCCGCGGACGGTCAACAGGCCCTGGACCAGCTGGCGGACCAGCGGCCCGACGCGATGGTGCTGGACGTCATGATGCCCCGCCTGGACGGCCTGGAGGTGGCGCGCAGGTTGCGCAGCACCGGCGACGACCTGCCGATCCTGGTGCTCACCGCCCGCGACGCCGTGTCCGACCGGGTCGCCGGGCTCGACGCGGGCGCCGACGACTACCTGCCGAAGCCGTTCGCGCTGGAGGAGCTGCTCGCCCGGCTGCGCGCGCTCCTGCGCCGCGCCTCCCCGTCCGCCGACGACGGCGACGAGCTGCCGCCCGCGCTGAGCTTCGCCGACCTCCAGCTCGACCCCGGAACCCGCGAGGTGCGCCGCGGCGACCGGCCGATCAGCCTCACCCGTACCGAGTTCGCGCTGCTCGAACTGCTCATGGCGCACCCCAAGCAGGTCCTCACCCGCAGCAGGCTGCTGGAGGACGTGTGGGGCTACGACTTCCCGACCTCCGGCAACGCGCTGGAGGTCTACATCGGATACTTGCGCCGCAAGACCGAGACCGAAGGTGAACCCCGCTTGATCCACACCGTGCGCGGCGTCGGCTACGTGCTCCGCGAGACCCCGCCGTGACGGCGCCCGCCCCGCCCGCTCCCGACGCCGAGACCGGCGGTACCGGCGACCGCGGCCGGTTGCAGCGGATCTCGTTGCGCAACCGGGTGACCTTGCTGGCCGCGCTGTCCGTGGCGGGAGCCGTGGCCCTGGTGTCCCTCGGCGCGTTCTTCACCGTGCGCGACAGCCTCTACGAGCAGCTCGACGACAGCCTGCTGCGGCGCGCCGTCGAAGCCGAGTCCGGGCCGCTGATCGACGAACCCGCCGGGCTGCAAGGCGTTCCGGTCGCGTTCTACACGGCGGCGAACCTGGAGATCAGCGTGCTCTACCCGAACGGGGCGGAGCTCGCGCCGAGCCAGCGGCCGCCGTCCGGGCCGCTGGAACTCGCCGTGGCGCAGGGGAAGCTGCCCCGCTCCATCCGCACCGACGAGGCCACCAACAGCCGCATCGTGGCGGTGCCCGCCGACAACGGTGCGCTGGTCATGGCGCAGTCCCTCGGCCCCACGAAGGCGACGCTCGCGCAGCTGAGCCTGGTGCTCGTCGTGATCGGCGGGGCGGGCATCCTGCTCGCCGCCGCCGCGGGCACCGCAGTGGCCAGCGCCGGGCTGCGGCCGGTGCAGCGGCTCAACGCGGCCACTGAACGCGTCGCGCTCACCGGCGATCTGCGGCCCATCCCGGTGTCCGGGGACGACGAGCTGGCCCGGCTCACCACCTCGTTCAACGACATGCTGGGGGCGCTCGCCGAATCGCAGGAGCGGCAGCGGCGGCTGGTCGCCGACGCCGGTCACGAGCTGCGCACCCCGCTGACCTCGTTGCGCACCAACCTGGAACTGCTGATGGCCGCTGCGCAGCCGGGGGCGCCCGCGCTGTCCGACCAGGACCGCGAGGAGATGTTCGAGGACGTGCGCGGGCAGATCACCGAGCTCTCCGCGCTCGTCGGGGACCTGGTGGAACTGGCCAGGGAGGACGCCCCGCAGGCCGTGCACGAACCCGTCGAGCTCGTCGACGTCGTGGAGCGCGCGCTGAACCGGGCGCGCAGGCGCGCGGGCCCCGTCGAGTTCGACGTGCGGTTGCAGCCCTGGTCGATGATGGGCGACGCCACCGCGCTGGAGCGGGCGGTGCTGAACCTGCTGGACAACGCCGCCAAGTGGAGCCGGGACGGCGACACGGTGCGGGTGCAGCTCTACCCGGACGGCGCCGGTGCGATCGTGCTGGAGGTCGCCGACGGCGGGCCCGGCATCGCCGAGGCGGACCGGCCGCACGTGTTCGAGCGGTTCTACCGGTCGTCGCTGGCGCGCACGCTGCCCGGTTCCGGGCTCGGGCTGTCCATCGTGAAGCAGGTCGCGGAGCGGCACGGCGGCAGCGTGTGGGCCGGTGCGGCGCCCGAGGGCGGCGCGCTGCTGCGGATGGTCCTGCCGGGGCACGTCGGCTGACCGCGTGCGGCGGTTGAGCCGATCGGCGGCGGCGCTGGGCGGATCGGCGGCGGCGCTGGGCGGATCGGGCGGACGCGCCGTCCCCCGTTCCGCAGCCGCTGGTGCCGCCGTGTGATCCTCGTACCGACCGGAAGCGCCCATCCGGCGCAATCCGTCCGAAAATCCAACAGCATCGAACACCTTTGGTGCGTGCTTTCGATCGATACCCGGATTTTTCGGCCGCGTCATCACGGGTAGTGTTGGTTCATGTTGACTTGACGCGTCAAGTTCAGCAGCATCCTCATGAACAGGACGCGCACCGACGCAGCGCCCGCCCGGGGATCAGCGCTCCGGGCCGGCTGGATGGGACGGGTGGAGTGCTCGCACGCCAACGCCAGGAAGTGATCCTCGACGAGGTGCGGCGCACCGGCGCCGTGCAGGTCAGCGAGCTCGTGCTGCGCCTCGGCGTCTCCGACATGACCATCCGCCGCGACCTCGACGCGCTCGCCCGCCAGGGCCTCGTCGAGAAGGTCTACGGCGGCGCCACCTCCACCCTCGGCCGCAGCACCGACGAACCCGGCTTCGAAGCCAAGTCGGTCCGCCAGCTCGCGGAGAAGGAGGCCATCGCGCGCGAGGCCGCCGCGCTCGTCCGGCCCGGCACCGCCATCGGCCTGTCCGCGGGCACCACCACCTGGACCATGGCCCGGCACCTCGACGACATCCCCGACCTCACCGTCGTCACCAACTCGGTCCGCGTCGCCGACGTGCTGCAGCAGCGCGGGCGCACCGACCGCACCGTCGTGCTCACCGGCGGCGTCCGCACCCCCTCCGACGCGCTCGTCGGACCCGTCGCCGTGCAGTCGCTGCGGTCCCTGCACCTGGACCTCGTGTTCCTCGGCGTGCACGGCATGGCGCCCCGCGCCGGGTTCACCACCCCCAACCTCAACGAGAGCGAGACCAACCGGGCGCTCGCCGAAGCCGCCAGCAGGCTCGTCGTCGTCGCCGACCACGCCAAGTGGTCCACCGTCGGCATCTCCACCATCGTCGACTTCGCCGAGGTCGACGTGCTGATCACCGACGACGGGCTGCCCGACGACGCCCGGCAGCTGCTCGCCGAGCAAGTCCACGAACTGGTGATCGCCGAAGCGGTGCTCACCGCCGATTCCGCACCCGACAAGTCCGGCCCCGACCAGGCCGGCAGCGATCAGGAGGCCGCGCGGTGAAGCGCACCGTCCGGGAACTGGCCGACGGCAGGCAGATCTACTACTTCGACACCGACCCGGCGCGGGAGCGCGCGGCCGCGGACACCCGCGACCTGCCGCCGCGGCCCCCCGTCTCCGAGATGCGGCGCGACCCGCTCACCGGGGAATGGGTCGCGATGGCCGCGCACCGGCAGACCCGCACCTACAAGCCGCCGGCCGACCAGTGCCCGCTGTGCCCGAGCACGCCCGGACGCCTCACCGAGATCCCCGAGGCCGACTACGAAGTCGCCGTCTTCGAGAACCAGTTCCCGTCCTTCGCCGCCGCCGAACCCGATCCGTCCACAGTGGACGGACTTCCGATGGTGCCGACCGGGCCGGCGCGCGGTCGCTGCGAAGTCGTGTGCTTCACCTCCGACCACGGCACCTCCTTCGGGCAGCTCAGCCCCGCGCAGGTCCGCACCGTCGTCGAGGCCTGGGCCGACCGCACCGCCGAACTCTCCGCCACCCCCGGCGTCGAGCAGGTCTTCTGCTTCGAGAACCGGGGCGAGGAGATCGGGGTGACGCTGCACCACCCGCACGGCCAGATCTACGGGTACCCGTTCGTCACGCCCAAGACCGAGCGGATGCTGCGCACCGCCGAGGACTACCTCGCCGAGCACGGCAGGCCCGTCCTCGGCGACGTGCTCGCCGCCGAACGCGCCTCCGGGCGCCGCGTCGTCGTCGACTCCGAGCACTGGACCGCGTACGTGCCCGCCGCCGCCCGCTGGCCGGTCGAGGTGCACGTGGTGCCGCACCGCCAGGTGCCCGACCTCGTCGCGCTCACCGACGAGGAGCGCGACGACTTCGCCACCACCTACCTGGAGGTGCTGCGGCGGCTCGACGGGCTCTACGACCGGCCGCTGCCCTACATCGCCGCGTGGCACCAGGCGCCGGTGCGCACCGGGCGCGACCTGTCCTGGCTGCACCTGGAGCTGTTCTCGGTGCTGCGTTCCGCGGACAAGCTGAAGTACCTCGCCGGGTCCGAGTCGGGCATGGCGGTGTGGGTCAACGACGTGACGCCGGAGCAGATCGCCGACCGGCTCCAGGCGCTCTGATCGGCCGCCGCCCGCTACGCCGGGTGATCGATGTCCGGGCGTCGCGCTCTCGATCGAGGGTGTGACGTTCGGCACTGGCGCGGATTCGTCCGGCACTCCACAGGCGGGTCTCAGGCGGTTCTCAGCTGAATGCCCCAAAGTGGGGAACATGAGCGACCAGCCCCAGCGCGGCTCGGGCGAACCGTCCGAAGAGCCGCGACAGCAGGCAGACAGCAGCGGAACCGCCCACATTCCGCAGGCGACCGGCGACACGCCGCCTGCCGGGGCCTTCGAGCAGCAGTCCGGCACCCAGCAGCAGCCGCACCTCGCGCCCGACGCCGACCCCGGCAGGCAGGAACCGCCCGGCGGTCCCGCGGCCACCCGGCAGCAGCCCCAGCCGTACGGCGCCTACGAGCAGCAGCCCGGCATGGGCGGCGCTCCAGGCGGCCAGTACCCGCAGATGGGCGCGCCGCACCAGCAGCAGGGCTGGTACCAGCAGCCGATGGGCGCGGTCCCCGTGCAGCAGCACCGGCCTGCCAAGCGCAACGGGCTCGTCGCCACCGCGCTCGTCGGTGCGCTCGCGATCGGCCTGGTCGGTGGCGGCGTCGGCGGTTTCGTCGGCTACCGCCTCGGCTCGTCCGGCGCGGAATCCCAGGGCACGAGCCTCGACCAGCAGCAGCCCGCGCGCAGCGCCAGCGTCGCGCCGAAGGGCTCGGTGCAGGGCGTCGCCGAGAAGGTGCTGCCCAGCGTGGTGCAGCTGCAGATGCAGAGCGCGCAGGGCTCCGGCGAGGGCTCCGGGATCGTGCTCAGCCAGGACGGCTACATCCTCACCAACGCCCACGTCGCCGAAGGTGCCGGGCAGGGCAGGCTCACGGCGATGTTCAACGACAACCGGACCGCGTCGGTCCGGATCGTCGGCTCCGACCCGAAGTCCGACCTCGCCGTGGTGAAGGCCGACATCACCGGTCTCACCCCGGTCGAGCTCGGCCGCTCCGACGACCTGCCGGTCGGTGCCCCGGTGGTGGCGATCGGCTCGCCGTTCGGGCTCTCCGGCACCGTCACCAGCGGCATCATCAGCGCCAAGGACCGCCCGGTGCGCGCGGGCGGGCAGAGCGGTGCCCAGGACAGCGTGCTCAACGCGCTGCAGACCGACGCCGCGATCAACCCCGGCAACTCCGGTGGCCCGCTGGTCGACATGGACGGCCGCGTCGTCGGCATCAACTCCGCCATCTACAGCCCCGGGTCCGGGGAGCAGGAGCAGGGCGGTTCGGTCGGCCTCGGCTTCGCCATCCCGATTGACCAGGCGCAGCGCACCGCGAAGGAGCTCAAGGACACCGGCGCGGCGACCCAGACCACGCTCGGCGTGAGCATCCAGAGCGCGCAAGGGGGCGGCGCCGTGGTGCGCCAGGTGGTGCCGAACGGGCCCGCGCAGCAGGCGGGCATTCGGAACGACGAGCGGATCACCAAGTTCGACGGGCGCTTCATCGAGGACGCGGACGCCCTCGTCGCCACGGTCCGCTCCCACCAGCCGGGCCAGAAGGTCCAGGTGACCCTGACCGGCGCGGACGGCGGCGAGCGCACGGTGGACGTCGTGCTCGCCGGTCAGTAGGTCCGCACGACACCCGGCCGCGTCCGCGGCCAGCCCCGCACGGCCCGGCCCGGGCCGCGGTGACAAGGAGAACGCGACAGATGTCCGAACGCAACGGCCACGTCATCCCGCACCGGAACCAGCAGCAGCGCGCCCGGCTCGTCGAGCCCGGCGAGTCACTGGATCTCCCCCCGGAACTCCTTGCCACTACGGTGAACGGCATGGAACGCAGCGCGCAGCGGCTGGGACGCGCCCTGGTGGTCGTGGTCGACGACCGGGCCGCGCAGGGCGAGCAGGAGGACAGCATCGGTCCGTTGGTGACCGAACTGCTGGAGGAAGCCGGATTCATCGTGGACGGGACCGTCGCGGTGGCCGGGGAGACGGTGGACATCCGCAACGCGCTGAACACCGCGGTGATCGGCGGCGTGGACGTGGTGATCACGGTCGGCGGCACCGGGGTCTCGCCCCGGGACGTCACGCCAGACGCCACCTCCGGGGTGCTGGACATGCCGGTGCCCGGCATCGCCGAGGCCCTGCGGGCGTCGGGGCTGGCCGCGGGAGCGGTCGACGCCGGGGTGTCCCGCGGGCTGGCCGGGGTGTCCGGCAGCACGCTGGTGGTCAACCTGGCCGGATCCCGGGCCGCGGTGCGGGACGGGATGGCGACGTTGTCGCCGCTGGTGACGCACGTGATCGAGCAGCTGTCGGGGCTCGAACAGGCCTGACCCGGAACCGGACGACAACGGTGGCGGCACCCTCCGGGGCGCCGCCACCGCTCTGTTCGTGCTTCCGCCGCGCGGTCGGCCAGGCGGACCTCAGGGGCCCGCCGGTGCCGGATCAGGCCGAGGGGGTCCCGCCGGGCTGCGCCGGGCCGTCGCCGTCCGGCTTGCGCGGTGTCTCACCTGGCTGCTGGTCCGAGCCGGCGCCGGTCGAGCCGGTGCCGCCCTGCTGGGCGGAACCGCCGGAGGACTGCTGCTTGTTGAGCACGCCCTCGACCTTGCTGCTCACGTTCTCGATCTGGTCGTGGTACTTGCCGCCGGTGGCCTTGTCCAGCTTCGTCTTGGCGGCGTCCAGCCCCTTCGTGGCGTTCGGCCCCGCCTTCTCGGCGAGTTCGCCCGCCTTGTCCTTGGCCTGGTTGGCCAGGTCCTTCGCCTTGTCCAGGAAACTCATCCGTTGCCTCCAGGTGGCCGTGCCGCTGCGGTCGGCCGGGTCGGGTGGCCGTGCCGGTCACGGCCGCGGAACCGGTGGGCACCGGCTCGTCCCGGCCGTCACCGGGAAGTCCCCGGGTGCCCGGTCATGGTCGCACCACGATCTTGGTGGAGGAAGCCGACCACGGCATCCGGAGTCCGCGCATCCCCGTGATGGGGGACGATGGCGGTATGACGGAGACGGAACGGCAGCGTCGGCGCCGCCTCGCCGAGATCTTCGGCGAGGTGCTCCCGGAGACCACCTCGGACGAGCGGTCCGAGGGGCCGGACCGGCGCGACGGCGATCAGCGGGAGACCGAGCGCTGGTACCGGGAGAACCGCCCGCCGCACCACGGCGGCTGACGGGCCCGGAACCGCTCGCGGGTCAGTTCTTGCTGGCGCCGCCGTTGCCGCTCTGCGCCGACACCGAGGTGGTCGCGCTGACGGTGGTGTCGTCGTCGGTGGAGAGGCCCTTCACCGCGGGCAGGCCCTGCTCGCGACGCAGCAGGTCGCGGATCTCCTGCAGCAGCTCCACGTCGGTCGGGTCGGCCGGGCCCTCTTCCTTGCCCTTCTTCCGCCGCTCCTGGATCTTCTGCATCGGCATCACGAACAGGAAGTAGACCACCGCGGCCGTGATCAAGAACGTGATGATCGAGTTGATCACCACGGCGAAGTCGATGACCGAGGCCTCGTTGCCGTCGATGATCTGGAACGACAGCCCGCGGACGTTCGCCCCGCCTGCCGCGGCGATCACGGGCTTGATGACGCTGGTCGTGACCGCGGTGACCAGCGCGGTGAACGCGCTGCCGACGACGACCGCGACCGCGAGGTCGATGACGTTGCCTCGCATCAAGAAGTCCTTGAAGCCCTTGAGCACGGCACACTCCTTCGTTGAACTCGACGTGCCCGGGTCGGTCCCGGACGGGAGGGGGGAGCCGCGGGAGCGCGTCCCGGCGGCTGCTCAGCGGAGCGTAACGGTCACCGAATGGATCAACGACGCTCCGGCCACCGCCGCAGCGCGCTGCTCCGGAACGCCCACGACCAGGAGTCGTCCCTGGTCCGCGCCGCTTCCGGTGGGGTGCACCGCCAGCACCGGTACCCGCTCGGCGAGCACCGTTCCGGGACCGGATCGTTCCTGGGGTGTGACCAGGTCCACTCGGGCCCCGGGGTGCAGCAGGTCGCCGACCCCGGGATCCGCGAGCCGCACCGGCACCGCGACCTGCCCGGGTGCGGCCGCGGCCTCCGGTGGTCGTTCCGGTGCGGTGGCCAGCCGGACGTCGGTGAGCGGTTCGCCGTCCCGCACCGCGCCGCCGGGCGCCCGGCCCACCGCGGCGGCCGGATCGCGCAGCGCCCCGGACGGCACCAGGTCGGCGGGCAGGTCGCGGTGCCGGAGGTCCGCGGCGTCGAGCGGCCTGCCGGGAGCGAGGTCGTGCGCCGCCACCACCACCCGCACCTGCCTGCCGGTGGCGGGCAGCAGTGCGAGCGCACCGGCCAGCACGAACAGCGCGACGGCCGCGATCCGGCGGGCGAGCAGCAGGCCGGAGCCGCGCGCCACCGGAGCTCGCGGCAGCAGCGCGGCCAACCGCTCCCGCGCGGTCGGCCCGAGGTCCCGGCCGGTGCGCCGCCGTCCGCGCGCCCGGGAGCGGCGCGTGTTCCCGCCGCGCCGGCCATGAGCACCGGATTCGCCCCTGCCCGTTCCGCCGTTCTCCCGCGGCCCCGTGGTTCCGGAGCCTCCGCGCCCACCGCTCATGGTCCCCTCCTCGCCCGCCATCGCCTGAGATCGACGTTAGGAGAGCGCGGGCAGCGCGGACAGGGTCGAGTTCGGAATCTGTGGATGGATCGCCGACCTGTGGACAACCCCGCCCCGGAAGGGGGAGAACCCGTGGTCAACGCAGAAAAAATCGCCGACCGCGACAGCGATCGGCGATCTCGGGAACCGGCGCGGAACGGATCAGGAAGCCGCGGCGGTGGTCGAGGAGGAACTCGACGAGGAGGACGACGAGGAAGCGGAGGACGACGAGGAGCTCGACGACGAGTCCGAGGACGAGCTCGACGAACCGGACCCGGAGTCCCCGGACGACGAGGACGAGGTGGACGTCGAGGACGAGCCGGAGTTCGGCCGGTTGTCCGTGCGGTAGAACCCGCTGCCCTTGAACACGATGCCCACCGCGTTGAACAGCTTCCGGAGCCGACCGGTGCACTGCGGGCACTCGGTCAGCGAGTCTTCGCTGAAGGACTGCACCGCCTCGAATCGGTGGTCGCATTCGGTGCAGGCGTACTGGTAGGTGGGCACGGCCGTCAACCTCCGGGCTTTTCATGGTATTGGCACTCGAATGGACAGAGTGCCAACACGATGATGCGCCATCTGAGGTGCCCAGCGCAAACACGCTTAGGTCACACCGCGTGCCCGCCGCCACCGCCACCGACTGCGACGAGCCCGCGACCAGGCGTGATCACCGCGTGCATCCGGACGTCGTGCTCCTCGCCGGGCAGCTCCGCCACGAACTCGGCGTCCCGCACCACCGCGATCAGCCGCGCGGCCGGATCCGCCAGCGGCAGCGACCGGTCGTAGTGCCCGGCTCCCCGGCCCAGCCGGACCCCGCGCTCGTCCACCGCCAGCGCGGGCACCAGCACCGCGTCGGCCGCCCCGAGCTCCGCCGCCCCCAGCCGCGGACCGTTCGGCTCCAGCAGCCCGTAGCGAGCCCGGTCCAGGGAATCCGCCCCGGTGTAGTCCGCCCAGTCCAGCGGCGCCGCGCCGACCACCACCGGCAGCAGCACCCGGCAGCTCGCCGCCCGCAGCGCGTCCAGCAACGCCGTGGACCCGGGTTCGCCGCGCACCGGGACGTACGCCGCGACCACCCGCGGGCTGCACCGCTCGGCCCAGCCCAGCACCGCCGAACGAAGTGACCCGGCCTCCGCTGATCGAGTGGTCTCGTCGATGGTCCTCCTGCGTTCTTCCAGGACGCGGCGCCATTCCGACTTGGATTGCCGTAGTTCTCCCAGCGAGGTCACAGCTCCACCATAGGCGCGACCGATAGGCTCCCAAGTCATGAACAGCGCTGCCAGCAACCCCGCGAACGCTGCGTTCCGCACCGCCATCGTGCCCGCCGCGGGCCTGGGGACCCGGTTCCTGCCGACCACCAAGGCCGTGCCCAAGGAACTGCTGCCCGTCGTGGACACCCCGGGGATCGAACTGGTGGCGACCGAGGCCGCCGAAGCGGGCGCCGAACGCCTCGTGATCGTGACCTCCCCGGACAAGAAGGCCGTCACCGACTACTTCCAGCCGGCGCCCGAACTGGAGGGCACGCTCCGCGAGCGCGGCAAGGACGCCCAGCTCGCCAAGGTGCGGCGGGCCCCCGAGCTGATCGCCGCCGAGACCGCGCTGCAGGAGGAGGCACTCGGCCTCGGGCACGCGGTGAGCTGCGCCGAGCAGAACCTCACCGACGCCGACGACGCCGTCGCCGTGCTGCTGCCCGACGACCTGGTGCTGCCCCGCGGCGTCCTCGCCAAGATGGCCGAGACCCGTGCCCGCCACGGCGGCAGCGTGCTCTGCGCCTTCGACGTGCCCGACGACGAGGTCTCCTCGTACGGCGTCTTCGACGTCGCCGACACCGACGAGGACGACGTCAAGCAGGTCCGCGGCATGGTGGAGAAGCCCGCGCCGGCGGACGCCCCCTCCAGCCTCGCCGCCGCCGGCCGGTACCTCCTCGACCGGGCGGTCTTCGACGCGCTCAAGCGGATCGAACCCGGTGCCGGAGGTGAGCTGCAACTCACCGATGCCGTAGCGTTGCTGATCTCGGAGGGTCACCCGGTGCACGTGGTGGTGCACCGCGGCAAGCGACACGACTTGGGAAATCCTGGCGGTTTCCTCAAAGCTGCGGTGGACTTCGCCCTGGACGACCCCGAGTACGGGCCTGGTCTGCGGGACTGGCTCGGTGAACGGCTGAACAGGAGCTGACGGCGAGCGGCCTCGGCTCCACCTGGAAGAGGTCGAGTGCCATGAGGTCAGTGGACGAACAGCTCGCGCGTGTCCTCACCGCCGCGGTGCGGCCCGCGCCGGTGCGGGTGGCGATCTCCGAAGCGCAGGGACTGCTGTGCGCCGAGGAGATCGTGGCCGGTCAGGCACTTCCCGGATTCGACCAGGCCGCGGTGGACGGTTACGCCGTGCGCAGCGTCGACGTGCAGGACGCCGGGGACGGGACGCCGGTGCTGCCGGTGGTCGGCGAGATCACCTCCGGTTCCCGGCAGCCCCGCCGGCTGCAACCCGGTCAGGCGGTGCGGGTCACGGCGGGCGCTCCGCTGCCCACGCTGGCCGACGCCGTGGTGCCGCTGGACCGCACCGACGAGCACCCGGCGAAGGTCACCGTCCGCCAGGGCGTGCCCTCGGCGGCGTTCGTGCGGCGCGCGGGCGAGGACGTGCAGACCGGCGACCTCGCGGTGCGCCGCGGCTCGGCGATCGGGTCCGCGCAGGTGGGGCTGCTCGCGGCGGTCGGCAGGGACAAGGTGCTGGTGCACCCGCGGCCGCGCGTCTCTGTGCTGTCGCTGGGCGACGAGCTGGTCGACGTGGACCGCAGCCCGGGGCAGGGGCAGGTCTACGACGTGAACTCCTACGCGCTGGCCGCCGCCGCCCGCGACGCCGGTGCGGAGGTCACCCGGGTGGGCATCGTGAGCACCGAGCCCAAGCGGTTGCGCGAGGTCGTGGAGGGCCGGTTGCTGCTCTCCGAGATCGTGGTGATCTCCGGCGGGGTCGGCGGGGCGCTCGGCGGCGAGGTGCGCTCGGCGCTGGGTGACCTGGGCGAGCTCGACGCGACGCGGGTCGCGATGCAGCCGGGTTCCATGCAGGCCTTCGGCCGGCTCGGGCCGGACGAGGTGCCGACCTTCCTGCTGCCCGGCAACGCGGTGAGCGCGCTGGTGGTCTTCGAGGTGCTCGTGCGGCCGCTGATCCGCTCCGCGCTGGGCCGCGGCAACCCGCACCGCCGGACCGTGACGGCGAACCTGCTCTCGCCGGTGACCTCGACCGCGGGCCGCCGCGGCTTCCTGCGGGGGCAGCTGCTGCGCGACCCGGAGACCGACTCCTACCTGGTCCAGCCGCTGGGGACCTCCGGCTCGCACCTGCTGGCGTCGTTGGCCGAGGCGAACTGCCTGATCCTGGTCGACGAGGACGTCACCGAGGTCGGCACCGGCGAGGACGTCCAGGTCCGGTTCCTGTCCCAGCGGGCGTGACCCGCTCGATGTCCGAGGAGGCCGAGCCGCTCTTCCCGTCCCGCCACCCCGGCTGGCCGGCGCGACCGGGGCCGCTGCTGGTGCCCGCGGGCGCGGTCGAGCTGCGTCCGCCCCGGCTGCGGGACGCCACGGCGTGGAGCGGGCTGCGGTTGCGGGACCGGGTGTACCTCCAGCGCTGGGAGCCGACGACGGTCGGCGACTGGCGGGACCGCAACGCGGTGCTGGCCTGGCCCGCGCAGTGGAGCGCGTTGCGCGGCCTGGCGCGGCGCGGGCAGGCGCTCCCGTTCGCGATCTCGGTGGACGGCCGGTTCGCCGGGCAGCTGACGGTCGGCAACGTGGTGCGCGGCGCGCTGCGCTCGGCGTGGATCGGCTACTGGGTCGCGGAGGACGTGTCCGGGGGCGGGATCGCGACCGCGGCGGTGGCGCTGGCGGTGGACCACTGCTTCGGTCCGGCGGGGCTGCACCGGCTGGAGGCGACGGTCCGGCCGGAGAACTCGCCGAGCGTGCGGGTGCTGGAGAAGGCCGGGTTCCGACGCGAGGGGCTGTTCGAGCGCTACCTCGACGTCGAGGGCGCGTGGCGGGACCACTACGTCTACGGGCTCACCGTCGAGGACCGGCCGGAGGGGGTCGCGGCCGCGCTGGTCCGCAGCGGACGAGCCCGGTACGCCTGACCCGATCGGGAGATCTTCGCCGCACCTAGCGGCCGGGAGCGGTGCTCACCGGGGCCGAGACCTCCGTCACCGCGCCTCGACGACCCGTCCCTCGTCCGAGTGTATTTCCGCGGTTCCCAGGCGCGTGGAGGCCGACACGCCGGGGCATCGCGTCCCTTCCCCGATGCCGCCCGTGCGTTTTTCTGCCTTCAGGACGAAACGAAATCGGAACGGCGTGCCTCAGAGACAGATGTGACAGAAGTGGCTAGCGTGGCGGTCGCAGCAGTGTGCGGCAGGCAGCCAGGGGGAGGTGGCGAGGCGTGCCCAGTTCTTTGATCTTCGCGGCGCTTGCGGCGGCGTGGTTGGTGGTTCTGGTCCCGATGTTCGCCCGTCGCCGGCAGGAAGTGTCCAAGACGACGGACTCGGCACTGGCGGCGCGCGTGGTTCGCAGGGGAAGCGATCGGTCCGTGACCGGCGGAACGGATAGGGCGCAGGAGGCGTACGGCATGGCCGACACCGACCGGCACGAGGACGACGACCGCGACGAGATCGACGAGTACGACGAGGTCGACGGCGTCGACGTGCAGGACGAGGACCAGCGGCGCCGCGTGCACAGCGACGACGTCCGCGCCGGACGCCGCTACCGGCCCGGCCGAGGTGGCTACGACCCGGAGGCCGCGGCGCTCGCGGCCCGCACCAAGTACGCCCGCAGGCAGCGGATCACCATTGCGATGGTGCTCACCGCGATCGCCACCGCGCTGGTCGCGGCGCTCGCGTGGACCGCGGCCTGGTGGCTGCACGCGGTCGTGGACCTCGCCATCGTCGGCTACCTCACCTACCTGCGCCGCCAGGTCCGCATCGAGCAGGACATCCGGGAGCGCAGGCTCGCGCGGATGTCCGCGCTGCGGGAGGACGAGGACGAGGACGACGAGCTGGAGTACGGCGAGCCCGCGCTCGACGAGTACGACGAGCGGGACGAGTTCGAGGCGCCCCGCGGTCCGGCTCCGCGCAACACCGGAGCGGTCGTCGTGGAGATCGACGACGAGGACCCGATGTTCGACGAGCTCGACGAGCGGACCTGGCAGCCGTACCGCCGTGCGGTGGGCGAATAGGTTCCGCGCCCCCTTCTGGAGGGGGGTGTGCGGAGTGCTGTTGGGGCCCTGCTAAGCTACAACAGCACTCAGGCAAGGGGCTGTAGCGCAGTTGGTAGCGCGTCTCGTTCGCATCGAGAAGGTCAGGGGTTCGATTCCCCTCAGCTCCACGGAAGAGCCCGGTCGACGCATTGCGTCTTCCGGGCTTTTTTCGTTTGTACGGGGGCCGAGCCCCCGTAGGCCCCCACGGTGCGGTGGTGGGTGAGGTGGTTCGTTGCGGTGGGGTGGGGTTCCCGGCCTGCTCGCATTGATCGGGGCCTGGTCGACGCTGGCGCGTCTTCCAGGCTCTTTTTCGTTCGTGCGTGGCTACTTGGCTGTTCGCCGTGGAATCGGGGCGGGTCGACGCTGCGCGTCTTCCTGGCTTCCTCGTCGTGCGGGGCGATGGTGAGATTCGTCCACTGTGGATAGTTCTCAAGAGCGGGCGTTGGCTGAGCGGGCCAGGGCGTCGGCTGCTCGGTCTACCTGGGCTCGGGTGGTGCTGCGGCCCAGCGACAGGCGCAGGGCGCCCAGGGCGAGGTCCGCGTCCAGCCCGGTCGCGAGCAGCGCGGCCGACGGCGTGCGGGTGCCCGCGTGGCAGGCGCTGCCCGTCGAGGCCGCGACCTCGGGGGCACCGGCGAGCACCTCGGCGCCGATCCGATCGGGCACGACGACCAGCAGGGTGTTCGGCAGCGCCTCCTCGCGCGGGCTGATCCGCAGCAGGCCGGGCAGTCGCGCGGCGAGCCGGTCCCACAACCGCTCTCGCAGCCGGGTCTGCCGCACCCGTTCCGCGTCCAGCAGCGTTCCGGCGAGTTCGGCGGCGGCGCCCAGCGCGACGATCCCCGGCACGTTCTCGGTGCCCGGCCGGATCCCGCCTTCCTGCCCGGCGCCCAGCAGCACCGGGGCGATCGAGGTGCCGCGGCGCAGGTAGAGCGCGCCGACGCCCTTCGGGGCGCAGAACTTGTGCCCCGCGACGCTGAGCAGGTCCACGCCGAGCTCGTCGACGGACACCGGGATCTTGCCGACGGCTTGGGCCGCGTCGGCGTGCGCCAGCCCACCTCGGGAGCGGATCTCCTCGGCGAAGCCGCGCACCGGCTGGACGGTGCCGGTCTCGTTGTGCGCCAGGACCAGCGTGCCCAGTCCGACCTCGCCGGGTGGCATCCGGTCCAGTGCGATGCGCGCCCGCGCGTCCACCGGCAGCTGGTCCACCCGCCAGCCGCGGCGGCGGCGCAGGTGGGCCAGCGGTGCGGTCGTGGCCGGGTGCTCGACGGCGGAGGTCACCGCGACCTCGGTGCGGGCCAGGGCGGCCGCGCCCCGGATCGCGAGGTTGTTCGCCTCGGTGCCGCCGGAGGTGAAGACGATCTCGTCGGGGTGCGCACCGAGGAGGGCGGCGAGCTGCTCGCGCGCGTGCTCGACGGCCTTGCGCGCCCGCTGGCCCTGCGCGGTCGTGCTGGACGGGTTGCCGAACACCTCGGTGAGGTGCGGCCACATCGCCTCGGCGACCTCGCGCGCGATCGGCGTCGTGGCGTTGTGGTCCAGGTAGATCGCGTCGTCGGTCATCCGCCCTCCCGGTGCTCGCGCCACGATCCTTCGCCGTGGCGCCCGGGTCCGCAGTCCGCGGGTCAGGCGCTCTCGGCCGCCGCGGCGCGCCCGGCTTGCCTGCCGGAGAACAGGCAGCCGCCGAGGAACGTGCCCTCCAGCGCCCGGTAGCCGTGCACGCCACCGCCGCCGAACCCGGAGACCTCGCCCGCCGCGTACAGCCCGGGGACCGGTTCGCCGGAGGTGCCGAGCACGCGGCCGGACAGGTCGGTCTGCAACCCGCCGAGGGTCTTGCGGGTGAGGATGTTCATCCGGATCGCGATCAGCGGTCCCGCCGCCGGGTCCAGGATCTTGTGCAGCGGGGTGGTGCGCACCAGGCTGTCGCCGACGTAGGCCAGGGAGTTCCGGACGCCCATGATCTGCAGGTCCTTGGTGAACGGGTTGTCGACCTGCCCGTCCCGCAGCTCGACCTGCGCGCGCAGCTCGGCCGCGTCGATCAGATCCGCCCCGGCGAGCCGGTTCATGCCGGCGACCAGCTCGTCGAGGTCGTCGGCGACGACGAAGTCCTCGCCGTCGTCCAGGAACGCCTTCACCGGCGGCGGGGTGTCGTGGAACAGGCGGCTCGCCAGGTAGGCGGCGAGGTCCTTGCGGGTGAGCTCCGGGTTCTGCTCGGACCCGGACAGCACGAACTCCTTGTCGATGATCCGCTTGTTGAGCACGAACCAGGAGTGGTCGTGCCCGCTGCGCTGGATCAGTTCGAGGGTGCCGAGGGTGTCGTAGCTGGGCACGCCGGGGTTCGGGAAGCGGCGGCCGTTCGCGTCGAACCACAGCGAGGACGGGGCGGCGAGGACGCGGATGCCGTGCCCAGGCCAGATCGGGCTGTGGTTGATCATGCCTTCGGTGTAGTGCCACATCCGGTCGCGGTTGACCAGCCGGGCTCCCGCGGCCTCCGAGATGCCGAGCATCCGGCCGTCCACGTGCGCGGGCACCCCGGTGATCATGCGCGCGGGCGGGGTGCCGAGCCAGGACGGCCAGTTGGCGCGGATCAGGTCGTGGTCGGCGCCGATACCACCGGAGGTGACGATCACGATGGGCGCGCGCAGCTCGAACTTCCCGATCTCGGTGCGGGAGCTGGGCGTGCCGCGCGGGGCGTCGCTGGGTTCGAGCACGCCGCCGCGCACGCCGTCCACGGCGCCACCGGTGGTGCTGAGCTCGTCGACCCGGTGCCGGAACCGGAAGGTGACCCTGCCGTCGGCCGCCGCGTCCCGCACCAGCTTCTCGAACGGTTCCACCACGCCGGGGCCGGTGCCGAGGGTGAGGTGGAACCGCGGCACCGAGTTGCCGGGGCCGTCGGCGAGCTGCCCGCCGCGTTCCGCCCAGCCGACGACCGGCACCCAGGAGACGCCGAGCCCGGACAACCAGGACCGCTTCTCCCCGTTGGCGAACTGCAGGTAGGCCTCGGCCCAGCGCGCCGCCCAGTGGTCCTCGCCCGCCGGGTCGTCGACGCCGCGGTCGAATCCGGCGGTGGAGAACCAGTCGGCGCGGGCGAGTTCGAGGGAGTCCTTGATGCCCGCCGCCCGCTGCTCGGGGGAATCGATGAACAGCAACCCGCCGAGGGACCAGAACGCCTGGCCGCCGAGGCTCGCCTCCGGTTCCTGGTCGACGAGCAGCACGCGGCGCCCGGCGGCGACCAGCTCGGCGGTGGCGACGAGCCCGGCGAGGCCCGCTCCGACGACGATGGCGTCGGCGTCGGCGCCGGGTGCCGCGCCCGCGCTTCCGGGGGACATCGCGATGCCGGCCAGGGCGCCGCCCGCGGCCAGCGCGCTTCCCGCGGCCAGGACGTCGCGGCGGGGGATTCCGCGGTCTGCTGACGAACTCATCGGCGAGTCCTCCACATCGAGGTCGGCGAACGGGTGGTGATCTTCTCGAACCGGCCGGGAACTTTGTTACTTTCCAGTAGTCGAGAGCGAACCAGATGCCCGCCCGGCGCCGGTAGAGGTCGCCGTCCAACCCCGGGCGGCCGCGTTGTACCCCGGCACAACGAGCACGACGACGTCTCGAAGGACTCATGGACGAGCGGATGACCGCGATCGCGCTGCGGGTGATGACCGCGCTGGCCGCCGACGAGGAGGTCGTGGCGCGGGTCGCCGCGGCGGCCCGGCGCGGCTCACCGGACGTGGCGCGGCTGCCGGAGGAGGAGAACCGCAGGCACGTCGCGACCTTGCTGGCCGACGGCACCGCGCACCTGGAACGGGGCGGGACGCAGGACGCGGCCGGGGTGTCGGTGGCCCGCGCGCTGGGCGCGGACCGCGCGCTGCAGGGGGTGCCGATCGCCTCGCTGCTGCGCGGGGTGCACGCCGGTCGCACCGAGCTGGTCCGGGCCGGTGTGGAGCTGGCGCGCGGGATGGGCGTGGCCGATGCGGTGATCCTGGAGCTGGTGGTGGTCGTCGACCACTACGTCGCCACCGCCGAGCGGGACATCGTCGGCGGTTATCGCGCGGCCGAGCTGGACCTGTCCCGCACGGTGTGGGACCTGCACGCGCGGGTGCTGGGGGCGCTGTTCGCGTCCGGGGACCTGCCGGGGCGTGCGGAGCTGGAGCGCGCCGGGTTGAGCCGGGCGGAGCGCTACCACTGCGTGGTCACCGAGATCACCGATCC
The DNA here is from genome assembly GCF_024734405.1 of Saccharopolyspora gregorii. Taxonomy (NCBI): domain Bacteria; kingdom Bacillati; phylum Actinomycetota; class Actinomycetes; order Pseudonocardiales; family Pseudonocardiaceae; genus Saccharopolyspora; species Saccharopolyspora gregorii. Next base: position 5,754,509 of record NZ_CP059556.1, on the reverse strand, counting down.
GGTGCTGGCCAGGGGCGTGGAGCGCAGCTTGGACGGGGTGTTCGGCCTGGTGGAGGGCCGCCTGGCGGGCCTGGCACGGCGGTTGTCGCCGCTGCCGGGGGAGGAGGCGCTGTTCGTGTGCTCCCCGGCGCTGCCGCTGGCGGAGGTGGGCCGGGCGTACCCGGCGTGCGTGCGGGCGCTCGGCGTGGCTGCCGCCTCCGGTGATCGGGGCGTGCGGATGGTGGCGGACCTGGCGGTGGAGGCGGCGCTGGCCGCGCAGCCGGAGCTGGCGGCGACCGTGGCCGGGGAGCTGCTGGGCGCGCTCGACCCGGGCAACGCGTTCCACCGGGAGCTGGCGGGGACGGCGCTGTGCTACCTGGACCACGGCAGGCGGGTGCGGGCGGCGGCGGACGCCCTGCACGTGCACGTGAACACGGTGCGCTACCGGTTGGAGCGGTTGGCGGAGCTCACCGGGACCGGGGTGCACGACGTGCCGCGGGCGGACCGGTCGCACGTGGTGGACACCGCAGGCACCTGGTGGGCGTTGCGCACCTGGCTCGGGCGGTGATCAGGCGCGGCGGGCGTCCAGCCGGGCGTAGGCCGCGCGCGAGGTGGTGAGCAGCGCTTCCGTGGGCAGCAGGGCGGGCCGGATCTCGCCCGCCGCCTGCTCGTAGGCCTCGTGCAGCTCGACGAGGGCGCCGCGCAGCGCCGGCGGGTGCACGGGTTCGGCGGTGCTGAGCGCCCGCACCCGCGCCAGCGCGGTGTGCACCCGGGACAGCCAGGCGCGGTTGGGCAGCGACCAGGCGGCGGCGACGGCGACCGCGGCGCCGAGCAGCGTCGTCCAGAACCGGTTCGCGGCCAGCGCGCCCGGGTCGGCGGGGGTGCCGAGCGCGCTGACCAGCAGCGCGACCGGGGTCGCGAACAGCAGCCCGAGCCCGTAGTTGATCGTCACCGTCATCTCGGCGCCCCACTGCAGCAGCACGAGCACGACCAGCAGCACCCACACCGTCGGCTGCGCGCCGAGCACCGCGGCGCCGACGAGCACGCCGAACACGGTGCCGGTGACGCGTTGCAGCATCCGCGGGACGGAGGTGGCGGTGCTGGTGGCCTGCAGCACCGACACCGCGGACACGGCCGCCCAGTAGGCGTGGCCGAAGCCGAGCAGGTCGGCGATCGTCCCGGCCAGCAGCGCGGCGGTGAACACGCGGAGGCCGTGCGGCAGCAGCCAGGACCCGCCGCGGCGGGGCCGGAGGGCGGCGCGCAGCACGTCGCGAATGACCGGCCAGCGGGAGGCGGGCAGCGGGGCGAGCGCGCCGCCGCCCGCCGGGTGCAGTTCGGGCAGCGGCTCGCCCGCCGCCGCGGCGACCGCGGCGGCCCGCAGCTCGGCGGGGGTGATCTCGGGCGCGCCGGGGGTCAGCAGCAGTTCGCAGGCGTGCACCGCGCGCACCAGGTCGCGGTGTTCGGCGGTGTCCCGGTGCCGTTCGCCGACGAGCGCGAGGCCGTTCCACGCGGCGTCGACGGCCACCGCGGCCTGGTGCCGCGCGGTCAGGTCGGTGCGCGCGGCGAGCGCGGTGGCGGTGGCGTTCAGCGCGGTGGCGGCGGCCCGGCGCTGCGGGGTGAGGCCGATGACGGCGGCGCCCGCGACGTTCACCGTCCAGGCGAACGCGGCGCACAGCGCGGCGACGGCGAGGTGCGGGCCGAGGTCGGCGGTGGTCAGCGGCAGGTGCGCGCACGCCCCCGCGGCGAATGCGAAGATCAATCCGCCGGGCGGCCCGACCTTGACGGCCGCGCAGATCACGGTGGCCGCGGCTCCGACGAACGCGGTGGCCGCCAGCGCCACCACCTCGTGCGCCGGGGTACCACCCGCGTACACCGCGATCAGCTCGCCGGCGGCGACGGCGAGCACCATGCCCACCGCCACCGCACCGAGCGTCCTGGCGTGCCGGTAGTAGGGCTCGGCACGGCCGTAGACGCTGCTCAGCGCCCCGAACACGGCGGCGGGCAGCAGGTCGAGGCGGTCGGTGAGCAGCAGCAGGACCAACGGGACGGCCATCGCCAGCAGCGTGCGGGCGGCGGGCCAGAGGAACGGACCGTGCAACCGGAACCGGTACGCGTCGGGCAGGTTGCGGGTGAGCACGGTTCCGGGCATAACACCAGTGTAGGAAAAGTAGTTTACTAGTGAAACGATGGGGCGATGAAGCGGACACCGGATCTCATCGACGCGGCCCGGTCGCAGTGGGCTGACCTGCGCCCGGACGTCGACACCACCAGCATCGACGTGATCGGCCGGGTGCTGCGCGCGGCGGCGGTGCTGCGCAGGCGGCTGGACGTGACGATCGCCGAGGCGGGGCTCAACCGGGCCGAGTTCGACCTGCTGTGCGCGCTGCGCCGCGGCGGGGTGGCGGTGACGCCGGGGCGGCTCAACGAGATCACCGTCGCCTCCGGTGCGGCCACCACCAAGCGGCTCCGCGAGCTCACCGAGCGCGGCCTGCTGGAGCGCACCACCGACCAGCGGGACCGGCGCAGCGCCCGGGTGCGGATCACCGCCGCGGGCGAGGAGCTGATCGACGAGGTGTTCCCGCAGGTCATGGCCGCCGAGCAGGCGCTGCTGTCCGGGCTGACCGCGCGGCAGCGGGAATCGCTGGCGGGCGGGCTCGCGGACCTGCTGCACGCGGTCGAGGGGTGAACACCGCCGCGAGCGAAAGAAAATCTTTCGTCAAGGGGTCGGATATCAACATATTATTGTGATCTGTCCGGGGTCATGGTCATAATTTTCGTGACTAGTGACGGGCGCTACAGCGGCCGCACGACGCACGAGGAGGCTGACATGACCGCACAGCAGGAAGCCGTTCTCGACCAGCCCACCACGACGACCGACGCCGACCAGGTGGTTCCGGCGCTGCGCGCGCAGGTCACCGGGGACCTGCTCGACATCGTGGTCGACCTCGACTCCGGGCACGGCTGCCGCCTGCGCGACCTGCGCGACGGCACCGAATACCTCGACATGACCATGTTCTTCAGCTCCGCGCCGCTCGGCCACGGGCACCCCGACCTGCGGGACCCGGAGTTCGAGGCGGCATTGCTGCGGACCGCGCGGGTCAAGCCCGCCAACCCCGACTTCGCCACCGTCGAGCAGGCCCGCTTCGCCGCGACGTTCCGCCGCGTCGCCGGCGTGCCGGAACTGCCGCTGCTGTTCCTCATCGACGGCGGCACGCTCGCGGTCGAGAACGCGCTCAAGGTCGCCTTCGACTGGAAGACCAAGCACAACGCGAGCCGCGGCATCGCCGTCCGCGGCAGCCGCGTGCTGCACCTGGAGCGGGCGTTCCACGGCCGCAGCGGGTACACCCTGTCGCTCACCAACACCGACCCGGTGAAGATCCGCGACTACCCGATGTTCGACTGGCCGCGCATCCCCAGCCCCGCCGTCGAACCCGGGCCGCGCTGGGACGAGCCGGAACTGCTGCCGGAGGAGCGGACCGCGCTGGAGGCCGCGGAGGCCGCGCTGCGCCGGCACGGCCACGAGGTCGCCTGCTTCGTCTACGAGCCGATCCAGGGCGAAGGCGGCGACCGGCACCTGCGGCCCCGCTTCCTCACCGCGGTGCAGGAGCTGTGCCGCGCGCACGACGTGCTCACCGTCGCCGACGAGGTGCAGACCGGCGGGCTGACCGGCTCGGTCTGGGCGCACCAGGAGCTCGGCCTGGAACCGGACCTGGTGGCGTTCGGCAAGCGGATGCAGGTGTGCGGCGTGCTGGGCGGGCGCCGGGTGCTCGACATCGCCGACAACGCCTTCCGCGAGCCCAGCCGGATCAGCTCCACCTGGGGCGGATCGCTGGTGGACATGGTCCGGGCCACCAAGATCCTGGAGGTCGCCGAGCGGGACGGGCTGTTCGAGAACGCCCGCCGGATGGGCGAGCTGCTGCTGGGCGAGCTGGGCGCGCTCGCCGCCGAGTTCCCGCAGCTGATCGGCTCCGCGCGGGGGCGCGGCCTGATGTGCGCGGTGAGCTTCCGCGACCCGGCGCTGCGGGACGCGGCGATCGCGGCGGCCCGCGACCGGCACCGCACGCTGTTCCTGCCGTCCGGCCCGGACGCGCTGCGGTTCCGCCCGGCGCTGTCGGTCACCCCGGAGGAGATCAGCGAGGCCGTGGCCGCCCTGCGCAGCACCCTCGCCGAACTCGGCTGACCGGCCGGACGTCCCGCCCGGCGACCGGGCGGGACGTCCGCCGCGGCGCGGTCAGCGCCAGGACGGCAGCCACAGCTCGGCCTGCCAGTGCTCCTGCGTGATCGGCTCCCCGTTCAGGATCGGCCACAACCAGGCGAAGTTCGCCACCACCAGGCCGACGTACAGCGCCACCAGCAGCAGCCCCGTCTTCCGCCGCTCGGTGTGCTCCCGCGCCGCGCCGAGCACCTCGCCCAGCACCAGCACGATCCCCAGCACCAGGAACGGCGCCATCGGCGTCGCGTAGAAGTAGTACATCTGCCGGTCCAGGTTGATGAACCACGGCAGGTACCCGGCGGCGTAGCCCACCAGCACCGCGGTGTAGCGCCAGTCCAGCCGGCTCGCCGCCCGCCACACCGCCCAGGCCGCCACCGGCAGCGAGAGCCACCACATCGCGGGCGTGCCCAGCAGCATCGTCGCCTGCACGCAGTTCGACCCGCCGCAGCCGGGCAGCCCCGACTCGTAGTAGTAGAGCATCGGCCGCATGCCCATCGGCCACGCCCACGGCTTCGACTCCCACGGGTGCGGGTGGTTCCCGGTGGTCAGGTGGGTGTGGAAGTCCAGCACGTTGAGCTGGTAGTACAGCAGCGAGCGCAGCGGGTCCGGCAGGAAGCCCATCCCCACGTCGGAGGCGGTGATCGCCGCGTTCCGGTCGGTGGCGGTCTCGCTGGCGAACCAGTTCGCCCAGGTCGCGAAGTACACCGCCAGCGGCAGCACCAGCAGCGAGCCCAGCGCGGGCACCGTGTCCCGCACCAGCGCGCCCACCCACGGCCGCTCCACCCCCGCGGTCCGCCGCGCCCACGCGTCCCACAGCACGCTGAGCAGGCCGAACGCCATGATGTAGTAGATGCCGTTCCACTTCACCCCGCAGGTCAGCCCCAGCGAGACGCCCGCGGCGAACCGCCACCACCGGAAGCCCAGCCGCGGTCCCCACCGGCTGTCGCCGATGCGCCCTTCGGCGACGACCAGCGACAGCCGCTCCCGCATCCGGTCGCGGTCCACCAGCAGCAGCGCGAACGCGGCGAGCACGAACAGCGCCTGGAAGATGTCGAGCATCCCGACCCGCGACTGCACGTGGCTGACCCCGTCGCAGATCAGCAGGATCCCGGCGAGCGCGCCCAGCAGCGTGGAACGGGTGAGCCTGCGGGCGATGCGCACCAGCAGCACCACCATGATCGTGCCCGCCAGCGCCGCCGAGATGCGCCAGCTCCACGGGCCGTACCCGAACACCCATTCGCCGATCGCGATGAGCTGCTTGCCGACCGGCGGGTGCGCGACGACCTCGTAGCCGGGGTTGTCCTCGTAGCCGCCGTTGCGCAGCATCTGCCACGCCTGGATCGCGTAGTACTTCTCGTCGAAGACCGGCGTCCCGTCGTCGGTGGCCCGGCCCAGGTCCCAGATCCGCACGACCCCGGCGATCAACCCGATCACCAGCGTCACGATCCAGCTGCGCAGCCGGTCGGACGGCATCCTCGGTGCGAGCAGCGCCCGGGCGTCCCGAGAACCGGGTTCGGCCGCGGGCGGGGTCTGACCGGGTTCGACCATGTTCTCGGCCTGGCCGCCGGTGGAGTTCGGCACGAGCACGCTCACACGTGAATCGTAGGGTTGGGCTCATGGACCTCGAATCCGGATCGGGCACGTTGGTGCTCGCCGCGACCCCGCTCGGTGATGCCCGCGACGCGTCCGCCCGGTTGGTCGATGCGCTCGGCTCGGCGACGATCATCGCCGCGGAGGACACCCGCCGGGTGCGCACGCTGGCGACGTCGCTGGGGGTGAACCCGGCCGGGAAGATCGTCAGCTACTACGAGGACGTGGAGGCGGCGCGCACCCCGCGGCTGCTGGAATCGCTGCGGGACGGCCAGGACGTGCTGCTGGTGACCGACGCCGGGATGCCGAGCGTGTCCGACCCCGGGTACCGGTTGGTGTCGGCGTGCGCGGCCGAGGGACTGCCGGTGACCTGCCTGCCGGGGCCGTCGGCGGTGACGACGGCGCTGGCCGTGTCCGGGCTGCCGTCGGACCGGTTCTGCTTCGAGGGCTTCCCGCCGCGCAAGCCGGGGGAGCGGCGCCGCTGGTTCGGGCGGCTGCTCGCCGAGCAGCGGACCTGCGTGTTCTTCGAGTCGCCGCGGCGGCTCGCGGACACCTTGGCGGACGCGGTCGCGGTGCTCGGCCCGGACCGGGCGGCGGTGGTGTGCCGCGAGCTGACCAAGACCTACGAGGAGGTGCGCCGCGGCGACCTGGGTTCGCTCGCCGAATGGGCGGGCGCCGAGGTGCGCGGCGAGATCACCGTGGTGATCGGCGGCGCGGCCCCGGTCTCGCAGGACCCGGCCGACCTGGTGCCGCAGGTCGAGGAGCGGGCCGCCGAGGGCATGCGGCTCAAGGACGCCGTCGCCGAGGTCGCCGAGCTCAGCGGCGCCCGCAAGAACGAGCTGTACACCGCGGTGCTCGCCGCCCGGCAGTGAGCTGAGCGAGCCCGCCCCTCCGCCGCCGGCCGGGTGGCGTCGGCGGGATCCCCGCTGCGGGACCGCGGTCACCGGTGGCTCCGCGCGGGGGAACGGTGGCCGTCGCCCGGGTGGTCGCTGCGCAGCGGCCCGGACCTGCTGGGCGAGGTCGAAGCCGGGCGGTGCGGTGGGGTGCGGGGCTACCGTGCGCGCATGGTGCGGGTGACCGGTACTGCTCGGCTGGCGGCGATCACCGGTGCGGAGTCGCGCAACGCCGGATCGGGCGTGGTCGCGACCGACCTCGGGATCTTGTGGGACGACGGGCGCGGCGGGGTGCTGGCCGCGTTCGGCGACACCTACGGCGAGCGCTGGGGCGGTAGCGGCGCCGGGCCGAAGCACGCGGACTGGCGGTGCAACGTGCTCGCCCGCAGCACCGGCACCGACCTCGACTCGGGGCTCGACCTGGACTGGGTGGTGCGCCGGGAGGACGGTGGCGCGGCCCAGTTCCTGCCCGGCGACCGCACCGGCGTCCGCGAGCACACCGTGATCCCCACCGCGGGCATCGCCGTCGGCGGGCGGAACCACCTGCACTACATGTCGGTGCGGCGCTGGGGAGTTCCTGGTTCGTGGCACACGAACTACGGGGCGCTGGCGTACTCCGACGACGGCGGCCGCAGCTGGACGAAGTCGGAGTCGGCGGTGTGGCGCAACGACCGGCAGCCGTTCCTGCGCCGGTTCCGCCGCCGCGACCAGGGCGGCCACCCGTTCCAGCAGCTCGCGTTCGCGGGCGTCGTGGACGGGCGGGTGCACCTGCTGGGCACGCCGAGCGGCCGGTTCGGCGCCGGGCACCTCGCCCGGGTCGGCCCGGACGACCTGCTGGACCCGGCGGCCTACGAGTACTGGACGGCGCGCGGCTGGACCGCGGACGAGCGGGAGGCGCTGCCGGTGCTCGCCGCCCCGGTCGCGGAGCTGTCCGTGCAGTTCAACACCCACTTCGGCCAGTGGTTCGCGGTGCACCTGGACGAGCGGCGGGCCGCGATCGTGCTGCGTACCGCCGACCGGCTCACCGGACCGTGGTCGGCGGGACGGGTGCTGGCCGCCGGATCCCGGTTCCCCGCGCTCTACGGCGGCTTCCAGCACCCGTGGGCGGCGGACCGGCCCGCGGTGTACTTCACGATGACGCAGTGGCGGCCGTACAACGTGTCCTTCCTGCGCGCCGACCTGGAATGACCCCGTCCGGTCGGGCTCCGCGCGGACCGTAGGCTCGCCGGTGGCACGACCGACCGAGGGGTTTGACGGTGAGCAAGAAGGACAAGAAGGAACGGCCGCCAATGCCGGAGGCGCTGCCCGCGCCCGCGGTGGACGCGCACACCCACCTCGACGCGTGCGGCGCGAAGACCGCCGAGGACGTGCGCACCCTGGTCGACCGCGCCGAGGCCGCCGGGATCACCCGGGTGATCACCGTCGCCGACGACCTCGAGGCCGCGCGCTGGGCCGCCGAGGCCGCCACCTGGGACGACCGCGTGTTCGCCGCGGTGGCGCTGCACCCGACCAGGGCCGAGGACCTCACCGATGCCGCCCGGGAGGTGCTGGCGGAGCTGGCCGAGCAGCCGCGGGTCGTGGCGATCGGCGAGACCGGGCTGGACTACTACTGGGACTTCTCCTCGCCGGACTCGCAGCACGAGGCGTTCCGCTGGCACATCGACCTGGCCAAGCGCACCGGCAAGCCGTTGATGATCCACGACCGGGAGGCGCACGAGGACATCCTGCGCATCCTGACCGAGGAGGGGTCGCCGGAGGCGGTGGTCTTCCACTGCTTCTCCGGGGACGCGGAATTCGCCCGCGCCTGCGTGGACCGCGGCTACGTGCTCTCGTTCGCGGGCACCGCGACCTTCCGCAACGCCAACGCGGCCGGCCTGCGCGAGGCGGCCCGGCTGGTGCCGGTGGAGCAGATGCTGGTGGAGACCGACGCGCCGTTCCTCACCCCGCACCCGTTCCGCGGGCGCCCCAACGAGCCCTACTGCGTCAATTACACCCTTCGAGAGCTCGCGGAGCTGCGCGGAGCCGATCTCGCGGAACTCGCCGTGGCCACCACCGCCACGGCAGAGCGGATCTTCCGCCTCGATCAGGTAGGGCGCGGCTGACCTGCGCTGACTGAGCGTGCCCTGCCGTCGTGCCGGGCGCGCGCACTGACTTGCGACCGCGACCCGGCGACCTAGCGTCCCCTGCGGAAGCCGGGGGCGGCCCCGCTCGGCGATCGGCCACAGTGGACCCGACGGGTCCGCGGCAGGCGCCGGGACCGCTGCCCGGAGGCACGGCAGTCAGGACCTGTATGCGCATCCGTGGCATCACCAGGATCGGAATCGCCGCCGCGATCACGCTGTGCGGCGCGCCGCTCGCGACCGCGGCACCCGCCCCCGAGCGCAGCGGTGACGCCGGAGAACCCCGCACCGGGCAGGTGTGGGACCGGCTGGCGCAGTGCGAATCCGGCGGGAACTGGGCCACCAACAGCGGGAACGGCTACTACGGCGGGCTCCAGTTCGACCGCAGCACGTGGGCGGCCTACGGCGGCGAGGGCTTCGCCCGCTACCCGCACCGCGCCTCGCGCGAGCAGCAGATCTCGGTGGCGAGCGCGCTGCGCGACGACCGCGGCGGCTACGGGGCCTGGCCGGCGTGCGCCCGCAAGCTCGGGCTCCCGCGTTGAGCGGTCCTGCTCCGAACGGCGCCCCGAACCGCCGCTGAACGGCTCGACCGCCGGAGATCGCCCGGGAGTGTGAGGAAGTGAGGTTCCTCATCACCCACCGCGTCCGGACGGTCGTTGCCGCCGCCGGCGCGGGCGGCGGGAGATGACCGCTCTCTCCCGTCGCCCGCCCCCCACCCGCCGTCCCGGCGTCCGAGCCGGAGCCGGTGATCGGGAGCGCCGGTGATCCGCTCACCAGGGACGATCAATCCGTCCACTGGGGACGAACCGGTCGATCTCGGCACGGGGCGGCGAAACCGCCGCGGTGGTGGGAAAACTGGCAGCGGTTCGCGGTCGATCACCCGACCCGATCACCGACGGTGCACGGTTGCGCGGCAAATCGGCGTAACCCAGGTCACACCGGCGGGCGGCCCCTTGGCGGGCCCGCAGGATCACGCTAGAGTCTCGGCCTCGTAACCGATGACAACGAAGTCACGGGAACGCCCGCTAGTCGCCGCCGGGTACGTCGGGGAAGTCGGTGCCACCGATCGAGCTGGGAACGAGACCGGTTCGCATCAGGTATCGGCTGAAGACGGCGCTTGGCTACGGGAGTCGGATACGGAAACGAAGCACGAAGTCGCGCAGCGGCAGGTGAAGGAGTTCGAACCGGACATGCTCGGCGAACTCCCCTTGGTCACCCGCGCGCGGACGGCTTCTCGCTTTCGAGAGGTAGCGACCCTGTGAACGGACGCGGCATCCCCGGTGCCCACGCCAGCTCCACCAGCAGTGATGAACAGCTGGGTGGTGCAGGCCGAGACCACGGCTACTGGGCCGATTCATTCGAGCCCTCGACGGACTGGTTCAGCCCCGTGAGCCCGCAGCAGCAGACCGCGGTCGGCCTGCTCGATCGCGAGAGCGATGCGGAGATCACCGCCGAGCAGCCCTTCGCCCCCATCAGCGACCGGTACCCGGCGCAGGACCACCCGAGCTTCCCGCCCGGCGCGCTGGAGATCACGCCGGACGACGTGCTCGAAGCGCTCGGCCCGCAGGCCGACGAGATGCTCGCGACTGCCGACATCGACGTCGACGAGCTCATCCGGCTCATCAACGCAGAGACCGTGGTCATGCCGCCGCTGGTCCTGCCCGACGAGCTCGGTGAACCGCAGGCGCAGCCCTCCCCGGAGGTCGTCGAAGCGATCACCTCGTGGAAGCAGCGCTTCCTCAAGGGCGCGGTCGCCGCGGTCATCCTCACCCTGACCGGCTCCGGCGGTGCCGCCGCCGCGATGGACAAGTCCGTCACCGTCGAGATCGACGGCAAGGAACGCCAGGTCAACACCTACGAGTCGACCGTCGGCGAAGTCCTCGAGGACGAGGGCATCAGCATCGGCGAGCACGACGCGCTGAGCCCCTCCCCGCAGTCCAAGGTCGGGCACAACGACACGATCACCCTCGACCGCGGCCGCCTGCTGAAGATGACGGTGGACGGCGAGCAGCGCGAGGAGTGGGTCCGGTCGGTGACCGTCGGCCAGGCGCTGCGCCAGCTCGGCGTCGCCGACGACGGCGCCTGGGTCTCCAGCGCGCGCAGCACGGCGGTGCCCGAGCAGGGCATGGACCTGGTGGTCAAGACCGCCAAGGACATCACGATCACCGACGGCGCGGGCGAGCCCCGGCAGCTGACGACCACCGCGGTGACCGTCGACGAGCTGGTGCAGGAGCAGAACCTCCAGCTCGGGCCGGAAGACCACATCACCCCCGGCGGCGACCAGAAGATCACCAGCGGTGCCACGGTGCAGATCGACCGCACCGGCAGCACCGTGATCAACGTGACGGTGCCGATCGAGCCGCCGGTCAAGGAGATCGAAGACGACTCCATGCTCAAGGGCGAGGAGAAGGTCGAGAACCCGGGCACGCCCGGCGAGAAGATCGTCTTCACCCGGGTGAGCACCCGCAACGGCGAGGAGACCGGTCGCGAAGCGGTCGGCGAGAAGATCACCAAGGAGCCGACCGAGAAGGTCGTCCGCGTCGGCACCAAGCAGCCGCCGAACAGCGCCGTCTGGGACAAGCTGGTGCAGTGCGAGGCCGGCGGCAACTGGGCGATCAACACCGGCAACGGCTACTACGGCGGTCTCCAGTTCGATAAGAGCACCTGGGACGCCTACGGCGGCGACCAGTACGCGGCCTACCCGCACCAGGCCAGCCGGGAGCAGCAGATCTCGGTCGCCACGAAGGTGCGCGACGCCCGCGGCGGCAGCTACGGCGCCTGGCCGGGCTGCTCCTCGAAGCTCGGCCTGAGCTGAGCCGCGCCGGGACGGTTCCCGGCTCCCGCGTTCTTCGACCGGTCATCGGCCTCGTGCCGGTGACCGGTCGTTCGCGTTCCCGGGCCTGCTCGGTGCGGTCCTGATCAGCGCGGGGGAGGGCGGGCGCGGTGCGGGAAGCGGGCGCGGGTAGCTTTGACCTCGTGGAACAGCACGCGAACCAGGCGCGGTTGCTCGGGCCGGCCGATGTTCGCCGGCTGGCGGGGGAACTCGGGATCCGGCCGACGAAACGGCTGGGCCAGAACTTCGTGCACGACTCGAACACGGTGCGCCGCATCGTCGGCGCGGCCGAGCTCACCGCCGAGGACGTGGTGCTGGAGGTCGGGCCCGGGCTGGGCTCGCTGACCTTGGCGTTGCTGCCGGAAGCCGCCGGGGTGGTGGCCGTGGAGATCGATCCGGTGCTCGCCGAGCGGTTGCCGCGCACCGCCGCCGAGTTCGCCCCCGAGCTGTGCGACCGGTTGCGGGTGCTGCCCGCCGACGCGCTGCGGGTGCGGGCCGCCGACTTCGCCGAGCCGCGGCCGACCGCGCTGGTGGCGAACCTGCCGTACAACGTGGCGGTGCCGGTGGTGCTGCACCTGCTGGCGGAGCTGCCGTCGCTGCGCACCGGGCTGGTGATGGTGCAGTCCGAGGTCGCCGACCGGCTGGCCGCGAAACCGGGTGGTCGCACCTACGGGGTGCCGAGCGTGAAGGCCGCGTGGTACGCCGACGTCCGGCGCGCCGGGCCGGTGCCGCGCAACGTGTTCTGGCCGGTGCCGAACGTCGATTCCGGGCTGGTGGCGTTCTCCCGGGTCGATCCGCCGTCGGCGGCGCCGCGGACGCAGGTGTTCGCGGCGGTGGACGCGGCGTTCGCGCAGCGGCGCAAGACGCTGCGGGCGGCGCTGTCGGGCTGGGCCGGGTCGGCGGCGCGCGCCGAAGAGGTGCTGCGGGCGGCGGGGGTGGATCCGGCGGCGCGGGGCGAGCAGCTCACCGTGGCCGATTTCGCCCGGGTGGCCGAGGCCGCCGGAGAACCGGCGAGCTGACGTTCCGCTGCGTCGCCTCCCTTCGGGACTTCGTTGGTCCGTCCGGAGGGAAAACCGTAGTGTTGATCACATAAGGTCACCGGAATATTCACGGCGGGCCATGCCCCCTGCTCAACAGGGGGATGTGATTTGTCAAACGATTCCACATAGTGACGGCTTTTGGCTTGCGCCCGTCGACACCGCTGCGTTCTACTATGCGGGAAATCCATCCCGAGCGGCTGAGAGACCTGGCTCCACGACGCCGCAGCAACCACTCCACCGGAGCAGGTGCTAACGCCAGGGTCGATGGAGTTGTGGTGTCTGAAACTCTGCTCGCAGGTGAACGTGCGCCCCGGACCAGCCGCCGGCAGGCCCGCGGCGGTCGCGCTCGCGTCGGATCCGGTCCGCACGGCCTCGCCTTGACCCAGCGCCGGGTCATCGATCACGGACGCCGCACCACGACGGCCTGTCGCCTCGCCGGCTGACGGCCCCAGTCGTCACCGCCCCACCAGGCCCTTCTGTTCCTCCCCGCCCGGCCGCGGCATGCCCGCAGGCCGGCGTGAGCTGATGCGGAGCGATCGTGATCACAGTCGAGAACCTCACCAAGTCCTTCCGGCACGACCAGTCGAGCCGATCCGACGTCGTCGCCCTCGACGACGTGTCCCTGGAGGTCCCCGCGGGCGCCGTGCTCGGCGTCGTCGGCCCCAGCGGCGCGGGCAAGTCCACCCTCGCCCGGTGCATCGCCCTGCTGGAGAAGCCGGACCGCGGTGCCATCCGGGTCGACGGCACCGACCTCGTGGCCCTCGAAGGCGCCGCGCTGCGCGCCGCCCGCCGCCACATCGGCGTCGTGCCGCAGGGCGACTCGCTGCTGCGGCAGCGGACCGCCGCGGGCAACGTGGCGCTCCCGCTCGAAGCCGCCGGGATGCCCGCACCGCAGCGCCGCAGCCGCGTCGCCGAACTGCTCGACCTGGTGGGGCTCACCGACAAGGCGCCGACCTACCCGGACCGGCTCTCCGGCGGGCAGCGGCAGCGCATCGCGGTCGCCCGCGCGCTGGCCGCCAAGCCCTCGGTGCTGCTGGCCGACGAACCGACCTCGGCGCTGGACCCGGGCACGACCGACTCGGTGCTGACCGTGCTGGACCGGGCGCGTTCTGAACTGGGCGTCACCGTCCTGGTGGTCACCCACGACATGGCCGTGGTGCGGCGCATCGCCGACGACGTGGCCGTGCTCGAAGGCGGGCGCGTCGTGGAGCACGGCAAGGTGCTCGACCTCGTCGCCGAACCCGGCAGCCGGGTCAGCACCAGCCTGCTGCCCGAGACCGACCAGGCGCCCGCCGTGCCCGGAGTGCGGCACGACGTGGTCGCCGAAGTGGTCCTCGTCGGCTTCGCCGCCGTCGGGGCGCTGCTGCCGGAGGCGGCCGCCCGCTTCGGGGTGGAGCTGTCCATCCTCGGCGGCGGGCTCACCCGGCTCGGGGACACCCCGGTGGCGAAGTTCCGCATCGGACTCACCGGCGAGCGGTCCGAGTCGGCCCTGAAGTGGATGGTCGACCGGGACGCGCACGTGCGGCGCACCCCGGTCAGTGTTGATGGAGTCGCGGCGTGAGTGATCCGACCCCCTGGGCGGAAGTAGCGGAGCTGCTCGGCGGTGCCACCGTCGAAACGCTCTACATGGTGCTGGTGGCGACCGTGCTGGCGGTCCTCGGTGGACTGCCGCTCGGCGTGTTCCTGCACCTGAGTTCTCCGGTCGGGCTCAACCCGCGTCCGACGCTGCACCGGAGCCTCGGTGTGGTCGTCGACGTGGTGCGGTCCGTGCCGTTCGTGGTGCTGCTGGTGGTGCTGGCCTCCTTCACCAGGTTGTTGGTGGGCACGTCCATCGGCAGCACCGCGGTGATCGTCCCGCTGGTCGTCGGCGCGGTGCCGTTCTTCGCGCGGCTGACGCAGAACGCGTTGCGGGAGGTGAGCTTCACCGTCGTCGAAGCCGCGATCACCACCGGGTCGAGCCGGTGGCGGATCGTGTGGACCGTGCTGCTCGGCGAGGCCCGCGCCGCGCTGGTCGGGGCCGTCGGCGTCACCGCCGTCGCGCTCATCGGCTACGCGGCGATGGCCGGCGCCATCGGCGGCGGAGGTCTCGGGACCACCGCCATCCAGGACGGCTACCAGGCGTACGACGAGCGCGTGCTGTACGGATCGGTGGCGGTGCTGGCCGTGCTGGCCTTCGCCATGCAGCTGCTCACCGACATCACCGCCAAAGCAGTGGACCGCCGCCGCAGCGCGACCGGCTAGGCCCGCAGCTCACCAGGAACACTCCGACGACGGGGACGTGCGATCCCCGCCGGCCGCCGGTGCGCGTCATCGGCCGGCCCTCCAGAAAGGACGCGATCGATGCGTTTTCGCTCCCTGGCCGTGGTGCTCACCGCCGCGACGCTGGCGCTCGCAGGTTGCGGCGGCTCCGGCACGCCCGCCGCGCAGGACCCCGAGGCCCCGCTGACCATCGGCGTCAGCCCGCAGCCGCACGGCGAGATCCTGCAGTTCGTCAAGGACAACCTCGCCGAGAAGGCGGGCATCGAGATCGAGATCGAGAAGTTCGACGACTACAACCGGCCCAACGAGGCCGTCGCCAACGGCGAGCTGGACGCGAACTACTACCAGCACAAGCCGTACCTGGCGGAGTACCAGGCGCAGCGCGGCGGCGAGTTCGAATGGGTGCAGACGGTGCACCTCGAACCGCTGTCGGTCTACTCCAAGAAGGTCCGCTCCTTCCAGGAGCTGCCGAACGGCGCGCGGATCGCGCTGCCCAACGACCCGTCGAACCAGACCCGCAGCCTGGAACTGCTGCAGGCCAACGGTGTCCTCAAGCTGAAGCCGGGCGCCGAGCAGGGCGCCGGGGTGCGCGACGTGGCGGAGAACCCGAAGAACATCCAGTTCCAGGAGCTCTCCAGCGACCAGCTGCCCCGCTCGGTCGACGACGCCGACGCGGCCATCGTGAACGGCAACTACGCGCTCAAGGCCGGGCTGAAGGACCCGATCGCGGTGGAGAGCGCGGAGAACAACCCGTACGCCAACGGTCTCGTCGCCTCGCCCGCGACGGCGAAGGACCCGCGGGTGCAGAAGCTGGCCGAGCTGCTGCGCTCGCCGGAGGTCGCGGACTTCATCAACAAGACCTACGGCGGCATTTCGGTGATCCCCGCTTCCTGATCGAGCCCGGACCGGCGGCCCCCTCGTGGCAGCGAGGGGGCCGCGGTGCGTCCGGGCCGGGCCGGACGAAGATCCACCTGGTGGCGGTGCCATCGCCCGACCGGGAATTCCGGCCGGGTGCGCGGAGGTTCCGCTGTGAAGTCGGGTGCTGGGGCGGCACCCGGGTCGCGCGGACACGTACGCTCTAGGGGTGCTCTCCGTGGTACCCACCCCCATCACCGTGCGTGTCCCGGCCAAGGTGAACCTGCATCTGTCGGTCGGCGATACCCGCCCGGACGGCTACCACGAGCTGGTCACCGTCTTCCAAGCGCTCTCGCTCACCGACGAGGTGACGGTGCGCACCGCCGACGAGCCCGGCATCGAGGTGCACGGCGAAGGCGCCGACTCGGTCCCGACCGGGCCGAGCAACCTGGCGTGGCGGGCGGTGCAGCTGCTCGCCGAGCACTCCGGCCGCGACCCGGAGGAACCGGGCGTGCAGCTCACGATCCGCAAGGGCATCCCCGTGGCGGGCGGCATGGCGGGCGGCAGCGCCGACGCGGCCGCCGCGCTGCTGGCCGTGAACGCGCTGTGGCGGCTGGAGATCGGCCGGGACGACCTCGCCGACCTCGCCGCGAAGATCGGCAGCGACGTGCCGTTCTCGCTGCTGGGCGGGACCGCGCTCGGCACCGGTCGCGGCGAGCGGCTGGTCCCGGTGCTGGCCCGGCACACCTTCCACTGGGTGATCGCGCTGGACCGGCGCGGTCTGGAGACCCCCGGCGTGTACGCCGAGCTGGACCGGCTGCGCGGCGACACCGGCCCGCACCGCGTCGGCGAGGTGGAACCGCTGCTGGAGGCGCTGGCCTCCGGCGACCCGCGGCAGCTGGCGCTGCTGCTGGGCAACGACCTGCAGTCCGCGGCGGTGTCGCTGCGGCCGAACCTGCGCCGCACGCTGCGCGCCGGCGTGGAAGCGGGCGCGCTCGCCGGGATCGTGTCCGGCTCCGGCCCGACCTGCGCGTTCCTGTGCACCGACGACGACGCCGCGGTCCGGGTGGCCGCCGAGCTGTCCGGCGCGGGCGTGTGCCGCACCGTGCGGGTCGCGCAGGGCCCGGTGCCCGGCGCGCGGATCGTCGGCGACGACCGCGCCGACCGGCCCACCCCGCCGCAGGTCCACGCCTGACCCACCCCCCACGTTCCTCTGGAGATCCACACCCCCGATGGCGAACCTGATCAACCTCGAATCGGTGAGCAAGAGCTACGGAGTGCGACCGCTGCTGGACGGCGTGTCCCTCGGCGTCGACGAAGGCGAACGCATCGGGGTCGTCGGCCTCAACGGCGGCGGCAAGACCACGCTGCTGGAAGTGCTCTCCGGTGCCGAAGAACCCGACTCCGGCCGCGTCAGCCAGTCCCGCGACCTGCGGATGGCCGTCGTCACCCAGCGCACCGAACTCCCGCCCGGATCGACCGTGCGCAACGCGGTGCTCGACCCGCACGGGTTCACCGCCGAGCACGAGTGGGCCGCCGACGCGCGGGTCCGCTCGGTGCTCACCGGGCTCGGCATGACCCGGCTCGGGCTGGACACGCCCGTCGCGGACTTCTCCGGCGGGGAGCGCCGCCGCGTCGCGCTGGCCGCCGCGCTGGTGCGCGACCTCGACCTGCTGGTGCTGGACGAGCCGACGAACCACCTCGACGTGGAAGGGGTGCGCTGGCTGGCCGACCACCTGCTGGCCCGCCGCTGCGCCCTCGTCATCGTCACGCACGACCGCTGGTTCCTGGACACCGTGTGCAACCGCACCTGGGAGGTCACCCAGGGCAAGGTGGAGCAGTACGAAGGCGGCTACGCCGACTGGATCTACGCCCGCGCCGAGCGCGGCAGGCTCGCCCAGCAGGCCGAGGAGAAGCGGGAGAACCTGGCCCGCAAGGAACTCGCCTGGCTGCAGCGCGGCGCGAAGGCCCGCACCTCCAAGCCGCGCTACCGGGTGGAGGCCGCCGAAGCGCTGATCTCCGACGTCCCGCCGCCGCGGGACACCGTCGAACTGGTCAGCTTCGCGAAGCGGCGGCTCGGCAAGACCGTCGTCGAGCTGGAGGACGTCGACCTGCGGATCGCCGACCGCACCCTGCTGCGGGACGTGACCTGGCGGATCGGCCCCGGCGACCGGATCGGCGTCGTCGGCGTGAACGGCTCCGGCAAGACGACGCTGCTGCGGCTGATCGCGGGCGAACGCGAACCGGACGCGGGCACCCGCAAGGTCGGCGCCACCGTGCGGCTCGCCCACCTCACGCAGGAACTGCACGACCTGCCCGGCGACTGGCGGGTGCTGGAGGCCATCGAGGACGTGGCCGAACGCGTGCAGCTCGGCAAGTACGAGCTCACCGCCTCCCAGCTGGGGGAGCGCTTCGGGTTCGGCAAGGGGCGGCAGTGGACGCCCGTCGGCGACCTCTCCGGCGGGGAGCGCCGCAGGCTCCAGCTCGCGCGGCTGCTGATGGGCGAGCCGAACGTGCTGGTGCTCGACGAACCGACGAACGACCTGGACATCGACACCCTGCAGCAGCTCGAAGACCTCCTCGACGGCTGGCCCGGCACGCTCGTCGTCGTCTCGCACGACCGGTACCTGGTGGAGCGGGTGTGCGACCGGGTCGTCGCCCTGTTCGGCGACGGGAAGCTCAGCGACCTCGTCGGCGGCATCGAGGAGTACCTGCGGCGGCGCAGCTCGCTGCTCGAAGCGGAGGAGTCCGTCGGCAAGCAGGCCGCCGACTCGGCCGAGGCCAAGGAGAACAAGCTCTCCGGGGCGCAGGAACGGGCCGCGCGCAAGGACCTCGCCAAGCTGGAGCGCCAGCTCGACAAGCTCGGCAAGAAGGAGCAGGACCTGCACGTCAAGCTCGCCGAAGCCGCCACCGAGCCCGAGCGGTTGCAGGGGCTCAACGCCGAGCTGCGGGCGCTGTCGCAGGAGAAGGACGACGTAGAAGCCCGCTGGCTGGAACTGGCGGATCAGTTGGAGTGAGGTCGTCGAGCTCCTGCGGTGCTCCTGCTGCTGGGGTGGCCGGGCGGCGGAACCTCAGCTGCTTCCTCGCTGCGGGATCGATTTCACCGGTGGCTCCGCCACAGGAGAAATCGCTGTCCTCGCGAGGAAGCAGCTGAGAACCCGCGGGTGGCCCGGCTGCGTGCGTGGTCTCCGCTCAACGGCTGCGCCGCTGACGGGATGAGCGCGGGTTCGACGGGCGTGGGTGCGGGGCGGTAGGACCTTTCGCCGGGGTGGATTGGTCGCTGCGACGGTTTCCCGCACCTGGGAACGGTCGTAATGTGCGTCACATGAGCCGGTTCGTGGACGGGATCGTGGCCTCGGCGCTCGACGGCGGGGCGGACGCGCGCGGGCTGGTCACCGGCGAACCCCGCGCACCCCGGCGCCGCACCTGGGCCGAGGTGCACGAGCAGGCCCGGTGCGTCGCCGCCGCGCTCACCGGCACCGTCCGGCCCGGCGCGGCGGTCGCCGTGCTCGCCGCCGACCCCGGCCTGATCGCACCGGCCGTGCAAGGCGGCTGGCTCGCCGGGAACAGCGTGACGATGCTGCACCAGCCGACCCCGCGCACCGACCTGGCGCGCTGGGCGCAGGACGCGGTGCGGGTGCTCGGCGTGATCGACGCCGAGCTGGTGCTGCTCGGGTCGCCGTTCGAACCGCTCGCCGACCTGCTCGACTCGCACCGCATCCGGTACCGCGACCTCGCGGGCCTCGTCGCGCACCCCGAGCCGCTGGCCGAGCCGGTGCCGGTGGCGGAGGACGCGACCGCGCTGCTGCAGCTGACCAGCGGATCGACCGCGGAGCCGAAGTCGGTGCGGATCACCCACGGCAACCTGGCCGCGAACACCGCCGCGATGGTCGAGGCCGCCCACCTGGACCCGGCGGGGGACGTGGCCGTGTCCTGGCTGCCGCTGTTCCACGACATGGGCCTCGTCGGCACCCTCACCGTGCCGATGGCGATCGGGATGGAGGCGGTGCAGGTGACGCCGACCGACTTCCTCGCCGCCCCGCTGCTGTGGCCGAAGCTGATCGGCAAGTACGGCGGCACCGTGACCGCGGCGCCGAACTTCGCCTACGCCATCGCCGCGCGCCGGATGAGCCGCGCCGAGGACGGCGAGTTCGACCTGTCCGGGCTGCGGTTCGCGCTCAACGGCGCCGAACCGGTCGACGTGTCGGCGGTCCGCTCGTTCACCGCGGCCGGGGCCCGCTTCGGGCTGGGCGACGCGGCGGTGGTGTGCGCCTACGGGATGGCGGAGGCGACGCTGGCCGTGACGTTCGCCGAGCTCGACCGGCCGACGCGGGTGGACGTGGTCTCCGCCGAAGCGCTGGAGGTGCGCGGCCGCGCCGAACCCGCCACCGGCGGCGGCACCCGGTCGTTCGCGCTGCTCGGCCGCCCGCTGCCCGGGATGGAAGTGCAGGTCGTGGACGATGCGGGCGCCGAACTGGGCGAGCGCGCGGTGGGCCGGGTGCGGGTGCGCGGCGCCGCCGTCACGCCCGGCTACCGCACCGCGGACGGGCCGGTGCCCGCGCAGGACGCGGCGGGCTGGCTGGACACCGGGGACGACGGTTACCTCGTCGACGGCCAGGTCGTCATCTGCGGCAGGCGCAAGGACGTGATCATCATGGGCGGGCGGAACGTCTACCCGGTGGACGTGGAGCGCGCCGCGACCGAGGTCGCCGGGGTGCGCGCGGGGAACGCGGCCGCGGTCCGGCTCGACGCGGGGAGCCGCCGGGAGCGGTTCGCGGTCGTCTGCGAATCGGCGTCCGCGGGCGACGGGGCGGCGGAGAAGGCGCTGCGCAAGGAGATCACCAGCAGCGTGGTGCGGGCCGTCGGCGTCCGCCCGGCCGCAGTCGTGGTGCTGCCGCCCGGATCCCTGCCGAAGACCCCGTCCGGCAAGCTCAAGCGCGCCGCCACCGCGGAACTCGTGCCGCCCGCCGCCGCTGGCTGATCAGTGGAAGCGGTTCTGCGCGGCTTCCAGGCCGTCCGCGGCCAGCGCCTCGACGGCGTCGGCGCACAGGTCCACGAAGTAGCCGAGGTCCTTGCGCTCCGCGCCGGAGAAGTCCTTGAGCACGTAGTCCGCCGGGTCCATCCGGCCCGGCGGGCGGTCCACGCCGAACCGCACCCGCAGGTAGTCCTTGGTGCCCAGCGACTTGGTGATGGACCGCAGCCCGTTGTGCCCGTTCTCGCCGCCGCCGCGCTTGAGCCGGACGGTGCCGTACGGCAGGTCCAGCTCGTCGTGCACCACGATCAGCGTCTCGGGGGTGGCCTTGAAGAACTTCGACGTGCCCGCGACGGGACCGCCGGAGAGGTTCATGAACGACCGGGGCTTCGCCAGCACGACGCGGCGGGCGCCCAACCGGCCTTCGACGACGTCGGCGCCGGACTTGTGCGCCTTGAACCCGCCGCCGACGCGGGCGGCGAGCTCGTCGGCGACGAGGAAACCGACGTTGTGCCGGTTGCCCGCGTAGCGCGGTCCGGGATTGCCGAGTCCGACGATCAGGACGGGCGAGTCAGGAGTGGTCACCAGGCTGCGTCCTCGGATGGGGGTCGCAGCTGATCAGCGGCGACCTCGGGATGGCCGGCCCCGTGCCGGGGCGGCCGCGCGGTGTTCGGCCCGGGCGGGCCGGAGCCGCGGCGGCCGGGACGCGGTTCACCGCATCCCGGCCGCCGGCCCGACGTCGTGGGCTCAGGACTCCGAGGCGGTGGCGTCCTCGGGCTCGTCCTCGACGACGCCCGCACCCTCGGCGTCGATCTCGGACTCCATGTCGGCGGCGCTGGGGGCCTCGCTGATGCTGGCGACCAGGCCCTCGGGGGCGGAGCTCAGCGTGACGCCCTTCGGCAGCTGCACGTCGGAGGCGTGGATCTGGGTGCCGTCCTCGGCGCCCTCCACGGAGACCTCGAACTGCTCGGGGATGTGCAGCGCCTCGGCCTCGACCTCGAGCTCGTTGAGGTCCTGGGTGACCAGGGTGCCCGGGGCGGCGTCGCCGACCAGCACGACCGGCACGTTCACGGTGACCTTCTCGCCGCGCTTGACCAGCAGCAGGTCGACGTGCTCGATGTAGTTCTTGATCGGATGCGCGGTGATGGTCTTGGTCAGCGCGAGCTCGTTGGACGAACCGGCGACCTCGAGGGTCAGCACCGCGTTCTGGCCGTTGTCGCGGACGGCGCGGGCGAACTCGACCGCGGGCAGCGACAGGTGCTTCGGGTCGGAGCCGTGGCCGTAGAGGACCGCGGGGATCTTGCCGGCGCGGCGGGTGCGACGGGCTGCGCCTTTGCCGAACTCGGTGCGCGGTTCGACGGAAATACGTACCTCGGACACGGTGGTGCACTCCTCGTGACGTCGGGCGGAACGGAACTGGTCGGCGGCCTGCGGCGGCGGGGGCACCACTTGCGTGGTCGGCGCGTACCGGACGGGGCGGCACCTTGTGCGGGCGGCGCCGGCGGTCCTTCGCGTCCACGAGGGCGAACACCGAGCCGCCGCGTCGATCACGCCGGGTGGCAGGACCCGGCCTCGCCGAGGCAACCCGAACAGTTTAGAGCCTGCGCGGGACGGGGGCGCCGCCCGGGTGGGTGCAGGGGCGATCAGCGGTCCTCGCGGGCCGCGTCGTACTCGGCGCGGGCGGCTTCCACGTCGGTCACGTGGGCTTCGGCCCAGTCGGTGATGGCCTGGATCGGGGTGCTCAGCGACCGGCCCAGCGCGGTGAGCTCGTAGTCCACCCGCGGGGGAACTTCCGCGTGCACGGTGCGGTGGAGCAGGCCGTCGCGCTCCATCGCGCGCAAGGTCTGGGTGAGCACCTTCGGCGCCACTCCGCCGATGGCCGCGCGCAGCCGGGTGAACCGAAGCGGGCCGTCCAGCAGGTTCAGCACCACCAGCGACGTCCAGCGATCTCCGATGCGGTCGAGCACCACGCGAGTGGGGCAGGCGGGGTTGTGCACGTCCGGGACCAGGTTGGTAACCACCAGGTACTTATAGCACTGTGAAGTCACTGGTCACCAGTGGTTACCATCCTGGTCAGGTCCACGACTGGAGGAGATCTCGCATGCGGATCGTTCTGTTCGGCGCCACCGGGTACGCGGGCGGCCGGATCGCGAAGGAAGCGCTGTCCCGGGGCCACGAGGTGATCGGCGTGGCCCGCGACGTGAGCGGACTGCCCGAAGCCGACGGGCTCAGCGGGCGCCAGGGCACGATGCACGACCCGGCGTTCGTGCTCGACGTGACGAAGGGTGCCGACGCGGTGCTCATCGCCACCCCGGGCCGCCCGGCGGCCGACGGCAAGAAGCTGCTCGACGCGGTGCCGACGCTGCTCGACGCCGCGCGCACCCACGGCTTCCGGCTCGGCGTCGTCGGCGGGGCGGGCAGCCTGCGCGTCGCCGAAGGCGGTCCCCGCGTCATCGACACCCCGGACTTCCCGGCGGAGTTCAAGCTGGAGGCGGGTTCGCACGCCGAGGTGCTGGACGCGTTGCGCGCAGCCCCCGACGACGTCGACTGGTTCTACGTGAGCCCGCCCGCGGTGTTCGGCGCCTACGCGCCGGGGGAGCGGACCGGCACCTACCGGGTCGGCGGCGACCTGCTGCTGTCCGACGAGGCGGGGAACTCGACGATCGGCGGCGACGACTTCGCCCTGGCCTTCGTCGACGAGCTCGATGCACCGGCCCACCACCGCACCCGCTTCACGGTCGCTCACTGAGGCTTCGGGGGCTCGGCTCCGCTCAGCGGCTTCGCCGCTGATAGGCGAAGTGCGGCAGTGCCGGTGCCCGTGCGTCACGGTTTGGTCGCCGACGGGTGACCGGCACCACGCGCGGCGATAGTTTGACGCGCATGTCCGCAGACACGAGCTCCGGCCAGGGCGCCGAGAACGGCAGCGCGCCGCAGGTCCCGGCCACCGGCTGGGCGCGGTTCAAGCAGATCGGCCCCGGCATCATGGCCGCCGCCACCGGGGTCGGCGCGGGCGACCTGGTCGCGACCATGGTCGCCGGCGCCCGGTACGGGTACACGCTGTTCTGGGCGGTGCTGCTGGGCACGGTGTTCAAGCTGGCGCTCGGCGAGGCGGTCGGGCGCTGGCACCTCGGCGGCGAGCGCACCATGCTCTCCGGCTGGCGCTCGCTCGGCCGGTGGGCCACCGCCTACTTCGGCGTGTACATCGTCATCTGGGGCTTCGTGTACGGGGCCACCGCGATGTCCGCCTCGGCGCTGCCGCTGAACGCGCTGTTCCCGGTGCTGCCGGTCGGCGGCTGGGCGGCGCTGTGCGGGCTGCTCGGCCTGGCGCTGGTGTGGTTCGGCCGCTACGCGGTGCTGGAGAAGATCATGACGGTGCTGGTCGGGGTCATGTTCGTGACCGTCGTCGGCACCGCGTTCCTGGTCGGGCCGAACCTGCTGGAGCTCGGCGAGGGCCTGGTGCCGCGGCTCCCCGCGGGCTCGGTGGCCTACGTGCTCGGCCTGATGGGCGGTGTCGGCGGCACCATCACGATGGCCGCCTACGGCTACTGGACGTTCGCGAAGGGCTGGCGGACGCCGAAGTGGCTGCCGATCATGCGGATGGACAACACCGTCGGCTACCTCACCACCGGCATCTTCGTGGTGGCGATGCTGGTGGTGGGCGCGGAGATCCTGCTCGGCCAGGACCTGACCGAGAGCGACAAGGGCCTGCTCAACCTCGGCGACGTGCTCGCCGCCGACTACGGCGAATGGGCGCGGATCCCGTTCCTGGTCGGCTTCTTCGCCGTCGCGTTCAGCTCGGTGATCGGCGTGTGGAACGGCGTGAGCCTGCTGTTCGCCGACTGGTGGCGGACCTGGCGGCTGCCGAAGGAGGCGCCGGTGGAGACCGCCGAGGCCTACGACCACAAGGCGGGCATGCACAGCGCGCCCTACCGGATCTACCTGCTGTGGCTGACGTTCCCGCCGATGTTGCTGCTGCTGTTCAGCAAGCCGTTCCAGCTGACGCTGGTGTACGGGGTGCTGGGGGCGCTGTTCATGCCGTTCCTGGCGGGCACGCTGCTGGTGCTGCTGAACTCGCGCTCGATGATGCCGGCCGAGCACCGCTCCCGGTGGCTGTCGAACACGCTGCTGGTGCTGTGCCTGCTGCTGTTCGTCGGCGTGGCGATCAACGAGCTCGTCGGCCTGTTCTGACGGGCGGGGCGGGTATGACGCGCGCCTCTGCCGGAATGGTGGAAGCTTCAAACACGTTGCTCGGAGAAACCGCGAGCAAGGAAGTGATCATGACCTCGACCGATTCGACGACCGGCCTCCAGCTGTCCGAGGAAGCCCAGGACCTGCTGTTCCGCAACGCCCGTACGGCCAACACCTTCAGCAGCGACGAGGTCACCGACGAGCAGCTGCGCGCCATCCACGACCTGGTCAAGTGGGGCCCGACCTCCATGAACCAGCAGCCGCTGCGCATCGTCCTGATCCGCTCCGACGAGGGCAAGCAGCGCCTGCTGCCGCACCTGGGCGGGGGCAACCGGGCCAAGACCGAGAGCGCTCCGGTCGTCGCCGTGCTCGCCGCCGACACCGACTTCCACGAGAACCTGCCGCGGATGTTCCCGCACGCCCCCAACGCCAAGGACATGTGGGCGGACGACGACTTCCGCACCGAGCACGCCAGGCTCAACGCGAGCCTGCAGGTCGCCTACTTCATCCTCGGCGTCCGCGCCGCCGGCTTGGCCGCGGGCCCGATGACCGGCTTCGACCCGGCGGGCATCAACGCCGAGTTCTTCCCGGACGGCAAGCAGCAGGTGCTCGTCGTGGTCAACATCGGCAAGCCGGGCGAGGACCCCTGGTTCGACCGACTGCCCCGCCACGACTACGACGAGGTCGTCACGACCATCTGATCGTGCTCGCGCTCGGCCCGCCCGCTCCGGGCCGGCCGCCGCGGACGCGCAACGGCCCGGCCCCGAGGGGGGACCGGGCCGTCGTGCGTTCGGGCTTCGCTCAGGCGTGGCCGTCGAACAGGCTGGTGACCGAACCGTCCTCGAACACCTGGTGGATCGCCTCGGCGACCAGCGGGGCGATCGAGAGCACCCGCAGCGTGTCGAAGTGGTGGTCGTCCGGGATCGGCAGCGTGTTCGTCAGCACGACCTCCTTCGCCCCGCAGGACGACAGCCGCTCCACCGCCGGGCCGGAGAGCACGCCGTGGGTCGCCGCGATGATGACGTCCTTCGCGCCGGACTCCAGCAGCTGCTCGGTGGCCTTGGTGATCGTGCCACCGGTGTCGATCATGTCGTCGACCAGCACGCACAGCCGGCCTTCGACGTCACCGACGACGCGGTTCGCGACGACCTGGTTCGGCTTCGTGGGGTCCCTGGTCTTGTGGATGAACGCCAGCGGGGTCCCGCCGAGGTTGTCCGCCCACTTCTCCGCGACCCGCACCCGGCCGGAGTCCGGCGAGACCACGGTGATCTTCTCGTCGGAGTAGGTCTGCCGGATGTAGTCCGACAGCACCGTCTGCGCGAGCAGGTGGTCCACCGGCCCGTCGAAGAAGCCCTGGATCTGGTCGGTGTGCAGGTCCACCGTCATGATCCGGTCGGCGCCCGCGGTCTTGAACAGGTCCGCCATCAGGCGGGCCGAGATCGGTTCGCGGCCCTTGTGCTTCTTGTCCTGCCGGGCGTAGCCGTAGAACGGCATGACCACGGTAATGCGCTTGGCGCTGGCCCGCTTCAGCGCGTCCACCATGATCAGCTGTTCCATGATGGCGTCGTTGAGCGGCGTGCAGTGCGACTGGATCACGAAGGCGTCGCAGCCGCGGACCGACTCGTCGTAGCGGACGAAGATCTCGCCGTTCGCGAACTTGTAGGCCGATTGGGGCGTGACCGTCACGTCGAGTTGCTTGGCCACCTCCTCGGCAAGTTCCGGGTGGCTGCTCCCGGAGAAGAGCTTGAGGCTCTTCTTCGGGGTCGCAGACATGGCACT
This sequence comes from Saccharopolyspora gregorii, assembly GCF_024734405.1. Lineage (NCBI taxonomy): Bacteria > Bacillati > Actinomycetota > Actinomycetes > Pseudonocardiales > Pseudonocardiaceae > Saccharopolyspora > Saccharopolyspora gregorii. Next base: position 5,727,788 of record NZ_CP059556.1, on the reverse strand, counting down.
CACGGTCATCGTCCCTCCCCGTTGACGCCCATCATCGGGTGTCACTCGTCGGATTGGTGGTCAGGTCGTCAGATCCCGACCGCTGCTGAGCCTGCCGGGAGGCTCGATCGGCGGCGGTGTCCGGGCGGCGGCGAGCCACCCAGCCTTCGATGTTGCGCTGCCTCCCGCGGGCGACCGCCATGGCGCCCGGGGGGACATCTTGGGTGATGACCGAACCGGCGGCCGTGTAGGCGCCGTCCCCGACCTCGACGGGGGCGACGAACATGTTGTCCGCCCCCGTCCGGGCGTGGGAACCGATCACGGTGCGGTGCTTGGCGACGCCGTCGTAGTTCACGAAGACGCTCGCCGCACCGATGTTGCTGCCCTCGCCGATCTCGGCGTCGCCGACGTAGGTGAGGTGCGGGATCTTGCTGCCGGTGCCGATCTCGGCGTTCTTGACCTCGACGAAGGTGCCGATCTTGCCCTTCTCGCCGAGCCGCGCGCCGGGGCGCAGGTAGGCGAACGGCCCCACCGAGGCGCCGGGACCGACCTCGGCGCCTTCGCCGTGGGTGCGCACGACCGAGGCACCCGGGTGCACGGTGCAGCCGGTCAGCGTGGTGTCCGGGCCGATCAGCGCGCCCTCGCCGACGGTGGTGCCCGCGCGCAGCTGGACGCCCGGCTCCACGGTCACGTCGCGGTCGAGCACCACGTCGCAGTCCAGCCACACCGAGGACGGGTCGGTGACGGTGACGCCCTCGCGCATCCAGCCGAGCACCAGCCTGCGGTTGAGCTCCGCACCGAGCCGGGCCAGCTGCACCCGGTCGTTGACGCCCTCCACGAGCCAGGTGTCCGCGCACACCAGCGCGCCCACCGGGTGGCCGTCGGAGCGGGCGATGGACAGCACGTCGGTCAGGTACAGCTCGCCCTGCGCGTTGTCGGTGGACAACCGCTCCAGCGCGTCGGAGAGCACCGCCGCGTCGAACGCGTACACCCCGGAGTTGATCTCCCCGATGGCGGCCTGCTCGGCGGTGGCGTCCTTCTGCTCGACGATGCCGGTGACGTTCCCGGCGGCGTCGCGGACCAGCCTGCCGTAGCCGGTGGGGTCGTCGACGACCGCCGAGAGCACGGTGACCGCGTTGCCGCGCTCGTGGTGCTCGGCGAGCAGCGCGTCGAGCGTCGCGGTGTCCAGCAGCGGGACGTCGCCGTAGCTGACCAGCACGGTGCCCTGCCGCTGGTTCGCCAGCGCGGTCATCCCGCACGCGACCGCGTGCCCGGTGCCGAGCTGCCGGTCCTGGACGACGGTGTGCACCTTGCGGCCGAGGTCGTCGGCGACCTGCGCGAGGTGCTCGCCGACGGCGTCCCGGCCGTGGCCGATCACGACCACCAGGTCGTCCGGCCCGGTCCCGGCCGCCGCCCGCACCGCGTGCTCGACCAGCGGCCGGCCGGCGAGCGGGTGCAGCACCTTCGGCGTCGCGGAGCGCATCCGGGTCCCCTCGCCCGCGGCGAGCACGATGGTGCTGACCGCGGAGCCCGCGGTGCCGAGTGCGGAGGGGGAAGCGGAGGAAGCCGCGCCGGACGTGCTGGGGGCGGGCCGGGCGTTCTCGCCCTGAGGCATCAACGCACTCCCTTGGGTCTCAAGCGGGTTCGACGCCGACACGCCGGAGTCGCCCTGGTCGGTGTGGTCACGGTGAGCAGTCTCGCCGCGAACCGGCTGCTGGTGGCGTCCAAGCGGGTGAAGGGTAACCGGGGCGTGCCGCGCGCGCGCCGGTGGCCCTTCCCGCTTGTCCGGCGGACGCCGATGCTACCTGCCCGGTCCACCCCGCTCCGGACGTCGCGGCCGTCCCGAACTGCTGCTTTGTGATCAATCGGGCGGAACGGTGGCGGGTGGTCGCCGACGTCGCGGTGCGCTGCGGGCCGCCGGGTCCCCACTGCCAGGCCCGGGGACGGGTCGCTCACGGAGAGTGCACGCACGAGCATCGGCCGGGCCGGTCCGGGTGAACCATCAGCGGGGCTGCGGCGGGATCCAGGTCTCCTCGTCGTCGCCGCCCGACGACTCCACCGCGAACGTGGCCACCTGGTTCCCGCCGTCCCGCTTGGCCTGGTACATCGCCGCGTCCGCGCGGGCCTGCACCTGCGCGCCGGACTCCTGCGGTCGCCGCGCGACCACGCCGATCGACAGCGTCACCCCGCGGGACAGCGCCTTCGGCAGCCGCGCGATCGCCTCCACCGTCCGCCGCAGCGCCGACTCGGCCGCGGCCAGCGTCACGCCGGGCAGCAGCACCACGAACTCGTCGCCGCCGTAGCGGGCCACGAAGTCGTCCACCCGCAGCGTGTCCCGCAGCGTGCTCGCCACGACCCGCAGCACGTCGTCTCCCTCGGCGTGCGAGCAGCGGTCGTTGACCTCCTTGAAGCCGTCCAGGTCGACCAGCGCCACCGACAGCGGCTGCGCCTCCGGGGAGTCCAGCAGCGCGTCCAGCCGTTCGTCCAGCGCCCGCCGGTTGGACAGCCCGGTCAGCGGGTCCTGCAGCGCCTGCTGGGTGATCGCGTCGTGGCGCAGGTTCAGCCGCGAGTTCTCCAGCCGCGTGCTCAGCGTCAGGTAGCGGCCTTCCCGCATCGCCCACAGCTCGTTCTCCAGGTCCAGCACGTAGTCGTGCACCGCATCGCTGGTGGGCCGGTCCTGGTCGAGCTCGGTGAGCTGCGCGTACTCGCGGGCGAGCGAGATCCGCAGCGTGGGGTCGGCGGCGTCGCTGGTGACCTTGGAGCGGGTGTCGGAAAGCATCCGCACCGCCTCCGACCGCCGGCCCGCGCCGATCAGGCAGCGGGACAGCGCGATCGTCACGATGATCTTCTCGCGCGGGTGGATGGCCCGGTCCAGCGAGCGCAGCCGCCGCAACCGCTCGATGTGCTCCTCGCCGGGCTGGGCGAGCGCGTGCGCGGCGCCGAGCACCGGGATCTGGTCGGCGGCGGAGCGGTCCGCGAGCCGGGGGAACAGCGATTCCCGCCACGGCACCTCCACGCCGAGCGCCAGCCCGGAGGCGGTGGCGAACCGCTCGCCCGCCGCGTCCTGCTGGCCGATGCGCTCCAGCCGCAAACCCCAGCCGAGGAACATCCGGCAGCGGTTCATCATGTGCAGCGCTATCTCGTGCGGGCCGCCGCTCTCCCGGATCCGGTGCAGCGCGCGGGCCATCACCTCGTCCGCGGTCTCGTACACGCCGAGCTGGGTGAGCACCGAGCCCAGGTCGATCAGCGCGGTCGCCAGCAACCGGTCCCAGGAGCGCCTGCCCAGCGCGGTGTCCGGGACGGGTTCGTCCTCCAGCATGGCGAGCCCGCTGGCGACCTCGGTGATCGCGTTGTCCTCGCTGCCGGTGAGCAGCGCGCGCCTGCCGCGCAGCGCGTAGGCGTCGGCTTCCAGCACGGTCAGGCCGTGCCTGCGGCTGTGCGTGAGGAGTTCGTCCAGCAGCGGTTCGGCGCCGTGCGCGAGCCCGGAGGAGGACAGCCGCATCGCGGCGCAGTGCCGCAGCAGCTGGGCGACGATGCGGGGTTCACCGCGCCGCTGCGCCTCGGCGAGCAGGCCGTCGGCTTCGCGGATGGTGCCGCGTTGGCCCAGTGCGTCGCTGTTCTGGCCGACGGCGTTGAGTTCGCGAGCGCGACCGACCAACCACGCGTCGCTGACCTCGCTCAGCGCGGTTGCCGCATCGTCGCGCACGTCCGTCGTGTCCTCGCGCAGCGGCGCACACCCCCTGCTGGCATCCAAGCCCGGCCGGGGCCGGGGAGGTCGGCGATCGACCACGGTTCCCGTCGGGACATCGCGCACGGCGTCGCGGGGACCGCTGCTCCGCCGCCAGGACTCGAACCTGGACCATCAGAACCAAAATCTGAGGTGCTGCCTTTACACCACGGCGGATCGGGCGATGTGGTCCGGCGCCAGAGCTTACCGCCACGCCGACCGACCGCGGTCGCCCAGTCGACATCGTGGCATGCCCGTCCAGGGTGATCGTTCTCACGGGTGCACGAACGATCGGAACCGACGATCCGGACACGCCCGGGCGGTAGCGACACGCCGCATTTCCGTCGCCGGGGGGTGACGATTGTGCATCCACCAACTTACGCTGGCGTAGGTTACGGTCCCGTAGGATCTGCGGGGCCGACACCGCTTTCCCGGCGCTGCCGACCACGTTCTTCCGCCACCTGACCCAGTAGAGGTACTGAGTATGACCGCAGCAACCGACGTTGCCCCCGAGACTTCCGGGGCCGAGTCCGGGCCGAAGCCGCTCACCGCGGGGGCCCGTCCCCGACTCGCCCAGTTCTTCGTCTACGCGTTCGTCCTGATCCCGTGCGTCGCGCTCGTCGCCGCGATCCCGTTCGCCTGGGGCTGGGGCCTCGGCTGGGTCGACGTCGGCCTCGCGGCCTTCTTCTACGTGTTCAGCGGGCTCGGCGTCACCGTCGGGTTCCACCGGCTGTTCACGCACGGCTCGTTCAAGTCCAACTGGCCGGTGCGCGCCACGCTCGCGATCGCGGGCATGACCTCGCTGCAGGGCCCGGTGATCACCTGGGTCGCCGACCACCGGCGGCACCACGCCTACTCGGACCGCGACGGCGACCCGCACTCGCCGTGGCGCTTCGGCAGCACTCCGGGGGCGCTGGCCAAGGGCTTCTGGCACGCGCACATGGGCTGGCTGTTCGACCGGAACATGACCAACGAGGAGCGGTTCGCGCCCGACCTGCACAAGGAGGAGCGGCTGGTCAAGCTGAACAACCTTTTCGTGCTGTGGACCGCGCTGAGCCTGGTGCTGCCCGCGGTGCTCGGCGGGCTCCTCACCTGGTCCTGGTGGGGCGCGCTGACCGGCTTCTTCTGGGCCGGGCTGGTGCGGGTCTCGCTGCTGCACCACATCACGTGGTCGGTGAACTCGATCTGCCACATGATCGGCGAGCGCCCGTTCAAGAGCCGCGACAAGGCGGCGAACTTCTGGCCGCTGGCGATCGTGTCGTTCGGCGAGTCCTGGCACAACTCCCACCACGCCGACCCGACCTGCGCCCGGCACGGGGTGCTGCGCGGGCAGCTGGACATCTCGGCGCGGGTGATCTGGTTCTTCGAGAAGGTCGGCTGGGCCTGGAAGGTCCGCTGGCCGAACGAGAAGCGGCTGGCCCGGATCGCGGTCACCGACTACAAGGGCTGACCCTCCGGCGGTCACGGCGGTGGAACCTCGCCGGGGCCGGTCCTCGCGGACCGGTGACCTAGCGGGGGTGCCGCCGGGCCGGCCTCCTCGTCGCGCGGCCGCGCGCCCGCCCTCCCCGGGTGCGCAGCGCCGCGCGCGATCGGGGAGGTGCGCACCTCGGCGGATCTCGACGGATAGGGTGACCTGCGTGGCAGCAGGACGGCGCAAGCGGAACTCGCCGGATTCGGAGACCAGGCGGCGTTCGGCCCGCACCACCCGAGTCCGGATGACCGGTGAGGAACGACGTCAGCAGCTGCTCGACGTGGCCAGGGCCCTGTTCGCGGAGAAGGGCTTCGAAGCGGCCTCCATCGAGGAGATCGCGCACCGGGCCGGCGTGTCCAAGCCGGTCGTCTACGAGCACTTCGGCGGCAAGGAAGGCATCTACGCGGTGGTCGTGGACCGCGAGATGCGCGCCCTGCTGGACCGCATCGTCTCGGCGCTCTCGGCCGGGCACCCCCGCGCGCTGCTGGAGCAGGCCGCGGGCGCGCTGCTCGAATACATCGACACCTGCACCGACGGGTTCCGCATCCTGGTCCGCGACTCGCCGGTGGCCTCCACCACCGGCACGTTCTCCTCGCTGCTCAACGACATCGCCAGCCAGGTCGAGCACATCCTCGGGCTCCAGTTCAGCGCGAAGGGCTACGACGCGAAGCTCGCACCGCTCTACAGCCAGGCGCTGGTCGGCATGGTGGCGCTGGTCGGCCAGTGGTGGCTGGAGGCGCGCAAGCCGAAGAAGGACGACGTGGCCGCGCACCTGGTCAACATCGCCTGGAACGGCCTCTCCAACCTGGAGCACAAGCCCAAGCTCGGCACCTGGCGCTGACCTCCGTCCGGCGGGTCAGGACGAGGTGACGCGCAGGATCCGGTCGTCGGTGCCGTTGGACGTGGTGACGTAGAGGGCGCCGTCCGGGCCGAGCCGCGCGGCGCGGAGCCTGCCGTGCAGGCCGTCGAGCTCCGGTGGCACCAGCACCTCCCGCACCGACCCGTCCGGGGCGAGGCGGAACAGCATCAGCTTCGACCCCTTCAGCGCGGTCACCGCGAGCATCCCGTCGAACCGCCCCCACGTCCCCCCGGTGAGGAACGCGGCCGCGCACACCGCCTCTGTCGTCCCTCCCGAGGACCACACCGCGGGCACCGCGTCCGGGAACCGGCGCAGGTCCGTCATCGGCACCGACTCGTCGTAGGAATCGGAGTCGCCGCCGCGCGACGGGTCCCAGCCGTGGTTGCCGCCCGGGCGCAGCAGGTTGAGCTCGTCGTCGGAGTCCGGCCCGTGCTCGGCGACGAACACCTGGCCGCCGGGGCGCTGCGCGATGCCCTGCGGGTTGCGGTGCCCGTAGCTGTAGACCAACCGTTCGGCGGGGTCCGGGGAGTCCAGGAAGGGGTTGCCGGGCAGCGGCGCACCGGTGCGCAGGTCCATCCGCAGCACCTTCCCGCCCAGCCCGCGGCGGTCCTGCGCGGCGGCCGGGTCGGCGGTGTCGCCGGTGGTGACCAGCAGCGCGCCGTCCGCGGCCAGCTCCGGGCGGCAGCCGGAGTGCCTGCCACCCGGGTTCACCGGCAGGCCCGCCAGCAGCGGCGGCCCGACGCGTTCGGCGCTGCCGCCGTCCTCGGCGAGCCGCCAGGTCACCAGCCGCACGTCCACCGCCCGCCCGTCCCGCTGGTGCGTCTGGCAGGTGACGAAGCGCCTGCTCTCGGCGAAGTCCGGGTGCACCACCATCCCCAGCAGGCCGCCCTCGCCCTCGGCGAGCACGTCGCCGAGGTCGGCGCGCACCGGCCGGATCTGCGCCCCGGGACTGGTGTCGGCGAGCAGCGCCAGCCGTCCCGGCCGCTGCGTCACCAGCGCGGTGCCGTCGGGCAGGAAGCCGAGGTCCCACGGGTGCTCCAAGCCGCCGCCGAGGACCTCCACCCGCAGCGTGGACGGCACCGGGTCCGGAGCGCGGGTGCTCGGCGGCGGTGGCGCGCCGTCCGGGGCGCCGCACGCGCCGAGCAGGACGACCAGGGCGACGGCGGCGACTCGGCTAGCGCGCATCGCCACAGTGTGGCACCGCCCGGGCACCCGCCGTGCCCGTCCGCGCCCCGCCGGCGCGGGGCGACCGGACGTCGTCGGTGCGGAGTCGTAGGCTGGACGGCGACTCCCGCCACCCGGCAACCGGTCCGCCTGGGGAGAGCCGGTCCCGGCTCAGCCGTCGCGACGCCGACCCCCGCACGCCGGACTCGGACGCAGTCGTCCCGGGGACGGGTCTGTGCGCTTTCCGTTCTCGGTGCGAGGGATTCTGATGATCCAGGCTGGTCCTGCCACGGCGACCGACGCGGCTCCGGCCGCGCTGCACGGGCTGCTCGACGCGCTGCTGCGGGAGGAGACCTTCCGCGAAGTGGTGTCCGCGGCAGGTCGGCCGCACCTGGTGCTGGAGGGCCCGGTCGCCGCCCGTCCGCTGGCCGCGGCGGCGCTCGCCGCCGACACCGGTGCGGCGGCCCCGGTGCTGCTGGTGACCGCGACCGGCCGGGAGGCCGACGAGACCGCGTCCGCGCTGGAGGACCTGCTCGGCGCCGACGGCATCGCGGTGCTCCCGTCCTGGGAGACGCTGCCGCACGAGCGGCTGTCCCCGCGCGCGGACACGGTCGGGCGCAGGCTCGCGGTGCTGCGCAGGCTCGCGCACCCCGAGGAGCACGCCGAAGGCCCGGTGCGGGTGCTGGTCACCACGGTGCGCAGCCTCATCCAGCCGATCGCGCCCGGCCTGGGCGAGCTGGCCCCGGTGCGGCTGCGGCTCGGCGACGAGCACGACTTCGAGGACCTGGTGGAACGGCTGGCCGGCCTCGCCTACTCGCGCGTGGACATGGTGGAGAAGCGCGGCGAGTTCGCCGTGCGCGGCGGCATCGTGGACGTGTTCCCGCCGACCGTGGAACACCCGCTGCGGGTGGAGTTCTGGGGCGACGAGGTCACCGAGATCCGCCCGTTCTCGGTCGCCGACCAGCGCTCGCTGCCGGACGCCACCGACACCGCGCTGTACGCCCCCGCCTGCCGCGAACTGCTGATCACCCCGGAGGTGGCAGAGCGCGCGGCCGAGCTGGCCCGGCGGCACGAGGCGGACGCGCACCTGTCCGAGATGCTCGGCAAGATCGCGGGCGGCGCCGCCGTCGAAGGCATGGAGGCGCTGATCCCGGCGCTGTGCGACGGCGAGATGCGGCTGCTCACCGAACTCGTGCCGGACGGCACCCACGTGCTGCTGTCCGACCCGGAGAAGGTGCGGGCGCGGGCCGCGGACCTGGTGCGCACCGGCCAGGAGTTCCTGGAGGCGTCCTGGATGGTCGCCGCCGATGGCGGCAAGGCCCCCATCGACCTGGGCGCCTCGGCCTACCGGGGCCTCGCGGAGGTCGAGGAGCGGACCCGGGATATCGGGTTGCCGTGGTGGACGCTGACCCAGCTCAGCAGCGACAGCGCGGACCGCGGCGTGGTGCACCTGGGCCTCAAGCAGGTCGAGGCGTACCGCGGCGAGGTGGAGCGGGCCTTCACCGACCTGCGCGCGCACACGGCCTCCGGCGGCGCCGCGGTGCTGGTGGTGCCCGGCCAGGGGACGGCGCAGCGCGCGGTGCAGCAGTTCCGGGACGGCGAGCTGCCGGTGCGCCACGCCGCCGACGGCCTGACCGCGGCCCCCGAGACCGGCGTGATCACCGTGGTGCGCGGTGGCCTGGAGGACGGTTTCGCCGCCGCCGGCGTGGGCCTGGTGGTGCTCACCGAGACCGACCTGACCGGTGGCCGCGGCGGTACGTCCACGAAGGACATGCGCCGGATGCCCTCGCGGCGGCGCAACGCGGTGGACCCGCTGGCGCTGAAGGCCGGTGACTTCGTCGTCCACGAGCAGCACGGCATCGGCAAGTACGTGGAGATGGTGCAGCGCACCGTCGGCGGCGCCACCCGCGAGTACCTGGTGCTGGAGTACGCCTCCAGCAAGCGGGGCCAGCCCGGCGACCGGCTGTTCGTGCCCACCGACCAGCTCGACGAGGTGTCCCGCTACGTCGGCGGCGAGCTGCCGACGCTGAACAAGCTCGGCGGCTCCGACTGGAAGAACACCAAGGCCAAGGCGCGCAAGGCGGTCAAGGAGATCGCCGCCGAACTCGTGCAGCTCTACGCCGCCCGCCAGTCCGCGCCCGGCCACGCGTTCGGCCCGGACACCCCGTGGCAGCGGGAGCTGGAGGACGCGTTCCCCTACACCGAGACCGGGGACCAGCTCGCCGCGATCGACGAGGCGAAGGCCGACATGCAGCGCGCCGTCCCGATGGACCGGGTGATCTGCGGCGACGTCGGCTACGGCAAGACGGAGATCGCGGTGCGCGCCGCGTTCAAGGCCGTGCAGGACGGCAAGCAGGTGGCGGTGCTGGTGCCGACGACGCTGCTCGCCCAGCAGCACCTGAACACCTTCACCGACCGGATGCGCTCCTTCCCGGTCACCATCAAGGGCCTGTCCCGGTTCACCACCCCGCAGGAGTCGGAGCAGACGCTGCAGGGCCTCGCGGACGGTTCGGTGGACATCGTGATCGGCACGCACCGGCTGCTGCAGACCGGCGTGCGCTACAAGGACCTCGGACTGGTCATCGTCGACGAGGAGCAGCGCTTCGGCGTCGAGCACAAGGAGCACATCAAGGCGCTGCGCACCCACGTGGACGTGCTGACGATGTCGGCGACGCCCATCCCGCGGACCCTGGAGATGAGCATGGCCGGCATCCGCGAGATGTCGACCATCCTGACCCCGCCGGAGGAGCGGCACCCGGTGCTGACCTACGTCGGCGCCTACGACGAGAAGCAGGTCGGCGCCGCGATCCGCCGCGAGCTGCTGCGCGACGGCCAGGTGTTCTTCGTGCACAACCGGGTCTCCACGATCGAGAAGGCCGCCCGGTCGCTGCGCGAGCTGGTGCCGGAGGCGCGGATCGTCACCGCGCACGGCCAGATGAACGAGGAGCGCCTGGAGAAGATCATCCAGGGGTTCTGGGAGCGCGAGCACGACGTGCTGGTGTGCACCACGATCGTCGAGACCGGCCTGGACATCTCCAACGCGAACACGCTGATCGTGGAGCGCTCCGACATGCTCGGCCTCTCCCAGCTGCACCAGCTGCGCGGCCGGGTCGGGCGCGCCCGCGAGCGCGGCTACGCGTACTTCCTGTACCCGGGCGAGAAGCCGCTCACCGACACCGCGCACGACCGGCTCGCGACGATCGCGCAGAACTCGGAGCTGGGCGCGGGCATGGCGGTGGCGATGAAGGACCTGGAGATCCGCGGCGCGGGCAACATCCTCGGCGCCGAGCAGTCCGGGCACATCGCGGGCGTCGGCTTCGACCTGTACGTGCGGCTCGTCGGCGAGGCCGTGGAGGCGTTCAAGCAGCACGCGGGCGCGGGCACCGCCGACCTGGAGCAGGAGCTCGCCGAGGTGCGGGTGGACCTGCCGGTCGACGCGCACATCCCGCACGACTACGTGCCGGGGGAGCGGTTGCGGCTGGAGGCCTACCGGAAGATCGCGGCGGCCGGGGACCAGGCCGCGCTGGACGCGGTGCGCGCCGAGCTGGAGGACCGCTACGGTCCGCTGCCGGAACCGGTGGAGCGACTGCTGAAGGTCGCCGCGTTCCGCCAGGTGTGCCGGGAACACGGCGTCACCGAGGTGACCTTGCAGGGCTCCTCGTTGCGGGTGGCGCCGCTGGAACTGGCCGACTCGCAGCAGATGCGGCTCAAGCGGCTCTACCCGAAGGCGGTGTACAAGGCGACGGTCCGCACCGTGTCCGTGCCGCGGCCGACCGAAGGAGCCGCGGGCGGGCGGATCGGCGCGCCGCCGCTGCGGGACGAGGCGCTGCTGGAGTGGTGCGCGACCCTGCTGACCTCGCTCGCCGGTCGACCCGCGCCGGTGGGCTGACCGCGCCCTGAACCCGCTGCCGCGCGGTGCGTTCCGCTCGGCCGGACGGGTGCGTGCCCGGCGGTTCTGCTGGCGGTGGTGCGCGCGCCAGGGCATGATCGGCGCGCGTTCGCGAGCGCTCCGCTCCCGCCGGTGGTCCGGGGTCTGATCGGTGGTCGTGCGGTGCCGGGAGGCAACCCGCTCGGCCGTGGCGCGTCTGAACTCGTAGGTGGCCGCGCCGGTCGGCGCGCCTCCTGGTGTTGCAGGGGCGGGGAGAGGACGAGGGCGTGGATCGTGCACGAGGACCGCAGCGACCGAGGAATGCTCGTCCGGGGCCGTCCCGTCCCGGCGAGGCGACGACCGTGCGGCACCCCGTCGTTCCCCGCGAAACACCTCGCCCGCGCAGGCCGCGCCGCGCGCGGAAGTTCTTCGGGCGCACGGTGATCGCCCTGCTGTCGGTGGCGGTCCTGGGGAGCAGCGCCTACGCGTGGGGCGCCCTCAACGGGGTCACCGGCGGGCTCTCCGGCAGCGATGTCATCGGCAGCGGCCTGAACTCGCCGGACGGTGCGACCGACGTGCTGCTGGTCGGCAACGACAGCCGCACCGACGCCGACGGGAACCCGCTGCCCGAAGAGGTCCTCAAGGAACTGCGCACCACCGACGACGAGGGCGGCGACCTCACCGACACGATGATCCTGGTGCGCATCCCCAACGGCGGGCAACGCGCCAGCGCCGTGTCCTTCCCCCGCGACACCATGGTCGAACTCGGCAACGGCTACGGCGAGCAGAAGCTCAACTCCGCCCTCGGCCGCGCCAAGAGCGAAGCCCGCCACCGCCTCGAACAGGACGGCGTCACCGACCCCAAGCAGCTGGAACTGCAATCCAAGGCCGAAGGCCAGAAGTTCCTGATCAAAACGATCGAAGAGCTCTCCGGCGCCAGCATCGACCACTACGCCGAGGTCAACCTGCTGGGGTTCTACGACGTCACCAAGGCCGTGGGCGGCGTCGAGGTGTGCTTGAACGAGGCGGTGGACGACAGCGCGCACTCCGGCGCGGTGTTCCCCGCCGGGCGTCAGACGGTCGAAGGCGCGGACGCGTTGGCCTTCGTCCGCCAGCGCTACGGCCTGCCGAACTACGACCTGGACCGGGTGGTGCGCCAGCAGGTGTTCATGTCCGGGCTGGCGAACAAGATCCTGTCCGCGGGCACGCTGGGCAACCCGGTGCGGCTCGGCGAGCTGATCGGGGCGCTGCAGAAGTCGGTGGTGGTCGATTCCGGCTGGGACATCATGGAATTCGCGCAGCAGATGCAGGGCATCGCGGGCGGCGACATCGACTTCCACACCATCCCGGTGGAGCTCGTCGGCCCGTCCGGGCGCGAAGACGTGCAGGCCGACGAGGACGAGGTGCACCGGTTCGTGGCGAACCTGCTGCTGTCCCCGCAAGAACGCGCGGTGCGCCAGCAGGCCGAGCGGTCGCCGGAGGCGCAGCCCGAGACCTCCGAGTCGAGCTCCCCGGCGGAGGTCTCCGTGGACGTCTACAACGCCTCCGGCATCACCGGCCTGGCCGCGGGCGTGGCGAACCACCTGGCGGCGCAGGGCTTCGGCACCGGGTCGACGGGCAACGCGGCGTCGGCGAGCTCCTCCTCGGTGCGGGTCGCCGCGGGCGAGCAGGACGCGGGGGAGCAGGTCGCGGCGGCGCTCGGCGGAATCCCGGTGCGCACCAGCGGATCCGTCCCGGCGGGCACCGTCGAGGTGTACCTCGGCGCGGACTACGACGGTCCGGGTGCGGTGAACTTCGCCGGTGCGAAGGCGCTGCGGCTGGACGGACTGCGGCTCGCGCAGGAGCCGGAGCAGCCGATCACCGCGGGCGGCGTGCCCTGCGTGAACTGACCGGGGCCGGACCCGGCGGGCGGAGGTTTCACCCTGCGATGATCTCGTGAGAGGGTGATCGCTGTGAGTTCCGCCATGCACCGGGTCCGCCCGCTCGCGTTGATCCTGCTCTGCTGCGCACTGCTCGCCGGTTGCGGTGTCGAACCGGGCAAGGCGGGTGCCGCGGCGTTCGTCGGGGAGGCGCGGATCCCGGTCAACGAGGTGCAGAGCCGCTACCGCGCGGTCCTGGACAAGGAGCCCGAGGCGAAGGCGCAGCTGTCCGAGCAGGGCATGCTCGGCGAGCTCAGCCGCCGGATGGCCGCCGACCTGGTGCGCCGCGAGCTGATGAAGCAGGCCGCGCGGACCGAGGACCTGGACGTGGACGAGCGGCGGGTCGCCGACGTCATCGACTCGGCCGGTGGTCCGCAGGCCGCCAGCGAGGGCCAGATCTACACCGAGAGCGACATCCAGGACGTGGTGCGCAGCCGGCTGCTCGCGGCCGAGCTGGGCCGCAAGTACGTGGACCGGTTGTCGGTCGTCTACGACGTCACCTCCGCGGTGAACCGCCGCGAAGCCGAGGAGAAGGTGCGGCGGATGGCGGGCGGTGACGCGGAATCGGCCGCGCTCGTCGCCGAGGACCGGCAATCCGGGACGGGTGCCGCCGCCGACCAGCGGCTGCGCTCCGCCGACGTGCCCGACCTGGCGGCGGGCACCCCGCTGTTCGGCGCGCGCACCGGCACGGCGATGGCGTTCGAGCTGCAGCCGCAGTCCGGGCAGTGGACGGTGGTGCGGATCAAGCGCCGCGAGGTGGGCCCGCCGCCGCCCGCGCCGAGCGCCGCCGGAGCGGACGAGATGAAGATGCAGGCCCTGGGCGACCAGCTGCTGCGGGTCACCGCCCAGCAGGTCGGGGTCGAGCTGAGCCCGCGCTACGGCGTGTGGGACGAGCTGGGCCTGTCGGCGGCGCCGAACGCGGACGAGACCACCGGGATCGTCCTGCCCGGCGCGCGTTCCTGACGGCGGATCGGGCGGTCGCCGTCCCGCGTCCGCACCGCCGGCCGGGCGGGGCGCCGCGGTGCCGATGCCCCGGCTGCGGCCGAACGGGTGATCTTCGCGGCGCGCGTCGCCGAAGATCACCCGTACCGGGTGATGCGCCGGTGTGTCGGACGGGGGTGCGGGCGGGCTCCCCGGCAACCTCCGCGGCATGGATCGAGCACTGCGGCGGAGGACGGCCGCGCGGTTGGGACAATCGCGCCATGCACAACGCACGTTCGGCGGCGCCGGGGTCCGGCGACCGCACCAGCGGTTCCGGTGGAACCGGCGCGACCTCCCGCTTCCCGGACCTCGGGACGGTGGCGCCCGGAACGGCGGTGGTGGTCGTGGACGACCGCCTCGGGGACGTGATCCCGGCGGCGGCGGTGCCCGCGCTGCGCCGCGCCGCCGCGGTGCACGCGGTGCCGGGACTCCCGCCCGCCACGGTCTCCGCGCTGGACGACCCGGGAACGCCCGACGTGCCGGAGCTGCTGGCCGGGGCCGAGCGCGAACCGGTGGTGCTGTTCGCCCCGGACGTGCACTCGGCGCAGGCGGCGGCGCTGCTGGAAGCGGGTGCGGCCCTGCTCGGCGCGCAACCACCGGTGGGTGCGGAACTGCTGGACGCGGTGGCGGTGATGGACCGGCTGCGCTCGCCGGGCGGCTGCCCGTGGGACGCGGAGCAGGACCACGACTCGCTGCGCCGCTACCTGGTGGAGGAGACCTACGAGCTGCTGGACGCGATCGACCAGCGGGACCGGGCGTCGCTGCGCGAAGAGCTGGGGGACGTGCTGCTGCAGGTGCTGTTCCACGCGCGGATCGCGGCCGAGGACGGCGCGGAACCGTTCGGGGTGGACGAGGTCGCCGCCGACCTGGTCGGCAAGCTGGTGTCCCGGCACCCGCAGGTGTTCACCGAGGCGGGTTCGGTGCACGACGCCGAGTCCCAGCAGCTGCGCTGGGACGAGCTGAAGCAGCGGGAGAAGCAGCGCGAGTCCGTCCTGGACGGCGTGGCCACCGGGCAGCCCGCCGCCGCGCTGGCGGCAAAGCTGGTGAACCGCGCCGACCGCGCCGGAGTGCCGCGCGAGCTGCTCACCGCCGCCGGATCACCGGGGGCGGGCTTGTTCGAGCTGGTCGCCCGCGCCAGGCTGGACGGCGGTGATCCGGAGGACGAGCTGCGCGCCGCCGCGCTGGACTTCGACGGGCGCGTGCGGGCGGCGGAGGCCGCGGCGCGGGCCGACGGGCGCGATCCGCACCGGCTCACCTCGGAGCAGTGGGCCTCCTACTGGAGCCGTGGCGGTGCGACCAGCGGGAACGATCACAACAAGTCCACTGTGGACTGAAGCGGTGGGCGGCCGTCCGCCCGCACCGCGGCACCCCCGCACTCGTTGATCCGGGCGGTGCCCGCGCGGCGGCGAGCGAAAAGTCCGGTTCGCTCCCGGGCGTTGATCCGGTACGTGCACACTGGAGTGGGAGAGGGAGGGCATTCGTGTCGCAGCAACTCAGCACGAGCAGGTCGTGGCGGCTCGCCGGAGTGGTACCGATGATCGCGCTGCTCGTCTCGTGCGGCACCGAGCCGGACCGCGAACCCGAGCAGGTCCGACCCAGCGTGCAGGCCGTCCCCCCGCCCGCGGTGGCGCCCCCCGACGGCGGCGTCGACCCGCCCCCGGTCCGGGTGCTGCCCGAAGGTGGCCCGCCGCTGCCGACCACGGAACGGCCCCAGCTGCAGCTCACCGCCTGGGCCGAATCGATGTCCGACGAGCTCAACATCCCCCGCGCCGCCCTGCAGGCCTACGGCTACGCCGCCGGAGCCGTCGCGCAGAGCCACCCCGGCTGCGGGCTCGGCTGGACCACCCTCGCCGGGATCGGCGCCATCGAATCCAGCCACGGCCGCTACGGCGGCGCCCGCCTCGACGAGACCGGCAGACCCAGCATCCCGATCATCGGCCTGCCGCTGGACGGCAGCCACGGCGTCAAGCGCATCGAGGACACCGACGGCGGCAGGCTCGACGGCGACCCCGTCTTCGACCGGGCCATCGGGCCCCTCCAGTTCATCCCCACCACCTGGGAGCGGTGGGCCGTGGACGCCGACGGCGACGGCGTCGCCGACCCCAACGACATCGACGACGCCGCGCTCGCCGCCGCGGAGTACCTGTGCACCGTCGGCGGCGACCTGCAGGACCCGGACCGGTTCTGGGTCGCGCTGCTCGACTACAACGAGAGCCACGACTACGGGCAGGACGTGCTCGACCACGCGGACCACTACGGCAGGACCAGCCGCACCCTCTTCGGCACCGACTGATCGAATCCCCTCGTCCGAGGGCGGATGGTCGATTCGTGTTCGCTCCTAGTTCTCGCGACTACCGGCAAGTAGCCTGATCGCGTGACCGACCCGACCGCCTCCCGGCTGCGCGGAGTGGCCGCCGCCGTCGGACGCCTGGCCGTGGCGCTGGCCCTCGTCGCCACGATGGGCGCCGGGGTCGCGTTGGCCTCGACCCTCACCCGGCCCGAAGCCGCACCCGCGGCCGGCCCACCGCCCGAGCAGATCGTGGTGGAACCCGCTCCGGTGCTGCCCGGCTCCGCCGCGCCACTCGTCCCCGAGCCCGCGCAGCAGTCCGCGCCCGCGGGCGAAGACCCGGTGCGGGAATGGGCCGATCACGTCGCCGCCTCGGCGGACGTGCCGTCCCGAGCGCTGATCTCCTACGTCAACGCGGACCTGGCGATGCGCCAGTACCAGCCCGGCTGCCGCATCTCCTGGGCCATGCTCGCCGGGATCGGCCGCATCGAGTCCAACCACGGGCGCTACGGGAACCGGGTGCTCGGCGACGACGCGGTGCCCTCCAGCCCGATCATCGGCGTGCCGCTGGACGGCACTCCCGGCGTGCGGGCCATCGGCGACACCGACGGCGGGGCGCTCGACGGCGACCCGGTGCACGACCGGGCCGTCGGCCCGATGCAGTTCATCCCGTCCACCTGGCGCAAGTGGGCCACCGACGGCAACGGCGACGGGATCGGCGACCCGCAGAACCTGGACGACGCGGCGATGGCCGCGGCGCGCTACCTGTGCTCCAGCGGGCGCGATCTGACCACCGGCGCCGGCTGGTGGGGCGCGGTGATGTCGTACAACAACTCGGTGGAGTACGGGCAGAAGGTGTACGCGATCGCGGAGAGCTACTCGGCGGCCGCGAGCCGCCGGGGATGAACCCCGGGGCTCAGCCACCGCGGGTGGCCAGCCGGGCGTTGATCTCGCCCAGCGCCTCCTGGTAGGCGGGGTCCGGATTCATCACGGCCGCCAGCTGGACCTGGCTGCGCGCCTCCCGGAGCCGTCCCTGCCGCTGCAGGGTGCGGCCCAGCACCAGCCGGGCGTAGTGGTCGGACGGATCGAGCTCGATCACCCGCAGGAACGCGGCCTCGGCCCGGCGGAACTGGGCGGTGAACAGGTAAGCCCTCCCCAGCAGCAGCTGGACGGAGGGCTTGTCCTCGGCGATGTCGAGCACGGGTTGCAGTGCGCGGAGAGCTTCCCAAGGTCGGCGCTGGGCGACCAGGCTCTCCGCCCGGCGGAACGCTTCAACGGTGCCTTCGCTGCTCATGGTCCGCTCAACGGTACGTGCCGAGCCCGGTGTTCCTCGACGGCCGAGCGGATGTCACCGGGGCCCGTCCAGGCCGCCGGCGATCACCGCGCGTGGCCACCGGGGCGATCTCGGCCGTTCCGGCGGACGTGCGCGGTGTGGCGTGCGCGAAGTCGGCCGCACCGGCCTCGCGCCCACCGATAGGCTCGGGGGCGGTCGTGGGGCGATCGGCGCCCGCTCGCGCGCACGGGCGAGGCGGGGCGGGCCGCCCATACCTCAAAC